>NZ_JBICVJ010000007.1:0-120689 GCF_043198895.1 Streptomyces sp. NPDC048696 | reverse complement strand
ACTTAAAATATTTATCCTTAACCTCTATTTTTTTTTTTTTTCCCCCCCCCCACCCCCCCACACACCCCCCCCCCCCCCCCCGCCGGCCCCCCCCCCCCCGGCCCCCCCGCCCCCACGGCCGTTACTGCGGCTCCCGGATGGGTCTTTGTGGGTGGGACGGCTATTCGGGGTTGCCGTCCGTGATGTAGTTCTGCAGGCCCGGGACCGTCAGGGTGCCGCCGAACTGGCCGGCCTGGTGGACCGTCGCGTTGGTGAAGAAGACCCACGGAATGTTCAGCGGGGGCGGGGTCTGCGGGCTGAACGTGATCGGGATGAGGCCGAAGAGGTTGCCCTTCAGCTCCTCCGTGTACATCGTCACCGTGCCGTTGCGGATGGTCGACTGGGAGCCCGCGCGCGCCTTGACGTGGGCGGTGGTCGGCTTCCCGTTGAGCTCGGGGCCGTACACCAGCTGGTGCAGGTTGTCGATGTCCACCGACTTCGCCGTGAACTTCAGGACCTTCTTGACCTTGCCGCTGCCCGTCTTGACCTCGACGATGCCCTCGTAGTTCAGGCCGCTCAGGGTCAGCTTGGAGGTCTTGAGGATCCACGGCTGGTCCGGCAGCAGCGGGACGTCCGACGCCAGCTTGGCGTTGGCGAGGGCCTTCGGGTCCGCCGTCGGACACGGGAAGGGCTGCTTGGCGCCGTCGGGGACGTTGGTGTCCTTCTTGGCGTCCAGGCCCTTCGCGCCGGGCGCCAGGTCCTCGACCTTCTGGCCCGCCTGCGCGGCCGCGTCACGGATGGCCTGCGCCGCCTTGTCCGTCGCGGTCGTGACGGGCGACTTGACGGTGCCCCCCGTGTCCGTCGACTTCTTGGCGGGCGTGCTCGGCGTCGACGACGTCTTCGGAGACGGCGTGGTCGTCGCAGTCGAGGACGTCGACGGCTTCGGGGTCACCGGCGTCGACGACTTGCTCGGGTGCACGCCCAGGATGTCGCCCAGCACATCCCCCAGGCCCAACGGGTCCAGCGGGTTGGTGGACTTGGTCGGCGTCGGGTCCGAGGAGGGATCGGTGGCCGGTGCCTGCGACGTGGCGGGCTTCGGCTGCGTCCGGGACTGGGACTGGGACTTCGCGGCCGACGGGCTCTCGGTCGGAGTGGGCTCCGCCGGCTTCTTGTCCGCCGTCCCCGACGGGCTCGGCGTCGGCGTGCTCGACTTGCTCGACGACGGGCTCGGCGACTTCGACGGGCTCGCCGACGCGCTCGGCTGGTCGGAGCGGGTCACACAAGGGCCGGGCGCGAACGGGATGTCCGTCTTGTCGTCCGCCATCGCGAGCTTGGGCGTGAGGCTCATCCCGACGAACATGGCCGTCGGCATGGCGGCAAGCGCCATCGCCTTGCCTGCGGGCATGTGCAGCTTCGTCAGCAGCGACTTCCTCGGGGCCGCGTGGCGCGGCCCGCCTCTCTCACGGGAGTCGCCGCCTCCGGTCGAGTTCAGCTGCGTCTCGTCACCCCGCACTGTTCCTCCCGCCATTGGCGTCGACTGTCGTTTCGATGACGGCCGTACCGGACTCCTCCTCGCGCGGGCCGGGGACGGTCTCGCTGTCCGGCTCGTCGCCAGAGGGGTCGGCGCCCTTGGCGCGCCGGTCACGCCGTCTCGGCTTCGCCGGCACCCACGACAGCGCGAGAGCGCCGCCGAACAGGGCGAGCAGGAAGCCCATCAGGAAGCCGCCGATGTTGGCGACGGGCAGGGAGATCAGTGCGAGCAGGATGGCCGCGACACCTGCGAACACGCGAACGGGCTGGTGGTACCACATCGTCAGACCGAGCGTGATCAGCAGTACGCCGATGATCAGCGAACCCGCGCCCGCCGTCGTGGACATCGTCAGCGTGACGTTGCCGAGGTGGAGATTGGCGTACGGGAAGTACGCGATCGGCACGCCGCCCGCCATGGTGAACAGGCCTGCCCAGAACGGCCGGCTGCCCCGCCAGGCACGGAAACGAAGCCGCCAGTAGGAGAACCCGCGGGAACCTGTGGTCTCGGCGCTCATGGAAAACAGCTCCCTGGTACCGCTGTTGCAAGAAAAATGGTGTTCCCGGTGGCCGTGGGCATCACCCGCCCTCGGCCACCGGAGAGTCCGCCTAGTGGGACAGCTGGCACTCGTTGACGCCGGTGGACAGCTTGAGGCTCAGCCCATTGAGCTTGAAGTTGCCGGCCGTGGTCGCCCACGCACGCTGCTCGATCCTGTCCAGGACCGCGTGATCGGCCCGCTGGGCGAACCCGTACGGGTTGGCCTGCGGCGACGCGTTCCCCTGCATCTTCGTCTTGCCATTGGCCGTGCCCTGGCCGGCAGCGACGCCGATGTCGATGTTCTCGAACGTGGCGTCGGTGTTGAGCTGGGACACATCGAGGTAGATGTTCTTCGCCTCGACCGGGTGGTCGTGGTTCTGACCAGCCCTGATCGTCATCGTGATGTTGCCGAAGAACGGCACCTTCGGCGTGACGACCGACTGACACATGTTGTAGATCTTGGCGTCGCTGAAGCCGGAGACCACCACGGGGTGGGCCGCCTTGTTGCCATCCAGGTCGGTACCGGTGGCGATCGACCCGTACTGAAGCAGGTCGTGACCGTCCAACTGGTCCGCCGTCACCTTGAAGTCAACGCCGGAAACACTGAACGACGCCGCGAGGGCGCCCTGGGCGAGCCCGATGCCTATCGCCGCCGTGGCGGCCACGCTCGGCACCATGACCAGCGCGAACCGCTTCCATCTGGTCCCGCCACGTACTTGGGACTCCATGACTTTCCTCCTTCTCGGACGTACATCTCCGGGACGGACCCTCGCGGGCTGTCCAGGGATGGGAGAAGTGCTACGTCCTCGGGAAGGAGAGCGCCCGAGACTTCAGGCGCGTATCGCGTCCGAATCACCGGCGATCACCCCCGAGCGACAACCACTGGTCGCGCCTGACGCATCACGCACAACCTGCTGGACAGGCCCCGCCGTACGGCAGAGACCCCCCTGTCCACGGTCGGCGTCACTGGCCGCCGGCCGACTCGGTGGGGACCCAGGGAACGCGCAGCGCCGAGTGGCTGTCGGGCTGGTGCGTTATTGGACCGAGCGTGGCCGATCGTTGTCCATTCGGAGGAGGGGCGCAAGGGGGTTCGTTACTTGCCAGTAACGGAGGGATAACCGTGGCGCGACAGCTCGGCATCACGCGGACACACTTCGTACCGCCAAGTCACGGGACAGAAGCGGAAATAGACGCCTCAATACGGACGTAAGATGCAGTTCAATTTACTGCGAGTAACAGCGACCGCGTTTACCAAGTTTTGGTAAAACGCGGTCGCCGGTTGTCTCTGTGTCGCCAAATCGTCAGCGGCGTACCGCCGGTTCACGAGTGGCGCACCGGCCGTGCACGTGCGGCGCACATGTGCCGCTCAGGCGCTGCGGCGGAGCGCACATCTGCCGCTCAGCCGCCGCGCCGGCCCATCCACGACCAGCTCAGGGATCGAGCCGCTCAGGGATCGAGCCGCTCAGGGGGACTGGCCGTCAGAACAGCACCCGCGCCAGCGCACCCCGCGCCGCCGTCACCCGCGGGTCCTCCGCGCCGACGACCTCGAAGAGTTCGAGCAGGCGCAGCCGTACCGCGTTGCGGTCCTCGCCCGCCGTGACGCGGACCGTCTCGACGAGCCGGCCGAACGCGTCCTCGACATGGCCGCCCACCAGGTCCAGATCCGCCGCGGCGATCTGCGCCGCGACATCGGCGGGCTTCTCCGCCGCGTCCTTGCGGACCTGCGGCACGTCCATCCCCTGGACGCGGCGCAGCAGTTCGGCCTGGGCGAGGCCGAGCTTGGCCTCGGGGTGGCCGGGGTCGTCGGCCAGTACGTTCTTGTACGCCTGGACGGCGCCGGCCAGATCGCCGGAGTCGAGGGCCGTCACGGCCGCTTCGAGCAGGGCGTCGTACGGGCCCGCCGGGATCGGGGCGTCCGCGGCGCCGGGCGCGGACGCGTCGGCGTCGACCGCGATACCGGTGAGGCCGAAGCGCTCCTGGGCGACCTGGATCAGCTGGTCCAGGGTCTCGCGGATCTGCTGCTCCGGGGCCGCGCCCTGGAAGAGCGGCAGTGCCTGTCCCGCGACCACCGCGAAGACGGCCGGGATCCCCTGGATCCCGAACTGCTGCATCAGCATCTGGTTGGCGTCGACATCGATCTTGGCGAGGAGGAAGCGGCCGTTGTACTCGACGGCGAGCCGTTCGAGGAGCGGGCCGAGCTGCTTGCACGGCTCGCACCACTCGGCCCAGAAGTCGATGACGACCGGCACCTCGGCGGAGCGCTGGAGGATGTCGCGCTCGAATCCGGCCTCGTCGACATCGATCACGAGGGCCGACGGGGGTACCGCCGTGCTCCCGCCCTGCCGGGCGGCCTCGGCGCGCGCCTGCTCCGCCTTGGCCTTGGCCTCACCGGCCGCCTTCACCGCGGCGAGGTCGACGACGCCGCTCATGGACATGTTCCTAGGCTGCATGCGTACATCCTCCCCCTTCCGCGCACGGCTGTGGTGAATCCGGTGGCAGGATCCGGGCCCATCCACGGCCCCCCGCCGGTTTGCGAGGCACACGGACGGGCTCGGTCCGGTCGGCGCCCGGTCCCCACCGTGCGCCCTGCGGCACCCGGTCCCCACCCGGTGCCCTGCGGCTTCCGGTCCCCACCGGCCGCCGCATGGTGCTGCTGTTGTTGATGTTGCTGTGGTTGTCGCTCAATGACCGCTCAAAGTCTTTCGCTACGAGCCGTAGCGTAACTGGAGTACGTCGGCTCCCGTCCCGGCGTACGCCGTGATCTCCCCCACAGCGGCCCTGTGACGGAGCCCCTGGCGCAACCCCTACCGGCCGGTATGGTCGTGCGTCATGTGTTCCCAATCCAGCCCCGGCAGAACCGCGCGCCCCGGTCGCCCCCGCAGCACCGAGGCCGACGCGGCGATCCTGCTGGCGACCCGGCAGGCGCTGGTCGAGCTGGGCTGGTCCAAGCTGACGATGGGGGACGTGGCGACCCGCGCGGGCGTCGCCAAGACGACCCTGTACCGGCGCTGGGCGGGCAAGAACGAGCTGGTCGTGGACGCGGTGGCGGTCCTCTTCGACGAGCTGGAACTGCCCGACCTCGGCAGCCTCGCGGCGGACGTGGAGGGCGTGGTGCTCCAGTTCGCCTCGATCCTGGAACGCCCCGAGACGAAGACCGCGCTGATGGCGGTGGTCGCCGAGTCCACCCGCGACGACGCCCTGCGCGGCCGGATCCGCTCGGCGATCGTCGACCGCCAGAAACGGCTCGTACTGATCGGCCGCGAGCGCGCGCAGGTCCGGGGCGAACTCCCTTACGAGGACGACCCGGTCACCTCCGCCCGCCACGCCGACCTCATCTTCGACGTGGTCGCGGGCGCGGTCGTCCACCGGGCCCTGGTCAGCGCGGAACCGGTGGACGAGGAGTGGGCCCGCGACTTCACCCTCCTGGTGTGCACGGGGTTGACGGCGACGGCGACCGCCTGAGCGGCACAACCCCGCCGCGCCGCCGAACCTCCGCCCAACCCGCACGCCTCACACCGCGTACCTCCCCGGCGCGAACACCGCCAGGTTCTCCGCGACCCACTCGGACGTGCGCTTCAGGCCCTCCTCCAGGGACACCTCCGGCTGCCAGAGCGCCCACTCGCGCGCCCGGGTGTTGTCCGAAAGCAGGCGTTCCACCTCGCTGCCCGAGGGGCGCAGCCGGGCCGGGTCGACCACCACACGCGCGTCGCGGCCCGACGCGGCGATCAGTGCCGAGGCCAGGTCGCCGATCGCGATCTCCCGGCCGGTGCCGAGGTTCACCACCTCCCCCAGCGCCCGGTCGCACTCCGCCACCGCCAGGAACCCGCGCGCGGTGTCCGTGACGTAGGTGAAGTCGCGCGTCGGGGTGAGCGAGCCGAGCCGGATCTCGCGGGCCCCGGCGTGCAGTTGGGCCAGGATCGTCGGGATCACCGCACGCGCCGACTGCCGGGGCCCGTACGTGTTGAACGGCCGCACCACCGTCACCGGCAGCTCGAAGGCGTGCCAGTGCGACAGCGCCATCATGTCCGCGCCGATCTTCGAGGCGGAGTACGGCGACTGGGGCTGGAGCGGGTGGTCCTCGCCGATCGGCGCCGTCAGGGCCGTCCCGTACACCTCGCTCGTGGAGGTGTGCACCAGGCGGCGCACGCTGTGCCGACGGCACGCCTCCGCGATGTTCTCGGTGCCGACCACGTTCGTCTGCACATACGCGCCCGGCGAGTCGTAGCTGTACGGGATGCCGATGAGGGCGGCGAGGTGGAAGACGGTGTCGCACCCGGCGACCGCGTCCGAGACCCGGCCCGCGTCGCGCACGTCGCCCGCGATCATCTCGACCGCCGGGTGGTCCAGCAGATGCGCCAGATGACCCTTTTCCGCGTACGGCTTGTAGTGCACCAACGCCCGTACCCGTGCGCCCTGTTCGACCAGCAGGTCGACGAGCGTCGAGCCGATGAAGCCCTCGGCTCCGGTGACCAGGACCGTCCGGTTGTGCCAGCTGCTCATGCTGCGTGCTCCTTCTTGTGCGGGTGCGAGAGGGTGTACGGGGTGGTGCGCGCGGCCAGTTCGAGGACCTTCGCCGCCAGCAGCTCCGCCGCCCGGGCGTGGGTGCCGGGGTCGGCCGCGCCGCTCATCGCGGCGAGCCGGGCCGGGTCGGCGAGCAGCGGCTCGACGAGCGCGGCGAGGTGTTCGGCCGTGGTCTCGGCGTCCGCGAGCAGCAGCCCGGCGCCCGCGTCCGAGAGCACGCGCGCGTTGTGCGTCTGGTGGTCGCCGGGCGCGTGCGGATACGGGACGAGTACGGCCGGCACCCCGGTGGTGGCCAGCTCGGCGACGGTCGCCGAACCGGCCCGGCAGACCACCAGGTCGGCCGCCGCGTACGCCAGGTCCATCCGGTCGAGGTACGGCACGGCCCGTGCGCCCCACAGGCCGGTGAGCCGTCGCCGGGTCTCGTCCAGGGCGGCGGGTCCGGTCTTGATGATCAGGTGGACGTCGTCGCGACCCTGCCAGCGCTCGGCCAGGCCGACCGCCGCCTCGGTGAGCCGGGCAGCGCCCAGGCTGCCGCCGTTGACCAGCACCAGGCGGGCCCCGGGCGGGACGTCGAGGGCGCGGCGGGCCTCGGCGCGCATCGTGGGCCGGTCGAGCCGGGCCAGCGCCGCCGAGATCGGCATGCCGGTGGTGACGGCGTCCGCGCCGCCGGTCAGATGGGCCCGGCTGCGGTCGAAGGCGACCGCGATGTTCCGGGTGAGCCGGGCCGCGAACTGGTTGGCCCGCCCCGGTACCGCGTTGGACTCGTGGATGAGGCTGGGCAGTCCGGCGAGTCTGGCCCCGACGATGACGGGCGCGCTCGGATAGCCGCCCATCCCCACGGCGACGTGCGCGCCCTGCGCCCGCAGGATCGCGCGGCACTGGGCGCCCGACTTGAGCAGGGCGGCGGGGAGCAGATACCGCCGGGCGCCGAGCGCCGGGTCGAAGGGGATCATGTCGACGGTGTGCAGCCGGTGTCCGGCGCCGGGGATCAGCTCGGTCTCCAGGCCCCGGTCCGTACCGACGAAGGAGATCACCGCGTCCGGGACGGCCCGGCGCAGCGCCTCGGCGAGCGCGAGCCCTGGATAGATGTGGCCGCCGGTGCCGCCCGCACCGATCACGACGGAGAGTGGTGTGCGCATGGCCGAAACGTTCGCGGGGTGGCTTAAGAGGCTTCTAAGAGCGCCCTTTGGCACTCTTTGCCCATGAGCAGCAGCCCCATGAGCAGCGGTCCCGCAGGCGGCGGCGGTCCCGACAGCAGCGCCGCACCCGCCCGGCCCCCCGTCCGTATCCTCGTCGTCGACGACGAGCCGGAGGTGCGGGCGGCCGTCGAGGACGGTCTCGCGGTCGAGGGGTACGAGGTGCGGGGCGCCGCCGACGGCCTCGCGGCGCTCGCCGAGATCGCCGCCTGGCAGCCGGACGCGGTGGTCCTCGATGTGATGATGCCGGTCCTGGACGGGCTGGCCGTCTGCCGCCGACTGCGAGGTCTTGGCGACCGCACCCCGGTCCTGGTCCTGACCGCGCTGGACTCGGTGAGCGAGCGCGTCGACGGCCTGGAGGCGGGCGCCGACGACTACCTCGTCAAGCCCTTCGCCCTCGATGAACTGGTCGCACGCGTACGGGCGTTGCTGCGGCGGGCCGCGCCCGACCAGCCGGAGCCCGAACAGCTGTCCTTCGCGGACCTGGTGGTCGACCCCGCGACCCGCACCGGCCACCGCGCCGGGCGCCCGCTGGAGTTCAGCCGCACCGAGTTCGCCCTGCTCGAACTGCTGATGCGCCACCCGGGCCAGGTGCTGCCGCGCGAGATGATCCTGGAGATCGTCTGGGGCCGCGACTTCGGCCCGGACTCCAACTCCCTCGCCGTGTACGTCGGGTATCTGCGGCGCAAACTGGAGGCGGGCGGCGAGCCGCGCCTCGTCCACACCGTCCACGGCGTCGGCTACCGGCTGGACACCCCGTGAGCGCGCGGCGCCGCCTGGGCGCCCGCTGGCGGCGCCACCGTCCGCTGCGCACCCGGCTCGCGGTCGCCGCCTCGGCGGCGGTGGCACTGGTCGCGCTCGGCGTCTGCGCGGCCGCGTTCTTCGTGATCCGTTACGAGCTGTTCCACCAACTCGACCTGAACCTCACCCAGTCGGCGACCCTGGCCGCCCAGCAGAACCGGGGCGAGGCACCCGGCGTGCTCAACGGCGAGTGCCGCTTCCTCGCCGCCCCGGCCTGCGCCCAGATCGTCCCGGCCGACCGGGCGTCGGACTCCGCGCGGCCCTATCTGCTGCCGGTCCCGCCGCAGGCCCGCGAGGTCGCGGCCGGGCAGCGCCGCCCGTACTTCACCAACATCACCTTGTCCGGCCATCCGGCGCGCATGCTCACCACCGGCCTGCCGCACGGCCAGGCTCTCCAGGTCGCCCTGCGCGCCGACACGGTGGAGCAGGGCGTACGCCAGGCGGCGCAGCTGCTCACCGGGGTCGGCGCCACCGGGGTGCTGCTCGCGGCCGGGCTCGGCTACTGGGTCTCGCGCACCGGGCTCGCCCCGGTCGCCCGGCTCACCGCGACCGCCGAGCACATCGCGGCGACCCGGGACCCGAGCCACCGCATCGAGCTGCCGCCGGGCCCGGCCCGCAAGGAGGACGAGGTGACCCGGCTCGCCGCGTCCTTCAACACGATGCTGGGGGAGCTGGAGCAGTCGGTGACGGCCCAGCGCCGCCTGGTCGCGGACGCCTCGCACGAACTGCGCACCCCGCTCACCGCGCTGCGCACCAACGCCGAACTCCTGGCCCGGGCCGACCGCCTGACGGACGCTCAGCGCACCCGGGCGTCGTCGGCGCTCGGCCGCCAGATCCGGGAGGTGACGGTGATGGTGAACGACCTGATCGACCTGGCCCGGGACGAGGAGCCGACCCCGCTCCTGGAACAGGTCCGCCTCGCCCCGCTGGTCGCCCACACGGTGGACACGGCCCGCGCGCACTGGCCCGCGACCCCGTTCCACCTCGACCTCACGGACGCGTCCGCCACGGTCCCCGGCGTCCCGGCCCGCCTGGCCCGCCTGCTGTCCAACCTCCTGGACAACGCGGCGAAGTTCAGCCCACAGGGCGCGCCGGTCGAAGTCACCCTCACCGCGAGGGAGTTGACGGTGCGGGACCACGGCCCCGGCATCGCGCCGGAGGACCTGCCGTACGTCTTCGACCGCTTCTACCGAGCGGACCGGGCGCGCGCCCTCCCCGGCTCGGGCCTCGGCCTGGCGATGGCCCGCCAGATCGCCCGGGCGCACGGGGCGGAACTGTCGGTCCGGAACGCGGTGGGAGGGGGTGCGGAGTTCCGGGTGACGTGGCCCGCGTAACCCCGCGTCGCGAGGATCCCTTCGGCTGCGGACCGTAGGTGGCTGGTCGCGCCCGCGCGGCGGAGCCGCAAATCGACACAGCCCCGCGCCCCAAACCTGCCTTCGCCTGCGGACCGTGCTGGGTTGCTCGCGCAGTTCCCCGCGCCCCTTAGCGGATCCGCCGCAACCGAAGAACTCAGCTCAGCCCCGGATCTTTTAGGGGCGCGGGGAACTGCGCGACCAGCGACCACTCACCCGCGGACGAAGACCGGACCCAATAGCGGCGCCTAGAACCCCGCCGGCTCCACGTAGATGCCCCACTCGTCCCGCAGCACCCCGCAGATCTCACCCAGCGTGGCCTCGGCCCGCACCGCGTCGAGCATGGGCGCGATCATGTTCGAGCCGTCGCGCGCGGCGGCGAGCATCGCGTCCAGGGCGGCCTTCACCCGCGCCGAGTCCCTCGCGCCCTTGCGGTCGCCCAGGACCCGTACCTGCTCGCGCTCCACCTCATGGCTGACCCGCAGGATCTCCAGGTCACCGGTGACCGAGCCGTGGTGGACGTTGACCCCGACGACCCGCTTGTCCCCCTTCTCAAGCGACCGCTGGTACTGGAACGCCGACTCGGCGATCTCGCCGGTGAACCAGCCGTCCTCGATGCCGCGCAGGATGCCCGAGGTGATCGGCCCGATGGGGTGCCGGCCGTCGGGGTGCGCTCGCGTCCCGCGCTCCTTGATCTGGTCGAAGATCTTCTCCGCGTCCGCCTCGATGCGGTCGGTGAGCTGCTCCACGTACCAGGCACCGCCCAGCGGGTCGGCCACATTGGCCACGCCCGTCTCCTCCATGATCACCTGCTGCGTCCGCAGGGCGATCTCGGCGGCCTGCTCGCTCGGCAGGGCCAGGGTCTCGTCCAGGGCGTTGGTGTGCAGCGAGTTGGTGCCGCCGAGGATGGCGGACAGCGCCTCCACCGCCGTGCGCACGACGTTGTTGTACGGCTGCTGCGCGGTCAGCGAGACACCGGCGGTCTGGGTGTGGAAGCGCAGCCACTGCGCCTTGTCGGACTTCGCCCCGTACACCTCCTTCATCCACCGCGCCCAGATCCGGCGCGCGGCGCGGAACTTGGCGATCTCCTCGAAGAAGTCGAGGTGGGCGTCGAAGAAGAAGGAGAGACCGGGGGCGAAGACGTCGACGTCAAGACCGCGGCTGAGCCCCAGCTCCACGTAACCGAAACCGTCCGCCAGCGTGTACGCCAGCTCCTGCGCGGCCGTCGCGCCCGCCTCGCGGATGTGGTACCCGGAGACCGAGAGCGGCTTGTACGCGGGGATGCCCTGCGCGCAGTGCTCCATCAGGTCGCCGATGAGGCGCAGATGCGGCTCGGGCTGGAAGAGCCACTCCTTCTGCGCGATGTACTCCTTGAAGATGTCCGTCTGGAGCGTGCCGTTGAGGATCGCCGGGTCGACGCCCTGGCGCTCGGCGGCGACCAGGTACATGCAGAAGACCGGGACGGCCGGGCCGCTGATCGTCATGGACGTGGTGACGTCACCGAGCGGGATGTCCTTGAACAGGACCTCCATGTCGGCGGCCGAGTCGATGGCGACGCCGCAGTGCCCGACCTCGCCGAGCGAGCGCGGGTCGTCGGAGTCGCGGCCCATCAGGGTCGGCATGTCGAAGGCGACCGAGAGGCCGCCGCCGCCCGCCTTGAGGATCATCTTGTAGCGCTCGTTGGTCTGCTCGGCGTTGCCGAACCCGGCGAACTGCCGGATCGTCCACGTACGCCCCCGGTAGCCGGTGGCGTGCAGCCCGCGCGTGTACGGGTACTCACCGGGCCACCCGATCCGCTCGAAGCCCTCGTAGGTGTCGCCGGGGCGGGGGCCGTAGACCGGCTCGACCTCGTCCCCGGAGAGCGTGGTGAAGTCCGCGTCCCGCTTGCGGGCCTTGTCGTAACGGGCCTGCCAGCGACGGCGGCCCTCCTCGATGGCGTCAGCGTCCATACCTTCGAATTTACTAGGACGTCCTAGTAAATGTCGATGGCAGACCGCCCGCGGTTCTCCGCGGGCGGTGGGGTCACGCGTGGGGTTACGCCTTGGCCGCGACCGGCGCCGGGTCCGTGACCAGGGCCTCCACCTCGCGGGAGACCTTGCGCTCGACGAAGAACGCGGCGGTGGGAATCGTGCCGGCGAGCAGGACCCAGAGCTGCTTCCCGACCGGCCACTTCGCCTTGGAGCCCAGGTCGAAGGCGACGACGAGGTAGATCACGTACAGCCAGCCGTGCGCGATGCCCACGATCTTGGTGAAGTCGGCGGCACCGTTCATGTCCAGCAGGTACTTGGCGATGACGCCCAGCGTCAGCAGGACGAGAAGGACGCCCGTGATGTAGGCCATCGCCCGGTACCGGGTCAGCACGCTCTTTTTCATGCCTACGAGCGTAACGGCCACGCCGCCGCGATCTTGCGGCGCCCTGGGAGAGTTCCCCGCGCCCCTTGATGGGCCCTCCGGGCCCTCCTAGGAATGGGCCCGAAGGGCCCATTTAAGGGGCGCGGGGAACTGCGCGAGCAACCCAGCACGATCCGCAGCCAACAGACGGCCGGACCTACTCGTCCTCGAAGTCGCGCGCCGCGACCCGAAGGGGCCGCAGCAGGGCGAAAATCTCGCCGCATTCCTCCGCGTCGTAGACACCCAGCCCGAAATCCATCTCCATCAGATCCCGCGTCGCGTTCTCGACGACCTCGCGGCCCTTGTCGGTGATGGACGCGAGCGTGCCGCGCCCGTCGTTCGGGTTGGGGCGCTTGTCGACGAGGCCCGACCGCACCAGGCGGTCCACCGTGTTCGTCACCGACGTCGGGTGCACCATCAACCGCTCGCCGATCTTCGACATCGGCAGCTCCCCCGCCTTGGAGAAGGTGAGCAGCACCAGCGCCTCGTACCGCGCGAAGGTCAGCCCGTACGGCTTGACCACCGCGTCGACCTCGGCGAGCAGGATCTGGTGCGCGCGCATGATCGAGGTGATCGCGCCCATCGAGGGCACCGGCCCCCAGCGCTGCTGCCAGAGCTCGTCGGCGCGGGCGATGGGATCGAACGGGAGGCTGAGCGGCTTCGGCACGCGTCGACCTTACCCACTGGTCACATGCCGGTCAGCCCCGTCTCACACTTCGGCCCGCTTACGCCCCGTGGCGCTCCGCTGCGGAGCGTGACCGATATGTCACGATTGTCGCTGTCCCGTGTACGCCCGTGACCCCAAGGGGCCGAATGTCCCGGCACATCCCCCGGCAGCGCGGCCTCCTTGCCGCCGCCCTCCTCGCCCTCGCCGTCGCCTGTTCCGGCTGCTCCTCCGGCTCCGCCGACCCCGGCCCCGCACCGGCCACCCCCGCCGCCCAAGGGCGGTCCGGCGACGGCGCCGAGCCCGCGCCCGAGGGCCCGTTCTGGGTGGACCCGGACAGCAGCGCGGCCAGGCAGATCAAGATCTGGGAGGCCCAGGGCCGCACCGCCGACGCCGAGGCACTGCGCCGGATCGCCGACCGGCCGACCGCCCTGTGGGCCGCCTGGGACGACCCCCGGCCCGGCATCCGCGCGGCGGTCGCGGGCGCCGCCAAGGACCGGCGCACCGTCCTGCTCGTCGCGTACAACATCCCGCACCGCGACTGCGGCGGCCTCTCGGCGGGCGGCGCCGCGGACGTGGCCGCCTACCGCACCTGGTACGGCATGTTCGGCGAGGCCATCGGCGACGCGAAGGCGATCGTGGTCCTGGAGCCGGACGCGGTGGCCCACATGGTCGACGGCTGCACCACCCGCGAGCACTGGGACGAGCGCTACCAGCTGCTCAACGAGGCCGTCGACCACTTCAAGAAGCTGCCCCACACCAAGGTCTACCTGGACGCGGGCAACCCGGCCTGGATCCCGGACCCGAACAAGCTCGTCGAGCCGCTGACCCGCGCCGGGGTCGCCCGGGCCGACGGGTTCGCCCTGAACGTCTCCAACTTCCAGACCGACGACGCCGTACGCGCGTACGGCACGAAGGTCTCCCAGGGCCTCGGCGGCAAGCACTTCGTCGTCGACACCAGCCGCAACGGGGCGGGCCCGCTCCTTGACGACCGCGAGCAGGCGTGGTGCAACCCGCCGGGCCGGGCGCTCGGCACGCCGCCGACCGCCAGTACCGGGTTCCCGCTGGTCGACGCGTATCTCTGGATCAAGCGGCCCGGCGACTCGGACGGCACCTGCCGGGGCGGCCCGGCAGCGGGCGCCTGGTGGCCGGAGTACGCACTGGGGCTCGCCCGCCGCGCGAAGGCCTGACCGCCTGCTCAGTCCACCTGCAGCCACTTCGCCTCGGACGGCGTGCCCTCGGCGTCCGTGACGAAGAGCATGTACCAGCCGGGCGGCACCAGGGCCTTGTCGCCCGGCACCGTCACCGTCACCGAGTTCTTGTCCTTCGTGAGGCCCACCTCGATCGAGCGCTGCTCGACGTCGGTGGTGTGGGTGACCGCGCTCGGCCGCATCAGCCGCGCCTTCGCGATCCGCTCGGGGTGCTCGGCCCTGAACGTGGCCCGGCGGTCCTGCCCGACCGCCTCGGGCCCGTCGCCGAGCGCGGGCCGCTTCTCCTTGTCCCGGTAGAGGTACGGCGGGGTGTAGACCTCCATCCGCTGCTCGAACCTGCCGAGCTTGGTGTTGTCCTTGTCGCCGAAGAGCGAGTCGGAGCCGAAGGTGGCGACCCGGCCGTCGGGCAGCAGCAGCGCCTCGGAGTGGTAGTTGCGGCCGACCGTCGGATCGGCGGCCTCACGGAAGGCGTTGGCCCGGGGGTCGTAGAACTGGGCCTTGAGGATGTTGCTGCCGCCGCGCCCCCGGTAGTCCTCGGAGCCGCCGCTGGTGAAGACCGAGTCGTCGGGGAGGATGACGCTGTTCAAGTACCGCGTTCCCTGCGGGAGTTCGGGACCGGACTTGAAGGCGGGGCTGTTCTCCTTGAGGTCGATCAGCGCGGTGCGGGGCGTGGACTTCGCGGACTCGCCGACCCCGCCGCCGCCGAGGATCATGAACTTCTGGTTCTGGGCCGGCGGCAGCAGCAGTGAGCTGGCCGTCTCGGTCTGGTCGCGGTCGCCGAGACCGTCGATCTTCTTGAAGGTGTTGGTCGTCACGTCCCACAGGCCCGGCTCACGGCCCTTGTCGGCGGGTCCGTAGCCCGCGTTGGCGCCGGAGTAGAAGAGCTTGCCGCTCTTGGTGAGGAAGAGCGAGGGGTAGGTGGGGAAGTAGCGGAACGGCCCCTTGCCCCACTTCTTGGTCTTCGGGTCGTAGATCTCGTTGTCGCCCGCGAGGATCGTGCCGACGTCGTCGAGCCCGGAGACGGCGAGCACCTTGCCGTCCTGGAGCGTGGTGAGCGTCGGGTACCAGCGCGCCTGCCGCATCGGCGCGACGGGCACGTACTTCTCGGCCTTCGGGTCGAACTCGTAGGCCGCCCGGATCCCCTGGAAGTCCTGCTTCTCCATGGTGATCTTCTCGGCGAGCCCGTACGTGTTGTCGGCGTCCTCGCCCTTGAGGCCCTCGATCTCGTACTGGGCCTGGTCGGTGGCGACCGACTTGGGGCCGTCGGCCACCGCCTCCACGAAGACCCGCGCCTCGGCGGCGGTGACCTTGGTCTTCCAGGGCATCATCTGGCCGGTCGCGTAGTAGCTGACGACGAACTCGCGCTTGGCCCTCGGCACGGTCACATCGAACTTCGCCACGTACTCGACACCGGACGGCGAGCGGAACCTGGTCCCCTTCTTGATCGTGACGGCCTTCTCCGGGTTCTCGTTCTTGACCCGCATCCCGCCCGCGGCCCGCTTCACCTGGCCGTCGAGAACCTCGTAGCGCGCGGTGCCGCCCGCCACCAGGAGCCGTCCGTCCGGGAGCTGGGCGTGGCCGCCGCAGAAGAAGTCCTCGGGGGTGTGGACCTTCTTGAAGGTGTTGTCCTTCGGGTTCCACAGCACGGTGTCGAAGGAGCCCGCGTCGAACTTCTCCTGCTTGTTGCCGGAGCCCGCGATGATGAGGACCTTGCCGGTGTGCAGCAGGGCCGCGTGGATCGCGTTCGTACGGTACTTCGCGGGGATGTCGACGGTGTCCCAGGCGCCGTACTTGCGCATGTAGTCGGGCCGGCGGATCTGGTACGCGTGGTACTGCTCCTCGGCGAAGGAGAGCGCGGCCGGGGCGTTCAGCCCGGCGAGCAGCACGATCGCGCCGCCGCCGAGCAGTGTCTTCTTCGTGCGCTGGGAGGGCCGGTAGGCCATGGGTCAGTTCCCTCCGGTCGTCGTGGCGGCCGGCGCGGTGGCCGCGAGCGGCGCCTCGGCCTCGGCGGGCTCGGCGAGCGGGCGGCGGCGGGCGGCGGCGCGCTCGCGCACGGTGGTCAGGGACCAGACGGCGACCGGGGCGAGCGCGATGGCGAGGGCGAGCACGGCCCAGGTGCGCATCGCCGCGTGGGTGTGCCGGAAGACGACGGAGGCGCCGAGCGACGCGACGAGCACGGCCGCCCAGAACAGATGGATCCGGAACGTCCAGAGCCGGTCGGGGCTGGCCTCGTCGCCCTTGGGGGTGACGACGAACCGGCCCCGGGTGCGCAGCAGCGCCGAGCCGAGCGACTTGAGGTAGACGGGCGCGCAGAGCGCGGACATCCCCATCCCGGCGAGCCCGCCGGAGCCCTCGGGCTCGTGCGGCGAGACGTTGTGGCGGCGGTTCCACAGATAGAGCCCGATCTGCAGGGCGGCCGCGTCGCTGTAGAGCATCAGCCAGACGGAGGCGGAGACCTGGGTGCCGGAGGCGCCGAACCAGAGGAACAGGACGCAACTGACCATGCCGAGCAGCCAGTTGACGGCGGTCATCGGGTAGTAGACGAGCATCAGGGTGTACGAGAGCAGCCGCCCGGGCGGGACGCGGAACGGCGCTTTCCAGTACTGCTTGAGCAGCGTCTCGTACGTACCGCGCGACCAGCGCGTCTGCTGGGTGAAGAAGTCGGTCCAGGACTCCGGGCCCTCACCGACGGCCAGCACGTCCGGGGTGTAGACGGATCTCCAGAAGTGCCCGGTCCTCGGGTTCTTGCGGCGGTGCAGCTCGAAGCCGGTGGCCATGTCCTCGGTGATCGAGTCGTAGAGCCCGCCGACCTGGACCAGTGCGCTGACGCGGACGATGTTGTTGGTGCCGACGAACATCGGGGCGCGGTAGCGGTTGCCGGCCCGCTGGATCAGCGCGTGGAAGAGGAACTGCTGGGATTCGGCGGCCTTGGTCACCGGCGAGCGGTAGTTCCCGTACACCTGCGGTCCGACCACGAACGCGACGTCCGGGTCGCGGAAGTAGCCCATCATCCGCTCCAGGAAGTTGGGGAGCGGCACGTGGTCGGTGTCGACGGAGGCGAAGAAGTCGTAGGACCGGCCGTGCATGGCCAGCCAGGCGTTGTAGTTGCCGTGTTTGGTACGGGCCTTGTGGGGGCCCTTGGGGCGGTTCCACTCGGGGACGCCGCTGCGGGTGAAGTGGCGCACCCCCAGCTCCTCGCAGAGCGCCTTGGCCCGGGCGTCGTCGCCCTCGTCCAGGAGCCAGACGTCGAGGGGGCCGCTGTGGTGCAGCCGGACCGCGCCTTCGAGCGTGGCCCGGACCATGGATATCGGTTCCTTGCCGGGCACGTACGTGGTGAGGAAGGCGACCCGGGTGCCGGGCTCGGGGACCACGGGTATCGGGTCCCGGGCGACCATCGTGGCGTGGGCGATCGAGAGGACGTTGACGACCATGAAGAACTCGATCAGGCCGATGGCCACAAGCATCGCGATGTCCAGGGCGACCAGCCACTCGTCGCCGCCCTCGCGTTCCACCCAGTGGGTCGGCCACACGAGGTAGACCAGCAGGACGGCGGTGAGCACGGGCGCGAGCGTCATCAGCAGGACGGCGCGTATTCGGCGGGGCTCACTGGAGAGGAGACTCCGGTAGCGCACCCGGTAGGCCGCCCTGTCCGGTTCCGTGAGCGGTCCGGCGAGCCGGCTGTGGGTCTCGTAGTCGTAATGCGCCGACGTACTCTCCGACCGCACTGTGCCCTCCAGCTGATCGAGCCAGGTAGATATCCCTACAAAAGTGGATATTCATCGGCGTGTCGAGCGGAGTACTCCGAGTGAGCGATCTTGGTTTGGGCGGCGTGCGGGGCCTTGTCCGGGGTCGGCGCACGACAGAGCCCCCGGTTGCCGGGGGCGGCGGCCGGGGGCTCGAACTGCGGGGTGGGGAGGGCGCTTCGGGGCGGGGGCTGAGCGAACTGGTGGAAGTCCGCTGCGGTACCGCGCGCGCCAAAGGGGCGCGGGGAACTGCGCGAGCAACCACGCACGGTCCGCAGCCGAAGCATCGTGCACTTCCAGCGAAGCGCTTACGCCGAGAGGTGGCGCTCCACCGTCTCCACCTTGGTGGTGAGGCCGTCGGTGACGCCCGGACGGATGTCCGCCTTCAGGACGACCGAGACGCGCGGGGCGCGGGCCTCGACGGCGGCGACGGCGCGCTTCACCACGTCCATCACCTCGTCCCACTCCCCCTCGACGGAGGTGAACATGGCGTCGGTGCGGTTGGGCAGACCCGACTCGCGTACGACCCGTACGGCGTCGGCGACGTACTCCCCGACGTCCTCGCCGACACCCAGCGGAGTGACCGAGAAGGCGACGATCACGCTCCGACCACGCCTTCCTTGCGGGCGCGGGCGGCGATCACGGCGTCCTTGGCCTGGCGCTTGAGCTTGCGCTCGGCCACGAAGCCGCCGAACGGCAGCACGGAGAGCACGAAGAACAGAGCGGCGGTCTTCGCGGGCCACTTCGCCTTGTTCCAGGCGTCCGCCCAGAAGATCACGTACAGGATGAAGAGGATGCCGTGGATGGCGCCCATGACCGGGACGGCGTTGACGTCGGTCGTCCGCTTCAGCACCGAGCAGACGAGCAGCAGCAGGAAGGAGACGGCCTCCGGGGCCGAGATCAGTCGGAGACGGTGGAACGCGGATGCGGTCTTGATGTCCACGGGGGCACCTTCGGTGGGAGGAGTTCGGAGCGTGTCGCTTGTGAACGCAAGCACAAACGTTCCCCATTGTGACATCAGGGGCGCGGGGGTTTCGGCGGGGGGCGGGCGGGGGCCGGGATCCGGGCCTGACCAGGGCGGACCGAAGGACCGGATCAGGGGCCGACCAGGGGCGGATCATCCCCAGGGCCCTGTCCGGGCGGGGGCGCGGCCGCTACCTTCACCCCGTGGCAACGTTCCGACTCCAAGGCAGCAAAATGCTGGCCGTCGAGATGACCGGTGACGCCGTCAAGGCGAAGAACGGCTCGATGGTCGCCTATGACGGCCAGATGGCATTCAAGAAGATGTCCGGCGGCGGTGAGGGCCTACGCGGCATGGTGACCCGCCGCCTCACCGGCGAATCGATGGCCGTGATGGAGGTGAAGGGACACGGCACCTGTTACTTCGCCGACCGGGCCAGCGAGATCAACCTCGTCTCGCTCCAGGGCGACAAGCTCTACGTCGAGGCGAGCAATCTGCTCGCCACCGACACCGGCCTGCGCACCGGCACCACCTTCACCGGGCTGCGCGGCGCGACCCAGGGCAACGGCCTGTTCACCACCACGGTCGAGGGCCACGGCCAGGCGGCGATCATGTCCGACGGCCCGGCCGTGGTGCTGCGGGTCAGCGCCCAGTACCCGCTCTCCGTCGACCCCGGCGCCTACATCGCGCACCAGGGCAACCTCCAGCAGCACTTCCAGTCCGGGGTGACCTTCCGCACGTTCCTGGGCGAGGGCTCGGGCGAGGCGTTCCAGATCCGGTTCGAGGGCGAGGGCCTGGTGTACGTGCAGCCCAGCGAGCGCAACACCATCGGGGGCGACCTCTGATGCCGTTCCGCGAGATCAACTCCAAGATGGTCGAGGCCACGGTGGCCCCCGGCCAGAAGATGTTCAGCCAGCGCGGCGCGATGCTCGCGTACAAGGGCGAGGTGTCCTTCACGCCCAACATCCAGGGCGGCCAGGGCGGGATCATGTCGATGATCGGCCGCCGGGTGGCCAACGAGGCGACGCCGCTGATGACGGTCGAGGGCAACGGCACGGTGATGTTCGGCCACGGCGGCCACCACATCCAGGTCATCAACCTCGCCGGGGACACGCTCTACGTGGAGGCGGACCGGCTGCTCGCCTTCGACGGGACGCTCCAGCAGGGCACCATGTTCATGGGCTCGCAGGGCGGTGTGATGGGCATGGTGCGCGGCCAGGTGACCGGCCAGGGCCTGTTCACGACCACGCTCAAGGGCCACGGCGCGGTGGCGGTGATGGCGCACGGCGGGGTCGTCGAGCTGCCGATCACCCCGCAGCGCCCGGTCCACGTCGACCCGCAGGCGTATGTGGCCCACCACGGTGACGTACGCAACAAGCTCTCCACGGCGCTCGGTTGGCGCGACATGGTGGGCCGGGGCTCGGGCGAGGCGTTCCAGCTCGAACTGTCCGGCAGCGGCGCGGTGTACGTCCAGGCCTCGGAGGAGAAGCTGTGAACACCCCTCAGCCGGGCGGCCCGGCGGTCTTCGACCCGTACTCGCTCCCGTCCGACGACAACGTCAACAAGTACACCTTCTGCGTGGAGCTCAAATCGAGCCAGTGGTTCCTGCAGAAGGGCAAGATGATCGCCTATTACGGGCGGATCGAGTTCAACGGCATCGGCCACGGGCGCCTGGACCGGCTGCTGCGCACCAGCTTCCACTCGCCGCTGCACGCCAGCGACTGGGTGGTGGCGGACGGCTCCGGAAAGATGCTGCTCGCGGACCGGGCCTTCGATGTGAACTCGTACGACCTGGACGACGGCAACCTGACGATCCGGGCCGGGAACCTGCTGGCGTACCAGCCGACGCTGGCCCTGAAGCAGTCGATCGTGCCGGGCTTTCTGACGCTGATCGGGACCGGCAAGTTCGTGGCGGCCTCGAACGGGCCGGTCGTCTTCATGGAGCCGCCGATCCGGGTCGACCCGCAGGCGCTGGTCGGCTGGGCGGACTGCCCGTCGCCCTGCCACCACTACGATCACGGCTATATGACGGGCGTGCTGGGCGGAATCCGGTCACTCACGGGCCTCGGGGGCACCTCGGGCGAGGAGCACCAGTTCGAGTTCGTGGGCGCCGGAACGGTCCTGCTCCAGTCCACCGAAGTGCTGATGGCCGAGCAGTCGACCGGGCAGGTGCCCGATGAGGCGGGCGTTCCGGGCGGCGGGGGCTCGGGCGGGCAGCACGGTGCGGCGGGTTCCGGACCGCGCCTTCCCGGCCAGCTCGGAGACCTCCAGCGTCGCTTCGGCCTGTGAGCGGTAGTCTGCGGAGTGTGACGTCGAACGCGTGCACCCTTGCCGGGCGCTGACCACGACCCTTGTGCCGGTGCGTGCGGGGCGTCACACTCCCAGGCTTCGTTCAGAATTCAACTTCTTAGGTAGAATCGACATATGGAGACCGAGACGGCCACCAACTGGCTGACCGATAGCGAGCAGTGCGCCTGGCGTACCTATCTGGACGTCAACAGGATGCTGACGCACCAGATGGAAAAGGACCTGCAGCCGTTCGGCCTGACCAACAACGACTACGAGATCCTGGTCAACCTCTCGGAGGCCGAGGGGCAGCGGCTGCGCATGAGCGACCTCGCCGCCGCGACCCTTCAGTCCAAGAGCCGACTCTCGCATCAGATCACGCGGATGGAGAACGCGGGGCTTGTGCGGCGGGAGAACTGCGAGTCGGACCGGCGGGGGTTGTTCGCGGTGTTGACCGACACGGGGGCGGAGACCATGGAGAAGGTCGCGCCGCACCATGTGGCGTCCGTGCGCAAGCACTTCATCGACCTGCTGTCGAGCGACGCGCTGTCGGATCTGCGGGCGGCGCTCGGACCGGTGGCGGACCATCTGCGCGGCCACCGCGGCAAGCTTTAGCCCTTTACCCGGGGGCTTCGCCCCCGGACCCCTTTGCGGGGGTGTTCGGCTGCGGATCGTGCTGGGTTGCTCGCGCAGTTCCCCGCGCCCCTTAGATGGGCCCTTCGGGCCCTCCTTCAGGGGCGCGGGGAACTGCGCGAGCAACCCTCACCGGCCCGCAGACGCACGACCACCGCCGGAGGCTTTCGGGAAGGGGCGGGGTGGGGGAATGCCCGCCGCAGGTGGAAACGGGGTTCGCGGCGCAGCCCCGCCGTGGGGGTCAGGCCCCGGACGTCAGCCCCGCCACCAGTTCGTCCGCCGCCGCGTACGGGTCCAGCGAACCCTCCACGATCCGCGCTGCCAGCGCGGACAGGCGGCGGTCGCCGTGGAGGTCGCCGATGCGTTCGCGCAGGGCCGTGACCGCGATCGTCTCGACCTCCCGCGCCGCCCGTGCGCGGCGCCGCTCCGCCAGCACCCCCCGCTCCGCCATCCACGCGTGGTGCTTCTCCAGCGCCTCGACCACCTCGTCGATGCCCTCGGACCGCGCCGCGACCGTCTTGACGATGGGCGGCCGCCAGTCGCCGGGGCCCCGGGACTCGCCGAGCCCCAGCATGTGGTTCAGCTCCCGGGCGGTCGCGTCCGCCCCGTCCCGGTCCGCCTTGTTCACCACGTACACGTCGCCGATCTCCAGGATCCCCGCCTTCGCGGCCTGGATCCCGTCGCCCATGCCGGGCGCCAGGAGCACCACCGACGTGTCCGCCTGAGAGGCGATCTCCACCTCCGACTGGCCCACGCCGACCGTCTCCACCAGGATCACCTCGCACCCCGCCGCGTCCAGCACCCGGATCGCCTGCGGGGCGGCCCAGGCGAGGCCGCCCAGGTGGCCCCGGGTCGCCATGGAGCGGATGTACACCCCGGGGTCGGAGGCGTGGTCGGACATCCGGACCCGGTCGCCCAGGAGCGCGCCGCCCGAGAACGGCGACGACGGGTCGACAGCCAGCACGCCGACCCGCTTGCCCGCCCGCCGGTACGCCGTCACCAGCGCCGACGTGGATGTCGACTTGCCGACACCCGGCGACCCCGTGAGCCCCACCACGTACGCACCGCCCGTCAGCGGAGCCAACTGCGCCATCACCTCGCGCAGTTGCGGGGACGCCCCCTCGACCAGCGAGATCAGCCGGGCCACCGCACGCGGCCTGCCCTCCCTCGCCCGGGCCACCAGTTCGGGGACGTCCACCATTGCCGCTCCGTTCGGTTCAGTGCGTACGTACGGGAGTTGACGCGAGCCGGGCCGTTACTTGCCGGGCACCCGGATGATCAGGGCGTCGCCCTGACCGCCGCCGCCGCACAGCGCGGCCGCGCCCGTGCCGCCGCCCCGGCGCTTGAGCTCAAGGGCGAGGTGGAGCACCACGCGCGCGCCGGACATGCCGATCGGGTGGCCCAGCGCGATCGCGCCACCGTTGACGTTCACCTTTTCCGGGGACACCCCGAGGTCCTTCATCGACTGGACCGCGACCGCCGCGAACGCCTCGTTGATCTCGATGAGGTCGAGGTCCTCGACGCCGATGCCCTCCTTCGACAGGGCGTGCTTGATGGCGTTGGAGGGCTGCGACTGGAGCGAGTTGTCCGGACCCGCCACGTTGCCGTGCGCCCCGATCTCCGCGATCCACTCCAGGCCCAGCTCCTCGGCCTTCGCCTTGGACATCACGACGACCGCGGCCGCGCCGTCCGAGATCTGCGAGGAGGTGCCGGCCGTGATGGTGCCGTCCTTGGCGAACGCCGGGCGCAGCTTGCCGAGCGACTCGGCCGTGGTCTCGGCGCGGATGCCCTCGTCCTTGGCGAAGATCACCGGCTCGCCCTTGCGCTGCGGGATCTCGACCGGCGTGATCTCGGCCTCGAACAGGCCGTTCTTCTGGGCGGCGGCCGCGCGCTGGTGGGAGAGCGCGGCGATCTCGTCCTGGTCGGCGCGCTGGATACCCAGGCGAGCATTGTGCTTCTCGGTGGACTCGCCCATGGCGATGTTCTCGAAGGCGTCGGTCAGACCGTCGTGCGCCATCGCGTCCAGCATCTCGATCGCGCCGTACTTGTAGCCCTCGCGGGACTTCGGCAACAGGTGCGGGGCGTTGGTCATCGACTCCTGGCCACCGGCCACCACGATGTCGAACTCGCCCGCGCGGATCAGCTGGTCGGCGAGCGCGATGGCGTCGAGGCCCGAGAGGCAGACCTTGTTGATCGTGAGCGCCGGGACGTTCATCGGGATGCCGGCCTTGACGGCCGCCTGGCGGGCCGGGATCTGGCCCGCGCCGGCCTGGAGCACCTGGCCCATGATCACGTACTGGACCTGGTCGCCGCCGATGCCGGCCCGGTCGAGCGCGGCCTTGATGGCGACGCCGCCGAGGTCGGCGCCCGAGAAGGTCTTGAGCGAGCCGAGCAGACGGCCCATGGGCGTCCGGGCGCCCGCGACGATCACTGAAGTGGTACCGGTCGTTCCAGACATGAGGCACAGCCCCTTGGGAGGTGAGAAGTGAACGAGGGTTTACTGGAAATGTACTGAGCGGTACCGGCGGCGTCACCGGCCAGCCGGTGTGATCGCGCGCACGTTGCGTAACCACCTCCCGGGGCGCTGCACTGGACCCATGCTGACGCGAATCGACCACATCGGGATCGCCTGTTTCGACCTCGACAAGACCGTCGAGTTCTATCGTGCTACGTACGGATTCGAGGTGTTCCACTCCGAGGTCAACGAGGAGCAGGGCGTGCGCGAGGCCATGCTCAAGATCAACGGTACGTCGGACGGCGGCGCCTCGTACCTCCAGCTCCTGGAGCCCACCCGCCAGGACTCCGCGGTGGGCAAGTGGCTGGCCAAGAACGGCGAAGGAGTGCACCACATCGCCTTCGGCACCGCCGACGTCGACGGCGACGCGGAAGCCATCCGGAACAAGGGCGTCCGGGTCCTCTACGACGAGCCGCGCATCGGTTCGATGGGCTCCCGCATCACGTTCCTGCACCCCAAGGACTGCCACGGCGTACTGACCGAACTGGTCACCTCGGCAACGGAGCACTGACCACCGGATTCCGGGGCCGGTACAGTGGGCGGTTCCGGGCCGGGGTCGGGTCGGGGCCTGGGACCCACGCCCCCTTGTCGATCTGACACCATTCACCGGGGGCCCGTCCGTCGTCGGACGGTGCTCGTACGGGCAGTGTTCGCGACCAGGGGACGGATGGGACCGCGCAGTGCGGGGCTACGAACGCCAGGACAGCCACCGGCCTGACGACCACCTCTCGCGGTTCGAGGCCGAGATGGACCGGCTGAAGACCGAGCGGGAGAAGGCCGTTCAGCACGCCGAGGACCTCGGCTACCAGGTCGAGGTGCTGCGCGCCAAGCTGCACGAGGCGCGCCGCAACCTCGCGACTCGCCCTGCCTACGACGCGGCGGACATCGGCTACCAGGCCGAACAGCTGCTGCGCAACGCGCAGATGCAGGCCGAGCAGCTGCGCAACGACGCCGAGCGCGAACTGCGCGACGCCCGGGCGCAGACCCAGCGCATCCTCCAGGAGCACGCCGAGCACCAGGCCCGGCTCCAGGCCGAGCTGCACGCGGAGGCGGTCAACCGCCGCCAGCGGCTCGACCAGGAGCTGGCCGAGCGCCGCGCCACCGTCGAGTCGCACGTCAACGAGAACGTGGCGTGGGCCGAGCAGCTGCGCGCCCGTACCGAGGCGCAGGCCCGCCGGCTGCTCGACGAGTCGCGCGCCGAGAGCGAGGCGTCGCTGGCCGCCGCCCGCGCGGAGGCCGCCCGGGTCGCCGAGGAGGCCCGTCAACGCCTGGGCGCCGAGGCCGAGTCGGCCCGCGCCGAGGCCGAAGCGATCCTGCTGCGCGCCCGCAAGGACGCCGAGCGGCTGCTCAACGCCGCCTCCACGCAGGCCCAGGAGGCCACCTCCCACGCCGAGCAGCTGCGCTCGTCCACCACCGCCGAGTCCGACCAGGCGCGCCAGCAGGCCGCCGAGCTGAGCCGGGCCGCCGAGCAGCGGATGCAGGAGGCCGAGAGCGCGCTGCGCGAGGCGCGCGCCGAGGCCGACAAGGTGCTCGCCGAGGCGAAGGACTCGGCCGGCAAGCAGCTGGCCGCCGCCGAGTCGGCCAACGAGCAGCGCACCCGTACCGCCAGGACCGAGATCGCCCGGCTGGTGGCCGAGGCGACCCAGGAGGCCGAGGCCCTCAAGGCCGAGGCCGAGCAGGCCCGCGACGACGCGCGCGCCGAGGCCGAGCGGCTGGTCGCGGAGGCCGCCGAGAAGGCCCGCACCAGCGCCGCCGAGGACACCGCCGCCCAGCTCGCCAAGGCCGCCCGCAGCGCCGAGGAAGTCCTCACCAAGGCGTCCGCGGACGCCCAGGAGACCACCCGCAAGGCGTCCGAGGAGGCCGAGCGGATCCGCCGCGAGGCCGAGGCGGAGGCCGAGCGGCTGCGCTCGCAGGCCGAGGAGCAGGCCGTCGAGCTCAAGGGCGCGGCCAAGGACGACACCAAGGAGTACCGGGCCAAGACGGTCGAGCTGCAGGAGGAGGCGCGCAGGCTGCGCGGCGAGGCCGAGCAGCTGCGGGCCGAGGCGGTCGCCGAGGGCGAGCGCATCCGCGGCGAGGCCCGCCGCGAGGGCGTCCAGCAGATCGAGGAGGCGGCCAGGACCGCCGAGGAGCTGCTGACCAAGGCGAAGGCGGACGCCGAGGAGCTGCGCACCTCCGCGGGCGCGGAGTCCGAGCGCGTACGGGGCGAGGCCCTGGAGCGCGCCACCACGCTGCGCAAGCAGGCCGAGGAGACCCTGGAGCGCACCCGCGCCGAGGCCGAGCGGATGCGGGCCGAGGCCGAGGAGCACGCCGAGTCCACCCGGACGTCGGCCGAGCAGGCGGCCGTCGCCCTGCGCGAGGAGACCGAGCGGGCCGTCGCCGCCCGCCAGGCCGAGGCCGCCGACGAGCTGGCCCGGCTGCACACCGAGGCCGAGCACCGGCACGCCTCCGCCGACCAGGCCCTGACCGAGGCGCGCGCCGAGAGCGAGCGGATCCGCCGGGAGGCCGCCGAGGAGACCGAGCGGCTGCGCACCGAGGCCGCCGAGCGTGTCCGTACGCTCCAGGCGCAGGCCGAGCAGGAGGCCGAGCGGCTGCGCACCGAGGCCGCCGCCGACGCCTCGGGCGCCCGTGCGGAGGCGGAGAGCGCGGCCGTACGGCTGCGTTCCGAGGCCGCCGCCGAGGCCGAGCGGCTCAAGAGCGAGGCCCAGGACACCGCCGACCGGATGCGCGCGGAGGCCGCGGCCGCCGCCGAGCGGGTCGGCGCCGAGGCCGCCGAGGCGCTGGCCGCCGCCCAGGAGGAGGCGACCCGTCGCCGCCGCGAGGCCGAGGAGACGCTGAACTCGGCGCGCGCCGAGGCCGATTCGGAGCGGGCGCAGGCCCGCGAGCAGAGCGAGGAACTGCTCGCCTCGGCCCGTCGCCGGGTCGAGGAGGCGCAGGCCGAGGCGCAGCGCCTGGGCGAGGAGGCCGACCGGCGCGCCACCGAGCTGGTGGCGGCCGCCGAGCAGACCGCCCAGCAGGTGCGGGACTCGGTGGCGGGGCTGCGCGAGGAGGCCGAGCAGGAGATCTCGGGTCTGCGCTCCACCGCCGAGCACGTCGCCGAGCGGACCAGGAACGAGGCGCAGGAGGAGGCGGACCGGGTCCGCGCCGACGCCTACGCCGAGCGCGAGCGCGCCACCGAGGACGCGGGCCGCACCCGGGCGCGCGCCACCGAGGAGGCCGAGGCCGCCAAGGCGCTCGCCGAGCGGACGATGGCGGACGCCATCGCCGAGGCGGAGAAGGCGCGTTCGGACGCGTCCGAGTACGCACAGCGGATGCGCACCGAGGCGTCCGACGCGCTCGCCTCCTCCGAGCAGGACGCCGCCCGCACCCGGGCGGACGCCCGCGAGGACGCCAACCGCATCCGCAGCGACGCCGCGAGCCAGGCCGACCGTCTGGTCACCGAAGCGACGGCGGAGGCCGAGCGGCTCGCCGCCGAGTCGACGGCGACCGCCGAGCGGCTGATCGCGGAGGCCCAGCAGCTGCGCGACGAGGGCCAGTCGGAGCACGACCGCCTGCTCGCGGAGGCGACCGCGCAGGCCGAGCGCACCACGTCCGAGGCCGACACGTACGCCGAGCTGGTCACCACCGAGGCACGTGCGGACGCCGGTTCGACGCTGGGCGCCGCGGCCGCGGAGGCCGAGCAGACCGTCGCCGAGGCGCGCGCCGAGGCCGAACAGCTGGTGGGCGAGGCCCGTACGGAGGCGGAGCGGCTGCTCGACGAGGCCCGTCAGGCCGCCGACAAGCGCCGCGGCGACGCCGCCGAGCAGGCCGACCAGCTCATCGGCGAGGCGAGCAGCGAGGCCGAGCGGATTCTCGCCGAGGCGAGCGCGGACGCCGAGCGCATGCGTACCGAGGCGAACGCGGAGGCGGAGCGGCTGCGTGCCGAGGCCGCCGAGACCGTGGGCTCCGCGCAGCAGGCCGCCCAGCGCATCCGCGCGGAGGCCGACAAGACGCGGGTCCAGGCCGAGGAGGCCGCCGAGAAGGCCCGTACCGAGGCCCGCGAGGAGTGCGACCGGCTGCTCGACGAGGCCCGTACGGCCGCGGCCAAGCGCCGGGCGGACGCGGCCGAGCAGGCCGACCAGCTGATGAACAAGGCCCAGGAGGAGGCGCTGCTCGCGGCCACCTTGGCCGAGGAGCAGGCCGACACCATGGTCGGCGCGGCCCGCAAGGAGGCCGAGCGGATCGTCTCCGAGGCGACCGTGGAGGGCAACTCCCTGGTGGAGAAGGCCCGTACGGACGCGGACGAGCTGCTGGCCGGTGCCCGCACCGACGCCACCGCCATAAGGGAGCGCACCGAAGAGGTGCGCGCGCGGACCGAGGCGGAGATCGAGGAGCTGCACGAGCGGGCCCGGCGGGAGAGCGCCGAGCAGATGAAGACGGCGGGCGAGCGCGTCGACAAGCTGGTCGCGGCCGCCACCGAGCAGACCGCCGAGGCCGAGGCGAAGGCCAAGGAACTTCTCTCGGACGCCAACTCCGAGGCGAGCAAGGTCCGTATCGCCGCCGTGAAGAGGGCGGAGGCGCTCCTGAAGGAGGCCGAGACCAAGAAGGCCGAGCTGATCCGCGAGGCGACGAAGCTGCGCGACGAGGCCGAGGCGGAGGCCAAGCGCACCGTCGAGGAGGGCAAGCGCGAGCTGGACGTGCTGGTCAGGCGGCGTGCGGACATCAATGCCGAGATCTCCCGTGTCCAGGACGTACTTGAGGCGTTGGAGTCTTTCGAGGCCCCGTCCTTGGGCGGCAAGGCCGCCGGCAAGGAGGCGGCCAAGGCGGGTGCGGCGGCGGGAAGTACACGTTCGAGTGGCAAGTCTTCGGAGGGGTAGCCACTCAAAAGGCTGGTAATTCTCCAGATCAAACGGGCATCCGCTCGATGACACGCCGCCTGGGCCCCTAGGATTCCCCCTATCACCTCACCGGTCTCATTCGACAGGAACCCCATGAGCGACACTTCCTCCCCCTTCGGCTTCGAGCTCGTGCGGCGTGGTTACGACCGCGGTCAGGTGGACGACCGCATTACCAAGATCGTCTCCGACCGCGACAGCGCTCTGGCACGGATCACTTCTCTGGAAAAGCGCATCGAGGAGCTGCACCTCGAAACGCAGAACGCCCAGGCCCAGGTGAGCGACGCGGAGCCGTCGTACGCGGGTCTCGGCGCGCGGGTCGAGAAGATCCTCCGTCTCGCCGAGGAAGAGGCGAAGGACCTGCGCGAGGAGGCCCGCCGGGCCGCCGAGCAGCACCGTGAGCTCGCCGAGTCGGCGGCCCAGCAGGTGCGCAACGACGCAGAATCGTTCGCCGCCGAGCGCAAGGCGAAGGCGGAGGACGAGGGCGTCCGCATCGTCGAGAAGGCGAAGGGTGACGCCTCCCAGCTGCGCACCGAGGCCCAGAAGGACGCGCAGTCCAAGCGCGAGGAGGCGGACGCCCTCTTCGAGGAGACCCGCGCCAAGGCCGCGCAGGCCGCCGCCGACTTCGAGACGAACCTCGCCAAGCGCCGCGAGCAGTCCGAGCGCGACCTGGCGTCGCGTCAGGCCAAGGCCGAGAAGCGCCTCGCGGAGATCGAGCACCGCGCGGAGCAGCTGCGCCTGGAGGCCGAGAAGCTGCGTACGGACGCGGAGCGCCGGGCCCGTCAGACGGTCGAGACGGCCCAGCGCCAGGCCGAGGACATCGTGGCGGACGCCAACGCCAAGGCCGACCGCATCCGTTCGGAATCCGAGCGGGAGCTGGCGGCGCTCACCAACCGCCGCGACTCGATCAACGCGCAGCTGACCAACGTCCGCGAGATGCTGGCGACCCTGACGGGCGCGGCGGTCGCGGCGGCCGGCTCCCCGGTCGACGACGAGCCGGTCTCGCGCGGCGTCCCGGCCCAGCAGTCCCGCTAGTCCGCCCGCGGCCGCAGCTCCTCCCCCGTGGGCTGCGTCCGTCTGCCACCGCGTGCGTACATCCACGCGGTGGTACGGGACGCGTTGATACGGCACAGAGCCCCCCGTCACACAAGTGGCGGGGGGCTTTGTCCGCGTCTAGCGTGGCGGCATGATCGAGCTAGCGGGTCTTACCAAGCGCTTCGGTTCCAAGATCGCGGTCGATGATCTGTCCTTCCAGGTCAGACCGGGTGTGGTGACCGGGTTCCTGGGCCCCAACGGCGCCGGCAAGTCCACGACCATGCGCATGATGCTCGATCTCGACAACCCGACCAGCGGCACGGTGCGCATCGACGGCCACCACTACCGCGACCTCGACGAGCCGCTGAAGTACATCGGGGCGCTGCTCGACGCCAAGGCGATGCACGGCGGCCGCAGCGCCTACAACAACCTGCTGTGCCTCGCCCAGTCGAACCGGATCCCCGAGCGGCGGGTCGCGGAGGTCCTGGACACGGTGGGCCTCACGCCCGTCGCGAGGAAGAAGTCGAAGGGCTTCTCGCTCGGCATGGGCCAGCGGCTGGGAATCGCGTCCGCGCTGCTCGGCGACCCCGAGATCCTGATGTTCGACGAACCCGTCAATGGTCTGGACCCCGAGGGAATTCACTGGATCCGCAATCTCATGAAAGCGCTCGCGGCCGAAGGCCGAACGATCTTCGTGTCGTCTCACCTGATGAGTGAAATGGCACTCACCGCGGATCACTTGATCGTAATCGGGCAGGGGCGACTGCTCGCCGACACATCGATGGCGGATTTCATTCGCCAGAATTCTCGGAGTTTCGTACGACTTCGCTCACCTCAATGGGAACACCTGCTCGACGTATTGAGCCGGGCCGGGATCGCCGTGACCCAGACCGCCGACGGCGCCCTGGAGATCGACAACGGCAGGATCGAGCGGCTCGGCGAACTGGCCGCCCAGCACCAGATCGTGCTGCACGAGCTCTCCGGCCAGCAGGCGTCCCTGGAGGAGGCGTTCATGCAGATGACGGCGGGGTCGGTGGAGTACCACGCGCACTCGGACACCGCCCACGGTCCGCCCCGGGCGCCCGAGGCCCCGGGGCCGAACTGGGGCGAGAGCTACCGGGCACGGACCGACGGCGCCGGGTCCCAGGGCGACGCGTCCCCGGCCGAGGGCGCCGGATCCCGGGGCGAGGGGGTCTGACCATGGCATCGGCACCCGCCGTACTCCGCTCCGAGTGGACCAAGATCCGTTCGGTCTCCTCCACCTCCTGGACCCTGATCAGCGCGTTCGTCGTCACGGTCGCGGTGAGCGCGGCCCTGTCCGCGCTGATGAAGTCGCAGTTCAACGACCTCAAGCCGGCCGAGCGCGCCACCTTCGACCCGACCTTCATCAGCTTCTCCGGGATGGTCCTGGGCCAGCTGGCGATGGTGGTCTTCGGCGTCCTGGTGGTCGGCACCGAGTACAGCTCCGGCATGATCCGCACCTCGCTGGCCGCCGTGCCGCAGCGGGCCACCTTCCTCTTCGCCAAGCTGGCGGTCGCGACCGCGCTCGCGCTGGTCGTGGGCATGGCGACGAGCTTCCTCTCGTTCTTCCTGGGCCAGGCGCTGCTCGGCCCGCACCGCACCACCATCGGCGAGCCCAACGTGCTGCGCGCGGTGTTCGGCGCGGGCCTCTACATGGCGCTGATCGCGCTCTTCTCGATGGGCGTGGCCACGATGCTGCGCAGCTCGATGCTCTCGCTCGGCATCCTGATGCCGTTCTTCTTCCTGGTCTCGCAGATCCTCTCGGCGGTGCCGGGCGCCAAGAAGGTGGCCCGCTACTTCCCCGACCAGGCGGGCTCGAAGATCATGCGGGTGGTGCCGGACGCGATGAACAGCGAGCCGCCGCCGTACGGGCCCTGGGCGGGGCTCGGGATCATGGCGCTGTGGGTGATCGCGGCGCTGGCGGGCGGCTATCTGGTGCTGAAGAGGCGGGACGCGTAACGCCTGGTGAGAGGCGGGAGACCGGCGATGCATACCGGGCAGAAGTACACGTAACGCACATGTCTCCGCTTGGCCGGAACCGTAAAGTCCTGGATAAGCTCCTCACTCATACGGGGGCACCCTGGCTGCGGACGGCCACCGCCCCGACGACCCACACCGTCGATGGGGCTGGAGAATGATCGAGGCAGTCGGCCTGACGAAGCGCTATGGCGCCAAGACAGCCGTGTACAACCTTTCCTTCCAGGTGAGGCCCGGCGCCGTTACCGGCTTCCTGGGGCCCAACGGCTCCGGCAAGTCGACGACCATGCGCATGATCCTCGGCCTGGACCAGCCCACTTCCGGCCACGTCACCATCAGCGGCCACCCCTTCCGTACGCTCCCCAACGCGCCCCGCCAGGTGGGCGCGCTACTCGACGCCAAGGCCGTGCACGGCGGCCGCAGCGCCCGCAACCATCTGCTCTCGCTCGCCCAGCTCTCCGGCATCCCGGCCCGCCGGGTCGACGAGGTCCTGGGCGTCGTCGGCCTCCAGGACGTCGCGGGCAGACGCTCCAAGGGGTTCTCGCTCGGCATGGGCCAGCGCCTCGGCATCGCCGCAGCCCTCCTCGGCGACCCGCATGTCCTGCTCTTCGACGAGCCGGTCAACGGGCTCGACCCCGAGGGCATCCTGTGGGTGCGCAACCTCATGAAGCAGCTGGCCGCCGAGGGCCGGACCGTCTTCGTCTCCTCGCACCTGATGAGCGAGATGGCGCTGACCGCCGACCACCTGATCGTGATCGGCCGAGGCCAGCTGCTCGCCGACATGAGCGTCAAGGACTTCATCTCGCACAACTCGGCCGACTTCGCACGCGTGCGCACGCCCGAGCAGACCGGGCGCGAGAAGCTGACGGCCGCGCTCACCGAGGCGGGCGGCCAGGTCATGCCCGAGCCGGACGGCGCCCTGCGGGTGACCGGCCTCGCGCTGCCGCGCATCAGCGACCTGGCGCACGGCGCCGACGTACGCCTGTGGGAGCTCTCGCCGCACCAGGCCTCCCTTGAGGAGGCGTACATGCGGATGACCCAGGGCGTGGTGGACTACCGCTCCACGGCCGACCAGAAGGCCGGTCTGATGCAGCCGCTGCCGCCCGGGTACGCGCCGCCGCCGGTGATCCCCGAGGTGCCGACCCAGGGCTGGTACGCACCGCCGCCGCCGGGACAGAACCCGTACGCGGCCGCGCAGGCCCCGCACCCGGGCCAGGCGCCCGCTCCCGCGCCCCCGGCCGCCCCCGTGCAGAGCCCGGTGGCCGCTCCGGCGGCTCCGGCCGCTCCCCCGGCCCAGGCGCCCGCCGCCGCGCCCGCCCCTTCCCTGACCAAGCCCGAGGACGACGCCCGATGACCACCCCCTACCAGCAGCAGGCCCCGCAGCAGGCGCAGGGTGCGGCCTACGGCGCGTACACCTCGCCGATCCCGGTGCGCCCGGCGACGCTCGGCGACGCGCTCGCCTCGGAGTGGACCAAGATCCGCTCCGTACGCTCCACGATGTGGACGCTGGGCACGCTGCTCGTGCTCGTGCTCGGCATCGGGCTGCTCGCGGCCGTCGCCGTCAACACGTCCGGGTCGCACATGGGCGACAACCCGGTGGTCAGCCTCGGCTTCTACGGCGTCCTGCTCGGCTCGATCTGCGTGATCACGCTCGGCGTGCTGACCATCGCGTCCGAGTACGGCACCGGCATGATCCGCACGACGCTGACCGCGTGCCCCAGCCGGGCCCGGATCCTCACCGCCAAGTCGATCGTGTTCTTCCTGCTGTCGTTCGTCATCGTGACGGTCTCCACCTTCCTGGTGGCGATGATCCAGACGAGCATGGTGGACGGCGGCAGGCAGCCCACCGGCGGCGAACTCCTGAAGGCGACCGTCGGCGTCGGGCTCTACATCTCGACGCTCGGCCTGCTCTCGCTCGCGATCGGCGCGCTGATCCGGCACTCGGCCGGGGCGATCACCGTCATGATCGGCGTGGTGCTGCTGCCGCTCGTGCTCGCGCTGTTCATGTTCTCGGCGTCGCTCGCATCAGTGCGCCAGGCCCTCTTCGAGTACTCGATCCCGAGCCAACTGGCCGTGTTCTACGGCGCGTCGGTGACCGATTCCGGCCCGCACGGCTGGATGCCGCTGCTGATTCTGGCGGGCGTGACGGCAGTTGCCCTCGGTGGCGCGTTCGCGTCCCTGAGCAAGCGCGACGTCTGACGCCCGCGTCCGTACTCCGTACGGTCAGTACCTCGGCGCGTTCCTGGACCGCTGCACCCTGCTGGTGCGGCGGTCCTTCGCGTTCCAGCACGCCTTGTGCCAGTGCCGCCGGTCGTCCACGCCGCCGTACTCGGGCCACGCCACGACGTGCGGCACGCCGGCCGGGATCTCCTGATCACAGCCTGGACAGCGGTACCGCTTGCCGCCGGAGCTCGCACCGCTCACATGCCGTACGGACCACTCCTCGCCCTGGTACGTCTCGGTGCGCTGGAGGCCGTAGCGGTCACCGCCCGTCGCGGCGGACGGCTCGGTCGGCTGGTCGCCGCCCTTGGGGCGGTTGCGGCGCGGGGACACGGAAACACCTCACGGGGCCGGGCGGACGGACTGCCTCCAGCGTAGAGCCACCGGCCCCGGGTACCCGAGCCTGGACCGGGGTGGGACGTTAACTCGTACGGGGGACACTTACCGGACTATCGCAAGAAGTTCACGCCGGGCCGTGCCCTTGGCACTTGTCAGGCGTTGTTGCCGGTAAGAGGGGGAGCCGCGTCGGCCGTGAGGAGGCAAGAGCGATGCGCGTCGGAACTTTTGTACTGGCAGCCCAATTCCCGGGCCAGGGCCAGGGGGAGGCACTGCACCGGGCAGTGCGGTCCGCCGAGGTGGCCGAGGAATCGGGCCTCGACTGTGTGTGGCTCGCCGAGCACCACTTCGTGCCGTACGGGGTGTGCCCGTCGGCGGTGACACTGGCGGCGCTGCTCCTGGGCCGCACGCGCAGGATCCGCGTCGGCACGGCGGTCAGCGTGCTGCCCAGCGCGCACCCGGTGGCGCTCGGCGAACAGGCGGCGCTGCTGCACCTGACGTCCGGTGGCCGGTTCTCGCTGGGTGTGGGCCGCGGCGGACCCTGGGTCGACCTGGAGGTCTTCGGCTCCGGGCTGCGGGCGTACGAGGAGGGCTTCCCCGAGTCGCTCGACCTGCTCCTGCGATGGCTGACCGAACCCCGGGTCTCCAGCCTGGGAGAACGTTTCGCCTTCCGGGAGGTCCCGGTGGTGCCCAGGCCCGACGAGCTCTTGGCGGACGGCCCGCCCGGGCCCGAGGTCATCGTGGCGTGCACGTCGCCCAACAGCGTCAAGCTCGCCGCCGAGCGCGGCCTGCCGATGCTGCTCGGGATGCACTGCGGCGACGAGGAGAAGGCGGAGATGGTCTCGCTGTGGCGTTCGCACGCGCTGGCGTCGGGCATCGCCCCGGACGCGGTCGCGGCCGCGCCGCATGTGTCGGCCGGGGTGGCCCAGATCGCGGACAGCCAGCCGGACGCGGCCGAGACACTGCTCAAGGCGATGCCCGGGTGGCTGAAGCAGGGGCTCGACGCCCATGTGACCGTCGACGGCCGGCACCGCGCGATGCGCGACCCGATCGCGTACACGGAACTCCTGTGCTCGCTGCACCCGGTGGGCACGCCACGGCTGGCGGCGGACCGGATCGCGGCGACGTCCGAGAAGACGGGGATCACGCGCTTCGCCTTCCTGGTCGAGGGGGCGGGCGACCTGGCGGCGACGGAGGAGAACGTACGACGTCTGGGCGCTGAGGTGGTGCCGCTGCTGGAGCGGCCGGAGGTGGGGTGAGGGACGCTGCCGCCGGGGACGGGTCGGGAGGGGTGTAGGGCGGGGCTGGTGGGCGGAGCCCCGCGATCGGACCCCCGCTCCGCATCAGTTGCACCTCCCGCGATGCGGAGCGGCGGCAAGGTTTCAGCAGTCCCTCAGCTCCGGCGACTGGTTGAGCAGCTGGCCCCGGATCGACGTGAAGCGGGCGAGCCGCTCGTCGGACGACGGGTCCAGCGGGAACACCGCGACACGGTGGCAGTTCTGGAACGCCAGGCGGACACCGAAATGCCGCTGTAGAGCACCTCGGATGGCGTCACTCGCGAGCGCGCGCAGCAGCTGGCCGCGTGCCTGTTCGTCCGGCGGAGGCGTCTGGTTGTCGGCGAACTCACCACCGTCGACCTTCAGCTGAGCCACCAGCGAACTGATCATCTCCCATGCGTACGGCAGGGAGGTCCGGACGCAGTCGACGAAATCGGCTTCGTCGACCTCGCCTCGCTCGGCCTGTTCGAGTAGGGCCGGTGAGACGTCGAGCGACATGGTTTCTCCTCTCGCGACCCCGAAGGTGGGGGTCTTACGGGCAGGGAAAGGAACGAAGTCGGCCACGCAGCGTGCTTGGCCGACAACCTCCCGCTTATACGGTAGGCGCGGTATGGGGAGCGCGACAGGTACTCGGCACGTAACCGGCCAATAACGAACAGCGCTTTGCCGGACGAATCGCGTTCGGCGGGGGGATTCGAGTAGCGTTGCCGACCATGCGTCTCGTCATCGCCCGCTGCTCCGTCGACTACGCGGGCCGCCTCACCGCCCATCTGCCCTCCGCCACCCGGCTGATCCTGGTGAAGGCGGACAACAGTGTCTCCATTCACGCGGACGACCGGGCGTACAAGCCCCTCAACTGGATGTCTCCGCCCTGCACCCTCAAGGAGGGGGCCGGGGACGACTCCGGCGTCTGGACGGTCGTCAACAAAGCGGGCGAGAAGCTCATCATCACGATGGAGGAGATCCTGCACGACTCCTCGCACGAGCTGGGTGTGGACCCCGGGCTCATCAAGGACGGCGTGGAAGCGCACCTGCAGGAGCTGCTGGCGGACCGGATCGAGACGCTGGGCGAGGGGTACACGCTGATCCGCCGCGAGTACCCGACGGCGATCGGGCCGGTCGACATCCTGTGCCGGGACGGGTCCGGCGGGACGGTGGCGGTCGAGATCAAGCGGCGGGGAGAGATCGACGGGGTCGAGCAGCTCACCCGCTACCTGGAGCTGCTGAACCGCGATCCGCACCTTGCGCCCGTGCAGGGGGTGTTCGCGGCGCAGGAGATCAAGCCGCAGGCTCGCGTGCTCGCCACGGACCGGGGGATCGGGTGTGTGGTCCTGGACTACGACGCGCTCCGGGGCATCGAGGACGACAAGCTCCGCCTGTTCTGAGGCGGAGGAAGGTTTCCCGGGGGCTACGCCCCCGGGCCCCTGCACCCCGGTTCAGCTGCGGACCGTGCTGGGTTGCTCGCTCCCCCAAGTTCTCGACTCCGCTCGAACAGGGGGGACCCCCACCGCGGCGGAGCCGCAAATCGACACAGCCCCGCGCCCCTGAAGGAGGGCCCTTCGGGCCCATTTAAGGGGCGCGGGGAACTGCGCGACCAGCCCCCACCGGCGATCAGACAAAGAACCCAGCCGCCCGCCCAGGGCTTTCGGGAAGGGGCGGGGTGGGGGCTCCTACGAGCGGGACGGGCTCGGGGACGTGCTGCCCCCGGGGGTGCCCGAGGCCGCCCCCGTCGTACCGGACGTGCCGGACGTCGTCGTGCCGCCGGAGCCCGAACCCGATCCGCCCGACGCCGTCGTGCCGCCCGAACCCGTACCGCCGCCCGACGTCGTCGACCCACCAGAGCTCGGCCCCGTCGACGTCGTGCCGCCCGTGCTCGACCCGGTCGACCCCGAACCGCCGCCCGACGTGGTCGTCGACCCACCCGTGGTCGGCCCGGTCGACGAGCCGCCGGTCGACGTGGTCCCACCCGTCGTCCCCGTCGTGCCGCCCGTACCCGACGAACCCCCCGACGTGGGCGACCCGGACGTCCCGCCCGTCGTGGGCGACGACGGCTTCCCCGTCGGCTTCGACGGCTTGCCGGACGGCGTGGACGGCTTGCCCGTGGGCGTCGTGGAGTCCGGCGGCGTGCTGCCGGGGGTGTCCGGGGTCGTCCCGGGCGTGCCGGGCTTGCCCGTGTGGCCGGGGGAGGAATGGGCGCCGCCCGGAGCCCGCTGCGTCGAGCCGTCCGACGGCGTCTGCGCGGGCAGCCCGCCCTCGCCGCCCACATCCCCCTCGTTCGCCGACTGCTGCTGCTTGACCTTGTCGCCGGGCGAGTCCGAGCCGCTGGACGTCGCGCCCAGGGTGACCACGGTGCCCAGGACCACCGCCAGCACCGCTCCCGCACCCGCCGCCACCAGATTGCGCCGCGTACCGGTCAGCAGCGTGCGGCGGCGCCGAGCGGGGGCGGTGACCACGCGCGGGGTCAGCACGGTCGGCGTGGAGTCGGGCAGTTCGAGCGGGATCGGCGCCGCCGGAACACCGCCCGGGGGCGACTGCGACTCCTCGTACCGCGCCGCCGGGACCTCGTCGCCCGCCGGGGTGCGGCCGCCGGAGACCACCGGGCCGCCGGAGCGGTCCTCGACCAGGGCCAGCGCCCGCCGGCCCGCGACCGTGCCGCGCTTGTCGGAGAGCGCGCCCTTGAGCCCGATGGACGCCTCCAGCTCGGCCCGCGCGCGGTCCACGTTCCCGCTGCACAGCGCCAGTACGCCCAACTCGTGGTGGAAGTACGCCTCTTGGGCCACCTGGCCCGTCACCCGCGCCGCCGCCGAGCCCATCCGCAGCGACCGCTCCCACGCGCCCCACTGCAGTCCCGCCGCGAACGCGGGCGCCGCGCTGCGCGCGAGCTCGACCGCCGTGGCGGGGTGGCCGGAGTCCGCGCCGGGCACCAGCGCGGCGAGCGCCGCGATCACCGCGTCCGACTCGGCGGCCGCCCGCTCGGGGGTGACCGAGGGGTGCCCGGTCCACCAGGCGTAGTGCTGGGCCGCCGTGTGCGCCCGCTCCCCCGCGTCCTCGCCGTATCCGGCCGCGTCGAGCTGGGTGAGCACGCCCGCCGCGAGCCGGTAGCGGGTACCGGCCGGGGAGAGCAGGCCGCAGCCGAGCAGTTCGCCGAGCGCGGCGTCGGCGTGCGTGTCGCCGATGAGCGCGGGCAGATGCGCCTGGTGCGGCACCTCGCCGCCGAGCGCGACGGCGAACCGCAGGGTGTCGCGGGCGGCCTCGCCGAGCCGGGCCGCGAGCGGGGCGGCGGGGGCCGCGCCGTCGCCGAGCGAGGGCAGCGGCACCTCCCGGCCCTCGGCCGAGAACACCGACAGGTCGGACGGCTCCTCCACCGGCAGCCCGAACTCGTCGCGCGCGACGCCCTCGCCGCGCAGCGTGTCCCGCTGCCGCAGCAGCGCGCCCGCCTGGACGAACCGCAGTGGCAGGCCCTCCGACTCGAACCAGAGGTCGCCCGCCCAGTTGGCCTCGTCGTCGGTGAGCGGCCGCTCCACGGCCTGCTCCAGGAGCTCAAGCGAGGCACCCCGGCCGAGACCGGCGAGGAAGACCTCTTCGAGGTGCGAGTCGGCGAGGGGAGCCGCGACCTCCGGTGTCGCCGCGAGCAGGAACGCGCACTCGGGCGCGGCGTCGAGCAGTTCCTCCAGGGCGGCCCCGCCGAACTCCAGGTCGTCGACGAGGACGATCGCGCCGATCTCGCGCACCCGCTCAAGGAGCCCGGCCCGGTCGGGCCGGTGCAGCGGGGAGCGGTAGACGGCCGCGTACAGCTCGTGCAGCAGTTCATGGGCGGTACGGCGGTGTCCGTTGAGGCGGACGACGCCGTCGGGCGCCAGGCGCGCGCAGTCGGCGGCGACGGCGTCGAGCAGCACCGTGCGCCCGGAGCCGGCCGGGCCGGTGAGCCGCACCGAGCGGCCGCGTCCGAGCAGCCGGCCCAGACGCTCGCGCTCCTCGCCGCGTTCCAGCAGGACGGGCGCGGGTGCGGCGGGTGCGGCGGGCACCGGGGGCTTGAGCGAGCGCTCGCGCTCGGCGCGTTCGGCGGCGGTGCGGCGGGCGGGCCGTCCGGGTATCTCGCCGGGCGGGCACGGCTCGATCTCGCTGCCGTCGACGGGATTGACGGTCAGCAGGAAGTCGCCGGAGACGAGCTGGACCGTGCGGGCCGGACCGGCGGCGCGCTGGCCGAGGCCGGGGCTCACGGCGTCGCGGTCGCGCGGCGATCGCGGCGCGTCGGCGCCCGAAGCGCCCGTGGCGCCCGGGCCGTCCGAATCGTGGTCGAACTCTTCCGGTCCCCGGTTGTCCATCGGGTCCATGGTGAAAGCCCCCCAGATGCGCGTGCGTAACGGTGCCCCTCCCGGCCGCTACGTACTGCGCTGTCGCTCTGGTCCGGTCCCCGCCGCTTGGGATGTCGACCGGCGGGAGACCGCACCCTAAACCTTCGACCAGTATCTATGAACCGGCGGGGTGCCACCCCGCCCAGAGCGTCACAGTCCGGTGAGGATTGCGCGCGGAGTGCCGCTCTCACACCCCGCGCACAACTACCGCACAAGTCGTACGCGAGAGCCCCGCACCAGGGTCATACGCGCGGCAGTGCCTCCGCCGCGATGCCGCCCTCGATGGCGAGGATGCGGTGCAGCCGGGTCGCCACCAGCAGGCGCTGCATCTGGGGCGGCACGCCCCGCAGCACGAGCCGTCGGCCGCAGCGCCCGGCCCGCCGGTGGGCGCCCATGATCACGCCGAGCCCGGTGGCGTCCCAGGAGTCGAGTTCGGTCAGGTCGAGCACCAGGTCGCCGGCTCCGTCGTCGACGGCCGAGTGCAGCACCGTACGGGCGTCCGCCGCGCTGCGGACGTCGAGGCGGCCCCCGACGACCAGCTCGACGTGGTCGCCCCTGATATGCATGTGTACTCCCCGGAGTGCTCCGTATGCCTGTCTGCCTGTCGTCTCTTACTGCACCAACTGACTGCACAGACCGCAGGGAAGTTGCCGTCTGTGAGCGAACCGATACCTAATTCACCCCATGGAGTGATCCTGGGGCGACAGGAGGTGAGGGTGTGTCAATCAGTGCTTGTAGAAGCCCTGCCCGCTCTTGCGTCCGATGTCACCCGCGTCAACCATCCGGCGCATCAGCTCCGGCGGCGCGAACTTCTCGTCCTGGGACTCGGTGTAGATGTTGCCGGTCGCGTGCAGCAGGATGTCCACGCCGGTGAGGTCGGCCGTGGCCAGCGGTCCCATCGCGTGGCCGAAGCCCAGCTTGCAGGCGAGGTCGATGTCCTCGGCGGTGGCCACGCCCGACTCGTACAGCTTCGCGGCCTCGACGACGAGCGCCGAGATCAGCCGGGTGGTGACGAAACCGGCGACGTCGCGGTTGACGACGATGCAGGTCTTGCCGACGGACTCGGCGAACTCACGGGCGGTGGCGAGGGTTTCGTCGCTGGTCTTGTAGCCGCGTACGAGCTCGCACAGCTGCATCATCGGGACCGGCGAGAAGAAGTGCGCGCCGACGACCCGCTCGGGGCGCTTGGTGACCGCCGCGATCTTGGTGATCGGGATGGCCGAGGTGTTGGAGGCGAGCACGGCCTCGTCCCGCACGATCTGGTCGAGCGCGCGGAAGATGTCGTGCTTGACCTCCAGCTTCTCGAAGACGGCCTCGACGACGATGTCGGCGTCGGCTACCGCGTCCAGATCGGTCGTGGTGGTGATGCGGGCGAGCGCGGCCTCCGCGTCCTCGGCGGCCAGCTTGCCCTTGCTCACGAACTTGTCGTACGAGGCCTTGATGCCGTCGGTGCCCCGGGCCAGCGCCGCGTCGGTCACGTCACGCAGCACCACGTCCCAGCCGGCCTGGGCGGAGACCTGCGCGATGCCCGAACCCATGAGTCCGGCCCCGATGACGGCGAGCTTCCTGGCCACTTCACACCCCTTTGACGGCTTACTGATACGGCTCTGGGGCGGAGGCTATCGGCCACGGAGGCTCTTGGGAGCCCTAAGAGATGCGCGTCACGTCTCAGATGACGGACATCACACCGAGATGGGTGTGCCACGTCTCATCGGGGGCAGGGATCACTGTCATCGCTCGGCCTTTACCGCGTACTTGAGCACCTTTTCGCCCAACAGCTCCTCAATGTCATCGAGCACCACGAGCGCGTCACGGGACACCTTGGTGGCCTTGCGGCCCGCCATCATCTCGGCGCTGATGTACGCGACGACGGCGCTCTCGATCCACGCGAGCTGACCGCCGATCAGCAGCGGCAGCGGGTCGTCGGCGGCCGCTCCCGTCTCCTCGCGCAGCGTCGCGGCCACCGACTCGACGACCTCCTGCTGGAGGTACCAGAGCCGGGCCTTGAGCGTGGGCGCGCCCTCGATGACCCGCATGAAGTCGGCGAAGCCGTCGATCAGGCCGAAGGCGGGCGAGACGTTCTCCAGGGCCGAGCGCAGCTCGCGCAGGACCGCGTCGGCCGCCGACTCGCCCGCGTCCCGGGCCCGGATGAAGCGCGACAGGCGGTGCGAGACCTCGCGCATCCGGTCGAGGAACAGGTCCTCCTTGGCCGGGAAGTAGTTGTAGACGGTGTTCACGGAGACGTCGGCGGCCTCGGCGACCTCGGCGATCGTCACCGCGTCGAAGCCCCGCTCCAGGAACAGGCCGGTGGCCGTGTCCGAGATGTGCTGCCTGGTCTGCCGCTTCTTGCGCTCCCGAAGTCCTTCAGCCATGGCCTCATCGTACGGGCGGGAGTGGGTTCGCTGAAAACTTGGTGTCATTGCAAAATTTAAGAGACTCTGTTTTTCTGGGTGCCATGCCAGTCATCAGCACCGCCGGGCTCGCCCGGACCTTCCAGACCGGACGCGGCCCCGTCGAGGCCGTGCGCGGCATCGACCTCACCGTCCGCACCGGCGAGATCCTGGGCCTGCTCGGCCCCAACGGCGCGGGCAAGACCACCACCCTGCGCATGCTCACCACACTGCTCCGGCCGACCTCGGGCGCGGCCACGGTCGCCGGCCGCGACCTGCTGCGCGACCCGGCGGGCGTACGGGAGCGGTGCGGCTATGTGGCCCAGTCCGGCGGTCTCGACCCGCAGATGTCGGTACGCGAGGAGCTGGTCACCCAGGGCCGCCTCTACCGGCTCCCGCACTCCCGGGCGCGGGAGCGGGCCGAGGAGCTGGCGGCCGAGCTGGGCTTCGCCGACCTCCTGGACCGCAGGACGACCGCGCTCTCCGGCGGCCAACGGCGCCGCCTGGACCTCGCGATGGGCCTGGCCCACCGGCCCGACGTGCTCTTCCTGGACGAGCCGACGACCGGCCTCGACCCCGCCGGGCGCGCCGACCTGTGGGACGTGGTCCGCCGCGTCCGGGCCGAGCACGGCACCACCGTCGTGCTCAGCACGCACTACCTCGACGAGGCGGACGCGCTCGCCGACCGGCTGGTCATCGTCGATGAGGGCGTCGTCACCGCCGAGGGCTCCCCCGCCGCGCTCAAGGCCCGGCACGGCTGCGCCACGCTCCAGGACGCCTTCCTCGCCATCACCGGCCGCGGCCCCGCGCCCGCCGACTCCGCCCCCGTAGCCGTATAGGACCCCCGATGCTCCTGCACGACACCGCGATCGTCTTCGGCCGGTACGCCCGGCAGACCCTGCGGTCCCGATTCCAGATCTTCTTCGGCGTACTGATGCCGCTGCTCTACCTGCTCTTCTTCGGCCCGCTCCTCACCGATCTGCCGCTCGCCCCGCACGGCGACTCCTGGCAGGTCCTGGTGCCGGGGCTGCTGCTCCAACTCGGCCTGTTCGGCGCCTCGTTCAGCGGTTTCGCCGTCATCCTGGAGCAGGGCTGGGGGGTGTTCGAGCGGATGCGGGCGGCACCGGTGTCCCGGCTCGCGCTGCTGCTCGGCCGGGTGCTGCGGGACGCGGCGCTCTTCGTCTTCCAGGCCGTGGTGCTGGTGCTCGCGGCGCTGGTGATGGGGCTGCGGGCGCCGGTCGCCGGGGTGCTGATCGGCTTCGTGTTCGTGGGTGTGCTGACGCTGTCGCTCGCCGCGCTCTCGTACGCGCTGGCCCTGAAGCTCCCCTCGGCGCATTCGTTCGGCCCGGCGGTCAACGGGCTCGCGATGCCGTCGATGCTGCTCTCCGGGCTCATGCTGCCGATGACGCTGGGGCCGCTCTGGCTGGACGTGCTCTCGCACTTCATGCCGTTCCGCTACCTGGTGGACGCGATGAGGGACGCGTACGTCGGCTCGTACACGAGCGCTCACATGCTCTACGGCGTGCTCGTCGCGGCCGCTCTCGCGCTCACCGCCGTGACGGTGGGCACACGCGTCTTCCGGACGGCCGGGGCCTAACTACTCTGGCCTCATGGTCAATCTGACGCGTATCTACACCCGCACCGGCGACAAGGGCACCACGGCCCTCGGTGACATGAGCCGTACCGCCAAGACGGATCTGCGGATCTCGGCGTACGCGGACGCCAACGAGGCGAACGCCGTGATCGGCACCGCGCTGGCGCTCGGGCAGCTGTCCGAGGACGTGGCGAAGGTCCTCGTCCGGGTCCAGAACGACCTGTTCGACGTGGGCGCGGACCTGTCGACGCCGGTAGTGGAGGACCCGAAGTACCCGCCGCTGCGGGTCGAGCAGTTCTACATCGACCGCCTTGAGGCGGACTGCGACCACTTCAACGAGCGGCTGGAGAAGCTGCGCAGCTTCATCCTGCCGGGCGGCACCCCGGGCGCGGCGCTGCTGCACCAGGCGTGCACGGTGGTCCGCCGCGCGGAGCGCTCCACCTGGGCGGCCCTGGAGGTGCACGGCGAGGCGATGAACCCGCTGACCGCGACCTATCTCAACCGGCTCTCCGACCTGCTGTTCATCCTGGCCCGCACCGCGAACAAGGAGGTCGGGGACGTGCTCTGGGTGCCGGGCGGCGAGCGCTAGCCGGTCCCGCGCCATCGACACCCGAGCGCTTCGACTGCATCTTTCGATGTAGTCGTACGCGCTCGGGTTCGCCCCGCACGCCGAGGTCACGGCCCCCGCGCCGGTGTTTCATGGGACCGTGAAACGTCTTCCCCGCCCGCACCACCACGACGTCCAGATCGCCGTCGCCGGGCTGGCCGGCGGCGTGCTGCTGTGGATCCTGGGTCTGTTCAGCCGCGGCAGCGGCCTGCTCGGCGGCGGCTGGGCGCTGGTGCCGCTCGCGGTGACGGCGGCCCTGGAGCTGCTGCGCCGCACCCGCCCGCAGTGCGCGATCGTCGGCGGTACGGCCATGGTGGTCGCCGACCAGTTCACCGCGGGCAACCTCGCCACGATCCTGATGTTCACGGACATCGTCTACGCGGCCGTCCTGTACGGCACGTCCGCCGCCGCCCGCCGCATCCCCGTGACCACCGGGCTGATCAGCGTGGCCGTGACCATCGGCTTCCTCGCCTGGTTCCGCACCCCGCAGGCCCTGCTCGTCGGGATCGTCACCGCGCTCGTCTCCTTCGCGCCCGCCACCACGGGCGCGCTGGTGCGCAACCACCGCGACGCGGCCGAGGCGGCCACGCTGCGCGCCGAGCAGACCGCGCTGCTCGCCGAGATCGACCGCGCCCAGGCCGTCGTCGCCGAGCGCGCCCGGATGGCCCGCGAGCTGCACGACATGGTCGCCAACCACCTCTCCGCCATCGCGATCCACTCCACCGCCGCGCTCTCCCTGGACGACGCGGCGACCACCGGCCGGGCGCTCACCGTGATCCGCGAGAACAGCGTGGCCGGGCTCGCCGAGATGCGCCGGCTGATCGGGCTGCTCCGGGACAGCGGCGCCGAGAGCGAACCGGTGGCCGCGCCCACCCTGGCCGGGCTCGACGCCCTGCTGGCCCGGGCCCGTACCAACGGCGTCTCCAGCGGGCTCGACTTCGCCCTTCACGACACGCGGCCGCCGGGCGCCGCGCTGCCCGCCCCGGTCGAGCTCGCCGCGTACCGGATCGTGCAGGAGTCGCTGACCAACGCCCTCAAGCACGCCGCGCCGGGTACCGTCACCGCGGCGCTCGCGCACACCGGGCGAGCTCTCACGGTGGCGGTGACCAGCCCTTATGGTGATCGTCCGGGGCCGCGCGCGCCCGGGTCGGGGGCGGGTCTGGTGGGGATGCGGGAGCGGGCCGTGCTGCTGGGCGGGACCTTCGAGTCGGGCCCGGAACCGGCCGGGGACGGCGGCAGGATCTGGCGGGTGCGGGCCGAACTTCCCGTCGTGGAAGGCGAGTCGAGCGTATGACGATCCGGGTACTGGTCGCCGAGGACCAGTCGGCGGTGCGGGCCGGTCTGGTGCTGATCCTGGGCAGCGCCCCCGACATCGAGGTGGCCGGGGAGGCCGCCGACGGCGAGGAGGCGGTGCGCCTCGCGCGCGAGCTGCGCCCGGATCTGGTCCTGATGGACATTCAGATGCCACGCCTTGACGGCGTCTCGGCGACCCGCCAGGTGGTCGCGGAACGGCTCGCGGACGTCCTGGTCCTGACCACCTTCGACCTCGACGAGTACGTCTTCGGGGCGCTGCGCGCGGGCGCCGCGGGCTTCCTGCTGAAGAACACCGAGGCGAGGGATCTGATCGAGGCGGTACGGACGGTGGCGCGCGGCGAGGGCCTGATCGCCCCGGCGGTCACCCGCCGCCTGATCGCGGAGTTCGCGGCGCCCACCACCAAGGCCCCGGCGAAGCCACCGGCCGCCCTGGACACGCTCACCCGGCGCGAGCGCGAGGTTCTGTCGTGTCTGGGCGAGGGACTTTCCAACGCGGAGATCGCCCTGCGCCTGGCGATGGCGGAGGCCACGGTGAAGACGCATGTCAGCCGTCTGCTGGGAAAGCTGGAACTGCGCAGCAGGGTCCAAGCTGCGGTTCTCGCCCAGGAGTTGGGGATATGAGGACGACTTCCGGCCGTTGGTCTGGACCTCTTGACGATTGGTACAGACCTTCCTACGCTCACGGCACTGCTGTGTGAGCGTGCCACACCACCGTGTGCTCACCGGACGGAGCAGGGTCCCACCCCCACACCCGTCGGACCTCACTCAGGGAGTCTCCCTTGAGCACTGCACCACGCCTGCGCACCCGCTTGAGATCGAGAGCGACCGCGGCCCTGACCGCGCTGGCACTCCCCCTGGCCGCGCTCGTCGGCCTGGCCGCCGCGTCCCCCGCCGAGGCAGCCGCCTCGGCCACCGCCACCTACACCAAGACCCAGGACTGGGGCTCCGGTTTCGGCGCCCAGTGGACCGTCAAGAACACCGGCACCACGACACTCACCTCCTGGACCGTGGAGTGGGACTACCCCTCCGGTACGTCCGTCACCTCGTTCTGGGACGCGGACGTCACCCACGACACCAACCACTGGACCGCCAAGAACAAGTCGTACAACGGCACGCTCGCCCCCGGCGCGAGCGTCACCTTCGGCTTCAACGGCGCGGGCCCCGGCGCCCCCTCCGGCTGCAAGCTCAACGGCGGCTCCTGCGACGGGAGTTCGACCCCGCCCGGCGACAACCCGCCCTCCGCGCCCGGCACCCCGACCGCGAGCAACGTCACCGACACCTCGCTGACCCTGTCGTGGAGCGCGGCCACCGACGACAAGGGCGTCAAGAACTACGACGTGTACCGGGGCTCGACGAGGATCGCGACGGTGCCGGGCACGACGTACGCCGACTCGGGCCTCACCGCCGGGACGACGTACTCGTACAGCGTGACCGCGCGCGACAGCGCCGACCAGACCGGCCCCTCCTCCGGCACGCTCACCGTCACCACCACGGGCGGCGGTCAGAACCCCGGTCCCGGCTCCACGGTCAAGCTCGGCTACTTCACCGACTGGGGCATCTACCAGCGCAACTACCAGGTGAAGAACGTCGTCACCTCGGGCTCGGCGGCGAAGCTGACGCACATCAACTACGCGTTCGGCAACGTCACGGGTGGCCAGTGCGCCATCGGTGACGCGTACGCCGACTACCAGAAGACGTACGACGCCTCCTCCAGCGTCGACGGCACCGCCGACACCTGGGACCAGCCGGTCGCGGGCAACATCAACCAGTTGCGCGAGCTGAAGAAGAAGTACCCGAACCTCAAGGTGCTCTGGTCGTTCGGCGGCTGGACCTGGTCGGGCGGCTTCGGCGCGGCGGCGGCGAACCCGGCCGCGTTCGCCGACTCCTGCTACTCCCTGGTCAAGGACCCGCGCTGGGCCGACGTCTTCGACGGCATCGACATCGACTGGGAGTACCCGAACGCGTGCGGGCTCTCCTGTGACACCAGCGGCCAGGCGTCCCTGAAGAACCTGCTGGCGGCGCTGCGCGCCAAGTTCGGCGGCGGCGCGCTGGTGACGGCGGCCGTCACCGCCGACGGCTCGGCCAACGGCAAGATGGACCAGGCGGACTACGCCGGTGCGGCACAGTACGTCGACTGGTACAACGTGATGACGTACGACTTCTTCGGTGCGTGGGACGCGAAGGGGCCGACGGCCCCGCACTCGCCGCTCACCTCGTACGACGGCATCCCGATCGCGGGCTTCAACACCGACGCGGCGATCCAGAAGTACAAGGTGAAGGGCATCCCGGCGAACAAGCTCAACCTCGGGATCGGGTTCTACGGCCGCGGCTGGACCGGCGTCACCCAGGACGCCCCCGGCGGCACCGCGACCGGCCCCGCGCCCGGGACGTACGAGCAGGGCATCGAGGACTACAAGGTCCTCAAGTCCGCGTGCCCGGTGACCGGGACGATCGCGGGCACGGCGTACGCGCACTGCGGGTCGAACTGGTGGAGCTATGACACCCCGTCGACGATCGCGGGCAAGATGGCGTACGTGAAGGCCCAGGGCCTGAAGGGCGCGTTCTTCTGGGAATTCAGCGGCGACACGCCTGGCGGCGAGCTGATGTCGGCGATCGATTCCGGGCTGAGGTAGCCCCCGATTCCAGCACCGGGGCGAGGGCCCGTCCCCCTCCCCCGGTGATGGGCCCTTCGGGCCCTCCTAGGGGCGCGGGGAACTGCGCGACCAGCCCCCACCGGCCCGCAGACGAAGAACCCGGCCGCCCGCCGGAGGGCTTTCGGGAAGGGGCGGGGTGGGGAAAACTACGCCACGTTCACCCGTTGCCCCGGCGGCGCCGCCTCCAGCCATGCCAGGAAACCCGTCAGCGCGTCCTCGCTCATCGCGAGTTCGAGCCGCACACCACGGTGCGTACAGCCGAGCACGATCGCGTCGGACAGGAGCGCCAGCTCCTCCTCGCCCGCCGGCTGCCGCCGCGCCACGACCTCGATCGCGGACCGCTCAAGGAGCCGCCGCGGCCGGGGCGCGTACGAGAAGACGCGGAACCACTCGATGCGGTCACCGCTGTAGCGGGCCACCCCGTACACCCAGCCCTTGCCGCCGGGGTCACCGCCCTCCGGTACGTTCCAGCGGAGACTGCAGTCGAAGGTCCCGCCGGAACGCTGGATCAGGCGTCGGCGCAGACCGAAGACGAAGAGTCCCACCAGTACCAGCGCGACGACCACTCCGCCCACAAGCAGAACGAGGGTCATCTACACCGACCTCCTCGCTCCATTCGGGGCCGGGGGATCGCCCCGGTCTCATGTGCCTGCATCGCCTCAGCCGCGGCCGGGTCCGGAAAATTCCAGACCCGTGACCGCGGCTGAGGGCAAAACTGTTCGTCGGGGCGTCAGCGCACCGACACCGTACGCAGCCGGACCTCGGCGCGCCGCTCGGCGACGGCGTCCTCGGCCGACTTGGCGCTCTCCAGCGCGCGCTCGGCACGCTGGACGTCGATCTCGTCCGCGAGCTCCGCGATCTCCGCGAGCAGCGAGAGCTTGTTGTCCGCGAACGAGATGAACCCGCCGTGCACAGCGGCGACGACGGTGCTGCCCTCGCTCGTACGGATGGTCACCGGGCCGGACTCCAGCACTCCGAGGAGCGGCTGGTGACCGGGCATGACGCCGATGTCGCCGGACGTGGTGCGCGCGACGACCAGGGTGGCCTCGCCGGACCAGACACTGCGGTCCGCGGCGACGAGCTCGACGTGCAGCTCAGCAGCCAAGGTGGGCTCCTCGGGTCACCACCCGGCGGTTACTGCCGGGTGTTGGGTCAAAGTCTAGTAGGCGGAAGGAGAGGGGCGGGACCGGCCCGCCCCTCTCCGCCGAAACGCGACTCTTACGAGTCAGGCGATTCAGGAGACGCCCAGCTCCTTGGCGTTGGCCTTCAGGTCCTCGATGCCACCGCACATGAAGAACGCCTGCTCGGGGAAGTGGTCGTACTCACCGTCGCAGATCGCGTTGAACGCGGCGATCGACTCGTCGAGCGGCACGTCCGAACCGTCCACGCCGGTGAACTGCTTGGCGACGTGGGTGTTCTGGGACAGGAAGCGCTCGACGCGACGGGCACGGTGGACAACGAGCTTGTCCTCCTCGCCCAGCTCGTCGATACCGAGGATCGCGATGATGTCCTGGAGGTCCTTGTACTTCTGCAGGATCCCCTTGACACGCATGGCGGCCGCGTAGTGGTCCGCCGCGATGTAGCGGGGGTCCAGGATGCGGGACGTGGAGTCCAGCGGGTCCACGGCCGGGTAGATGCCCTTCTCGGAGATCGGACGGGAGAGAACCGTCGTCGCGTCGAGGTGGGCGAACGTGGTGGCCGGGGCCGGGTCGGTCAGGTCGTCCGCGGGGACGTAGATCGCCTGCATCGAGGTGATCGAGTGACCACGGGTCGAGGTGATGCGCTCCTGGAGGAGACCCATCTCGTCGGCCAGGTTCGGCTGGTAGCCCACCGCGGAGGGCATACGGCCGAGCAGGGTCGACACCTCGGAACCCGCCTGGGTGTACCGGAAGATGTTGTCGATGAAGAAGAGGACGTCCTGCTTCTGGACGTCACGGAAGTACTCCGCCATCGTCAGACCGGCCAGGGCGACCCGAAGACGCGTGCCCGGGGGCTCGTCCATCTGGCCGAAGACAAGCGCGGTCTTGTCGATGACGCCGGAGTCCGTCATCTCCTCGATGAGGTCGTTGCCCTCACGGGTACGCTCACCGACACCCGCGAACACCGACACACCGTCGTGGTTGTTGGCGACGCGGTAGATCATTTCCTGGATCAGAACGGTCTTGCCGACACCGGCACCACCGAACAGACCGATCTTTCCACCCTTGACGTACGGGGTGAGAAGGTCGATGACCTTGACGCCGGTCTCGAACATCTCGGTCTTCGACTCAAGCTGGTCGAAGTTCGGGGCCTTGCGGTGGATCGCCCAGCGCTCGGTGACCTCGGACTCGGCCTCGGGCTTGTTCAGGATCTCGCCAAGGGTGTTGAACACCTTGCCCTTGGTGACATCGCCGACCGGCACCTTGATGCCGTCGCCGGTGTCGACGACCGGGGCCTGGCGGACCAGACCGTCGGTCGGCTGCATCGAAATGGTGCGGACCAGGCCGTCGCCCAGGTGCTGGGCGACTTCCAGGGTCAGCGTCTTGAGCTTGCCGTCCTCGGCCGGGTCGGCCACCTGGACGTGCAGCGCGTTGTAGATCTCCGGCATCGCGTCGACGGGGAACTCCACGTCGACGACCGGGCCGATGACCCGGGCGACGCGGCCCGTGGCAACGGCCGTCTCAACTGTCGTCGTCATTACTTGTCACTCCCCGCGGTCGCGTCGGCCATGGCGCTCGCGCCACCGACGATCTCGCTGATTTCCTGGGTGATTTCGGCCTGGCGGGCCGCGTTGGCAAGCCGGGAGAGGCTCTTGATGAGATCCCCGGCATTGTCGGTCGCCGACTTCATCGCGCGGCGGCGGGCGGCGTGCTCGGAAGCGGCCGACTGCAGCAGCGCGTTGTAGACACGGCTCTCGACGTAGCGCGGCAGCAGGGCGTCGAGAACGTCCTCCGCCGACGGCTCGAAGTCGAACAGCGGAAGGATCTCGCCCTTCTTGCTGCCCTCCTCGTCCTGAGCCTGGTCGAGGCTGAGCGGCAGCATCCGGCTGTCCACCGCGTTCTGCGTCATCATCGACACGAACTCCGTGAAGACGATGTGCAGCTCGTCGACGCCGCCCTCGGCCGTGTCCGTCTGGACGGCCTCGATCAGCGGCGCCGCGACGCGCTTGGCGTCGGCGTAGGCCGGGCTGTCGGTGAAGCCGGTCCACGAGTCCGCGATCTTGCGCTCACGGAACCCGTAGTAGGCGACACCCTTGCGGCCGACGACGTACGTGTCGACCTCCTTGCCCTCACCGCGCAGACGCGCGGTCAGCTGCTCCGCCGCCTTGATGGCGTTGGAGGAGTAGCCGCCGGCCAGACCGCGGTCGCTCGTGATGAGCAGGACCGCGGCCCGGACCGGGGACTCGGCCTCGGTGGTGAGCGGGTGCTTGGTGGTCGAACCGTTCGCCACCGCGGTCACCGCGCGGGTGAGCTCGGTCGCGTACGGCATCGATGCCGCCACCTTGCGCTGCGCCTTGACGATGCGCGAGGCGGCGATCATCTCCATCGCCTTGGTGATCTTCTTGGTCGCTGTGACGGCACGGATGCGACGCTTGTAGACCCGGAGCTGCGCTCCCATGAGTCAGGTCCCTTCCGTCGTCACTTGCTGGTGGAGACCGGCGCGTCGTCGCCCAGGAGCTTGCCGTCCGAGGTCTCGAACTGGCGCTTGAAGGCAGCGATGGCGTCGGCGATCGACTGCAGCGTGTCGTCCGACATCTTGCCGCCCTCGGCGATCGAGGTGAGGAGCTCCTTACGCTCGCGGCGCAGGTACTCCAGCAGCTCGGCCTCGAAGCGACGGATGTCGTTGACCGGGACGTCGTCCATCTTGCCGGTGGTACCGGCCCAGACGGAGACGACCTGCTCCTCGACCGGCATCGGCTGGTACTGGCCCTGCTTCAGCAGCTCGACCATGCGCTTACCGCGCTCCAGCGACGCCTTGGAGGCCGCGTCCAGGTCGGAACCGAAGGCGGCGAACGCCTCCAGCTCGCGGTACTGGGCGAGGTCCACGCGGAGTCGGCCGGAAACCTGCTTCATCGCCTTGTGCTGCGCGGAACCACCGACTCGGGAGACGGAGATACCGACGTTCAGCGCGGGGCGCTGACCGGCGTTGAAGAGGTCCGACTCCAGGAAGCACTGGCCGTCGGTGATGGAGATGACGTTGGTCGGGATGAACGCCGACACGTCGTTCGCCTTGGTCTCGACGATCGGCAGACCGGTCATCGAACCGGCACCCATCTCGTCGGAGAGCTTGGCGCAGCGCTCCAGCAGACGCGAGTGCAGGTAGAAGACGTCGCCCGGGTAGGCCTCGCGGCCCGGCGGACGGCGCAGCAGCAGCGACACGGCGCGGTAGGCGTCGGCCTGCTTCGACAGGTCGTCGAAGATGATCAGGACGTGCTTGCCCTGGTACATCCAGTGCTGACCGATGGCCGAACCGGTGTACGGCGCAAGGTACTTGAAGCCGGCCGGGTCGGACGCCGGGGCGGCGACGATGGTCGTGTACTCCAGCGCGCCGGCCTCTTCCAGGGCACCGCGCACCGAGGCGATGGTGGAGCCCTTCTGACCGATGGCGACGTAGATGCAGCGGACCTGCTTCTTCGGGTCGCCCGTGCGCCAGTTGTCGCGCTGGTTGATGATCGTGTCGACGGCCAGCGCGGTCTTGCCGGTCTGACGGTCGCCGATGATCAGCTGACGCTGGCCGCGGCCGACCGGCACCATCGCGTCGACGGCCTTGTAGCCGGTCTGCATCGGCTCGTGCACCGACTTGCGGACCATGACGCCCGGGGCCTGCAGCTCAAGGGCGCGGCGGCCTTCGGTCTCGATCTCGCCGAGGCCGTCGATCGGGTTGCCGAGCGGGTCGACGACGCGACCCAGGTAGCCCTCGCCGACGGCGACGGACAGGACCTCGCCGGTACGGGTGACCGGCTGGCCCTCTTCGATGCCGCTGAACTCGCCGAGGACGATCGCACCGATCTCGCGCTCCTCAAGGTTGAGGGCGAGACCGAGGGTGCCGTCCTCGAACTTCAGCAGCTCGTTGGCCATCGCCGAGGGAAGGCCCTCGACCTTGGCAATGCCGTCGCCGGCAACGCTGACCGTACCGACCTCCTCGCGCGAGGCCGCGTCCGGCTGGTACGACTGGACAAAAGTCTCCAGCGCGTCCCGGATCTCCTCCGGCCGGATCGTGAGCTCCGCCATCTGGGTTCCCTGCTCTCCTTGTTGGGCCCGAAGTTTCTTTGGGGGTCTGGGGGCCGACCCCCAGGAATCTTCTGCAATCTCTGCACGGCCCAACCGGGCCGCTGGTGATGCTTTGTTGAGTTGGTGACGCTGCCGGAGCAGGTCAGCCGGCCAGCCGCCGGCTCGCCTCGTCGAGACGCTCCGCGACGGTCCCGTCGATGAGCTCGTCACCGACCCGCACCGAGATCCCGCCGAGGACCGTCGGGTCCACGTCCAGGTTCAGGTGCATCTGGCGGCCGTACACCTTCGCCAGGGCGGCGCCGAGGCGCTGCTTCTGGGCGTCGGTCAGCGGCACCGCCGAGGTGACGACCGCGACCATGCGGTCCCGGCGCGCCGCGGCGAGCTTGGACAGGGCTTCGAGGCCCGCTTCCAGGCTACGTCCACGGGGCTGGGTGACCAGCCGCGTGACGATCCGCTCGGTGGCCGGGTTCGCCTTGCCGCCCAGCAGGCTGCGCAGCAGCTCGCCCTTGGCGGACGGCGCGGCGGCGCGGTTGGTCAGGGCGGACCGCAGCTCGGAGTTCGAGGTGACGATCCGGCCGAACCGGAACAGCTCGTCCTCGACGTCGTCCAGCGCGCCGGACTTCTGCGCCGCGGTGAGGTCGGCGGTGTTCGCCAGCTCCTCCAGCGCGTCCACCAGATCGCGCGAACGCGACCAGCGGGAGCGGACCATGCCGCTCACCAGGTCGGCGCTCTCGCCGCCGACCTGGCCGCGGAGGATGCGTCCGGCCAGCTCAGCCTTGGCCTCGCCGGCCTGCGCCGGGTCGGTCAGGACCCGACGCAGCGACACCTCGCGGTCGAGCAGCGCGGTGACGGCGGCCAGCTCACCGGCGAGCGTCGCCGCGTCGACGGACGTGTTGTCCATCAGCGCGTCGAGTCGCTCGCGTGCGGCAGCCAGTGCCTCGCGGCTCGCTCCGTTCATCGCGTGGCCTCGGCCTTCGCCGCGCTGTCCTCAAGACCCTCAAGGAAGCGGTCGATGGTGCGGCTCTGCCGGGCGTGGTCCTCAAGGGACTCGCCGACGAGCTTGCCGGCCAGGTCGGTGGCGAGCTTGCCCACGTCCTGACGGAGCGCGTGCGCGGCGGCCTTGCGGTCCGCCTCGATCTGGGCGTGACCGGCAGCGATGATCTCCTCACGCTGCCGCTGGCCTTCCGCCCTCATCTCCTGGATGAGCGCGGTGCCCTGCTCGGTCGCCTCCTGGCGCAGGCGGGCAGCCTCGTGGCGGGCCTCGGCGAGCTGGGCCTTGTACTGCTCCAGCACGCTCTGAGCCTCGGTCTGCGCGGCCTCGGCCTTCTCGATACCGCCCTCGATGGCCTCGCGCCGCTCGTCCAGAACCTTGTTGATGTTCGGGAGGAGCTTCTTGGCGAGGAAGCCGAAGACGATGACGAAGGCGATCAGGCCGATGACGAGCTCAGGCCACGGCGGAACGAGGGGGTTTTCCTTGCCCTCGGCCGCCAGCTGAACCATGGTGAGGTTCACATCAGTGCCTTTCGTCGGATCGGTCTAGTCGTCGTTCGTCTTAGTAGACGAACGGCATGACGAGGCCGATGAGGGCCAGCGCCTCACAGAACGCGAAACCGAGGATCTGGTTGGCGCGGATCAGGCCGGCCGCCTCGGGCTGACGGGCCATGGCCTGGGTGCCGTTACCGAAGATGATGCCGACGCCGACGCCGGGGCCGATCGCGGCAAGGCCGTAACCGACGGAGCTGAGGGAGCCGGTGACGCCATCGGAAGCAGCAGCGAGGATCTGGGACATGCCAGTTCTTCCTTCTCTTTCACGGACCGGTGGGGGTTGGCCACCGGACGACTGGGGGTTTTGAGTGGGCGGGCGGTCAGTGGTGCTCGGCGACGGCGCCCTGGATGAAGCTGCAGGCCAGAAGCACGAACACGTACGCCTGGACGGCCTGGATGAAGAGCTCGAAGCCGGTCATCACGATGACCATCACGAACGACACACCCGAGTAGGCGATGCCGATGCCGTTGAGCATGTACCAGCTGGCGATCGTGAAGAGCAGCAGCAGGGTGTGACCGGCGAACATGTTCGCGAACAGTCGCACCGCGTGGGTGAACGGACGCACCAGGACGTTCGAGAAGAACTCGATGACCATGACCATCGGCAGGACCGCGCCGAGCGACTTGTCGTAGCCCGTGAGGTTCTTGAAGCCGCCGACGAAGCCGTGGCGCTTGAACGTCAGGCTCATCCAGACGATGTAGACGATCCCCGCGAGAACCGCCGGGTACGCGATGATCGACGTCACCGGGAACTGCGCGACCGGAACGATCGACCACAGGTTCATCATCCAGACGAAGAAGAACAGCGAGACCATGAGGGGGACCCACTTCTCGCCCTCCTTCTTGCCGATCGTCTCGTAGACGATGCCGCGGCGTACGAAGTCGTAGCCCGCCTCGGCGACCATCTGGAGCTTGCCGGGGACGACCTTCGGCTTGCGGAAGGCGGCCCAGAAGAACCCGACGATGATGATCGAGCCCAGCAGGGCGAGCAGCATCGGCTTGTTGAAATAGGCGCCGTTGCCGTCCGCGTTGCCCCAGAGAGGCTTGAACAGGAACGAGTGCAGGCCCGGACCCTCGAAGCCACCGCAGTCCTGGAACAGGTGGCAACTCGTGTCGAAAGCGAGCTGCGTCGGGTCAGCACTCACCGCGGGCTCCTTCAGCGTGGCGCATAGGTACGGCAACCTCGTTGTGTCGGCGCGGCGCGCAGCCGCGGTTCGGCACTGGACTGGTGTTACGGATGATGGGGCGGCGGTCGGGCATCGAGCCTCGCGATCGAGCAGGCGTCAGCTCAGATGCCCGCGTCCGCAGTGCCGCAGTTGGCACCGGACGATAGCAGGGTCTCGAACTCGCATTTATCCCGCCCCTACCCTTCACGACGAAGACCCGGATTTCTCGGGCTTGTGACCCTCCGAATCCGGCTCCACGTAAAGGATCTTGGCCTTCATGTGCGCACGCGCCTGCATGCCGATCCAGACGAGGGTCAGCGCGACGAGCGTGGCGGCGAATGCCTTGGGGTTGAACAGCGTCGTGTTCTTGAAGACCGCGACGAAGATGAAGAGCAGCAACAGCTGAGCCGTGTACAGCATCAGTCCCATGCCCTGGAACAGATGCGGCAGGTTTCGCGCCGTTCGCTGCAGGACGATGAGCCCGATCCCCATGAAAGCGATGACCACGACCGTCGCGATGGCGGCGCCGATGGCTCCCTTGCCGCCCGCGACCACGGCGCTGATCACGACGGCGAGCGCGCCGGCGGCAGCGGTGGGTACGGCGGTCTGAAGGAGAGTGCGGGCGTCGTTGGACGGCATGGCGGCAGCTCCGCTTACTGGTGGGGGCAGGGTGTCGTCATGGACGAGCGTAGGCCCCGGCCGAGGTGATCCCTCGGGCCAATGGGCCGTCGCACTACGGTCCTTCGGCTCTGTTGCCGGGTCTCGTGAACCGTATCACAAACTATTTGATGAGGTCTTTACCATGGTGGTGTGCTGCCCGTCACACATGAGAGTGAACGTGCGCGCATGTGCAAAACGGGCGGCGACTTGTCTGGTATTGGGACCCCGTGCGGCAATTCGTCAGCGTGACGCACTCGTCTTCCGCCGGTCGGGGAAGCGCGAACGGGGGCCGACCGCGGTCGCTCCGTTGACGCCGGAAACACCCGCGCCGACCGGTGTGCGCTCCTCTTCCGTCCCGTCCCACTCATCCGCACCAGCGGCCCCGGCCGAGGCGGCGGCGAGCCGCGTACGGCGCCGGTAGCGCGGCGGGACGAACGCCTCGGCCCACCTCGGGGCTCGCGGCGTGAAGCGCGGCAGCAGGAGCAGCACCAGACCGACCGCGCTGAGCGCGACGATCAGGAACACGATCCACATCGACGCCGAGTGCACCGAGTACGCCACCGCGCCGAAGGACAGCAGCGCCGACCAGAAGTACATGATCAGCACGGCCCGGCTGTGCGAGTGGCCGATCTCCAGGAGGCGGTGGTGCAGATGCCCGCGGTCGGCCGCGAACGGCGACTGGCCCTTCCAGGTGCGGCGCACGATCGCGAGCACCAGGTCGGTCATCGGCAGCGCGATGATCGTCAGCGGCAGCAGCAGCGGGATGAAGACCGGCAGCATCGCGTGCGTGGCCGCGCGCTCGCCGCCGACGAACAGGTTCATCGAGTCCGGGTCGACCTGTCCGGTGATCGAGATCGCGCCCGCCGCGAGCACCAGGCCGATCAGCATCGACCCCGAGTCGCCCATGAAGATCCGCGCGGGGTGCATGTTGTGCGGCAGGAAGCCCAGGCACATGCCCATCAGGATGGCCGCGAACAGGGTGGCCGGGGCCGCGGCCTCGATGCCGTAACCGAACCAGATCCGGTACGCGTAGATGAAGAACGCCGCGGCGGCGATGCAGACCGTGCCGGCGGCGAGGCCGTCGAGGCCGTCCACGAAGTTCACCGCGTTGATGGTGATGACCACCAGGGCGACCGTGAGCAGGGTCGACTGCCAGGAGGTCAGCGAGACCGTGCCGATGCCGGGGATCGGCAGCCACAGGATCGTGAGACCCTGCACGACCATCACGCCCGCGGCGATCATCTGGCCGCCGAGCTTGATCAGCGCGTCGATCTCGAACTTGTCGTCGAGGACGCCGATGATCCAGATCAGGGCGGCGCCGGAGAGCAGCGCGCGCGGCTCGTTGGACCGCTCGAAGACGCCGTTGAGGCTGTCGAGGTGGTCGGCGACGAGCAGACCCGCGCACAGACCGCCGAACATGGCGATACCGCCGAGCCGCGGTGTCGGCTCCCGGTGCACGTCGCGGGCACGGATCTCCGGCATCGCACCGGTCGCGATGGCGAACTTCCGCACCGGCCCGGTCAGCAGGTAGGTCACCGCGGCCGTGACGCACAACGTCAGCAGGTATTCACGCACGGGCTGCCCCAGAGGTATCGCTGGCCATCTCAGCCCCACACACTAGCTTCGCGACCACATGGTTGAGGACATGCGGGTACACGAGATGGTTGCAGCCAACCCCGTCTAGTGTGCGTAAGGAGGGAATCTTCCGGCCAGTTCGCGCACTTCGGCGCGAATGTCTGGCTCCTCGCGCAGCGCCGCCGAGAACAGCACGGCGATCCTCGCCATCTCCGCCTCGCCCATCCCCTGGGTGGTCACGGCGGCCGTGCCGAGCCGGATGCCGCGGGCGTCGTCGTACGGCAGGGCGCAGGTGTCGAGCACGATCCCGGCGCCCGCGAGCCGACCCCGGGCGCCGCGGCCGTCGGCGCCGAGCGGTGCCGGGTCGGCGAGCACCAGGTGGGTGTCGGTACCGCCGGTGACCAGCGAGAACCCCTCGGCGGCGAGCCCGGCGGCGAGCACGCGCGCGTTGGCGACCACCTGATGGGCGTACCCCGTGAACGCGGGCGTCGCCGCCTCGCCGAACGCGACCGCCTTCGCCGCGATCGTGTGCATCTGGGCGCCGCCCTGGGTGAACGGGAAGACCGCCCGGTCGATCCGGGCCGCCAGTCGCTCGCCGCACAGCAGCATGCCGCCGCGCGGGCCGCGCAGCACCTTGTGGGTGGTGGCGCAGACCACGTCCGCGTACGGGACGGGGCTGGGGGCCGCTCCCCCGGCCACCAGGCCCATGGGGTGCGCGGCGTCCGCGATCAGGTACGCCCCGACGGCGTCGGCGACCTCGCGGAAGGCCGCGTAGTCGATGTGGCGCGGGTAGCAGATCGAGCCGCAGACGATCGCCTTCGGGCGGTGCCGCTCGGCCAGTTCGGCGACCTCGGCGTAGTCGATGATCCCGGTCTCCGGGTCGACGCCGTACCCCACGAAGTCGAACCACCGCCCGGAGAAGTTGGCGGGCGAGCCGTGGGTGAGGTGTCCGCCGTACGGGAGCCCCATCGCGAGCACGGTGTCGCCCGGCCGCAGGAGCGCCGCGTAGGCCGCGAGGACGGCCGAACTGCCGCTGTGCGGCTGTACATTGGCGTGCTCGGACCCGAAGAGCGCCTTGGCCCGGTCCACCGCGATCCGCTCGGCCACGTCCACGACCTCGCAGCCGCCGTGGTGGCGGGCGCCGGGATAGCCCTCGGCGTACTTGTTGCTGAGCCGGGAGCCGAGAGCGGCGAGGACGGCGGGCGAGGTGAAGTTCTCGGCGGCGATGAGCTGGAGGGAGGCGCCTTGGCGCGCCTCCTCCGCGAGCAGCACCTCGGCGATCTCGGGGTCCTGGCGCCGCAGGGCGTCGAGCGCCCCCTCCGGGGCCTTGGCGGGGACTTGCCCGTGGGCGGCGGATACGGCTGCGGTGGTGACCGTCATCGGGGTCTCCGGGCCTGGCAGGGGGCGGGTGAGGCGTCAGATCCAATGTAGGCCGCCGCGTGCCCCCGCGCCCGGCGGATTCACGTCACCCCTGCGCGCGCCGGGCGCCCACAAGGCCCCCACAACCCGCCTGGCGCCGCCTGCGCGCCTTTCGGCGCGGTACCGGTGCGCCAGGGTCGGCGCGGGGCCGTCGGCCCGTCAGCGGGGCACAGGGCCCCGCCCGCCTCAGTACGGCGCGGGCACACCCGTGAGCGCCGTGTCGAGCACCCTTCTCCACGCGCCTCTCGCGAGGCTCGGCCCCAGGGGCCTCACCGGCATCGAGCCGCTGCGTCGGACTCCGTCCGCCGACCGGGGCCCCGCCCGCCTCAGTGCGGCGCCGGTACGCCCGTCAGGGCGGTGACCACCGGCTCCAGCGCCGTGTTGATCTCGTCGCCGATCGAGCGGAAGAACGTGATCGGGGCGCCGTACGGGTCGTTGACCTCGTCCGCCTCGGCGCTCGGGGCCAGCAGCCAGCCGCGCAGGGCGGCGGCCGCGCGCACCAGGGCGCGGGCGCGCTCGACCATGCCCTCGTCCGGGTCGGGCAGCGTCGCCGGGTCTATGGCGCGCACCAGCCGGGTGAACTCCTTGAGCGTGAAGGTGCGCAGCCCCGCCGAGTGGCCCATCGAGATGACCTGGGCGCGGTGGTCGCGGGTGGCGGTGAGGACCAGGTCCGCGGTGATGACGTGCTCGTCCAGGAGCTCGCGTCCGGTGAAGCCGGTCGCGTCCGCGCCGAAGTCCGCGAGGACGGCCGCCGCGTTGGCCTCCATCGGGGCGCCCTCGTGGCCCCAGGTGCCCGCGGACTCCACGATCAGGCCCCCCGTGTACGGGTCGCCGAGGCGGTCGCAGAGGGCATGCCGCGTCAGCCGCTCGGTGATGGGCGAGCGGCACACGTTGCCGGTGCTGACGTGGAGGATGCGGAAAGTGGTGCCGGTGAACCCGGTGCCTATGCCACGCCCCGTCTCAGGGGCTGTCAATTCGCCACCTCAAGGTCGGGTACCACCTTGCGCAGCTCGTCGGCGTCGAGCGCGCCCGCGCGCAGCAGCACCGGGACCTTGCCCGTGACGTCCACGATCGACGACGGGACGATGCCCGGGGTCGGGCCGCCGTCCAGGTAGACCGAGACGGAGTCGCCCAGCATCTCCTGCGCGGCGTCGCAGTCCTCGGGAGAGGGGTGCCCGGTGAGGTTGGCGGAGGACACGGCCATCGGGCCGACCTCGGTCAGCAGCTCGATGGCGACCGGGTGCAGCGGCATCCGGATCGCGACCGTGCCCCGGGTGTCGCCGAGGTCCCACTGGAGCGACGGCTGGTGGCGGGCGACCAGCGTGAGGGCGCCCGGCCAGAACGCGTCCACCAGCTCCCACGCCTGCTCGGAGAAGTCCGTGACGAGGCCGTGCAGCGTGTTCGGGGACCCGATCAGCACCGGGGTGGGCATGTTGCGGCCGCGGCCCTTGGCGTCCAGCAGGGAAGCGACGGCCTCGGAGCTGAACGCGTCCGCGCCGATGCCGTAGACGGTGTCCGTCGGCAGGACGACGAGTTCACCGCGGCGCACTGCGGAGGCGGCCTCTCGCAGACCGGTCGTGCGGTCGGTCGCGTCGTTGCAGTCGTATCGCCGAGCCATTTAACGGGCCTCCTCGTACACGTACGCGGTCTCGAAGCAGGAAAGGGTCAGGACGGTCACGGCAGGGCCTTGCGGGCCGTGGCGAAGCGCGGGCGGTTGTTCAGGTCGGGGTGGTCGGCCGCGTCCGCCCAGCCGGCCTCCTCGTTGAAGATCCACGGCACCTGGCCGCCCTGGGTGTCGGCGTGCTCGATGACGACCAGGCCGCCGGGGCGCAGCAGCCGGTGGGCGGTGCGCTCGATGCCGCGGATGGTGTCGAGGCCGTCCTCGCCGGAGAACAGGGCGAGTTCGGGGTCGTGGTCCCGGGCCTCGGGGGCGACGTACTCCCACTCGGTGAGCGGGATGTACGGCGGGTTGGAGATGACCAGGTCGACCTGGCCGTCGAGCTCGGGCAGCGCGCTCAGCGCGTCGCCCTGGTGCAGCACGACCCGCGAGCCCTCGACGTTCTTGCGGGTCCAGTCGAGCGCGTCCTCGGACAGCTCCACCGCGTGCACCCGCGAGCGGGGCACCTCCTGGGCCATGGCGAGCGCGATCGCGCCGGAGCCGGTGCACAGGTCGACGATCAGCGGCTCGACCACGTCCATGGCCCGCACGGCGTCTATGGCCCAGCCGACGACCGACTCGGTCTCGGGGCGCGGCACGAAGACGCCGGGGCCGACCTGGAGCTCCAGATAGCGGAAGAACGCGCGGCCGGTGATGTGCTGGAGCGGCTCGCGCGCCTCGCGCCGGGCGATGGCCTCCCAGTAACGGGCGTCGAAGTCGGTGTCCTTGACGAGGTGCAGCTCGCCCCGCTTCACCCCGTGGATGTGCGCGGCGAGCTCTTCCGCGTCGAACCGCGGTGAGGGCACGCCGGCGTCGGCCAGCCGCTGGGTGGCCTGCGCCACCTCCGCGAGCAGCACACTGCGGGGGCCTGGGGTTCGCCCCCCAGAATGTTGCGGCACGCTGGTCCTCCGGGCTGCAATGGGCCTCCCCTTGCTCAACGAGCCCGGGGAAGTACGGGGTGTCTTACGGGTGTCAGCTCGCCGCGGCGAGCTTGGCGGCGGAGTCGGCGTCGACGCACGCCTGGATCATCGCGTCCAGATCGCCGTCGAGCACCTGGTCCAAGTTGTACGCCTTGAAGCCGACGCGGTGGTCCGAGATGCGGTTCTCGGGGAAGTTGTACGTGCGGATCTTCTCGGAGCGGTCCACGGTACGCACCTGGCTGCGCCGGGCGTCGGCGGCCTCCTGCTCGGCGGCCTCCTGGGCGGCGGCGAGAAGGCGCGAGCGCAGGATGCGCATGGCCTGCTCCTTGTTCTGGAGCTGGCTCTTCTCGTTCTGGCAGGACGCCACGACACCGGTGGGCAGGTGCGTGATGCGGACGGCGGAGTCGGTCGTGTTGACGGACTGGCCGCCGGGGCCCGACGAGCGGTAGACGTCGATGCGCAGATCGTTCATGTTGATCTCGACGTCGACCTCCTCGGCCTCGGGCGTGACCAGCACACCGGCGGCGGAGGTGTGGATGCGGCCCTGCGACTCGGTTGCGGGCACGCGCTGCACGCGGTGCACCCCGCCCTCGTACTTCAGCCGCGCCCAGACGCCCTGGCCGGGCTCGGTGGCGCCGTTGCCGCCCTTGGTCTTCACGGCGACCTGGACGTCCTTGTAGCCGCCCAGCTCGGACTCGGTGGCGTCGATGATCTCGGTCTTCCAGCCGACCCGCTCGGCGTACCGCAGGTACATCCGCAGCAGGTCGCCGGCGAACAGGGCCGACTCGTCGCCGCCCGCGCCCGCCTTGATCTCCAGGAGCACGTCCTTGTCGTCGCTGGGGTCGCGCGGGACCAGGAGAAGGCGCAGCTTCTCGGTCAGCTCGTCGCGCTGCTTGTCCAGCTCCTTGACCTCGGCCGCGAAGTCGGGGTCGTCAGCCGCGAGCTCCTTGGCCGTCTCGATGTCCTCGCCGGTCTGCTTCCAGGAGCGGTACGTGGCGACGATCGGCGTCAGCTCGGCGTAGCGCTTGTTGAGCTTGCGCGCGTTCGCCTGATCCGCGTGGACCGACGGGTCGGCGAGCTTCTTCTCCAGATCGGCGTGCTCGCCGATCAGTTCCTCGACCGCCTCGAACATCGGGGGCTCCTGGTTCAGTGAAAATAGTGGCTGCGACAGACGGCAAAGCGCCGGTCCCGGCCACCCCGCGCGGGGGCAGCCGAAGACCGGCGCAGTGGCTCGCTACTTGGCGGAGCCGGCAGCCTTGCCGAAGCGGGCCTCGAAGCGGGCCACACGGCCACCGGTGTCGAGGATCTTCTGCTTGCCCGTGTAGAACGGGTGGCACTCGGAGCAGACCTCGGCACGGATGGTGCCCTCGGCGAGGGTGCTACGGGTGGTGAACGACGCGCCACAGGTGCAGCTGACCTGCGTCTCGACGTACTCGGGGTGGATGTCGCGCTTCAAGGGTGTCTCCTAGTTCCGGGAGGGCTCCGGGTCGTCCGCGCGGGGATGCGCGCACGTGAACCGGGGCCGACGTACCAGTCTGCCAGGACTGGCCGTATCTCCCAAAACCGGGGTCGGCCCCGATCTATTCCACGGCGTCCCCGCAGCGGAGAAAGTGCTGGTCAGCCCGTTTTGACCACAGTTCCGGCGTCACCCTTGTCACCCGCGGAGTCCTTCGTCGCGGAGGCCGGGATCGGCTGGTCCTTGCGCAGCGCGTCCCAGACCTGCTCGGCCTGGGCCTGCTGGGGCAGGACGCGGTTGGGGTCGGCCGGGTCGTACATGACCGGCAGCGTGATCATCTTGACGTTGTCGGAGCCGAGGCCCTTGAGGCCGTTGCCGAAGCCGATCAGCGCGTTGATGGAGCTGAGGTCGGAGTCGGTGGTGATGGCCTTGGTGGCGGCGTTGGCGAGCCCGTAGAGCTTGGTGGGGCTGTGGAAGACACCGATGCCCTTGACCCGCTCGATCAGCGCCTTGATGAACGCCTGCTGGAGCTGGATGCGGCCGAGGTCGGAGCCGTCGCCGACGCCGTGCCGGGTGCGGACCAGGCCGAGCGCCTGCTCGCCGTTCAGGGTGTGCTTGCCGGCCGGCAGATCCAGGTGGCTCTTGTTGTCCTTGATCGGCTTCTGGGTGGTGACGGGCACCCCGCCGAGCTCGTCGATGAGCTTCTTGAAGCCGGTGAAGTCGACCTCGATGTAGTGGTCCATGCGGACCCCGGACATCTGCTCGACCGTCTTGACCGCACAGGCGGGCCCGCCGACCTCGTACGCCGTGTTGAACATCTGGCGCTTGCCACCGGGGTCGGTCTTGCCGTCCGGGGTGGTGCAGGAGGGGCGGGTGATCAGGGTGTCGCGCGGGACCGAGACGACGCTGGCCGTCTTGTGGCCCTCGTACACGTGCACGATCATCGCGGTGTCGGAGCGGGCTCCCCCGTCGTCCTGCCCGTACTCCTTGTTGGCCCCCGCCCGGGAGTCGGAGCCCAGGACCAGGATGTCCATGGATCCGTTGTCGACGTTCTGCGGGCGGTCGGTGCCGAGCTGGGCGTTGATGTCGACGCCCTTGATGTTGCCGTTCAGCTTGAAGTAGACGTAGCCGAGGCCGACGCCGCCGACCATGACGACGCCCGCCGCGGACCACGCGGCGATCTTCAGCGCACGGCGGCGCGGGGGGCGCTTGTGGCGCCTGCCGCGGCCACCGCCGGATATATGGGCGCTGCCGCTCTCACTCTGGTCGGCCATGTTCTCCTCAGTCCTCGCAGCTCCTGGTACCCCCCGCCCTGTCTGTCAGGCACGGTTTGTCGACACTTGTCAGACGGAGAAGCACCAAGAAGGGTTGCACAGGGTTCTAAGAAGGCCCTAAGAGCGACCGGAGCCTGTGGTGAAGCTCTCGCATTGCCTCATGAGCCCATGATGGGTCCGTTACGCGCGAAACGCCCCCGGCACCGAGGTGACGGGGGCGTTTCGACGCAGCCGGCTCAGCCGCGGCGACGAGGTCAGTCGTTGCCGTTGCCCGGAGTCGTCTTCTGGATCTGGAGCAGGAACTCCGCGTTCGACTTCGTCTGCTTCATCTTGTCGAGCAGGAGCTCGATCGCCTGCTGCTGGTCGAGCGCGTGCAGCACCCGGCGCAGCTTCCAGACGACGGCCAGCTCGTCGCTGCCGAGCAGGATCTCTTCCTTACGGGTGCCGGACGCGTCCACGTCCACCGCCGGGAAGATGCGCTTGTCGGCGAGCTTGCGGTCGAGCTTGAGCTCCATGTTGCCGGTGCCCTTGAACTCCTCGAAGATCACCTCGTCCATGCGCGAGCCGGTCTCCACGAGCGCGGTGGCGAGGATGGTCAGCGAGCCGCCGTCCTCGATGTTGCGCGCGGCACCGAAGAAGCGCTTCGGCGGGTAGAGCGCGGTCGAGTCGACACCACCGGACAGGATGCGGCCGGAGGCCGGGGCCGCCAGGTTGTACGCACGGCCCAGGCGGGTGATCGAGTCGAGCAGCACGACCACGTCGTGGCCGAGCTCCACGAGGCGCTTGGCGCGCTCGATGGCGAGCTCCGCGACCGTGGTGTGGTCCTCGGCCGGGCGGTCGAAGGTCGAGGAGATGACCTCGCCCTTGACCGACCGCTGCATGTCGGTGACCTCTTCCGGACGCTCGTCGACCAGGACGACCATCAGGTGGCACTCGGGGTTGTTGTGCGTGATCGCGTTGGCGATCGCCTGCATGATCATGGTCTTGCCGGTCTTCGGCGGGGCCACGATCAGACCGCGCTGGCCCTTGCCGATCGGCGACACGAGGTCGATGATCCGCGTGGTCAGCACGCCCGGGTCGGTCTCCAGACGGAGCCGGTCCTGCGGGTAGAGCGGGGTGAGCTTGTTGAACTCCGGGCGGCCGCGGCCGGAGTCGGCCGCCATGCCGTTCGCGGAGTCCAGACGCACCAGCGCGTTGAACTTCTCGCGGCGCTCGCCGTCCTTGGGCTGGCGGACCGCGCCGGTGACGTGGTCACCCTTGCGCAGGCCGTTCTTGCGGACCTGGGCGAGCGAGACGTACACGTCGTTCGGGCCCGGCAGGTAGCCGGAGGTCCGGATGAACGCGTAGTTGTCGAGGATGTCCAGGATGCCCGCGACGGGGATCAGCACGTCGTCGTCGTTGACCTGCGGCTCGGCGCCGAACTCCTCACGGCCACCACGGCGGCCGCGACGGTCCCGGTAACGGCCACGGCGGCCGCGACGGCCCTCGTCGTCGTAACCGTCGTCCTGCGGACCGTTGTTCTGCTGGCCCTGCTGGCCGCCCTGGCGCTGCTGGCGCTGGCCGCCCTGGCCCTGCTGGTCGTCGCCCTTGCCACGGCCACCGCGCTCGCCACGGTCACCGCGCTCGCGCTCGCCCCGCTCGCCACGGTCGCCGCGCTGGCGGCCCTGGCGCTCGCCGCGCTCGCCACCGCGCTCGCCGCGGTCCCGGCGCTCGCGCCGGCCCTCGGCGGTGTCCACGGCGTCCGCGGCCTTGGCCTCGGGCTGCGCGTCGGTCTTCGGCTCGGCCTTGACGTCGGCCTTCGCCTGCGGCTCGGCCACGGCGGTCGACGACTCCGGGGAGCCGGCGGCGGCGGTCGCGCGACGGCGGCGGCGCTCGCCGACGGGCTGGTCGTCGCCCTGGTCGGAGGCCTTGGCCGACGGCTGGCCGGGGATCTCGATCTGCTGCTGGGCGGCAGGCTTCTCGGCGGCCTCGTCACCCGTACGGGCCTTGGAGGTGGCGCGGCGCTTCGGCTTGGTCTCGCCCGCGTCGGCGCTCTTGGCCGGAGCGGAGGAGCCTCCTGCCTGCGCCTCCTTGATGACCTCGATCAGCTGGCTCTTGCGCATCCGCGCGGTGCCCCTGATGCCGAGGCCGGACGCGACCTGCTGCAGCTCGGCCAGGACCATGCCGTCGAGGCCGGTGCCGGAGCGGCGGCGCCGTGAGGTGGTGCCAGAGGCAGCACCTGCGGCGGGCGCGGCGTTGTCGACAGAGGTGTCGGCTGTCACGCCCATCAGATCGGTGGTGTCGCTCACGAAGGGTCCTTCCCTGGAGCGGACGTCGGCCTGTCTGGCTCGGCGACCGGTTGTGCTGTCCGAACATGGCCCGTGACCTGGGGTCACTGACCGTGCCGGGGCGGTGGTCCGCCGCGTACGGCGGAGAGATAAACGTGCGTGGGGTCCGGCCCGAGTTCCCCTACTCGGCCCCCTGGGAAAAGCGGGGGGTGTCGTGCCGGTTCCGGAGCGTGCTCGGAAACTGCTCAGGCAGGCTGCGCAGGCAGTTTGGGAGGCTCCCGGAAGAATGGCGGTCCCTGAAGGGGACACGAAGCACCGCGCCACAATGACGACCGATGCAGACTTGAGGTTAACACTACCGGATCCAACAAACATTCCCCCTCTCGTTCACCGGCAAGCCGCGCGCCCCCTCCGCCTGGCCCTATGAGCCCAGCGGCAGGACGCTCGCGCCCGGGGCGTCGAGGCGGAGCCGGTTCGCGGCCCACCCCTCACCTGCCAGCCGTGCGACCTTGTCGGCCGCACCGTCCTCGACCAGCGCGAGCACCGTGGGGCCCGCGCCGGAGATGACTGCGGGGACGCCGTCCGCGCGCAGCCGGTTGACCAGCGCCACACTCTCGGGCATCGCCGGTGCCCGGTATTCCTGGTGGAGCCGGTCCTCGGTGGCCGGGAGCAGCAGCTCGGGGCGCCTGGTCAGCGCCTCCACGAGCAGTGCGGCACGCCCGGCGTTGGCCGCCGCGTCCACATGCGGGACGGTACGCGGCAGCAGCCCCCTCGCGGTCTCCGTCAGGACCGGCTTACCCGGTACGAAGACCACCGGAACGATGGAATCCGCCGGGTCCATCCTGATGGCCCGCGCAGCTCCGCCCTCCATCCAGGAGAGCGTGAATCCGCCGAGCAGACAGGCGGCGACGTTGTCGGGGTGGCCCTCGATCTCGGTGGCCAGTTCGAGCAGCGCCGCGTCGTCGAGCCGCGCGTCGCCGCCTATCGTCACCGCGCGCGCCGCGACGATGCCGGCGCAGATGGCGGCCGACGAGGAGCCCAGGCCCCGGCCGTGCGGGATGCGGTTGGCGCAGACGACCTCAAGTCCCCGCGGCTGCCCGCCGAGCAGGTCGAACGCGGTGCGCAGCGAACGTACAAGAAGGTGGCTCTCGTCGCGGGGCAGCGTCTCGGCGCCCTCGCCCGCGATGTCGATGTGCAGGCCGGAGTCGGCGACGCGGACGACCACGTCGTCGTACAGCCCCAGTGACAGGCCGAGGGAGTCGAAACCCGGGCCGAGGTTGGCACTGGTGGCGGGGACGCGCACCCGTACGGCGGCGGCGCGGAATGCGGGACCGGCCATCGCTCTGATGACTCTCCTTGTGAGACTGCTGCGAGGTTTTCGAAGAGGTACCCAAGACCCGACGGCCACGTGGGCAACTGCACCGCGGCATATGCGGCGGGGCGGGTTGGGTACAGCCTATCGAAGGAAGGTTCTGTGGCGACATAGGGCGCACAGGAGGCGCACGAAGCGTGTCGCGAGCCCCCTGTGCCCCTACGTGCCAGTTGTACGGGTTTCTGCCCCGGGCGCGTGCACAGCGCCCGGCGCGCGGCCCGTACGACCCGATTACACCAGGCCCAGGCGCTGTGCGGCAGTAGCCGCGTCCACCGGAACCGTGACCGGCTGCGGGGCACCCGCGACCGCCCAGTCGGGGTCCTTCAGACCGTTTCCGGTCACCGTGCACACGATCTTCTGGCCCGGGTCGACCAGGCCCTGCTCGGCGGCCTTCAGCAGACCGGCGACCGAGGCGGCCGACGCGGGCTCCACGAAGACACCCTCCTGGGAGGCGAGCAGCCGGTAGGCGCGCAGGATCTCACGGTCCGTCACCTCGTCGATGAGACCGCCCGATTCATCGCGCGCGGCCACCGCGAACTCCCAGGACGCGGGGTTGCCGATGCGAATCGCGGTGGCGATCGTGGAGGGGTCCTTGACCACCTCACCGCGCACGATCGGCGCCGAACCCGAGGCCTGGAAGCCCCACATACGGGGCGCGCGGGTGGACACCTTGTCCGCCGCGTACTCCCGGTACCCCCGCCAGTACGCCGTGATGTTGCCGGCGTTGCCCACGGGAAGGACGTGGATGTCGGGCGCGTCACCGAGCGCGTCCACGATCTCGAACGCGGCGGTCTTCTGGCCCTCGATACGGACCGGGTTGACCGAATTGACCAGCGCCACCGGGTAGTTGTCCGAGAGGTTGCGCGCCAGCGTGAGGCAGTCGTCGAAGTTCCCGTCCACCTGGAGGATCTTCGCGCCGTGCACCAGCGCCTGGCCCATCTTGCCGAGCGCGATCTTGCCCTGCGGCACCAGGACGGCACACACCATCCCCGCCCGTACCGCGTACGCGGCGGCCGAGGCGGAGGTGTTGCCGGTGGAGGCGCAGATGACCGCCTTCGCGCCCTCCTCCTTCGCCCGGGTGATGGCCATGGTCATACCGCGGTCCTTGAAGGACCCGGTGGGGTTGGCACCCTCGACCTTGAGGTGCACCTCGCAGCCCGTGCGCTCGGAGAGCACCTGCGCGGGCACGAGCGGCGTACCGCCCTCGCGGAGGCTGACGACCGGGGTCGTAGCGGAGACGGGGAGCCGGTCCCGGTACTCCTCGATGATTCCGCGCCACTGGTGGGTCATTGCTCTTTACTCCCCTTCAACACGCATGATGCTGGCGACACCCCGCACGGTGTCGAGCTTGCGCAGGGCGTCCACGGTCCCGGTGAGGGCCGCGTCGGCCGCGCGGTGGGTGACGACGACGAGGGAGGCCTCACCGACCCCGTCTTGTCGACCTTGCTGGCGCACGGTGTCGATGCTGACCCCGTGCTCGGCGAAGACGGTGGCGACCTGGGCGAGGACACCCGGTTTGTCGGCCACGTCCAGGCTGATGTGGTAGCGCGTCACGACCTCGCCCATGGGGCTCACGGGCAGCTGCGTGTACGCGGACTCACCGGGTCCGGTGGACTCGGCGAGCTTGTTGCGGCAGACCGCGACCAGGTCGCCGAGAACGGCGGACGCGGTGGGCGCGCCGCCCGCGCCGGGCCCGTAGAACATGAGCTGTCCGGCGGCCTCGGCCTCGACGAAGACGGCGTTGTAGGCGCCGCGCACGGAGGCCAGCGGGTGGTCGAGCGGAATCATCGCCGGGTGCACACGCGCGGTGACGGACCCGCCGTCGGCGGCGCGCTCGCAGATGGCGAGCAGCTTGATGGTGCAGCCCATCTCCTTCGCCGAGGCGAAGTCGGCGGCGGTGACCTCGGTCATGCCCTCGCGGTACACGTCGTCGAGCCGGACCCGGGTGTGGAAGGCGATCCCGGCGAGGATGGCGGCCTTGGCGGCGGCGTCGAAGCCCTCGACGTCGGCGGTCGGATCGGCCTCCGCGTACCCGAGGGCGGTGGCCTCGTCCAGGGCCTCCTGGTATCCGGCCCCGGTCGAGTCCATCTTGTCGAGGATGAAGTTGGTCGTGCCGTTGACGATGCCGAGCACCCGGTTGACCTTGTCACCGGCCAGCGACTCGCGCAGCGGGCGGATCAGCGGAATGGCCCCGGCGACGGCGGCCTCGTAGTAGAGGTCCCGGCCGTGCTCGACGGCGGCGGCGTGCAGCGCGGCCCCGTCCTGGGCGAGCAGCGCCTTGTTGGCGGAGACGACGGAGGCGCCGTGCGAGAAGGCGGTGGTGATGAGCGTACGAGCGGGCTCGATGCCACCGATGACCTCGACGACCACATCGATGTCGCCGCGTTTGACGAGGGCGGTGGCGTCGGTGGTGACGAGGGCGGGGTCGATGCCCTCGCGCACCTTGGAGGGCCGGCGGACGGCGACACCGGCGAGCTCGACCGGCGCGCCGATGCGCGCCGTGAGGTCGTCGGCGTGCGTCGTCATGATGCGCGCCACCTCTGAGCCGACCACTCCACAGCCCAGCAGCGCCACCTTCAGCGGACGCGTACGCATCATCCGACCTCGTTTCCCTCTACCAGCTTGAATGCGATCCAGTCTCACTCACCGGACGGGGATTTCCGCCCCCCGTCCGGATCCCGAGACGCTTATTCCATTATTGAGCGGTGTCGGCCTTTCGGCCGACGGCTGTCACCCGACATCGAGCCGCAGGAGGTCTTCCTCGGTCTCGCGCCGGACGATCACCCGGGCCGCACCGTCGCGCACGGCGACGACGGGCGGGCGAAGGGCGTGGTTGTAGTTGCTGGCCATGGAGCGGCAGTACGCCCCGGTGGCGGGCACCGCGACGAGGTCGCCGGGGGCCAGGTCGGCGGGCAGGAACGCGTCCCGCACCACGATGTCCCCGCTCTCGCAGTGCTTGCCGACGACCCGTACCAGCATCGGTTCGGCGTCGGAGGTGCGCGAGACGAGCGCGACGGAGTACTCGGCGTCGTACAGGGCGGTCCGGATGTTGTCGGACATGCCCCCGTCCACGCTCACATACGTCCGCAGCCCCTCCAGCGGCTTGATCGTGCCGACCTCGTAGAGCGTGAAGGCGCTGGGCCCGACGATGGCGCGCCCCGGCTCGACGGAGATCCGCGGCGTACGCAGCCCGGCGGCCTCGCACTCGCGCGAGACGATCTCGTTGAGCGCCTTGGCGATCTCGTGCGGCTCGCGGGGGTCGTCGTCGGAGGTGTACGCGATGCCGAGCCCGCCACCGAGGTCGATCTCGGGCAGCTCGACCCCGTGCTCGTCCCGCACCTCGGCGAGGAGCTGGACAACGCGCCGGGCGGAGACTTCGAACCCGGCCATGTCGAAGATCTGCGACCCGATGTGCGAGTGGATCCCGATCAGCTCAAGACCATCCAGCTTCAGGGCGCGCCGCACGGCCTCGGCGGCCTGCCCCCCGGCCAGCGCGATCCCGAACTTCTGGTCCTCGTGGGCGGTGGCGATGAATTCATGGGTGTGCGCCTCGACGCCGACGGTCACACGGATCTGGACGCGCTGACGCTTGCCGAGGCTCTGGGCGATGTGGGCGACGCGAACGATTTCCTGGAACGAGTCGAGGACAATGCGCCCGACGCCGACTTCGACGGCCCGCGTGATTTCGTCCTCGGACTTGTTGTTGCCGTGGAAAGCGATGCGCTCGGCGGGCATTCCGGCCGAGAGAGCGGTGGCGAGTTCGGTGCCGGAGCAGACATCGAGGTTGAGCCCTTCTTCATGCAGCCACCGGACGATGGCCCGCGAAAGAAAAGCCTTACCGGCGTAGAACACATCGGCATCCTTGCCGAAGGCGTCGGCCCAGGCGCGGCAGCGGGCGCGGAAGTCGACTTCGTCGAGGAAGTAGGCCGGGGTGCCGAACTCCTCGGCGAGCGCGGTGACATCGAGGCCGCCGACGGTGGCGACACCGTCGGTGTTGCGACCGACGGTCTGCGACCAGACCTTCGGGTCAAGGGAGTTGAGGTCGGCGGGCGGCACTGTGCCTGCGATGGAGCGCCCCTCGGGAAGGACATCTGCGTGACGGGGCCCGGCGGGGTGTGCGGAACGGCTCATTGCTGTCTCTCAACTCTCACAGGTATTCGGGTACGCGGATGCCGAACAGGGACAGGCCACCGGCCAGCACCGCCCCGGCGGCTTCGGCGAGCGCGAGCCGGGCACGGTGGGCGGCCAAGGGTTTCTCGTCACCGAGAGGCAGCACACAGTGCTGAAAGTCGAGCAGGGCGTCGGCGACGCCTTCGAGGTGCCGGGCGACCCGGTCGGGGGCGCGGAGCTCGGCGGCGCGGAGGAGGGTGGGGGGGTGATCGGCCAGGTGGGTGAGGAGGTCGACGCCGGTTGCGGTGGGGCCGGGGTTCGCTGCGGGGCCGGGGGCGCCGGGGTTGGCTCCGAGGCCGAGGTCGCCGGGGGCGCTGGTGAAGCCGAGGGCGTGGGCGTTACGGGTGAGGGCGCGGGTACGGGTGTAGGCGTAGCGCACCCGGAAGTACGGGTTGCTGTCGCGCTGGGCGAGCAGCTCGGCGGCGGGGGCGGGCCGGTCGTGCGGAGCGGCGCGGAGGTAGGCCCACCGGGCGGCTTCGGGCCCGACGAGGTCGGGGAGGCCGCCCTGGTCCGGCAGGACGTGCGGCCGCTCGTTCCCGTACGAGCCGATCTCGGCGGTGGCCCCCTGTGAGCGCAGCAGCTCCACGGCGGCTGAGGTGACGGCGAGGGCGCGGGGCTCGTCCACGCGGGCGAAGGCGATGTGCTGCCCGGCGAGGGCGTCGCCGTGCCCGTACCGGGGTCCGAGCGCGAGGACCGTACGTACGAGTCGTACGTGCTCGTCCTGGGCGGACGCGGCGTCCAGGGTGAAGTTCAGGAACCCGGGTCCGCTGATATCGACGCGGGCGACCCCGGGCGCGTCGGCGAGCCGCCCGCGCAACGCCTCGGCCACGGCGCGGGGCGCGAGCCCGGAGGCGGCGGCCAGCTTGAGGGCGACGGGACTGGCGTAGTCCCCGACCCCACCGGGCCGCGGCCGCTCCACCTTGACGTCCCGCCCGGCGGGCACGTCCACACACAGCACACCCTCGTCGACGGCGCTGCGCACGGCACGCACGACGGTAAGGGAGAGCTCGGCGGGGGTCACGGGACAAGCGTATGGGAGAGGGGGGGTGGGTCGGCCAACCGGTTTCGCGATGTGAGCGGGCCCTCCGGGGGGGGCGGGGGGGGAGGTGTGTGCGGCGGGGACGGGGCGGAGCCGCGCCGCCAACGAGCTCACCGACACCGAGGCCGCGACCCGCCAATCCGAGCCACCGGGACGCAGGCTCAAGCGCCACTCACCTCAGAAAGCAGGGCGCACACGCTGCCAAGGGGACAGGTCTCATCCCCATCGCCAAGGGGACGGCTCTCATCCCCATGTCATCCGTCATCGGTCATCGGTCATCGGTCATCCGTCATCCCCGGGAGGTGCCGGCCGCGCGCCCGGCTCGGCCGGGCTGCCTGTTGCCGTCGGGAGACGGCGGAGCCTCCCGATGCATCAGCTGTCGTACGACCTTGACCAGCTCGGCCGGCTCGAAGGGCTTGGCCAGGAACGCGTCGACGCCGGCCGCGAGCCCGGTCTCGACCTCGTACTGCGTACACGCACTGACGATCGCGAGCGGCAGCCGACTCGTACGCGGATCCGACCGCAGCCGCGCGGCCGTACGCAGCCCGTCGAGCCGTGGCATCACGACGTCCAGAGTGATCACATCAGGACAGACCCGATGCACCACTTCCAGACACTCGGCACCATCGGCCGCGGTCACGACCTCGAAGCCCTCCAGCTCAAGGTTGACCCTGATCAGCTGCCGGATGACCTTGTTGTCGTCGACAACAAGCACCCGGCCGGACACGCCTGACACATCTTGAGGTTAGGTCCGCGACCGTCGCCGCGTCCGGGTTTTCCCCACTTCCGCCCCCTGCGGGGGACCCCGCCCCCGCCGACCACCCGAAATACCTGTTCACAGCGACCCCGCAGGAGCTGGTAGGGTTCTACCCGTCGCCGCCAAGCGCGGTGAACGCCCCCGTAGCTCAGGGGATAGAGCAACGGCCTCCGGAGCCGTGTGCGCAGGTTCGAATCCTGCCGGGGGCACCTTGCAGAAGGTGCCTAAAGACCCCGCCACCAGCCACTTTGCTGGGTGCGGGGTCTTCTTGCGTGCGCAGGCGGGTGCCGCCGGAAGCGACTGATTGCCAGTGATCACGTAATGACGACGCACCGACCTTGGACGCCTTCCCCCAGGTCTGCACGCCCGCCCACCACCGCGGCGGCTCGCGCGCTGAAGGATCTCCAACGAGAGTTGTGAGACCGGGAGACGGCCGGGCTCGCACTCGCTATAACGCCTCTATGCCGCGAAGACCCCGGCGCCCGGCAAGCCGAAGCCGCTACCAGTCCCGGCCGAGCGCAAGGCCGTCACCTCTGTGTGGACGGCCGACCACCAAGGGCACGCCGTGCCGACTCCGAGCGACGCAAACCGGAGGGTGCCGCCACCACGCCACGCCAGCGGAAAGGGAGCGGGCTGCCGAACTGCACCGCGAGCGACGCGACGTGCTGGCACGGCAGGACGCGCAGCTTGTCCGAAGAGTGAAGATCGTCGCCATGGGGGCGCTCAGCCTCATCGTCGCCATGATCGCTTGGAGCACATGGCGGGCGTGGCAGCACGATGCGGCCGAGGCAGCCTGCAAATCTCCCCGGAGCCAGCGCGCGGCAGCGGTGAAAGAAGCCGACCTGGAGAAAATTCCAGTCATCGGGGACCCGATCTCGTCTCCCTGGCCCAACAACGCATACATTCCGGAATCCAACGCTACGGACAGGTGGATTCTGATTGCATACAACCAGCGTCGAAAGTATCTGGGTGAAGCATCGAGAGTCGTCCTCCAGTATCAGTCCTGCTTCGACTGGTCAGATCGTTCCGTAGCCCAACAGGTGCTGAACACTCCAGAAACCGTGACATCCGTCGACATGCCAAGCCCGGCGCAGTGTGCCGATGGTTGGCCATCGGGCTCCATCGGAAAGCGAGGAGCTTGCTCTCACCACGGCGGCGTAATCTATGACCTTTACGCCGTTCTGCACTTCTAAGCGGCACACTACATACGGAACTTGGGGACCGGGTTTGAATTACCGGCCCCCAAGTCATGAAATCTTGAGGCCGTGATCGACGGGAGCCCGTTGCCGGATGACTGCCCGGCGCCGGTGCTTGAGCGGAGTGACAGCGCTCCCTGGCTGCCGCCCGCGGTGCCCCTGGTACTGGCAGACCCAGCTGACGGCAGTTGAAGACTGGCCACATGTAGACGCACTCTTGCTTCCCCTTCGCACGGTGCACACGCGACGTGTTGTACCGACTCGCGCGCGCATGGAGCTTTCACATCGCTGGCTCTGCGCCCTACCCAGTAATGGCACCGCGCCGCACGCTGGGTGCTGGCCGAGTCTTCGGGCGAACTACCGGGGGGGGGCGAGCGGTGGGAGAGTGGAAGCAGGGCACGTGCGGCTGGCCGACGGCGGCTGGGAGGCGTTGCCAGAACAAAACGATGAAGGGCACGTCACGGTGCTACCGCCACCAAGGTGACTGGACGAAGCGCGGCCAGGCCGAGCTGAAGAAGAGGGCGAGCAAGCGTCGCAAGAAGTAGGGCACAGGCACGGGTGAGTGTCTATTGCGTGACAACGCCGACGGACAACGACGGACGAGCGCGGACGTCTGTGGACCGACCGCGCAGGTGACAGGAACACCAGCCCAAGGCAGCGGCCCCACCCAAATTGGTTCGGGACGAAGCAGTCGGCCGGTCAAGGCTCGGGGCTCACGATGACGAGCCAGCTCGTCCAGAAAGCACCCACGGCAAGACACCCGACGCTGGCATGCTGGCAGATCCGAGTATCGGACCGCAGCCCCAGGGGGGACAGCGTGATCGTGAACCGGCGTATCAGCAGGGAACAGCCCGATGAGCACGACGAGTTAGAACAGCACCTCACGCAGAAGCTCAACGTCCCACTCGACTGGCCCGAAGACAGCGACCTCACTGCCAGCCACGTCGCCGCAATCGCCGCTGCCGCAACCTGCGACACCGCGTACAACCAAGCTGCTAACGGTCACTTGATCGACCTGTTTGCGGCGCTCCCGTTGCCAGGAACCGAAGACGGGCGAAGCTTCTGGAAGCGCATGCGTGATGCCGGCGGCCGCGGAGCCATGGATATCGATCCTGCCAATATGGGCGGCCCCTTTTTCGACCACATCCACAATGGCAACGAGAGCGGCATCGCCTCCCGCGTTCTGAGCTTCTTGGAAGGACTGGAACCATCTCAGCGCACCGCTGTGGCCGAGGTCATCGGCTCAGCCCTGGATCGCCGCACCATCGGTGTCGGTGGCAGCTACGGGGGCGAGCTGTGGCTACGAGACGCAGAGATGAGCGCATGGCGCGTGGCTCTGGCCAGTCGACGGGAGTTCGAAACGGCGCAGGATCGCGAGCGATTTTTCGAAGCGTGGCGCCGCGCCTGACGATCTGGCACACCTCGATTGCAGTACAGCAGAGAAGTACCGCAACGACAGAGATCACCCACGCTGCGGCCGATGACGTGGTCGGCCCCAGCCGCACCAGCCCTGCACCCGACAGCTCCAAGTCGGCCTGCTGACAAGCCTCTTGAAGCACGGTCCCGACCGTCTCCGCTGTGAACTCCGCCGCGCCACCCTGGGTGCTGCCGTCGCCCGAGATCATGCACTCGACGACAGGGGCGTACGAGCCGGTGCGCATCGGAGCACTCTGCCCCCGTACGGGCGGACGGCCGACCGCCGATGGCGTGCGGTGGCAACTCCGAGCCGCAGAAAGCGGATCCTGCCGCCGCCACGGCACCGCAGCGGAGAGAGTGCGGTGCCGGGAGCGGGGCATCGGCCCCGCTCCCGGCACGGCGATGCAGCGTCACGCATCGCGGTAACAGCTTCTTGCCGGACTTAGAAGAGGTCCTTGTACATCTGCCAGCCTCCACCGATCTTCGCGCGGCCCGCCAGGTTGCCCCTGCCGTCGCCGGCGTAGGACCACAGGACGCCGGACGTGTCGCGGGCGAGCAGGTCGGGCTTGCCGTCGTGGTTGAGATCGCCGGCGCCGACGAGCGCGTTGTAGATCTGCCATCCGCCGCCCACCTTGGTACGGGTGGCGAGCGTGCCGTTGCCCGTGCCCGGGTACAGCCACAGCACCCCCGCGGCATCGCGGGCGAGGAGATCCGACTTGCCGTCCCCGTCGAGGTCTCCGGCTCCGGCCAGGAGGTAACCCTTCCAGCCGGTGCCGATCCGTACACGGGGCTTGAAGTTGCCCGCGCCGTCGTTCTCGTACAGGTAGAGGTCGCCGGTGGACGCCTGGCGCGCTACGAGATCCGGGCGGCCGTCACCCGTCATGTCTCCCGGCGACGTCAGCGCGTCGAACATGTTCCAGCCGCCACCGATCCTCGTGTACGGCGTGGAAGGGGCCAGTGCCGTCCCGCAGGCGGGCTCGTGGACGCGCAGCTCTCCGCTGCTCAGCCGTACGAGCACGTCGTTGCAGCCGTCCCCGTTCACGTCTCCGAACGGAACCGCTGCGGTGACCGTGCCGGTGCCCGTCCAGCCGCTCGCCGAGACCTTTGCGTCCATCCCTCCCCGGCCGGTGCCCGCGCGGAAGTCGGCGACTCCGCCAGGCGTGAACGCCAGCAGGTCGCCGACACCGTCCGGGCCGCTCGGGCCGACGTGGTCACGGGCGACCGGCAGGCCGCCCGTCAGGGTGACCGTGCCGCTCCGGCTGAGCACACTCCCCTGCCCGTCGGCGGGACGCGCGGTCAGACTCCAGGTGTAGGCACCCTTGGGGAGCAGCTGCCCGGCCGAATCCTTGCCGTCCCAGGCCGACTTGAGGAGCCCTCGCGCTTCGCCGCCGTCGAACGTACGGACCGTTGCGCCCGAGGACGCGTTCCTCAGCACCAGCTGCCAAGAGGAAGCCGGTTTCGAGAGCCACCAACGGGCCTTCCATTCACCGGACTTGCCATTGGCGGACGCCGGCGTGTCCGCGTCGATCACGTCGAGGTCGGAGGTCTTCACACCGGAGGGGACGAGGTGGACGTCGCCGTCCTTGTCGGCGTAGGCGACCGGCCCGCCGAAGCGGTCCACTGTCCAGCCCTTGTCCTTGTCCTGCAGGACGGGGCGGCCGACAGCACGGGTGCCGGTTGCCCCTCGGAAGTCGGTGACGTTCAGGACACCGTCCTTCTCCCAGGCCACATACCCGTCACCGAGCATGGCGCTCCGGTGCTCGGGCAGCCGGATGGACCGCTCGGCTGCCAGGTCGTACACGCCCGATGCGGACGGAACCGACAGGCCGGCCGCATCACAGGCCCAGTAGACGAAGCCCGCGTTGGCCTGCACACGCGTGATGCCGCAGTCCGCCACCCGCGGCCTGCTGACGACCTTGCCGGTACGGACGTCCACGGCGTACAGGGCACCGGGGCGGTTGTCCTCGTCCTCGACCCACAGAGTGGAGCCGGCCATCCCATACGAAGGCAGTTCCTTGGACCCCGGGCTGGTGTACACCGGCCTTCCGGTATCCAGATCGATCACCTGGATGTGATGCGCGTACCTGTCGTCGGCCGAGCCTCTGAAGGCCACGGCTTCATAGCGCCCGGACGCGTGGGACCTGTCGAGCTGAGGAAAGGCCTCGGGCGGGAGGGAAACCTTCCCACCGGGCAGCGACGCACCGTCGGCGAGCACGTGCAGGTCGCGGTCTTCGTACGAGTCGTACACCACTCGGCCGTCACCCGTGGCCTGGAGAGCCGGGCACAACTCTCCGGTGCAGCCCTCGGAGAAGACGTGGTCACCGGAACCTCGGTCGATGCGCGGCCCGGCCTTCAGCGGGCCTGCGACCGATATGTCGCTCCGGCGGAGCCGCAAGTGTCTCCACGGCACCTGGTCGACCGTGGCCAACTGGCCCTGGGCCATGGACATGCCCTCGATCAGCGTACGAACCTTGGGAGCGTCCGCGACCTTGTCGACCGTGAACGCGCCGTCAGCGCCCGGCCGCACCGCGTACACCGACCGCGCCGACTCCTCGCCTGCCTCACCGGCCCGTGCGACCAGCAGCGTCCCATCGGCTTTGAAGACCGGGCGCGCGGCCGCCTTGTCGATCACCAGGCGCTCCGGACCACCACCCAGCGGGACCGCGACGATGCGACGATTGGGAGCAGTGTCCAGCCGGGCGTCACCCGGATTGTTGCGGGCGACCAGAAGATCGTTCCCCACGACCCCGATCAGATCCGACTGCTCGTCGTAAGGGATGGTGATCTTGAAGTCGCTGACGGGCGCGGAGAAGTCGGCGGTATTCCACACCCGTACGAGGCCGCTCGGCCACCACTGGACGTAGCGATCCCCACTGAAGGTGCTGCGCGATACGCCCCGCACATTTGCCGGGCGGGCCTGACCGGAACGGTCGATCCACACGGCACTTGGCTGACCACCACTCGGCTCATAGAAGGCGAGCGCTCCGCTCTTGCCGCTCTGAGTATGGCCGTGCAGCAGTTCCGCGCCCTCGGGCAGCCCGGAAACCACACGGTCGACGACGTCTCCGTTCTCCCAGAACAACAGGTGAATCCGGCTCGTCCGGTCCTGGAGGCGCTCGCTGGTCACCACCACGTCGTCGAAGTAACCCTCCAAGGACTGCCCGTCGTGGAGGCCGATGGTCCGTTCCGAGCCGTCCTTCATGTTGCGCTGGACGACGAAACGCTGAACGTCGTTGGCGAACGCGACCACGTCCGTGCCCGTGCCGTGAGCCTCCACCCGCATCCCGCTGGGAACGGCGAGCCATCGAGTGGAACCGTCGAGGTACGAAGTCCAGTTGTACCCCTGTCCGGGCACGCCCCAGAGATAGCCCGTCTCGCCCGCACCCACCAGGTCGGCCGCGTCGGGATCCGTCTGCTGCTCGGCTGGGATGACAACCTCACCGGGCATCTCCGCCGCGCTCGCAGGCGATCCGCTCAGCGGCACGATTCCCGCGGTGAACCCCAGCACCGCCGCGACCGCGCTCCGCACGAGCGTGTGACGTCTCAAGATGGTCCCTCCCGCAAGCCTCACGAAGGCATGGAAGGACACGGCGGCAGGGAATACGCATACCGCCGTCGGACGAAGTGAACAGGCCCCCCGGCCGTAACCCCCCACGCAAGTGGGGCGACTCTAACAGCAGGCTCACAGGTTCCCCATGGTGGCACCACCCCTGACCTGGCTATCTGTGGCCGGGGAGCCTTTCGCCCCCGCCCGCTGCCAGCCACAAGTACGCGCACCCGGGCCGGACCAGCTATCCACCCGGCGACGGCTCCCCGATGTCCTCGCCCCACAGCCCCGGCCGAGCCGCGATGAACTCCCGCATCAACTCCCGGCATTCCGCGTCATCGACGACCACGAGCTCCACCCCGTGCTCCGCCAGCCACTCCTCCCCACCCCGGAACGTCCGCGCCTCGCCGATGACCACCCGGGAGATGCCGAACTGGCGGACCAGGCCGCTGCAGTACCAGCACGGGGCCAGGGTCGTCACCATCGTCGTGCCGCGGTACGTGGGCTGGCGGCCCGCGGCGCGGAACGCCGCCGTCTCCGCGTGGGTGGACGGGTCGTCGTCCTGGACTCGGCGGTTGTGGCCCCGGCCGAGGAGTGTGCCGGTCGCGTCGAAGAGGGCCGCTCCGATGGGGATGCCGCCCTCGGCTCGGCCCGCCCGGGCCTCTTCCAGGGCGATGGCGAGCAACGCGCGCGCCGCTTCCAGGTCCACGTCCATGCGGACATTGTGGGCCCGCACGACAGCGACAAACGACTACGGCAACGGATGCGTCCTCACGCCTCCCTCCACACACTCCCCCGCCGCGCGATCTCGTACAGCCGCTCCACCTGCTCCCCGCTGAACACCCCGTTCGTCGGAGCCAGGGCCGCCAGGTCGCGTTCGCGGTAGACGCGTACGTCGAGTTGGGTGACCGCCCGGTCCAGGCGGCGTACGCCGACGAAGACCAGGACCGGGGTCACCGGGACGTCGAAGTCGCAGTAGCCCTCCAGGACCCGCCGCACGCGCCGCGCCTCGGAGCGGCTTTTGCGGACGTACGGGTGGGGTCTGCCGTGGTCGACCTTGACGACGTCGTCGCCGACCCAGACCGTTCTGCCCTCGTGGTGCTTGGTGTTGATGCTGAACGCGCCGCCCGGGCCGAGGAGCAGGTGGTCTATGTCGACTCCTCGCGGCAGGGCGATGGAGTGCAGGACTCGCCAGCCCGACGCCACCGCCCGTAATCGGCGCAGCTCACGCCCTACGCGCTGCTCGCCCGCCAGGCCCTTGCGCCAGGAGTCCCACGGGGAGTCGCGGCGCAGCAGGCGGTCGGCGGCCCGGCGCAGCGGGCCCGGGCCCTCCGCCGCGAGCTTGGCGCGCAGTGCCGCGCCGGGGCGGTTCAGGGCCAGGTCGTGGGCCGCGTCCAGCGCGGGCAGCGGGCGGGGCGCCGGACGCGGCGGGGGTCTGTCCGCCGGGAGCGCGGCCACGTACCCGGCCAGCGCCTCGTTCGCGGCGACGCGGTACTCCGGGCGCACCACCGTGACCCGGCCCGTCGCCCGGTCGAGGTACGCCACCGCCGTACCGTCGCGCAGGTTCACATACAGCCGGTCGTGGCCGTACCGCTGCCATGCCGTAATCCGCAGATCGCCCACCTGAGCCCCCAGCCCCGGCCCCCGACGACAAAAACCCCGGCTGATGCCATCACCATGGCAGCAGCCGGGGCCGGAGCCCGCAAGACGTCCGCGGTGCTCCTGGGGCACGGGTTTCAGGTGTTCGGGCGCTTTCCGTGGTTGGCGCTCTTCTTCTTCCGCGCGCGGCGCTTGTTGCCTCGTTTCGACATGGATCGCCATCTCCCTAATCGGACCACTCGGGACCACTCGGGACCACTCGGGACCACTCAGGACCCCTCATGGGACTAACGGGGACATATCGTCGCCGTCAGTCTATGAGCGGTCCTCCCGCCCCGCATCGCGGCGGCCCTCACGCCTCGAAGCGGTACCCCATTCCCGGTGCCGTCACCAGATACCTCGGATGCGACGGATCCGCTTCCAGTTTCCGTCTCAACTGGGCCATGTACACCCGCAGATAGTTGCTCTGCGTCCGGTACGTCGGGCCCCAGACCTCCTGGAGCAGCTGCCGCTGGGTGACCAGGCGGCCCCGGTTGCGGATCAGGACCTCCAGGAGGTGCCATTCCGTGGGGGTGAGGCGGATGGCGGCGCCGTCACGCGTCGCCTTCTTCGCCGGCAGGTCGAGCGTGAACCCCCCGGCCCGCACCACCCCCGGCTCCACACCCTGCCCCACGGCCGGCTCCGCCCCGCCCCTCGGCCCGTCCGTACGGCGGGTAGCCGCGCGCAGCCGGGCGAGCAGCTCGTTCATGCTGAACGGCTTGGTGATGTAGTCGTCCGCGCCCGCGTCCAGCGCCTCGACCTTCTCGTCGGAGGTGTTACGGGCCGAGACCACCAGGATCGGGGCCCGTGACCAGCGGCGGAGCGTCCGCATGACCTGGATGCCGTCCATGTCCGGCAGGCCCAGGTCGAGCAGGACCGCGTCCGGCGGGTGCTGGGCCGCCAGGCTCAGCGCGGTCGCGCCGTCCCCCGCCGCGTCGACGTCGTACTTCCGCGCTCGGAGGTTGATCTCCAGGGCCCGTACGAGCTGTGGTTCGTCCTCCACCACCAGCACCCGGGTCATCGGTACGCCGCCTTTCCGCCACTCGCGCTCCATGTCCGCACCCGCACCCGTAACCCCGCCGCGCTCACACCGTCACCGTCACTTCGCGACCAGGGACTTCAGCGCGATGTTCAACTTGAGGACGTTGACCCGGGGTTCGCCGATGAAACCGAGGATCCGGCCGGTGGTGTTGTCCGCGACCAGCTTCTCGACCTGCTTGACGTCGAGGTGGTTGACCTCGGCGACGCGGTGGATCTGGAGCTTGGCGTAGGTGGGGGAGATGTCGGGGTCCAGGCCCGAGCCGGAGGAGGTGACCGCTTCGGCGGGGACGTCGGACGGGTTCACCTTGTACGTGGCCGTCGAGTTGTCCTTGACCACGGCGGCCTTGGCGTCCTTGACCTGCTGGATCAGCTTTTCGTTGTCGCCGGAGAGGTTGGTGGCACCGGAGACCAGCAGGTCGTACTGGGTGTTGAGGCCGTTGGCCTTGTTGGAGCCGAGACCGGCGGAGGGCCGGGGCTGGAACCAGTGCAGGTCGGGGCGGGCGGCCTCGTTGGCGTCGTCCGGGTTCTTCTTCGGGAGGTTGTAGCTCTGGCCGATCAGCGTGGAGCCGACCACCTTGCCCTGGGACTTGATCTCGGAGCCGTTGGCCTTGTTGCCGAACGCGGCCTGGGCGATGCCGGTCACGGCGAGCGGGTAGATGACGCCGCAGATCACGGTGAGGACCAGCAGGGCCCGCAGGCCCGCGCCGAGCAGGCGGGCGGTGTTTGCGACAGAGTTGTTCATGGCAGGTCAGCCGATTCCGGGGATGAGGGAGATGAGCAGGTCGATGATCTTGATGCCGATGAACGGGGCGATCAATCCGCCCAGGCCGTAGATGCCGAGGTTGCGCCGCAGCATCTTGTCGGCGCTGGTCGGCTTGTACTGCACGCCCTTGAGGGCGAGCGGGACGAGCGCGATGATGATCAGCGCGTTGAAGATGACCGCCGAGAGGATCGCGGACTTGGGGCTGGACAGGGCCATGATGTTGAGCTTGTCCAGGCCGGGGTAGACCACCGCGAACATCGCCGGGATGATCGCGAAGTACTTCGCGACGTCGTTGGCGATCGAGAACGTGGTCAGCGCGCCCCGGGTGATCAGGAGCTGCTTGCCGATCTCGACGATCTCGATGAGCTTGGTCGGGTTGGAGTCGAGGTCGACCATGTTGCCGGCCTCCTTCGCGGCCGACGTGCCCGTGTTCATCGCGACACCGACATCCGCCTGAGCCAGCGCGGGTGCGTCGTTGGTGCCGTCACCGGTCATCGCGACCAGCTTGCCGCCCGCCTGCTCCCGCTTGATCAGCGCCATCTTGTCCTCGGGGGTGGCCTCGGCGAGGAAGTCGTCGACGCCCGCCTCCTCGGCGATGGCCTTCGCGGTCAGCGGGTTGTCACCCGTGATCATGACCGTCTTGATGCCCATCCGGCGCAGCTCGTCGAACCGCTCCCGCATCCCCTCCTTCACCACATCCTTGAGGTGGATGACCCCCAGGACCCGGGCGCCGTCGGCGTCCTCGGCGGCGACGAGCAGCGGGGTGCCGCCCGCCTGCGAGATGGTGTCGGTCAGCTGCTGCGCCTCGGCCGAGACCTCGCCGCCGCGCTCCTTGACCCAGGCCACCACCGAACCGGTCGCGCCCTTGCGGACCTTGCGTCCGTCGACGTCCACGCCCGACATGCGGGTCTGGGCGGTGAAGGCGATCCACTCGGCGTCCACGAGTTCGCCCTGGTGGCGCTCGCGCAGCCCGTACGTCTCCTTCGCCAGGACGACGATGGAGCGGCCCTCGGGGGTCTCGTCGGCGAGCGAGGAGAGCTGGGCGGCGTCCGCGAGCTCGGCGGCCGTCGTGCCGCGTACGGGGACGAACTCGGATGCCTGGCGGTTGCCGAGCGTGATGGTGCCGGTCTTGTCGAGGAGCAGCGTCGAGACGTCGCCCGCCGCCTCGACCGCGCGGCCCGACATCGCGAGGACATTCCTCTGGACGAGCCGGTCCATGCCCGCGATGCCGATCGCCGAGAGCAGCGCGCCGATCGTGGTCGGGATCAGGCAGACCAGCAGGGCCGCGAGGACGATCATGGACTGCTCGGCGTTCGCGTACTTCGCGAACGGCTGGAGCGTGACCACCGCCAGCAGGAAGACGATCGTCAGCGACGCCAGCAGGATGTTGAGAGCGATCTCATTGGGGGTCTTCTGCCGGGCCGCGCCCTCGACCAGGCTGATCATCCGGTCGATGAACGTCTCGCCCGGCTTCGTCGTGATCTTGATGACGACCCGGTCGGACAGCACCTTCGTCCCGCCGGTCACCGCCGAACGGTCACCGCCCGACTCCCGGATCACCGGAGCCGATTCACCGGTGATGGCCGACTCGTCGACGCTCGCGACACCCTCGACGACGTCACCGTCGCCGGGAATGATGTCACCCGCTTCACAGACGACCAGGTCGCCGATCTTCAGCTCGGTGCCGGGGACCTGCTCCTCGCTCTTGCCGTCCGCGGACAGCCGTCGCGCCACGGTGTCGGTCTTGGCCTTGCGCAGGGTGTCGGCCTGCGCCTTGCCCCGGCCCTCCGCGACCGCCTCCGCGAGGTTCGCGAAGATCGTGGTCAGCCACAGCCAGGCAGCGATCGCCCAGCCGAACCAGTCACCCGGGTGCTTGATCGCGAGGACCGTGGTCAGTACGGAACCGATCTCGACCACGAACATCACCGGAGACTTGACCATCGTCTTCGGGTTGAGCTTCCTGATCGCGTCCGGGAACGACTTGACCAGCTGCTTCGGGTCGAACAGGCCGCCGCCGACCTTCCCCTGGTCCTTGTGACCGCTGGGGACGTCGCTGTGCGGGGCGCGGGTTGGGGTGGCAGTGGACATCTCGTCCTCAGACTTCGGGTTCTCAGACTTCTTGGTGTCGGTCGTCATGACGCCAGCCCCTCGGCCAGCGGGCCCAGCGCGAGCGCCGGGAAGTAGGTCAGACCGGTGACGATCAGGATCGTGCCGACCAGGAGGCCCGTGAACAGCGGCTTCTCGGTACGCAGGGTGCCCGCGGTCTCCGGGATCGGCTTCTGCTCGGCGAGCGAACCCGCCAGCGCCAGGACGAACACCATCGGCAGGAACCGGCCCAGCAGCATCGCCAGACCGATCGAGGTGTTGAACCACGGCGTGTTCGCGTTCAGACCCGCGAACGCCGAGCCGTTGTTGTTGGCACCCGAGGTGTACGCGTACAGGACCTCGGAGAAGCCGTGCGCGCCCGAGTTGGCCAGCGAGTCCCGCGTCGACGGCATCGCCATCGCGATCGCCGTGAACGTCAGCACCAGCGCCGGGGTGATCAGGATGTAGCAGGCCGCGAACTTGATCTCACGGGTGCCGATCTTCTTGCCCAGGTATTCCGGCGTACGCCCCACCATCAGGCCCGCGATGAACACCGCGATGATCGCCATGATCAGCATGCCGTACAGACCCGAACCCGTACCGCCCGGCGCGATCTCACCCAACTGCATACCCAGCAGCTGGATACCACCACCGAACCCCGTGAACGAGGAATGGAACGAGTTCACCGCACCCGTCGACGTCAGCGTCGTCGCCACCGAGAAGATGGACGAGCCGCCGATACCGAAGCGGGTCTCCTTGCCCTCCATCGCCCCGCCCGCCACATCGAACGCCGGGCCGTGGTGGGCGAATTCGGTCCACATCATCAGGGCCGTGAAACCGACCCAGATCGTGACCATCGTCGCCAGGATCGCGTAGCCCTGCCTGACACTGCCGACCATCTTGCCGAACGTGCGGGTCAGCGCGAGCGGGATCACCAGGATCAGGAAGATCTCGAACAGGTTCGAGACACCGTTGGGATTCTCGAACGGGTGAGCGGAGTTGGCGTTGAAGTAACCGCCGCCGTTCGTGCCCAGCTCCTTGATGGCCTCCTGCGAGGCGACCGCCCCGCCGTTCCACTGCTGCGAGCCGCCCATGAACTGCCCGACCTCATGAATGCCGGAGAAGTTCTGGATCGCCCCGCACGCCACCAGCACGAGCGCGCCGAGCACCGAGATCGGCAGCAGGACGCGGACCGTGCCGCGCACCAGGTCGGACCAGAAGTTGCCCAGCTCACCCGTACGGGAACGCGCGAAACCACGCACCAGGGCAACCGCGACCGCGATGCCCACCGACGCGGACACGAAGTTCTGCACCGCCAGGCCGCCCGTCTGCACGACATGGCCCATCGACTGCTCACCCGAGTACGACTGCCAGTTCGTGTTCGACACGAACGACGCCGCCGTGTTGAACGCCTGGTCCGCCGGGATCGACACGAACCCCAGCGAGCCCGGCAGATGCCCCTGCACACGCTGCAGCAGATACAGGAACAGGACACTGACCGCAGAGAACGCGAGCACCCCGCGCAGATACGCGGCCCAGCGCATCTCGGTGTTCGGGTTCGCACCGACCGCCTTGTAGATCCACTTCTCGACCCGCAGATGCCTGTCGGAGGAGTAGACCCGGGCCATGTAGTCGCCCAGCGGACGATAGGACAGACCCAGCGCGACCGCGAGCGCGGCGAACTGGAGCACACCGGAAAGAACGGGAGACATAGCGGCGCTCAGAACCTCTCCGGCTTGACGAGGGCGAGGACGAGGTAACCCAGCAGGGCGACCGCCACGATCAGACCGACAACGTTCTCGGCAGTCACAGCTTCGCCACCCCCTTGGCAATGAACGCCACCAACGCGAAAACCGCGATCGTGGTGACGACGAAGGCCACGTCGGCCATCGCAAGCTCCCTGAAACTGGAAGAGGCCCGAAAACGAGCCGTGAAACGAGCGGACCTGTAGAGCAAACCTCTCCGCACGGCCCCCGCACGTTCCGTTGACGGCCCCCATACGGCCACCCCTGCGTCCTTGACGCCTTTCATACGCGGATCCCGGCCAATCCCGGGCGGCCACCCGGATTCGACCGCTGCCAAGCCGTCACGGGGCAGCCGGAAATTCCTTCCGGGCGAGCCGTACGAAGGCCGCCAGAACGCCATTAGGAGGCCGTCAAAACGCCCTTCGTGGCTCATGCATGGATCTACCTTCCGGTAGTACGCGGCAGCGCCTCCCCGCCCCGCGTCCCACCCGGCCGGGTCGGCGCCGGGGCCCAGGCGCCGACCCGGCTCCCGTGCGGCCCCGACCATCGCCGCCCCGGAACATCTCCCGCCCCCGAAGGGCTTTCTCGATGTCTCCCGCCGCTCCCCAGCAGGCCCCGCCCGCCCCGGCCCCGACCGGTCCCCCGCCCCGAGGTCCGCAGGCCCCCCGGCCGGGGCGTCGGGCCGGTCGCCGCCCCGGAGGCCTGTTCGAACCCGTACAGCTGCTGAAGGCGTTTCCCGACGCCCTGCGCAAGCTGCATCCGCGCGCCCTGGTGCGTACGCCCGTGCTCTTCGTGGTCGCCATCGGGGCCGCGCTGACCACGCTCTCCGCGCTCGTCCACCCGTCCGTCTTCACCTGGGTGATCGGCGTCTGGCTCTGGCTGACCGTGATCTTCGCGAACCTCGCGGAGGCCGTCGCCGAAGGGCGCGGGAAGGCCCAGGCCGAGTCGCTGCGGCGGGCCCGGACGGACACGGTGGCGCTGCGGCTGCGCGACAACTGGCGGGTCGGCACCGACCTGCGGCACGCCCGCACCGAGGCGGTGGCGGCCACCGACCTCAAGCCGTTCGACTTCGTGCTGGTCGAGGCGGGCGAGCTGATCCCGGCGGACGGAGACGTGGTGGACGGCGTCGCGGCGGTCGACGAGTCGGCCGTCACCGGCGAGTCCGCGCCCGTGATCCGGGAGTCGGGCGGCGACCGCTCGGGCGTCACCGGCGGCACGACCGTCCTGTCCGACCGGATCGTGGTCCGGGTCACCTCGCGGCCCGGACACAGCTTCCTCGACCGGATGATCGCCCTGGTGGAGGGCGCGTCCCGGCAGAAGACGCCGAACGAGATCGCCCTGAACATCCTGCTCGCCGCGCTCACCATCGTCTTCGTGCTGGTGGTGGTCGCGGTGCAGCCGATGGCCGAGTACGCGCAGGCCGCGCAGTCCACGACCGTCCTGGTGGCGCTCCTGGTGACGCTGATCCCGACGACGATCGGCGCACTGCTCTCGGCGATCGGCATCGCGGGCATGGACCGGCTGGTGCAGAGGAACGTCCTCGCGATGTCCGGGCGGGCCGTCGAGGCCGCCGGTGACGTCAACACCCTGCTGCTCGACAAGACCGGCACCATCACCCTCGGCAACCGCGAGGCCGCCGCCTTCCTGCCGCTGCCGGGCATCGAGGAGGCACACCTCGCGGACGCCGCCCAGCTCGCCTCGCTCGCCGACGAGACCCCCGAGGGCCGCTCGGTCGTCGTCCTCGCCAAGGAGCGGTACGGGCTGCGCGAGCCGGCCGAGGGGGAGCTCCAGGGCGCCCGGTTCGTGGAGTTCAGCGCCCAGACCCGGATGAGCGGGGTCGACCTGCGCTGGGACAACGGCGCCGTCTCGCACATCCGCAAGGGCGCCGCCGCCCAGGTCATCGACTGGGTGCAGATGTACGGGGGCCAAGTACCCATCGAGGCACGACGGTTCGCGGACGCCGTGTCCACCTCGGGCGGCACACCCCTCCTCGTCGGCATCCACGACTGGAACGGGCCCCGCGTCCTCGGTGTCGTCCACCTCAAGGACGTGGTCAAGGACGGCATCGCCGAGCGGTTCGCGGAACTGCGCCGCATGGGCATCCGTACCGTGATGATCACCGGCGACAACCCCCTGACCGCCAAGGCCATCGCGGAAGAGGCGGGCCTGGACGACTACTTGGCCGAGGCCACCCCCGAGGACAAACTCGCCCTCATCAAGCGGGAGCAGGCGGGCGGCAAGCTGGTCGCGATGACCGGCGACGGCACCAACGACGCACCCGCGCTGGCCCAGGCGGATGTCGGTGTCGCGATGAACACGGGCACGTCGGCCGCGAAGGAAGCCGGCAACATGGTCGACCTCGACTCCAACCCGACCAAGCTCATCGAGATCGTCGAGATCGGCAAGCAACTCCTCATCACCCGGGGGGCGTTGACCACGTTCTCCATCACCAACGACGTGGCCAAGTACTTCGCGATCATCCCGGCGATGTTCGCCTCCGCCTATCCGGGGCTCGACCACCTCAACGTGATGGGCCTGCACAGCCCGACCTCGGCCATCACCTCGGCGATCATCTTCAACGCCCTGATCATCGTCGCGCTGATCCCGCTCGCCCTGCGGGGCGTGCGCTACACCCCCGCCTCCGCGCACGACCTGCTCCGCCGCAACCTCGCGGTCTACGGCCTCGGCGGGCTCGTCCTGCCGTTCGTCGGGATCAAGCTGATCGACCTGCTGGTGTCGATGGTTCCGGGGCTCGGCTGAGCCCGTATGCCCCGCGCCACGGCGACCTGAACGCCGTGGCGGGGGCGGCCGCGCGCCACAGCGGCCGGCCGCCCCGCCCGTCAGCCCCTCAGCGGTACTCCGCCAGCCGCGGCCGCAACCCGCACGCCACCAGTCCCACCATCAGCACCAGCCCGGCCCCGGCCGTCGGGGCCAGGTCGGCGAGCGCGGTGCGGCCCGAGGCGATCGCCCGGGCGTGGTGGCGGCTGTTGATCGCCGTGACCTCGTCCAGCGCCTGCATCCACGCGCCGAAGTGCGCGTTGGAGGTGTCCGGGGCCCAGCCGACGCAGAACTCGGTGGCCTCCCGGATCTTGTTCCGGGCGACCAGGCCGCGGAACTCGCGGTCGTCCCTCTGGTAGACCACGAACGCGTCGACCGTCTTCTCGGCGGCCTCCCGCTCCCCCGGGAACGTGAGGTTGTCGAGCTCGCGGCGGTACTCGCCGGTGAACTTCTTGTCCGTGCTGTCGTTGCGGTACGCGGCCCAGGTCACCTCCAGCTGCGTCCCGTACGCGTCCACGTCGTCCCCGGCCACCCCGTACAGCCTCCGCGACTTCTCCAGGAAGCCCGTGGCGTACTCCGTACGGTGGTCGGGGTCCAGGAGGTAGCGGCTCTCGTCCGCGTTGAGGTCGTAGCCGAGGGCCTTGGAGCGGGACAGCGCGACCACCGAGTCGAAGGAGTCGTGGCGGGCCACCGTCAGCTGGTGGGAGGTGGTGGTCAGCAACTGTGCCCCGCTGGCGACCGCGACCAGCGCGCACAGCGTCGCCGCGAGCAGGCCCGGGTTGAGGACCCGCCCGAAACGGCGGGCGAGCTGGATCTGCAGCCAGACCAGGGCGGCCACCAGCAGCCCGCCCAGGACGATCTCGGCGGCCAGCTGGATGTTCACATCGGAGTGCGCCGCACGGTAGTCCGCCTGGTAGACCGTGTCGTTGGCGTCCACGAGCCGACCCGCGCCGGGCAGCATCACATGGGCGAGGAGGTCGGTCGCGGACCGGTAGTCGGCGCGGGCCGCGTCCTTGCCGCCGGGGTGCCCGTCGTTCTCCAGCGCCCGCCCGACGAACTCCTGGTAGTGCGCGAACTCGTCGGTGAGCGCGACCACCGCGTCCTCGGTCCCCTTGTCCCCCTCGGAGGCCGCCCCGAGCGTGCGCAACGAGCGGCTGATGGTCTCCTGGGCGCTCGTGTACCGGCCTCTCGCCTCGGTGTACGACCGGTCGAGGCGGCCCTTTCCGGTGCCCGAATCGCCGCTGGACAGCAGGATGTTGGCGGTCTGGGCGTCCAGGTCGTTGAGCGCCAGGTCGAGTTCGGTCGCGGCGACGGTGCGGGGCGCGTTGCGGTGCTCGATGGCGTCCCAGGTGCCCGACGCGCCGGTGGCGGCGACCACCAGCAGGATCAGCAGTCCGGCCCCGAGCAGCGCGCAGCCCGTTCCCATGAACCGCAGCCGGCCCGGCGTCGTGGACCACTGGCGCCCGGCCGCCGCCCGCAGTTCGCGGGCCAGCCGGGCGACGACCACTGAAGGCCGTCGCCACGGCTGCCCCTTGCGCGGCCCCCCTCCGGGCCGCGCCGGCGGGATCCCCCCGTGACGAACGGCCGGCGCGGGGAGGTTCCCTGCTGTCACCGGGGCCCCCGCCCCCTGGCTCTGCTCGGCGGTGATACTCACGCGCCCCTCCCACCTCGCCACGGGCCGCTCGTACGATCCCGTGCGAACACCAGCATCAGGTCAACCGTTCGAGCCGCAGACCGTGTTGACGGTCTCCTGACGCCGCGAGGCTCCGTCTTGACGGCATCTTGACAAGGCGTCACATGCGCCGGATGTCAGGGGCTCCGTATGACCACCGTCAAGACTTACCGGCCGCCCATCAACACTTCGTCAACGCGCGACGACAGACCCGGCCCGAGCCCTAGCGTCACGGAACATGAGAGCCATGAGAGCCATGGGACGGCGCAGATCCCCGTGGGCGTCCGCCGCCACGGCGGCGACCGCCACGACGCGTGACTCGCGGCCATCCGCACCCCTCGCGTACGACCTCGGATGGGCCGGTGAGGCGCGCACGGCGGGTGGGTGCGCGGCGGTGGTGCTCGGCCTGCTCCTGCTCATCGACACGAGTGCGGGCACCCTGACCGCCCCGCGCGCCGCGCTGTGGCTGGGACTTGCCGCGCTGCTGCTCGCGGTGCTGTGGCCGGCCCGGGTGTCGGCCGGCCCGGGTCTGCTGGTCTCGCGCACGCTGACCCGCACCCGCGCGGTGCGCACCGACCGGCTGGTGTCGGTGCGCTGGTCGGACGGGGTCGCCCAGCGGCTGCTGCTGCGCGACGCCGACGGCAACCGGGCCGAGATCGACCCCCAGGTGCTGGTCCACAACCCGCCGCTGTGGCGCTTCGTGGACGAGGGCGCCCGTACGAGCGTGGCGCGCGGCATGCTCTGCTGCGGCGAGACGGCGCTGCGCCAGGTCTCGGCCCGGATCGACGGCGAGACGGCCCGCGCTGTGTTCAAGGTCTCCGGCCTCGGCTAGCCGGTTTGTCATGGTTCGTCCACCCGCGTCATCGATCCTGACGGATTCTTAACACTCAAGCCCACGTGGCCGTTCATACGCTCGCCGCGTGCTGAACGTGACTGGTGTCCTCAAGCGTCTCGTGATCGGCCGGGCGATGCGCAGCGAGGAGCTGGGCGAGACCCTGCTGACCAAGCGGCTCGCCCTGCCGATCTTCGCCTCCGACCCGCTGTCCTCGGTGGCGTACGCGACCCAGGAGATCCTGCTCGTCCTGACCCTGGGCGGGCTGGCCTATCTCCACTTCACGCCGTGGATCGCGGCGGCGGTCGTCGCCCTGATGGCGGTCGTGGTGCTCTCGTACCGCCAGGTCGTGCACGCGTATCCGAGCGGCGGCGGTTCGTACGAGGTGGTGTCGCGCAACCTCGGCCCCTCGGCCGGTCTGGTGGTGGCCGCGTCCCTGCTCGTCGACTACGTGATGACGGTGGCCGTCTCCGTCGCCTCGGGCGTCGACAACATCATCTCGGCGGTGCCCGGGCTCAACCCGTACCGCGTGCTGCTCGCGCTCGCGTTCGTGGCGATCCTGACCGCGATGAACCTGCGCGGGGTGCGCGAGTCGGGCCGCGCCTTCGCCGCCCCGACCTACCTCTTCATCGGCGGCGTGATCATCATGGTCGCGACCGGTCTGATCCGGTACGTGCTGGGGGACGCGCCGGTCGCCGAGTCCGCCGCGTACGGCATCCACGCCGAGCCCGGCGACCAGCACCTCGCCGGGATGGCGCTGGTCATGCTGGTGCTGCGCGCCTTCTCCAGCGGCTGTACCGCGCTGACGGGCGTGGAGGCGATATCCAACGGCGTGCCCGCCTTCCGCAAGCCCAAGGCGAAGAACGCGGCGTCCACCATGGCCGCCATGGGCATCATCGCCGTCGTGATGTTCGTCGGCGTCACGGCCCTCGCGATCGTGGCGAAGGTCCACATCACCGAGGACTCCTGCCAGTTGACCGGCATCGACGGCAGCTGCGACACCTTCACCCAGAAGACCGTCATCGCCCAGCTCGCCTCGTCCGTCTTCGGCGGCGACCACAGCATCGGCTTCTACTTCCTCCAGACGGTCACCGCGCTGGTGCTGATCCTCGCCGCGAACACCGCCTTCAACGGCTTCCCGCTGCTCTCCTCGATCCTGGCCCAGCACCGCTATCTGCCCCGCCAGCTGCACAACCGGGGCGACCGGCTCGCCTTCTCCAACGGCATCCTGGCGCTCGCCGTCGTCGCGGGCGCGCTCCTGTGGGCGTACAAGGCGGACGTCACCGGCCTCATCCACCTCTACATCCTCGGCGTGTTCACCTCCTTCACGCTCTCCCAGCTCGGCATGGTCCGGCACTGGAACCGCGCCCTGCGCACCGAACCCGACCCCGCCGAACGCCGCCGCCACCAGTCGGCGCGGGTGGTCAACGCGCTGGGCGCGGTCGTCACCGGCCTGGTCCTGGTGATCGTCCTGATCACCAAGTTCACCCAGGGCGCCTGGCTAGCGGTGGTCGCGGCGCTCGCGCTGTGGGTGATGATGCGGGGCATCCGGCGCCACTACGACGCCACCTCCGCCGAGCTCGCGGTCGAGGACCCGCGCGAGCAACTGGTGCCACCGTCAAGGGTGTTGGCCGTGGTCCTGGTCTCCACCGTCCACAAGCCGACGCTGCGCGCCCTGGCGTACGCGCGCGCCTTCAAGCCGGACCGCCTCGAAGCGCTCACGGTCGCCGTCGACAAGCCCGCCACCGACGACCTCCAGCGCCGCTGGCAGGAGCTCGACGTCAGCGTGCCCCTGAAGGTGCTCGCCTCGCCGTACCGCGAGATCACCCGGCCGGTCGTCGAATACGTACGCTCGATGCGGCGGGACAGTCCGCGCGATGTGGTCGCGGTCTTCATCCCCGAGTACGTGGTGGGCCACTGGTGGGAGAACCTGCTGCACAACCAGTCGGCCCTGTGGCTCAAGAGCCGCCTCCTCTTCACCCCCGGGGTGATGGTCACCAGCGTCCCCTGGCAACTGACCTCGGCGGCCCGAGCAGACCACCCGTCCCGGAGGGCTCCGGGTTCGGTGAGACGCGGGGAGCCGGACGGAGCCGGCGCCGTGGGAGGTCCCAGGAGCTGAGCGGGCTCGCGGCAGTCCGCCGCGAGCCCGGCGGAGCGTCCGTCACACTTTCCTGTCCGGTTCCGTCACCACCATGACAGTGGAACCAAGGCCACGACGCGAGTGGCAGCCAGGAGAACCGTCATGGAAGCAAGGATGCCGAGCCCGGCGACCGTCGTCCCGGGGGCGATGGAAGCCATTCGCGAGCTGACGAAGGCCACGCACAGCGCCGGAGTACCCGCCACCACCATGCATCTCGTGCATCTGCGGGCCAGCCAGATCAACGCGTGCAGCGCCTGCGTGGACTCCGGCACCCGGTACGCGATGAAGGGCGGCGAGAGCGCGGAGCGCCTGCTCGCGGTGGCCGCCTGGCGCGAGATGCCGTACTTCACCGACGCCGAGCGGGCCGCGCTCGCCCTCACCGAGTCGATGACCCGCCTCAACGACCGTACCGAGCCGGTCCCCGACGACGTATGGGCCGAGGCCGTCCGGCACTACGAGGAGCAGCCGCTCGCGGCCCTCGTCCTGTGGATCGCTGTCAGCAACTTCTACAACCGCCTCAACGCCGCCACCCGGCAGCAGGGCGGCCAGACGTGGTGACCCGCCGCGCAGCCAACTTCACTGCTCCACAAGGCAATTGACGACCCGTTCGATCAGCTCGCCGAGGTGGCACGACATGGCAACCGAGACAACCACCTGCTGCGTAGTCGGCGGTGGACCGGCCGGCACGATGCTGGGGCTGCTGCTGGCCCGGGCCGGCATCGAAGTGACCGTCCTGGAGAAGCACCGGGACTTCCTGCGGGACTTCCGCGGCGACACGATCCACCCCTCCACCCTGGACGTGATGGCCGAACTCGGCCTGGTGGACCGGTTCCTGGCGCTCCCGCACCGCACCACGCCGGGGATCAACATGGTCACCGACACCCGTGACGTACTCGTCGCCGACCAGCGGCTGCTGTCCGGCGCGTATCCGTACATCGCGTTCGTCCCGCAGTGGGACTTCCTCAGCCTGCTCGCCGAGGAGGCCGCCACGTACCCCCACTTCCACCTGAAGATGGGCGCGGAGGTGCACGGGCTGATCCGCGAGGGCGACCGGGCGGCGGGCGTGCGCTACCGGGACGCCGACGGCGAGCACGAGCTCAGGGCGGTGCTCACGGTGGCCGCCGACGGCCGCGACTCGGCGCTGCGGGCCCCGGCCGGGCTGGTCCCGCGGGGGTTCGGGGCGCCGATGGACGACCTGTGGTTCCGCATCCCGCGCGAGGAGAGCGATCCGCCGGACACCTTCATCCGCCTCGGCGCCGAGGGTCTGCTCATCGGCATCTGCCGGGAGGACTACTGGCAGTTCGCCTATGTCATCCCCAAGGGCATGTACGCGCAGCTGAAGGCGGAGGGCATCGACGCGCTGCGGGCGAGCGTGCGGGCGCTGCTGCCGTGGATGGGCGACCGGCCGGACAAGATCGAGTTCTCGGACGCCCGGATGCTGGAGGTCCGGGTGGAGCGGCTGCGGCGCTGGTACCGGCCGGGGCTGCTGTTCATCGGGGACGCCGCGCACGCGATGTCGCCGGTCGGCGGGTTCGGCATCAACGTCGCCGTGCAGGACGCGGTGGCCACCGCCAATCTGCTGGCCGAACCGCTGCGGCTGGGCACGTTGAGCACCGCGCACCTGGCGGCCGTGCAGAAGCGCCGGCTGCCGCCGACGGTCGCCATCCAGCGGATGCAGATCCTGCTGCAGAACCAGCTCATCGCGCCGACGCTCGACGGGACGCGCGAGTCGCGGCCGCCGAGGGTGATCGCGGTCGCGGACCGGGTGCGGCCGGTGGGCAAACTGATCGCCCGGATGATCGGGTACGGGCCGCGCCCCGAGCACGTACGGACCCCCGCGCGGGGCTGACACCGGTGCGGGTCGCAGGGCGGGAGCGGGCGCCGAGAGCGCTTGCTCCCGCCCTGCGTCGTATCCACCGGTACATCTCGGCCGCTACGCCCCGCGCATATCGTGAAATCTCAGCGACGACACCCGGAGAATTCGGCCACTCATGGCAACCGCGTGTCTTTCTTCTCCACACGTATCTCCCCACGTATCTCCACGGCCTTCTCCACAGCCGTGAACTCCCGGCAATTTCGTTGACGGGACAACGACCGCTCTGCGCAAGTGTCCAACTGCGGAATTCCCGCGCTCGCACGCTGCCGTGTCGGCCGACGGCATTAGCCGCCGGAGTGCCGCTAGAGCCGCGTATGACGGACAAGTTGAGCGCTGCTTGACCCGCACCCGCCGTCCCGTGCTAAACCCGTAACCACTTGATAAGAAATCCAGCCAGAGAGGGTTTCATGACGACCATCATCCGCCCCGAGGACCGTCCTGCCGGCCGCCGCGGGTTTGAAATAGTCCTGCCGAGTGGCGCGACAGGTGGTACCGCCGCCATGGTGGAGGGCGAGATAGCCGCCGCGACTCCCGGGCCGCCGCTCCACACACATGCCGAGTCCGACGAGACGTACTACGTCCTCGAAGGCTCCTTGATCATGTACATCGACGGCGAGGTGACGACGCTCGGCCCCGGCTCGATGGCGCACATCTCCAAGGGCACCGAGCACACCTGGTCCACCACCCTCTCCGGCGGCTGCCACTTCCTGACGCTGCACCTGCCCGGCGGTTACGAGCTGTACCACCCGACCGCGCTGGCGGCCGAGCACGAGAAGGGCGGGCCGCTGATCCAGTCCGATCTCTTCGAGCTCGCCGCGAAGTTCGACTGGCGGATGGCCGGCAGCGAGCCGATGCGGCTGACCCCCGAGGGCGTTCTCGTCCCGGCCGGTGAGGCCGACGCGGTGGCGCAGCGCCTGCTCGCCGAGTACACCGAGCAGCCGGTCTCTTGAACGACTTAGGCAGCTCCGCACACTTAGAACGCCTCAGCCGGTCAGGCCACTTGGGTCACCTGGGTCACGTCGACCACTTGGGCCGCCGGCTGCCTTCACTCCGCTTGGGCCGCTCAGGTCGCCGGAGCGTGTGAGTGCCTTGACGAGTCAGGGTGCCGAAGATCCCCTTTCGGCTCACCACCCTGTGCGGGAGGGCGCTTTCACGTGTCCGCCGCCCGCCGCGCCCCCGCCCTGCGAGAGCTCCCTACCGCTCTCGCGGGGCGGCGGTCTGTCCGGCCGGGCCGGCCGCCTCGGGACCTGCTCTCACAAGACCCCGGTGTGACCCGCGGATACGGCATGTGACCTGCGAAAAGTCACACCGCCACACCCTGCTTCGTCATCCTTGTGACGCGAATTTTTCCTGCCTTGTAGGGCGAGGAGAACAGTAAATGGCACTCACCCCATCACGCTCCATCCGTCATGACCGGGCTGGGACGGCCTCGGTCACCACGATCGGCCAGAGGTAGACACGCCATGACTCACGACACGCACGCCGGAGCCGACCTGCCCGGCGGCAGCCACGCGGGGGCGGCGCACGGCGAAGCGCCGACGCTCGACCCGCGCCGCTGGCTCGCACTCATCATCGTTCTGGTCGCCGGGTTCATGGACATGCTCGACGTGACGATCGTCAACGTCGTCATCCCGAGCATCCAGAAGGACCTGCACGCGGACTACACGCAGATCGAATGGGTGGTGGCCGGTTATGTGCTCGGCTTCGCGGCCCTGCTGATCACCGGCGGGCGCCTCGGTGACATCTTCGGCCGTAAGAAGATGTTCCTGATCGGCGTCGCGGGCTTCACCGTCGCCTCGACGCTCTGCGGTGTGGCCAGCGGCCCCGGCATGCTCATCGCCGCCCGGTTCTTCCAGGGCTCGATGGCCGGACTGATGGTCCCGCAGATCCTCGCGATCATCCATGTCACGTTCCCGTCCGAGGAGCGCGGCAAGGTGCTCGGCATCTGGGGCGGTGTGCTCGGCTCCGCGTCCGTGGCCGGTCTGATCGTCGGCGGTGTGCTGGTCGACGCGAACATCGCCGACCTGGAGTGGCGCCCGATCTTCCTGGTCAACATCCCGGTCGGCATCGGCGCGTTGATCGCGGCCTGGTTCTTCGTCGGGGAGTCGAAGTCGCCGGCCGCGCCCAAGCTCGACCCCATCGGCGTGGTGATCGCGGTGACCGGCATCCTGATGCTGGTCTATCCGCTCGCCGAGGGCCGCACGCTGGGCTGGCCCGCCTGGACGTACGTCCTGATGGGCGGCTCGGTCGTGGTGTTCGCCCTGCTGGCCCTCTTCGAGCGGTACCGCACCCGGACCGTGGGCTCGCCGCTGGTCGTGCTCAGCCTCTTCAAGGAGCGCGCGTTCACCGCGGGCATGCTGGTGTGGACGCTCTTCTGGATCGCGCTCGGCGGCTTCTTCCTGGTGTGGACGCTGTACATGCAGCTGGGTCTGGGCTGGTCGCCGATGCGCGCCGGTCTGACGGGCGCGGCCTTCGCCGTCGGCGCCGCCGCCGGTTCCGGCCTCGCGGTCGAGGTGTTCACGCCGCGCATCGGGCGGATGACGCTGATCGGCGGCGCGCTCCTGAACGCGGCCGGGTTCGGCGCGTACATCCTCGTCGCGCACCACTACGGCCCGGGCATTCCGTCCTGGCAGATGATCGCGCCGCTGATCGTCACCGGCTTCGGCTTCGGTCTGGTGGTGGCGCCGATGATCGACGCGATCCTCACCAAGGTGCCGGTCAAGGACGCGGGTTCGGCCTCCGGGCTGCTCGGCACCACCCAGCAGGTCGGCATGGCGCTCGGCGTCGCCCTGGTCGGTGTGCTCTTCTTCGGCCACCTGGCCAGCGACTCCGACCACGGCGTCGACAAGGTCACCCCGGCGCTGCGCCAGGAACTGGTCACCGCGGGCGTCCCGGCGGGCGGCGTCGACGACATCGTCAAGGGCTTCCGGGCCTGTGTGCACGACCGCTCCGCCGAGTCGGACCCGACCAAGGTCCCGGCCAGCTGTCTGCCCTCCTCGGTGCAGGGCGCCGACAAGGTCCAGCCGATCCTGACCGCGCAGGGCCAGAAGGCCGTGAGCCACAACTTCGTCAAGAGCTTCGACCTCAGCCTCTGGTACGGGATCGGCATCCTGGTGCTGGTCGCGCTCGGCATGTTCGCGCTGCCCCGCGAGGTGCACGCGCGCGACCTGGACGCGGAGCTCGAAGCGCTGGGCGAGCCGGTCGCCCGAGGGGTGTGACACCTCGACGCCGACCGCAGGACCTCGAACTCCCCGTAGGCGTACGCCGGTTGCTCAGGCCGACGCGCGCTTGCGGGGAGTCGTCTTCTTCGCGGCCGCCTTCTTGGCCGTGGTCGCGGTGGACTTCTTGGCGCCGGACGCGCCGGTCTTGGGGGACGCCGCCGACTTCTTCGCGGCGGAGGTCGACTTGGCGGTCGCCTTCGTGGTCTTCTTCGCGGCCGCCTTCTTGGCGGGGGCGCTCTTGGTCTCGCTCTTGGCCTCGCTCCTGCGCGCGGCCGTCCTGCGCGGCTTGAGCTCGGTCACCTCGGCGGACTCGGCCTCCTCGCCGCGCGCCTGTTTCGCCGCGCGCACGCTCTTCTCCAGCGCGGCCATCAGGTCGATGACCTTGCCGCCACCGGCTTCGGGCGGGGTCTCGGACGGGGGCAGCGCGCCGCCCGCCTTGGAGGCGATGAGGGCTTCCACGGCCTCGCGGTAGTCGTCGTGCAGCGCGTCCACGTCGACCTCGCCGAGGGTGTCCATCAGGGCGTCGGCCAGGTCGAGTTCGGCGTCGCGCACCTTCACTCCGGTCTCCGGGGCGACGCCCTCGGGGGCGCGGATCTCGTCCGGCCACAGCAGCCCGTGCATCGCGATGACGTCGTCGACGACCCGCAGCATGCCGAGCCGTTCCCGGCCGCGCAGCGCGAACTTGGCGATGGCCACCTTGCGGCTGCGCTTCAGCGCCTCTCTGAGCAGCGTGTACGGCTTGGCCGCCGGGACACCGCTGGCGCTCAGGTAGTACGCCGTGTCGATCTGGAGCGGGTCGATGGAGTCGGCCGCGACGAACGCCACGATCTCGATCGTCTTGGCGGTGGGCAGCGGCAGCGCGGCCAGGTCGTCGTCGGTGATCGGGATCAGCGAGCCGTCCGCGTCCTCGTACGCCTTGCCGATCTCGGCGGCCTCCAGCTCCTCGCCGTCCAGCTCGCACACCTTGCGGTAGCGCACCCGGCCGCCGTCCTCGGTGTGGATCTGCCGGAACGAGATCGAATGGCTCTCGGTGGCGTTGAAGAGCTTGATCGGAATACTGACCAGCCCAAAGGAGATCGCACCGTTCCATATGGATCGCACTCTTCATCCCCTCTGCCGGGATTAGTGGGATTCTCATCGTATGACGCCGATCACATGGGTGGAGGGGCGGCGGATCGCGCTCTCCCGCCTCGACAAGGTGCTCTATCCCGCGACCGGCACCACCAAGGGCGAGGTGCTGCACTACTGCGCGTCGGTGGCCGGGGCACTCCTCGCGCATCTGCGGGGGCGCCCGGTGTCGTTCCTGCGCTACCCGGACGGCCCCGACGGCCAGCTCTTCTTCACCAAGAATCCGCCGCCCGGCACACCCTCCTGGGTGACGACCGCCCCGGTGCCGCGCTCCCAGGACAGCGCCGCGCGCCAGGTCCTGATCCCGGACCTGTCCACCCTGATGTGGGCGGCGAACCTGGTGGTCGAGTTCCATACGCCGCAGTGGCAGGCGGACGCGCCCGCGCAGGCCGACCGGATGGTCTTCGACCTGGACCCGGGCGCCCCGGCGACGGTGGTGGAGTGCTGCGCGGTGGCGCGGTGGCTGCGCGAGCGCCTGGCGGCGGACGGTCTGCACGCGTACGCGAAGACCTCCGGCTCCAAGGGCCTGCATCTGCTCGTCCCCCTCGAACCCACTCCGTCCGAGCGGGTCTCGGCGTACGCGAAGGGGCTCGCCCAGGAGGCGGAAGCCGCACTTCCGCAATTGGTCACCCATCGGATGGCGCGGGCACTGCGGCCGGGCAAGGTGTTCGTCGACCACAGCCAGAACGCGGCCGCGAAGACGACGGCGGCGCCGTACACCCTGCGGGCCCGGGAGCGCCCGACGGTGTCGGCGCCGGTGTCCTGGCCGGAGGTCGAGTCCTGCCGCGCCCCGTCCGACCTGGTCTTCCTCCTGGGCGACATAGAGCCGCGGCTGGCCCGGGACGGGGACCTGATGGCCCCCCTGATCAACCTGAACCGGGCGGGCCGCCTGCCATGACACCGCTGCGACCGCCGCTGAAGGTGGCCCTGGCCCAGTCGGTGCGGGAGCTTCCGACCGGGCCCGGCTGGGGGTACGAGCCGAAGTTCGACGGCCACCGGATGCTGGTCTTCCGCACCGCCGACGGTGTGGTGCTCCAGGCCCGCTCGGGCCGGATCGTGACGGCCGCGTTCCCGGACCTGGTGGAGGCGGCGCTCGCGCTCCCCGCGGGGTGCGTGCTCGACGGGGAGGTGGTGGTCTGGACGGGCGGCCGCACCGACTTCGCGGCGGTCCAGCGGCGGGCGGCGGCCACGCCGGCGCGGGCGGCGCTGCTGGCGCGGCGCCTGCCGGCGTCGTACGCGGCGTTCGACGTCCTGTCGGTCGCCGACGAGGACATCCGCCGCCTCCCGTACGAGACCCGCCGGGCCCACCTGCTCACGTTGCTGAGCCCCCTGGGCCCTCCGCTGCAACCGGTCCCGGCGACGACCGACCGCCGAACAGCCCTGACCTGGTACGAAACGCTCCCGGCGAGCGGGGTGGAGGGCCTGGTGGCCAAGCGCCTCGACTCCCCGTACCGCCCCGGCACCCGAGCCTGGCGCAAACTCCGCCACACGGATACGTGGGAGGCGGTGGTGGTGGGCTACGTGGGCCCGCCGCGACGCCCGACGGCCCTGGTCCTGGCGCTCCCGGGCGACGACGCGGTGGCGGTCTCCAGCCCCCTGGGCCCCGCGCTCCGTGCGGAGGCGGGCCGCGCCGGCCTACGCCCCTCCCCCGGCACCCCCACGGCGATCGCCCCCGGCTGGGGCGAGATCACGTACGTACCGGTCGAACCGGGCCACTTGCTGGCGGAGGTGGAACGGGGGACGGTCCGGCATCCGGTGACGACGGTGCTGCGGCTGCGGGGGGGGTTGAGGGGTAACGGGTGAGGCGCGTTGTCGCTCGTCTGCGGGCCGCCTGCGGCGGGTATTTCCCCACCCCGCCCCTTCCCGGCTGTGACATTTTGCGGCTCCGCCGCGTGGCTCCGGCGGTTGTCGTTTCGTCTGCGGGTTGTGTGTGGCTGGTCGCGCAGTTCCCCGCGCCCCTACAGGAGGGCCCGAAGGGCCCATCTAAGGGGCGCGGGGCTGTGTCGATTTGCGGCTCCGCCGCGTGGGCGCGAGCAACCCAGCACGATCCGCAGACGAAAACGGGGCCCGGGGCGCAGCCCCGCCCGGGGTCCAGGGGCGCAGCCCCGCCCGGGGTCCAGGGGCGCAGCCCCGCCCGGGGTCCAGGGGCGCAGCCCCGCCCGGGGTCCGGGGGCGTAGCCCCCGGGAAACCAGCTCCACCCCCACCCACCCCCGGAGGGTTCAGGGAAGGGGCGGGGAGGGGCCCAGCACCCGTGTGTCACACCCGCGCCCACGTCCTGCGATCCCGCGCCGTCCAGTACAGCGCCTCGATGTCCGCCGGTTTCAGGACGCCCCCCAGCCGCGCCAGCTCCGGCAGCTCCGCATCGCGCAGCACCCGTACGTCCCGTGGCGGCGCGACGCAGTCCACCCGGTCCGCGCCCGGCAGGGCCAGGACCGGGCGGACCGCCGCCGCCAGGGCCAGGGACGCGCGCTCGGCGTCGCGGCGGGCCCAGCGCAGCTGGGGCGCGGGCGCGGCGCGGCCCACCGAGACCAGCGGGTCCGCGATCCGGACGCGGTGGCGGTGCGCGGGCACGGTCCGCACCGTCATCACCCCGGCGGGCCCGATCAGCAGATGGTCGATCCGCCCCTCCCCCGGCAGCGGCACCGAGTGCAACACCCGCCACCCCGCGCCCTCAAGCCCGTCAAGCCCGGCCCCCACCCGTTCCTGCGCGGCCAGCGCCACCCGGCGCGGGTCGGCCCGCAGCCGCCGCTGCTCCCCGTGCCGCTCCAGCTCCGCGAACAGCGCCTCGCCGGGCCGGTTGGGCGCGAGGTCGTCGTCGGGGTGCAGGGAGAGCCGGGCCAGGTCGGCGGGGGTCGGCGCGGGCGGCGGCCCGACCGTCACGTCACCCACCACGAACGGCGCCAGGGCCGCCAGCACCTCGTCCCGGCGCTCCTCCAGGAGCAGGCTGACCCGCCCGCTCTCCCGGTCGTACCAGGCCGCGCTCCTCCCGTCCGGGAGGCTGACGTACAGCCGTGCCTGTCCGTGCCGGTGCACCGGTGTCACCCGCAGTCCCGACATCCCGCATCACCCCCACGCCCATGGGACCAGCACCGCCCGCGCAGGGCAATATCGCGGCTCGTATAGTGCGGAGCCGCTGGGCGCGTGCCGCACGCGCCATCGGAACGGGAGAGGCACCACCTATGATCATCTGGGGCACCAGGGGATATCTGTACCAGTTGGCGATGATGACGCTGGTCTGCGGGAACTGCGGCAACCCCGCGGCCCACGGACTGCGCAAGTACGTCAAGAAGTTCACGTTCTTCTTCATCCCGCTCTTCCCCCTGTCGACCCGGTTCCGTACGCAGTGCACGTTCTGCGGTCTGGAGCAGGAGATCACCAAGGAGCAGGCCGAGCAGCTGCAGGCGATGGCCGCCGGGCCGCAGCCGGGCCAGGGCATGGCCCCGCAGCCCGGGTACCAGCAGCAGCCGGGTCAGATGCACGGGCAGAACCCGTACCAGCAGTGACGGCACGGTCACCACGGATATGGAGAGCTGTTACAGAGCCGGGAAGGCTCCGCGACAACCGCTGCCTACGGTGGTGACCATGACTGCGTCCACGACCTCCCGCCCCCGTCCGCGCCACACGGCGCGGCTCGCGGCCGCCTCCGCGCTCGCCCTGGCCCTGGGCGGCGGGCTGATGGCCTGCGGCTCGGGCTCGTCCGGCGGCGGCAAGGCGCCCGCGCCCGATGTCTCGGTACGCAACGCCGCCACCACCCAGGCGCGGCAGCAGGTCGGCCCGCTGAAGGCGGCCGAGCCGACCCGGGTGGTCATCCCGTCGGCGGGGGTCGACGCCGGTCCGGTGCTCCACCTGGGCCTGGACGACAAGCAGGAGCTCCAGGTGCCGCCGGTGGAGAAGGCGGAGCTGGCGGGCTGGTACACCGGCAGTGTCACGCCCGGCGAGAAGGGCGCTTCGGTGATCGTGGCGCACTACGACACGGCCAAGGGCCCGGCGCTCCTGCGCAATGTGAAGAAGATGCACGTCGGAGATGTGATCGAGGTCGGGCGGGCGGACGGTTCGACGGCCGTGTTCCGGATCCGCGAGACTCAGCAGGTGGACAAAACCGACTTCCCCACGAATAAGGTTTACGGCAGGACCGACCGTCCGGAGCTCCGCCTCATCACCTGCGGCGGCCCGATCAAGAACGGCCACCGCTCGGCCAACATCATCTTCTACGCCGACCTGGTGAAGGCGCAGTAGCCCTCGCCGCCACCGGCGCCGAGGCCCTCACGACAGGAGCACCGTGACCCGCCACCGCCGCCGCCCCGCCGCCGCGGCCCTCGCGCTGCTCGCCGGCGGGGCCGTGACCCTGCTGCTGTCCGGCTGCGGCAACGCGGGCGGGCTGCAGGGCGCGGGCCCCACCCAGACGGCGGTCGGCCCGGTGCAGCTGTGGCCGGACCTGCCGAAGCCCACGGCGACGCCGCAGGACTACGGCGAGTCCCAGACCGAACGGGTTCCCGGCATCAAGGTGCCCGGTGGCGACGTCCACAACCTCGACCCGGTCGCGGTCGTCCAGGCCGAGGTGCGCGCCCACCCCGACCAGTACACGGGCGCCGACGGGCTCTACGAGGAAACGGTTCGCCAGCTCACTCAGTGCCGGTCGAAGCCCAAGAGCTGCCCGGTGCTCAAGGCGTACTTCCGCGATCTGACCGGCGACGGCAGGGACGAGATGATCCTCGGCATCAAGATGCCCGAGCAGCAGCTCGCCGTGCGCTGCTACACGCCGGACAAGAACGGCACCCTGACCCGGATCATGTCCACCTCGGACCAGCTGATCGGGGTGGAGCTGGCCGGCCGGGACGTCATCCTGCACTCGGTCTCCGCGGGCATCCCGGGCTACGAGTACCGCACCGCCTGGTCCTGGGACGACCACCAGCGCGCCATGCTGCCGACCCGCGACGAGATCATCCGGGTGGAGCCGCAGCACTCCCTCAACCCGGTGCCGCCGCACCCCAAGACACCGACTCCCACCGCGAGCAAGCGATGAGGCGGCCCCGACTGCCGGCCTGGACGGCGACGCTCACCTGGAAGGCCGCGGTCTTCATCACCGTCATGTGCTGCGCCCTGGCGGCCCTGCTCAGTGTGCTCGTCCATGTCTCGGTGACCCGGCAGACCGTCGGCCAGGCCCGGGACAAGGCGCTGTCGAAACTGGACGACGTGTCCGAGGCGTACGAGGCGGGCGAGCCGCTGCCGCCCGGTGCCGGACTCGACCCGACGGGCCTGCCCGACTCGCTGCGCAGGCTCGCCCTCTCCGGCAGGCGCGGCACGCTCGTCGCCGACAACCTGCGCGGGCGCCCCACCATGTGGGCGGCGGGCCCGGCGGACGGGCGGCGCGCGCTGGCCGTCACGATCGACTACAGCCAGAGCGCACGCACCATCAACGGCCTCGACCAGGCGATCCTCGGCTCCTCCATCCTGGCCATCGGCGCCACCCTGCTGGTCGGCGTCTTCGGCGTCACCCGGGTCACCCGTCGGCTGCACCAGACCGCGACGGTGGCCCGCCGGATCGGCGCGGGCGACCTGGACGCCCGGGTCAACGACCCCCGCACGAAGGACCCTTCGCGCCCCCAGGACGAGGTGGCCACGGTCGCCGGAGCGCTCGACACCATGGCCGGGACGCTGCAGAACAAGCTGCTGAGCGAGCAGCGCTTCACCGCCGACGTGGCGCACGAGCTGCGCACCCCGCTCACCGGCCTGCACGCGGCCGCCGAACTGCTGCCCGAGGGACGGCCCGCCGAGCTGGTACGGGACCGGGTGCGCGCGATGCGCTCGCTCACCGAGGACCTGCTGGAGATCTCCCGGCTTGAGGCGGGCAGTGAGCCCGTCGACCTCGATCTGGAGTATCTGGGGCCGCTGGTGGAGCGCGTGGTGCGGGCGTCGGGGACCCCGACCGAGGTGGTGGTGGTCCGCGACACCTGTGTGGAGACCGACAAGCGGCGCCTGGAGCGGGTGCTCGGCAATCTGGTGGCCAACGCCCACAAGCACGGCGAACTGCCGGTGGTCCTGACCGTCGACGGCCCGGTCGTGACCGTACGGGACCACGGCGCCGGATACCCCGCCTATCTGCTCGACCACGGACCCCAGCGCTTCCGCACCGAGGGCGGCAACAAGGGCCACGGGCTCGGCCTGACCATCGCGGTCGGCCAGGCGTCGGTGCTCGGCGCCGGACTGCGGTTCGGCAACGCGCCGGACGGCGGCGCGGTGGCACGGCTGTCCCTGCCGGAGTACGCGGGGTCCGGCGAGCACGCGAACGGGCCGGGCGGTGGTGACCCGCAGGCCGGGGCCGGTACGCGGGGTCCCGGGTCCGGTGCGCGGGGTCCCGCGGGTAGTCCGTCCGGCGGCACGCACCCTTCGTGACTCTTTGCGGACGGTAAGGAGCGAACCTAGGGTGAGCCGGGCGAGCCAAGGACCGTCCCCCACGGCCCTCCCCTCCCCCAGGAGGCATCCATGTCCCCGCGTTCTCCCCTTGCTTCGCTCGGCGTGTGCCTGGCGACCGGCGCCGTCGCCGCCCTCGCGGCGGCCGGTCCCGCGAGCGCCGAACCGTCCGACCACAGCGGCTACACCGGCCGCGTGACGGCCAAGTCCGGCCTGCTCCTACGGGACAAGCCGACCCGCAGCAGCCGGATCGTCGGCACGGCGCCTTACAACTCGATCGTCCACATCTTCTGCAAGACGCGCGGCGACAGCGTCGAGGGCAACAACCGCTGGTATCTGCTGATGGACGGCACCTGGGCGTGGGGGTCGGCGTTCTACATCGACAACCTCGGCCCGGTGCCGCGCTGGTGCTGATCCGCCGGCTCACTTCCCGAGGAGCTTCGCCTTCGCGGCCGTGAACTCCTCGGGGGTGAGCAGCCCTTCCTTGGCGAGCCGCCCCAGCTGGGTCAGCCGGTCGACCAGGGCGGCGCCGTCGGGGTCGGGCGCCCCGGGAGCCGCCTCGGGCGGCGCCCCGGGAGCGGGAGCCGGGGGCTCGGGGCGCGGCGGTCGCGGGGCGTTCTCCAGCAGCCCGCGCAGCAGGGGCGCGCCCGGCGGACGGGTCACAGGGCGCACCACCGCCCGGGTGGATCTGATGAACACGGCTCAGTCTTCCTCTCGGATGCACACGGCGCTCTCGTCCCGTACCAACACGGCTCAGCCCTTCTCGCTCCGCGCGGCCGCACGTTCGGCCAGCGCGGCCCTCACCTCGTCCAGGCGCTCCGGCGGAAGCCGCACCGAGCCCGCGACATGGCCGCCCGCCGCGCGCACACCCTTGGCCGCCTCCTCCGCCCACAGGTGCTCGATCAGGGCGATGATCGCGCAGCTGCCCCGGTCGAGGAGCCCCGCCGCCTCCTGGACGTCCTCGGGTCCGATCAGCCGCTCGACGCCGTCACCGACCAGGACGCCGCTCAGCTCCTCGAACTCGTCGAGCTCGGCCGCCAGCACCTCGCCGCCCGCCGTCTTGGTGACGACGAGCGCGTCGACCATCCGTACCGCCCGGGATCGGCGCACCCCGACGAGCGAGTCGACGGCCTGCACCCGCAGCTGCTCCTCGGGGAAGGCGAGGACGATGAACTCCACGGGCCCCATGGCCGTACTCCTCAGTGACGGTCCGTCAGTTCTCTTGGTCGAGATACCCTCGGCACACTATGACATAAAGGACATAAGCGGCCGCGCTTGCTACGTTTCCCGGCATGAGCGCACCGACGACGGTGGACCGGCCACCGCCCGCCCTTCGCCTCCCCCGCCGCCGGGGCGTCGAACTCTCGCTGCTCGTCGGCGCCGTCCTCGCCTCGGTCTACGGATACGCCGACGTCGGGCTCGCCAAGAGCGGCGCCATCCCGCCGGACGCGGCGGGCTACGGCGCGGGGCTCGGGCTGCTCGCCCTGCTCGCGCATCTCGCGGTCCGGCTCCGCGCCCCGTACGCCGACCCGCTCCTGCTGCCCATCGCGGTCCTGCTCAACGGCCTCGGCCTGGTCCTGATCTACCGCCTCGACCTGGAGACCCCGCACACCCCGGCCGCCTCCGCCCAGCTGGTCTGGTCGGCCCTCGGTGTCGCCCTGTTCGGCGCGGTCGTCCTGATCCTGCGCGACCACCGGGTGCTCGCCCGGTACGCGTATCTCTCGGCCGCCTCCGCTCTGGTCCTGATGGTCGTGCCGATCTTCTTCCCGGCCGTCAACGGCGCCAAGATCTGGATCCGCCTCGCCGGACTCTCCTTCCAGCCGGCCGAGTTCGCCAAGATCCTGTTCGCGGTTTTCTTCGCCGCGTACCTGGCCGCCAACCACAACGCGCTCGCGTACACCGGCCGCCGGATCTGGCGCCTGCAACTGCCCACCGGCCGGGTGCTCGGCCCGATCGTGGCGATCTGGCTGCTGAGCGTCGGGGTGCTGGTCCTGGAGCGCGACCTCGGCACCTCGCTGCTCTTCTTCGGACTCTTCGTCATCATGCTGTACGTGGCGACCGGCCGCACCGGATGGATCGCGGTGGGGCTGCTGCTGGCGGCGGTCGGCGCGGCGGCGGTCGGCTCGCTCGAACCCCATGTGCACAGCCGCGTCCAGGACTGGCTGCACCCGTTCGCCTCCATCGACGCCGGTCAGGGCCCTGGTCAACTCGCCCAGTCGCTGTTCGCGTTCGCCGCGGGCGGCATGCTCGGCACGGGGCTGGGCGCGGGCCACTCGATCCTCATCGGCTTCGCCGCGAAGTCCGACTTCATCCTGGCGACGGCGGGCGAGGAGCTGGGGCTCGCCGGACTCACGGCGATCTTCCTGCTGTACGCGCTGCTCGTGGCCCGGGGCTACCGCGCGGGCCTGGCGCTCAGCGACTCGTTCGGGCGGCTGCTCTGCGTCGGGCTCTCCTCGATCCTCGCCCTCCAGGTCTTCGTGATCGCGGGCGGGGTGACGGGCCTCATCCCGCTGACCGGCATGGCGATGCCGTTCCTGGCGCAGGGCGGCTCGTCCGTGGTCACCAACTGGATCATCGTGGCCCTGCTCATCCGGGCCAGCGACAGCGCGCGCACCCCGCGCCCGGCCGTCGAGACCGGCACCCTCGCACCTGTCCGCACGGGGGCCCGATGATCCGCTACATCCGGCGGGCCGCCGCCTGCTGCCTCGTCCTGCTGGTCGCGCTCCTGGTCAACGCGGCCCGCGTCCAGATCCTCCAGGCCGACGCGCTCGACGACAACCCCGCCAACCGCCGCGCCACACTGGCCCGTTACGGGCAGCCGCGCGGCGACATCCTGGTGGACGGCGAAGCGGTCACCGACTCCTTGGACACCGGCCAGCCGCTGCGGTACGAGCGCACCTACACCGACGGCCCGCTGTACGCGCCCGTCACCGGCTACGCGTCCCAGATCTACGGCACCACGCTAGTCGAGAACGCGGAGGACGCCGTCCTGTCCGGCACCTCCCCGCTGCTCACTCCGCTGTGGGGCGACCTCACCCGTAAACGCCAACGCGGCGGCGACGCGGTCACCACCATCAAGGCGTCGATGCAGCGGGCCGCCTACCGGGGCCTGGGCGGCAAGAAGGGCGCGGTCGCCGCCGTCGAGCCGGCCACCGGCCGGATCCTGGCCCTGGTCAGCAGCCCCTCGTACGACCCCGGCAGGCTCTCCGGGAACGGGCCGGCGGTCAAGAGGGCCTGGACCGCGATGACCACGGGCCCCGAGCAGCCGATGCTCAACCGGGCGATCCGGCAGACGTATCCGCCGGGCTCCACCTTCAAGATCGTGACGGCCGCGGCCGCGCTGGACGCGGGGGCCGTCAGCGATGTGAACGCGCCGACCGTCACGCCCGACCCGTACATCCTGCCCGGCACCAGCACCACGCTGCCCAACGAGGCGAGCGGCTGCGAGAACGCCTCCCTCGCGTACGCCGTGGAGGTCTCCTGCAACACGGTGATGGCGAACCTCGGGGTCAAGGTGGGACTCGCCGGGATGCTCAAAGCGGTCGGCAGGTTCGGCTTCAACGACACCCGGCTGCGCATCCCGTCGGGCGTCGCCAAGTCCAACTTCGACAAGAAGATGGGCCCCGACCAGCTGGCACTGTCCTCCATCGGGCAGTTCGACACCACGGCCACACCGCTGCAGATGGCGATGGTGGCGGCGGCGGTCGCCAACGGCGGGGAGCTCAAGTACCCGTATCTGGTGGACCGCACGACCAGCGCGCACGGCACGACGCTCGCCCGGACCGCCGAGCGCGACTACCAGCAGGCGATGAGCCCGGCCACCGCCGTGCAGCTCCAGCAGCTGATGGTGGACGTGGTGGAGAAGGGCACGGGCACCAGCGCCGCCATCCCCGGGGTACGGGTGGGCGGCAAGACCGGCACGGCCCAGAACGGCGTCGGCAACCGGGGCCTGCCGTACGCCTGGTTCATCTCCTGGGCCCAGGCCCCGGACGCCGCACGGCCCGCCGTGGCCGTCGCGGTGGTCGTCGAGGACGCGGAGGCGAAGCGGATGGACATCAGCGGCGGCGGCGACGCGGCACCGATCGCGAAGGCGGTGATGGAGGCGGCGCTGGCGGGCTGACCGGAGGGGGCGCCCCCTCCGGTGACCCCCGGGCCCGCGGCCGCTGTTCGGCGGGCGGGCGACGGCGGACGACCGCGATGCCGTCGACGCGACCGTTCAGGCCGCCCCGTCCGCGATCGCCTCCTCGACCTCCGCCACCCGTGCCGTCTCCTCCTGGGCGAACCGCTCGCGGTCCAGGCGTTCGGCGATCTCCTCGTCCTCGGCCATCAAGAGGTCCAGGTTGGAGTCGCCGAGGTCGAAGACGCCCATGTCGAGGTACGCCTTCTGCAGCCGCTCGCCCCACAGGCCGATGTCCTTGACGCACGGCACGATCCGGCTGAACAGCAGCTTGCGGAAGAGGTGCAGGAATTCGGACTGCTCGGACAGCTCCTCGGCCTCCGCCTTGGGAATGCCGAAGTTCTCCAGGACCTCTATGCCGCGCAGCCGGTCCCGCATCAGATAGCAGCCCTCGATGACGAACTCCTCGCGCTCGCGCAGTTCGGCGTCGGAGAGCTGCTTGTAGTAGTCGCGCAGCGCCATCCGGCCGAACGCCACGTGCCGCGCCTCGTCCTGCATGATGTACGCGAGGATCTGCTTGGGCAGCGGCTTGTCCGTGGTGTCGCGGAGCATGCCGAACGCGGCCAGCGCCAGGCCCTCGATCAGCACCTGCATGCCCAGGTAGGGCATGTCCCAGCGGGAGTCGCGCAGGGTGTCGCCGAGCAGCCCCTGGAGGTTGTCGTTGACCGGGTAGAGCATCCCGATCTTCTCGTGCAGGAACCGGCTGTAGATCTCGGCGTGCCGGGCCTCGTCCATGGTCTGGGTGGCGGAGTAGAACTTGGCGTCCAGGTCGGGCACCGACTCCACGATCCGCGCCGCGCACACCATCGCGCCCTGCTCGCCGTGCAGGAACTGGCTGAACTGCCACGACGAGTAGTGCCTGCGCAGCTCGCCCTTGTCCTCGTCGGTCATCTTGGCCCAGTAGCGCGTCCCGTACAGCGTCATCGCCTCGTCGGGGGTGCCGAGCGGGTCGTACGGATCGACTTCGAGCTCCCAGTCGATGCGCCTGGCGCCGTCCCACTGCTTGTCCTTGCCCTTCTGGTAGAGGGCGAGCAGACGGTCGCGCCCGTCGTCGTATTCCCAGCTGAAGCGCGCCGCGCCCGACGCCGGGACCTGCCACAGGGGGTCGTGCGGGCCGTTCACATACAGGTCTTGCGTCGACACGTGCGGCTCCTTCGCCTCGCGGAATCACTCTTCAGGTCATTCGCGGAACTCTTGTGGACCTCTCACGGACCGCCCCGGGGGATGTCTGACTGTCCGTTACACGCCGGTTCACTGGCAGGCTCACACGTTGGTAGACGCCGGGTCAACAAGTCGGGGCCAAGGGATTGACGGGCTTGCTGACAAGCAGTCTCATAAGAGGTGACCGCCGGTACGTCACGACCGATACCGCCCCGGCCGATCGCGAATCGGCCCGGACCGACCCCCAGCCGAGGTGCCACCAGCCATGACGACCGTGACCGAAAGCGAGCTGCTGCACGACGCGCTCGGCCTGCTCAGGGACCGCGAGGAGGTCGCCGAACGACTCCTCGCGTCCTCCGCGCGGCACTCCTTCGACCCCGACAAGGAGCTGGACTGGGACGCGCCGCTGGAGGACGGCAAGTGGCTCTGGCCGCCCGAGCTCCTCTCCCTCTACGACACCCCGCTGTGGCACAAGATGTCCGAGGACCAGCGCTTCGAGCTCGCCCGCCACGAGGCCGCCTCGCTGGGCTCGCTGGGGATCTGGTTCGAGATCATCCTGATGCAGCTGCTCGTACGGCACATCTACGACAAGCCGGTGACCAGCAACCATGTCCGCTACGCGCTCACCGAGATAGCCGACGAGTGCCGGCACTCGATGATGTTCGCCCGCATGATCAAGAAGAGCGGATCGCCCACGTACCCGGTCCCCCGGCTCTACCACAACCTGGCGCGCGTCCTGAAGACCGTCTCGACGACGCCCGGCTCGTTCGCCGCGACGCTGCTCGGCGAGGAGATCCTGGACTGGATGCAGCGGCTCACCTTCCCGGACGACCGGGTGCAGACGCTGATGCGCGGGGTCACCCGGATCCATGTGGTGGAGGAGGCGCGCCATGTCCGGTACGCCCGCGAGGAGTTGCGCCGCCAGATGGTGAGCGCGCCGCGCTGGGAGCGGGAGCTCACCCGGGTCAGCTGCGGGGAGGCCGCGCGCGTCTTCTCCACCTGCTTCGTCAACCCGCAGGTGTACGAGAACGTCGGCCTCGACCGCAGGGAGGCCGTCGCCCAGGTGAAGGCGAGCGGCCACCGCCGCGAGGTGATGCAGAACGGCGCGAAGCGGCTGACCGACTTCCTGGACGACATCGGGGTACTGAACGGCGTGAGCCGGAGGCTGTGGGTGAGCTCGGGTTTGCTGGCGCGCTAGCGCCACCGAGGGGCGCGGGGCTGTGACATTGTGCGGCTTCGCCGCGATGGGGGTCCCCCCTGTTCGAGCGGAGCCGAGAACTTGGGGGAGCGACCATCCCCCAAGCTCTCAACTTCGTTCGAGCAGGGGGGACCCCCATCGCACGGTCCGCAGACGAACCAGACCGCGCCCGGGGCGGAGCCCACGCGCGGGGATTACGCTGCCCGTATGACGTCACCCGCCGCCACCCCCGCGTACCGCAGGCTCAGCGTAGAGGCGCGGCGGACCCAGTTGCTCGACGCCGCGCTGTCGCTCTTCGCGCACCGGGCGCCGGAGGACGTGTCGCTGGACGACGTGGCCGAGGCGGCCGGTGTGTCGCGGCCGCTGGTGTACCGGTACTTCCCGGGCGGCAAGCAGCAGCTCTACGAGGCGGCCCTGCGCTCGGCCGCCGACGAGCTGGAGCTGTGCTTCGCGCAGGCCCAGACCGGCCCGCTCACGCATCGCCTCGCCCAGGCCCTGGACCGCTATCTCGCCTTCGTGGACGAGCACGACGCCGGGTTCTCCGCTCTGCTACAGGGCGGCAGCGTCGCCGAGACCTCGCGGACCACCGCGATAGTCGACGAGGTGCGCCGCGCGGCCGCCGAGCAGATCCTCGTGCACCTGGGGGTGGAGGCACCGGGTGCACGGCTGCGGCTGATGGTGCGCACCTGGATCGCGGCCGTCGAGGCCGCGTCGCTGATCTGGCTCGACGAGGAGAAGCAGCCGCCGCTGCCCGAACTGCGCGACTGGCTGGTCGACCACCTCGTCGCCCTGCTCACCGCGACCGCCGCCACCGACCCGCAGACGGCGGCCGTCGTGGGGGCGGCGCTCGCCCTGGAGTCGCCCGAGGGCCCGGCCGGGGTCCTCGCCCGCCGGATCGTGCCCGTCGTCGCCGGGGCGGCCCATCTGCTGTGACGCGGTGACGCGGTGACGCGCGGGGCGACCTGCCCGTTCGTACCGTCGCCGGTGTGACACTTGTGGCGTGCAGAGCGAGAACACCCTCTTTGTGGGCGGGCCCCTCGACGGGCGCGTCCTGCCCGTCCTGATCGGCCCGACGGGCAAGCCGCCCCAGTGGTACGAGGTACCGGTCCCGGACGCCGACGGCGGCCCGGCGACGGTGTACGCGTACCGGCGCGAACCCGCCGGACACAGCAAGCGGCTGGGAATCCAGCGCGGCTGGAAGTACACCTACGCGCCGGAGGGCCGCGAGCCCCGCCGCTGGCCCTGGACCAAGCCGGCACCGCGCGCCTGAGCACCCCCGTGGCGCGATAAGCTCGCTGGTCCACGCCGTGCCGCAGGGGGAGTTGAGCCATGGAGGCGCTGACCGCCGAGGAACCGCGCGAGCTCGGTCCGTACCGGATGCGGGCCAGACTGCGCGAGACCGGCACGGCCCGGGTCTATCTCGCCCACGGCGCGGACGGGCGCGGCGTGTCCGTCACCGCCGCCCGGCCCGATCTGGCCGCGCTGCCCGCCTTCCGCAGCCGCTTCCGCGACGAGGCACGGGCCGCCGAGCGGCTGGCCGGTCCCTGGGTGGCGCCGGTGCTCGCGACCGGTCCCGAGGAGTGGCTGCCGTGGCTGGCCACCCCGTTCGCGGCCGCGCTCACCCTCGCCGAGGCGGTGGCGCTCGCCGGACCGCTGCCCGAGGCGACCGTGCGTACGCTCGGCGCGGCGCTCGCCACCACGCTTGAGCGGGCGCACGCGGTGACCGGCCGGGCGTTCCAGGGCCTGGGCGCCGACGTGGTGCTGCTCACCGCGGACGGGCCGCTGGTCACCGCGTTCGGCGTACTGGGCGGCGCGAGCGCGGCGAGCGCCGGGGAGGGCGGGCGCCTCGGCGTGACCGTCGGCTATCTGACGCCGGAGCAGGTCGCCGGTCAGAAGCCCGGACCCGCCGCCGATGTGTTCATGCTGGGCATGCTGCTCACGTACGCGGCCGGGGGCGCGGGTCCCTTCGACGCGGGCCCGGCCGACGCGGCCGCGCACCGTATCGCGCACTCGGTCCCCGATCTCACCCCGGTCCCGGCCGCGCTGCGCCCGCTGCTCGGCCGCTGTCTGGCCAAGGCGCCCGGCGCCCGCCCCACCCCGGCCGAGGTGGCGGCGGAGCTGGTCCCCGGCGGGGTGGACGCGGTGCTGCCGGACGGCTGGCTGCCGCCGCGCGTGGCGACGGCGATCGCGGAACGGGCCGCACAGGCACGGGAGTTGCCCGGAGTGACGCTCGGCGGCACGGTGCTGTGGCCCGCCGACGCGCCCCCTGGCGCCGCCCCCGTGCCCGCCGCCCCGCAAGCCCCACCGGCCACCCCCGCAACACCGGACTCCGCGCCCCCGCTCCCCGCCTGGTCCGCCCCGCAGCCCTTCCCGCAGCCGGTCCCGGCTCCGGCCGCCACCGCCCCCGGCGGCGGCTCGCCGCTCGCCCGTATCGCCGCCGACCGCAGGTCGCTGCTGACCGCCGGGCTCGCCTCGGTCGCGGGGCTCGCGCTCGGGGCGGGCGCGGTACTCGCGTTCGACGGGGACTCCGGGGGCACGGACAGCAAGAGCACGGCCGACGCCAAGCCCGCGGCCCGCCCGCTGCCGGTGCCCGGCGCGCCGCCGACCGCCCGCTGGGGATACGCGGTCCCCGGCGGCAAGCTGCTCGGCACCCCGCTCGCCCAGGGCACGGTCCTGGTCGTCCCCGGCGCCGCCCTCACCGGCGTCGACCTGCGCACCGGCAGGCAGCTGTGGAACCGCCCGGAGCTGGCCGGGGTGGCCCAACTCCAGCCCGCCGACACCGACTTGGCGTTCGGCGCGGGCCCCGCCGACTTCGTCTGGTTCGCCGTCGCCGACGGCTCGATCCACCAGAAGGTCCCGTACGCGTCGCTCGCCCCCGGCATGGGCACGCCGGAGGTCCGCGCGCACGCGGGCACGACGGTGTGGTTCACCGCCACCGCGGGCAAGGACGCCGCCCTCTACGCGTACGACATCGCGCACCGCACCGTCCTGTGGCGCAGGCCGGTGGGCCGGGGCGAGACCTTCGAGTGGGCGACGCCGTACGGCGGTCAGCTGGTCTCCCGCCGCCCGGCGGCCGCCCCGCCCAAGGGCGCCAAGCAGGTGCTCGCGGAGTTCTTCGCCGTCGACCCGAAGACCGGCAAGGACGTGTGGTCGCGCACCTACGGCTCGGTGCTCCCGACCGACGAGGCGGTGCTCGCGCCGGACGGCACCCTGCTCACGACGGCGGGCGGTGGTCTCCAGGCGTTCGACCTCACCACCACGAATCCGCGCTGGCAGCACCCCAAGGGCAAGGCGCCGTACGGAACCCCGGCCCCGGGCAAGGGAGTTGTGTACGTCCCGGACAGCGGTACGCAGGTGACGGCGCTCGGGGCGGCGGACGGGCAGCAGCGGTGGGCCGGGACGACCGACCTCGCACTGGGCACGCCGGTGGAGACGCACATGGTCGCGGGCGCGTCCGGGCGCACCGTCCTCGCTCTCGACCCGTTCCAGGTCACGGCGTTCGACGCGGCTAGCGGCGCGCGGCTGTGGAAGTTCCAGGACGCGGGCACCAAGGAGGAGTCGGCGGACCGGGGCGGCTACCGGGCGGTGGCGGCGGACGCGGACACGGCGGTGGTGTGGCACGGGGCGACGCTGTACGCGCTGCCGGTGTCGTGAGCGACTGCCGTAAGCAGGTGTCGTAGCCCGTACGCAAGCGGCCGCACCGGCGTACGGCCGGACGGGTGAGGGATTCGCACCGTTCACCCGTCTCGGCGCGCTTTGCGCCGGGCCACCGTGCCACCATCCGACCGGAGGTGAGCACGTGTCAGTCGGAACTCTGCGCTCGGTGTGCACCGCTGCGGCCGTGGCGGCCGCACTGGTGTCGGCCGTCCCCGCCGCGCACGCCGCGCCCACGCCGCCCGAGACCTCGGTGAGCGGACTCCTGACGCAGTTGCAGACGCTGTACCGGCAGGCGGAGGAGGCGTCCGAGGCGTACAACGCGGCCGAGGAACGGCTGAAGCTGCGGGCGGCGGACGAGAAGAAGGTCGCGGCCGGGCTGACGAAGGCGCGCGTCGCGCTCGCGGTGAGCCGCGCCGCCGCGGGCCGCCTGGCCCGCGAGCAGTACCAGGGCCACAGTGAACTCTCCACGTATATGCAGCTGTTGCTGGCCCGCGACCCCCAGGGCGCGCTGGACCAGGGGCATCTGCTCCGGCGGGCCGCCGAGGAGCGCCGGGCGACGGTGACCCGGCTCGCGCGGACCGAGCGGCAGGCCGACGCGCTGGCGCGGGCGGCGCGCAAGGCACTGGACGAGCAGACGACACTGGCCGCGCGCCAGCGGCGCGCGCGGGACGCGGTGCGGGCGCGGCTCAAGGACGTGGAGGGCCTGCTCTCCGCGCTCAGCGCGGACCAGCTCGCCGAGCTGGCCCGCCTTGAGCAGCAGGGCATGGCGCGGGCCCAGCGCGATCTGCTCGCCACGGGTGCGCTCAGCGGCGTGCGCGCGCCGTCCGAGGAGGGCGAACAGGCGCTGCGGTACGCGGTGGACCAGCTCGGGAAGCCGTACGTCTGGGGCGCGGAGGGGCCCGGCTCGTACGACTGCTCGGGCCTCACCTCCCAGGCCTGGGCCCACGCGGGCCGGGCCATCCCGCGCACCAGCCAGGAGCAGTGGGCGGAGCTGCCCCGGGTGCCGCTGCGGGCGCTGCGGCCCGGGGACCTGGTGGTGTACTACCCGAAGGCCACGCATGTGGCGATGTACCTCGGGGACGGCCTGGTGGTGCAGGCGCCGCGGCCCGGGACGCGGGTGAAGATCTCCCCGATCGCGGCGAACCCCCTGCTCGGCGCGGTCCGCCCCGACCCGGCGGCGGGCCCGGTGTCGTCGTACCGCCCACCGCGGCTGCCGCCGGGGGCGACGGGGGGTTCGGACGAGGGGTACGCGCGGGAGTCACCCCCGGAGGAGTAGCCCCCACCCCGCCCCTTCCCTAAACCCTCCGGGGGTGGGTGGGGGTTGAGGGGGGGAGGGGGCGTTTCCCGGGGGCTACGCCCCCGGACCCCTTCGCGGGGGCTGCGCCCCCTGCACCCCGATTCGGGGCTCCGCCCCGGGCCCCGGTGGGTGGGCAAGCGGGGCTGCGCCCCTGCACCCCGTTTTCGTCTGCGGGCCGGTGGGGGCTGGTCGCGCAGTTCCCCGCGCCCCTGAAGGAGGGCCCGAAGGGCCCATCCAAGGGGCGCGGGGAACT
>NZ_JBICVJ010000006.1:0-514854 GCF_043198895.1 Streptomyces sp. NPDC048696 | reverse complement strand
CACCCCGCGTCGATCGCCGCGAACACGTACTTCGGCTGGAAATGAATATCCGCGATCACCGGGATCTGCGACTTCCGCGCGATCGTCGCCAACGCGTCCGCGTCATCCTGCGTCGGACACGCCACCCGCACGATCTGACAGCCCGACGCCGTCAGCTCCGCGATCTGCTGCAACGTCGCGCCGATGTCCGACGTACGCGTCGTCGTCATCGACTGCACCGAGACAGGGGCATCCCCGCCGACCGCCACCGACCCGACCTGGATGCGCCGCGAGACGCGACGCATCGCCAGCGGCCGGGCCGGCGGCGTGGGGAGCCCCAGTGAGACCGGCTCTCCGTGCCTGCTCATCACGTCACCCGCGGTTTCCCTGCACGGTCTCGCGGACCGCGCGCAGCGACTCCTTGAGCGAGCCCATCGTCGCGAGGACGGCGGTCGGCTCGTAGCCGCAGTGCGCCATGCAGTTGGCGCACCGCTCGTCCTTGCCGCGGCCGTACTTGCTCCAGTCGGTCTCCTCGACCAGCTGCCGGTACGTCGGCACATACCCGTCGCTCATCAGATAGCAGGGCCGCTGCCAGCCGAAGAGTGAGTAGTTGGGGATCGCCCACGCCGTGCACGGGAAGTCCGCCTTGCCCTCCAGGAAGTCCAGGAAGAGCGGGGAGTGGTTGAGCCGCCAGCGGCGCCGGTTGCCCCCGGAGAACGCCTTCTTGAAGAGCTCGCGGGTCTGCTCGACGCCCAGGAAGTGCTCCTGGTCGGGCGCCTTCTCGTAGGCGTACGCGGGCGAGATCATCATCTCGTCGACCTGGAGGTCGTCGTTGAGGAAGTTGAGCACCTCGATGATGGTCTGCGGGGTGTCGGTGTTGAAGAAGGTGGAGTTGGTGGTGACCCGGAAGCCCGCCTTCTTGGCCGCCTTGATCGCCTCCACCGCCTCGTCGAAGACGCCTTCCTTGGCCACCGACTCGTCGTGCCGCTCGCGCAGCCCGTCGATGTGCACCGCGAACGCGAAGTACGGGGACGGGGTGAACTTCTCCAGCTTCTTGCGCAGCAGCAGTGCGTTGGTGCACAGGAAGACGTACTTCCGCTTTGCCACCAACTGCCGCACGATCTCGTCGATCTGAGGGTGCATCAGCGGCTCGCCGCCCGCGATGGACACCATGGGGGCGCCCGACTCCAGGACCGCCCCCACCGCCTGCGCCACCGGCATGCGCTGCTTCAGGATCCCGGCCGGATGCTGGATCTTCCCGCAGCCCTCGCACTTCAGATTGCAGGCGAAGAGCGGCTCCAGCTCGACGATGAGCGGGAACTTCTCACGCTTGCGGAGCTTCTGTTCAAAAAGATAGGTCCCGACCCTGATGGACTGACGAAGCGGCATGGCCATCTGGCTCACCTCCTGGGGAGCGGCAAAGAACGGTGCCATTCAAAGAAAGCGGGAAGGACGGCACGAAGAACGCGGAAGGCTGATATTCCCCCGCGCACCGTGCCGATCCGGACGAGTTCATGTTCCGGAGCGTCCACGACCACCCGGACGGCCGCAACCGGACGGACTCCGGCCCCGACCGCGCTCCACAGCGTCGCCGCGGACTCCATGTCCACGGCGATCGCCCCGGTCGCGCGCAGCTCCGCCCGTTCGTGGCCACGCACCACGTGGTCGGAGCCGATGAGCGGGCCGGTGTGCACGGTGCGGCCGGGCAGCGCCGAGCTCAGCGCCTTGGCCAGCACCTCCGTACCCACGCAGGCGGTGGTGCCGCGCGGGTCGCGGGTCTCTTCGGCGACGACCAGGTCCCCGGGGTGCATCCCGGGGGCGAGGCCCGCGCAGAAGCCGGAGGCGATCACGGCCGCCTCCCGGTTCGCCGCCGTGCCAAGGCCGCGCAGCACGGCCCGCTCGGCGGCTCTGGGCCCCATGCCGCTGCGCAGCACGGTCACCACCTGGCCGGGGGTGCGGCCCCGGCCGCCGCTGCGCAGCGCCAGTTCCTCGATGGTGAGGGCACAGGCGACCAGCAGCGGTACGGGTTCCGGGGCAGGAGGGCGTACGTCCATCACTTCCCCTTGGGGCCACTGGGGGAGAACGGTTCTCCATGGACATAGCGGCCGAGCGCGGTGAGCGGGAACACCTGGCGGTAGAGGTGGTAGTTGATCGAGAAGTCCCAGGGGAAGCCGGTCCCGGTGAAGTACGGCTCGTCCCAGGAGCCGTCCTCGCGCTGGGTGGTGGCGAGATACGCGATGCCCCGCCGGACCGCCGCGCTCTCCCGCTCCCCCGCCGCGAGCAGCGCCAGCAGCGCCCAGGCGGTCTGGGAGGCGGTCGAGGCGCCGTGCCCGATCCACTTCTCCTCGCGGTAGGAGCGCAGGTCCTCGCCCCAGCCGCCGTCGTCGTTCTGCACCGACTCCAGCCAGCCGACGGCCCGGCGGATCGCGGGGTGCGAGCCGGGCAGTCCGGCGGCCGTGAGCGCCGGCACCACCGAGCCCGTGCCGTAGACGTAGTTGACGCCCCAGCGGCCGAACCAGGCGCCGCCCGCCTCCTGTTCGGCGAGCAGCCATTCCATGCCGCGCCGCGCGCGCGGCTCGTGCGCCTTGCCCTCGACCGCCAGCATCTCCAGCACATGCGCGGTGACGTCGGCCGACGGCGGGTCGATGACCTCGCCGAAGTCGCAGAACGGCAGCCGGTTGGGGAACGGGCTGGTGTTGTCGGCGTCGAAGGCGGCCCACGCGCCGTTCTTCGACTGCATGCCAAGCGTCCAGCGGGCCGCGCGCCGGATCGCACCCTCGACCCGCTCGGGGTCCGGATGGCGCACCCGGCGCAGCGCGAGGATCACCTCGGCGGTGTCGTCGATGTCCGGGTAGTTGTCGTTGTGGAACTCGAACGCCCAGCCGCCGGGCGGCAGTTGCGGCTTGCGCACGGCCCAGTCGCCGGGCCGGACGATCTCCTCGCCGAGCATCCAGTCGACGGCCTTGACCAGGGCCGGATGGTCGGCGGGCAGCCCCGCGTCGGCGAGCGCGATGGTGGCCAGGCAGGTGTCCCAGACCGGCGACTGGCACGCCTCGATCATCCGGGCGCCGTCCTCGCGCCACACGGCGAACCGGTCGAGGGATTCGAGCCCCGCCCGCATCACGGGGTGCTGCAGGTCGTAGCCGAGCAGATGCAGGGCGATCACCGAGTAGACGGCGGGCGGCTGGATCCCGCCCCAGCAGCCGTCGTTCTCCTGGCGCTCGACGATCCAGCGGGCGGCCATGTTCATCGCGGTACGGCGCAGTGCGCGTGGGGCGAGGCGGTGGTAGACGTGCAGCGCCTTGTCCAGCCGCTGGAAGGCGCCGTCCCAACTCGCCACGGGGGCGGGCTTCCTGGCCGGGTTGGGGTCGCGCGCGTCGGTGTGCAGCTCGTCGAGCGCGAAGGGCGCGGGCCGTACCGGCCGCTTGGCGGAGACGACGGTCAGCGGCACGATCGTCTGCCGGGCCCAGCAGCCGAAGTCGTAGATGTTGAGCGGGAACCACTTGGGCAGGAAAAGCAGCTCGGGCGGCAGCTCCGGCAGGTCGTCCCACTTCCACCAGCCGAACAGGGCGAGCCAGATCCGGGTGAAGACCCGGCAGGCGGCGATCCCGCCCTGGTGGCGGATCCACGCCGAGGCCCGGGCCATGTGCGGGTCGTCCGGCCGGTCCCCGGCGAGCCGCAGCGCCACATACGCCTCGACGGTGGCGGAGAGGTCGGGCGGGCCGCCGTAGAAGGTGGCCCAGGTGCCGTCCTCGCCCTGCTCGCCCCGGATGAAGAGCGCGGCCGCGTGCACGGTCTTCTCGTCCTGGATGCCGAGGAACTGACGGAGCAGCAGATCCTCGGCGTCCATGGTGACGTTGGTCTCCAGGTCGCCCTTCCACCAGCCCATGGCGTCCTGGCGGCCGAGCAGATGCTCGGCCCCGCGTTCCGCCGCCCGCCGGGCGGCGTCCCATACCTCGTCCGCGCCGGGGGGTGGATCGGTCCGTTCGCTGGCCGCGGCGGCCCGGGGCGACGGGGCCCCGGTGCTTCCGTCGGTCGTCGCTGTCATGGCTTCCCCTTAATGCAAGTGCAGGTGCTGACTTCTGCTGTGCTGGGGTCTCCGTCGGATGCGCGGCCCGCCGAGGCGGGCCCGATCCGGCGACGTCGCGTCATATGGGAATGGTGATCATCTCTTTCGTACGACGACGAAGTCGGCCAGCGCGGTGAGCTGGGCCCGTACCTGCTCCGGCATGTCCACCCGGCTCAGCGCCTCGATGGCCACGGCGTGCTGGCGGCGGGCCTCCTGCGAGGTCCACTCGCGGCCGCCCGCCTCCTCGATGAGGGCGGCCCGGGTGGCGAACTCCTCCTCGGAGAACGTGTCGAAGTCGTTGCTCTTGGCGTCGGCGGCGAGCAGTTCGCCCAGGCGCTCGGAGGCCGGGCCGCCCGCCGCGAGCGCGGCCACCACCGGCAGGGACTTCTTGCGCTGGCGCAGATCGCTCCAGGTCTGCTTGCCGGTCGCGTCGGGGTCGCCCCAGATGCCGAGCAGGTCGTCGACGGCCTGGAAGGCGAGGCCGAGGTGGTAGCCGTACGCCTCCAGGGTGTCGGCCGTCTCGTCGTCGGCGCCGCCGAGCACCGCGCCGATGGAGCAGGCGCAGGCGAGCAGCGCGCCCGTCTTGTTGCCCTCCATCTCCAGGCACTCCTCGACGGTGACCCGCTCGCGGTGCTCGTAGGAGATGTCCTGGGCCTGGCCGTCGATGAGCTTGCGGCTCGCGGTGGTCAGCCGGCGTGTCGCCCGGCCGGCCTCGACCGTGCCGAGTTCCAGGAGCACCTCGTTGGCCAGCGCGAACAGCGCGTCGCCGACGAGGATCGCCTGCGCCGGGCCGTGCACCTTCCACACCGTGTCGCGGTGGCGGCGCTGCTCGTCGCCGTCCATCAGGTCGTCGTGGAGCAGCGAGAAGTTGTGGACGAGCTCCACGGCGACCGCGCCCGGGATCCCCACCTCGGGCCGGGCCCCGGCCGCCTCGGCGGACAGCAGCGCGAGCGCGGGCCGCACGGCCTTGCCGCCGTCGCCGTCCGCCGGGTTGCCCTGGGCGTCGATCCACCCGAAGTGGTAGGCGGCGACGGTGTCCATGGGGGCCGCGAGCCGGTCCACGGCCGTACGCAGCACCGGTGTGGACAGCGCCCTGCCGCGCTCCAGAAGCGCGGCGACGTCCACGGTGTCGACAGCCGATTTCGCCGAAGGCACAGTCGGCACGGTCTCTCCTCTTGTTCCAGTGCTGCTAACGGTCATGCCGCCTCCTGAAGCGGATGGGCGTGGGAGCGCCCGAGCACGGCGAGGGCCGCGCCGGCGGCGCTGAATCCGCTGCGTACGGCGCCCTCCATCGTCGCGGGCCAGCCGGTGGCGGTCCACGCGCCGGCCAGGTAGAGACCGGGGGCGTTGGTACGCGCCGTCGGCCGCAGCCGTCCGACGCCGGGGGTGGGGGCGAACGTCGCTGTCCGCTCCCGGGTCACGAAGAAGTCCCGCACTTCCGCGCCGCGCGCGGCGGGCAGCAGCCGTTCGAGCTCGGGCAGGTACTTGGCGCGCAGCGCGGCGACCGGCTCGTCGATCTCGTCCTCGGCGGCCGACTGGGAGACCGCCAGGTACTGGCCGCCCTTCCCGTCGGCGCGGCCCCCGAGCCCGGAGGACTCGGTGCGGTCGAAGACCCACTGCACGGGGCTGCCGAGCGCGGCGAAGAACGGCTGCCGCAGCACCTTGCGGTCGTAGACGACGTGCAGGTTGAGGATCGGCGCGGTGCCGATGTCGAGGAGCTTGCCCGGGTCGTCGAGCGCGCCGTAGGGCAGCAGGTCATGGGCCTCGCGCTGCGGTACGGCGAGGACGACGGCCTCGGCGTCCAGCGTCTCGGCGCCGGTGCGCACCTGCCAGGTGCCGCTCTCGGTACGGGTGACGGAGTCGGCCTTGGTGCGGGTCTCGACGCGGACCCCGGCGGCCGCGAGCGCCTTGCGGGCCAGCGTGTCGTGGAGCTCGCCGAGCGGCACATGGGCCCAGCCGATGTCGGCCGCGCCCGGCTCGGAGAGCAGCCCGGTCTTGAAGACCATCGCGGCGAGCCCGAGGGAGGCGTGCGGCGCGGTCGCGTTCAGGGTCGCGACCCCGACCAGGTCCCACAGGGCCTCGATGGCGCGGGGCGACTGGCCGTGGCGGCCCAGCCAAGTGGCGAAGTCCACGCCGTCGAGCGCCGGGTCGGCCGGGTCCAGGCCCTTGAGCGCGAGTGCGGCGCGCCCGACGGAGGCCCGCTCTGCGAGCGAGAGGTGCGGATAGGTGGCGAGGCTGCTCGCCAGGTGCAGCGGCACGGGCAGCGCGGTGCGGCGCAGCCGGCCCAGGCGCGGCCCGCCCGGGCGCGCCACATCGAGGACCGGCACGTCGAGGCGGCGCTGCAGCGGCGCGAGCCCGGCGCCGCCGACCCGGTCGAGGAACCAGCGGTAGGCCGTGCAGCAGCGCAGATACACATGCTGCCCGTTGTCGACGGTGAGCTCGCCGCGCCGGAACGAGAAGGCGAGGCCGCCCAGGCGCGGGCGGCCCTCGACGAGGGTGACGCCGAGTCCGGCGTCGGCCAGTTCGAGCGCGGCGGTGATGCCGGCGAGTCCTCCGCCGACGATCACCGCGCGGTCGGGCTGCGGGGCTGTCATACGCCCTCCCCTCCGGTCGTGCCGGTGTCGTGCGCGCGGCGGACCGTTGCCCTCATGGACGCGGTGGGATAGCGGAGGGTTCCGCACCTTCTGCGCGTAATGCTCCTCGGCCGCACGTCCAGGTGCCCATGGGCCATCAGGCGCGCCTCCTGGCGGTCTGCCGGGAGACGGTACGGGTGTCGAGCCCGGACAGTCCGCGTACGGCGACGTACGCCTTCTCCCGGCCCGGCAGCGAGACCCGGCCGCGCAGCACGGCCTCCGGGTCGCGCTCGATGCGGTCGAGCAGGCGCCGGTAGATGCCGGCCATGGCGGCCACACAGGCCCCGCTGCGCCGGTCGAGCATCGGCAGCAGCCGGTAGCCCTCGGCGAACAGGGCCCGGGCGCGCCGCACTTCGAAGTGGACGAGCCCGGCGAAGTCGGAGCCGGGCGGCGGCACCGGGGTGTGGAAGCCCGCGGCGCAGCCGAACTTGGCCAGGTCGTCGGCGGGCAGATAGGTGCGCCCGTTGCCCGCGTCCTCGCGAACGTCCCGGAGGATGTTGGTGAGTTGGAGCGCGAGCCCCAGCGTGTCGGCGTACTCGGCGGCGCGCTCGGCGCCCGGTGCGCCCGGTTGTGTACCGAACACGCCCAGGGAGAGCCGGCCGATCGCGCCGGCGACACACCGGCAGTAGACCTTCAGGTCGTCCCAGGTCTCATAGCTCTCGCCGCGCACGTCCATCAGGACGCCGTCGATGAGCTCGTCGAGGCCGCCGAGCGGGATCGGGAAGCGGCGCGCCGCGTCGGCGAGCGCCACCGCCACCGGGTCGGTGTCGTCCTCCTCGACCGCGCCTTCGGCGATCTTGCCGAGCAGCGCCCGGGTGTCCTCCAGCCGCTGCTGCTTGGCGTCGGCGGGCAACGTGCCGTCGCCGATGTCGTCGACCCGCCGCGAGAACGCGTAGAGGGCCGACATCGCCTGCCGCTTGTCGGTCGGCAGCAGCCTGATGCCGTACGCGAAATTGCGCGCCTGCTGCCCGGTCACGGCCTCGCAGTAGCTGTACGCGGCCTGTACCGGCGGGGACACGTGTGCGTGTGGATCCACGGTCCGACTCACCCCTCTCTACGCGCTCTACGCAACACGGCTCCCACTTCGCGCAGCAGACTGGACTTGGTGGGCTTGGGCGGTCCAGGGAGTACGTCGTGGCCGGCGGCAGCGACCGCGTCGAGCGCGGCGCGTCCCCCGGCCACGAATCCGGCCAGCAGCAACCTGAGTCTGCCGTGGACGCTACCCACCAGAGAGGTGCCTTCATTCAGCAACTGTCCGGCGCGTTCCGCTTCGAACGCGACCAGGGCGCGCACCGACGCGCTCCCGTGCGCGGCGGCCAGGTCGGCCTCCGTCACATGAAAGCGCCGCATGTCCTCGGCGGGCAGATAGACACGGCCCTGGCCCAGGTCCTCGGACACGTCCTGGAGGTGCTCGACGATCTGCAGCGCGGTGCAGACGGCGTCGGAGCGGCGCACCCGCTCGGGGCTCTCGGTGCCGGTGATCGCGAGGACCAGGCGGCCCACCGGATTGGCCGAGAGCTCGCAGTACGCGAGAAGGTCCTCGTAGGTCTCGTACCGCTTGACCTGCTGGTCCTGCCGGTTCGCGGCGATCAGCCCGAGGAACGGCTCGGGGCTCAGGGCGCGGCGGCGGACGGTCGGCTGGAGGGCGAGCAGCAGCGGGTGCCGCGGCGTGGCGTCGAAGACGCGACGCAGATCGGCCTCGAAGGCGTCCAGCATGACGAGCCGGTCGTCGGCGTCGGCCGGGGCCACGCCCAGGGCACGGGCGTCCGCGCCGCCGGGCGCGAGGTCGCCGTCGCCGATGTCGTCGACCAGGCGGGCATAGCCGTACACGGCCATCAGGTCGTCGCGCCACGCGCGCGGCAGAAAGAAGGGGGCCACCGGGAAGTTCTCCGCCGTGGCCTTGTCGAGCGTGGTGCGCGAGGGGGAGTCGGTGCGCACGTCCCGGACACCTGTCACCGGGGACCGCCCGGTACGGAAACGGCGGAGGTCTCTCGTCGTTGGAGATTTCCCGTAGCCATTGCCGTCACATCTCCCGTTCTACACCGCCGACCCAAAATACCCCATTTCGGACACGCCGCCGAACCTCCCGAGTGGCGGACGGCTCCCGCGAGGGGCGCCCGGGGCACTCCCGCCCCTCCGTCACGATCAACACCGGTACAGCTTACGTTGTACAACGCCTGACAACACGTCGGGGTGTTGCGCGCATTACAAGAACACTTCAATCCACGCCAACCTTCCCCCGACGCAGGCGACTTGACGCAGCCTTGACATTGCCGGCCCGCCCCCCGGGCCACCCCGGGGGACGCGAAGGCCCCCGCCGGGGTTGATCGACGGGGGCCAAGGCCTGTGACCGGGTGTCAGCGACCCGTCTCCTTCTGGTACGCCTTGACGACTTCCTCGGTGGGGCCGTCCATCAGGAGCTCGCCCCGTTCCAGCCACAGCACCCGGTCGCAGGTGTCGCGGATGGAGCCGATGCTGTGGCTGACCAGGAAGACCGTGCCCGCGTGCTTGCGCAGCTCGCGGATGCGCTCCTCGGAGCGGATCTGGAACTTGCGGTCACCGGTGGCCAGCGCCTCGTCGATCATCAGGACGTCGTGGTCCTTGGCCGCGGCGATGGAGAACCGCAGCCGGGCCGCCATGCCGGAGGAGTACGTCCGCATCGGCAGGGTGATGAAGTCGCCCTTCTCGTTGATGCCGGAGAAGTCGACGATCTCCTCGTAGCGCTCCTTGATCTCCTCGCGCGACATGCCCATGGCCAGGCCGCCGAGGATCACGTTGCGCTCACCGGTCAGCTCGTTCATCAGCGCCGCGTTGACGCCGAGCAGCGAGGGCTGGCCGTTGGTGTACACCTTGCCCTTGGCGGGCGGCAGCAGCCCCGCGATGGCCCGCAGCAGGGTCGACTTGCCCGAGCCGTTGGTGCCGATCAGACCGATCGCCTCGCCCCGGTAGGCCGTGAACGAGACACCGCGTACGGCGTGCACCTTCCGCATGCCCCGGGACTCGCCCTTGTCGCGCCCGACCATCCGGCTCAGCGCGGCGGTGGCGCTGCCCCGGCCGCCGCCCGCTCCGTTGACCGTGTACACGATGTGTACGTCGTCGGCGATGACGGTGGGAATGCGCGCGCCGCTGTCGTCGGCGATCCGGTTGTTGTCCTCAGCCACGGCCGTACTGCTCCTCTGCCTTCCAGAAGTACACGAAGCCCACGACACCCACGGCCAGCGCCCAGCCGACCGCCGCCACCCACACGTGCGGCGGCAGGTTGTGGGCGCCGTATCCGTCGATCATGGCGTACCGGGCCAGGTCCATGTAGACCGCGGCCGGGTTCACCTGGAGCACCTGGGCGAGCCAGTGCGGCTTGCCCTGGAGGACCACCTTGATGCTGAACATGACGCCGGACGCGTACATCCAGGTGCGCAGGATGAACGGCATCAGCTGGGCCAGGTCCGGGGTCTTGCTGCCGAGCCGGGCCATGATCAGCGCGAGGCCCGTGTTGAACACGAACTGCAGCCCGAGCACCGGCACCATCAGCAGCCACGACGCCATCGGCTTGGTGCCGGAGGAGACCACCACGAGCACCAGGACGATCATCGAGAACAGCAGCTGCTGGAGCTGCTGGAGCGCGAAGGAGACCGGCAGCGAGGCGCGCGGGAAGTGCAGCGCGCGCACCAGGCCCAGGTTGCCGGAGATCGCCCGCACGCCCGCCATCACCGAGTTCTGCGTGAAGGTGAACACGAACACGCCCGTCACCAGGAACGGGATGTACACGTCGGACGCGATGCCCCGCTTGGCGTTCATCAGGATGCCGAAGATGAAGTAGTAGACCAGCGCGTTGAGCAGCGGGGTGGCCACCTGCCAGATCTGGCCGAGCTTGGCCTGGCTGTACTGGGCGGTCAGCTTCGCCTGCGAGAACGACAGGATGAAGTGGCGCCGGCCCCAGAGCTGGCGGCAGTACTCGGACAGCCCCGGCCGGGCGCCGCTCACCGACAGCCCGTGCTTGGCGGCGAGTTCCGCCGGGGACAGAGTTGTGTCACTCACAAGTGGAAACTTTCGCTTTCAAAGAGGTACGCGCGATGACCCGGTGCGCCCGGGCCCCGGTAGGGCCCGGGCCGGATGTGCTCTGCGGTTCGAGACTGTCAGATCACCGGCGGACGGCACAGCCGGGTCAGCCGCCAGACCGTGCGCCACCGCATGGGGCGGCGCGGTCCGCACGGGGTGGTCCAGCCCTCCTTGAAGCCGCCGAACCACGCCTTGAGCGCGGGCCCCGACGGCTTCCGGGCGAGCGTGAGGAGCAGCCACACGCCGAGGTAGACGGGCACCAGGAGGGCCGGCAGATTGCGCCGGGCCAGCCAGACCCGGTTGCGGGCCACCATCCGGTGGTAGACCGCGTGCCGGGACGGCGCCGTCGTCGGGTGGTGCAGCACCATGTCCGCGCGGTAGTCGATCATCCAGCCGGCGTCGAGGGCCCGCCAGGCCAGATCGGTCTCCTCGTGGGCGTAGAAGAACTCGTCCGGCAGCCCGCCGACCTCGGCGAGGACCTTCGTCCGTACGGCGTTGGCGCCGCCCAGGAAGGTCGTCACGCGCGAGGAGCGCATCGGGTCGGCGGCGCGCAGCCTCGGGACGTGGCGGCGCTGGGTGACCCCGGTCTCCGGGTCGGCGATGCGGAAGCTGATGATGCCGAGCTCGGGGTCCGCCGCGAAGGCCTGACGGCACAGCTCGGCGGTGTCGGTGTTCGGCAGCAGGCCGTCGTCGTCGAGGAAGAGCAGGATGTCGACCTCGGCGCCGGACGGGCCGAACGCCTCGATGCCGACGTTGCGCCCGCCCGGGATGCCCAGGTTCTCGGGCAGCTCCACGGTCCGTACACCGGCCGGGACGTCCGGCACCGGGGCGCCGTTTCCGACCACGACGACCTCGACCGGGTCGCCGTCCTGCTTGGCCACCGAGTCGAGCAGCGCGCGCAGCTCCTCGGGGCGGTTGCCCATGGTGATGACGACCGCGCCGACCTTCAGCGGGGCGCTCACTTGAGCCTGCTGGAGGCGAGGATGGACACCAGGTGCAGCACGCTCTGGAGCAGCGCGATGCCCGCGAGGACGGCGACGCCGAGCCGCGAGAAGAACAGGTCGCCCCGCACGTGGTCCACGATCGCGAGGACCAGGATCAGCAGGGTCGCCTCGATGCCCATGACCAGCCGGTGGAACTTGAGCGCGCCGGCGGCCCGGCGGGCCAGCGCCATGCCGGACGAACGCGGCTCGGACGCCGCCTCCTTGACCGGCGGCATGCCCTGCTGGTGGCGGGCGACGCCGACCAGGTCGGTCTCGGACTTGATCAGCACGGCGCCGAGGGCGGCCAGGGTGCCCAGGAAGGCCCACAGCCAGTCGATGCGGCCGGTGCCCCAGATGTCGGCGGCGCGCAGCCCGAAGCCGACGAGGACGGCGGCGTCGAGCACATAGGCGGCGACCCGGTCCACGTAGACGCCGACCATCGAGTACTGCTTCTTCCAGCGGGCGACCTCGCCGTCGACGCAGTCCAGGAGCAGGTACACCTGCGCCATCACGACGCCGAGCACGGCGCCCCAGATCCCCGGCACGAGCAGGGCCGGGGCCGCGAAGGCGGCGGCGACGGTCATCACGTAGGTCAGCTGGTTGGGCGTGACCCGCGTGTTCACCAGGTGCCGGTCGACGCGCAGGGAGACCTCGCGCATGTAGAGCCGGCCTCCCCAGTGCTCGCCGCTCCGCCGGTCCTTGACGCCCGGAGGGTGCACGACCGGGCGGAGTTCAGCTACCGATGGCTTTTGCATAGTCGGCGTATGCGTCCTTGATCTGGTCTGCGGACAGGTTGAGGTGTTCGAGGACGGTGAAGCGTCCGGGCCGGGTCTGCGGGGCGTACTCGACCGCCCGCACGAACTCCGCGGCCGAGAAGCCGATGTCCTCGGGGCGTACGGGCAGGTGGTGCCGGCGCAGCACCTGGGCGAAGAGACCGGCCTGCTCGGTGGCGCCGCGCAGATGCATGGCGAAGGCGGCGCCCAGGCCCACCTGCTCGCCGTGGAGCGCGGAGCGCTTGGGGTAGAGCAGGTCGAAGGCGTGGCTGATCTCGTGGCAGGCGCCGGACGAGGGGCGGGTGTCCCCGCTGATCGACATGGCGATGCCGGACAGGACCAGCGCCTCGGACAGGACGGTGAGGAACTCGTCGTCGGCGGTGGTGCCCGGGTGGCGCAGCACCGACTCGCCGGCCGTGCGCGCCATGGCGGCCGCGAGGCCGTCCACCGGCTCGCCGGTGACCCGGTGCGACAGCTCCCAGTCGGCGATCGCCGAGATGTTGGAGATCGCGTCGCCGATGCCGGAGCGGACGAACCGGTCCGGGGCCTCCCGGATGACGTCGAGGTCGATGACCATGGCGATCGGCGTGGGCACGCCGTAGGAGCCGCGGCCGTTGTCGTTGTCGAGAATGGAGACCGGCGAGCAGATGCCGTCGTGCGACAGGTTGGTGGCGACGGCCACCATGGGCAGCCCGACCCGCGCCGCGGCGTACTTCGCCACGTCGATGATCTTGCCGCCGCCCAGGCCCACGACCGCGTCGTACCGCTTGCCCTTGATGTCGTCGCCGAGCCGCACCGCCGAGTCGATGGTGCCGTCCGCGACCGGGTACCAGTCGGCGCCCGGCAGCACCAGCGCCAGCTTCTCGCTCAGCGCCTGGCCCGAGCCGCCGCTGACCGCGATCGCCAGCTTGCCGGAGGCCGAGATCCGCTGGTCGGCGAGGAGGCCGGCCAGATCGTCCAGGGCGCCCCGGCTGATGTCGACGACGACCGGCGACGGAATGAGCCGGGTCAGTACCGGCATGCGATCTCACGGCCCTTCGCGAGGTCGTCGTGGTTGTCGATCTCGACCCACGAGACCTCGCCGATGGGCGCCACGTCGACGGTGAAGCCGCGGTTGACGAGCTCCTGGTAGCCGTCCTCGTAGTAGAGGTCGGGGTCGCGCTCGAAGGTGGTCTTCAGCGCGTCGGCCAGCTCCTCGGCGGCCTCCGGCTCGATCAGCGTGACGCCGATGTACTCGCCGGTGGCGGTGGCCGGGTCCATCAGCTTGGTGATGCGGCGCACGCCCTCGCCGTCGGCCGTGATCACCTTCATCTCCTCGTCGGCGAGGTGCTTCACCGTGTCGAGGGCGAGGATGATCTTCCGGCCGTGGCCGCGCGCGGCCAGCAGCGTCTTCTCGACGGAGACCGGGTGCACGGTGTCGCCGTTGGCGAGGATGACGCCCTGCTTCAGGACGTCACGGGCGCACCACAGGGAGTAGGCGTTGTTCCACTCCTCGGCCTTGTCGTTGTCGATCAGCGTGAGCGTGACGCCGTACTTCGCCTCAAGGGCTTCCTTGCGGGCGTACACGGCTTCCTTGCGGTAGCCGACGACGATCGCGACCTCGGTGAGGCCCACCTCGGCGAAGTTGGCGAGCGCGATGTCGAGGACGGTCGTCTCACCGTCGACGGGCACGAGGGCCTTCGGAAGCGTGTCGGTGTAGGGGCGCAGACGCCGTCCTGCACCGGCTGCGAGTACGAGGCCGATCATGCCGTTTCTCCTTCGTCATGTACTGCTGGTGCCCCGGAGGACACCCAGAAGCGGATGGACTCCACGAGCACCACGAGCGCGACGGCCACCGCGAGGGCGGTGAGCGCCAGGGTGAAGTCCGTGCCGCGGGCGGCGAGGGTCGCGGCGAGCACCGCGACCACCAGCGTCCGCCCCTCGTGGCCGCCGGTCAGGCGCACCAGCCAGCGCGGCGGCGCGCCGGAGCCGCCCTTGATGCGGTAGACCGTGTCGTAGTGATGGTAGGCGACCGCCGCCACCAGTCCGAAGGCCGCGGGCAGCGCCCCCTTCACATCGGAGCGGGCGGCGAGGATCAGGACCGTGCCGTATTCGGCGGCCCGGAAGAACGGCGGGACGAGCCAGTCGAGGGCGCCCTTGAGGGGGCTGCTCACGGCGGCGCCGGCGAGGATCGCGTACCCGGCCGCACCGACGATCACGTACGGGCCGTCGAGGTCCGCGGTGAGCGCGGGGACGACCACGGCGGCCGCGCCGAGCAGGGCGAGGACCGGCGAGGTCCACGCGCCACGGAGCCGGAGCACCTTGGCGGACAGCTCGGCGAGCGGTCCGTTGTCGGCGAGCTCCACCAGGGCCTGCGCGGCCCGGTCGGTACGGGTCGCGCGGCGGGTCAGCGAGCGCAGCACGCGCCCGGCCGTGGTGTAGCAGGCCGCGAACGCGCATCCGATGAGCAGCACGTAGAAGACGGTGCGGGGGGTGGTCACGGCGGTCAGGACCGCGATCATCGCCCAGCGCTCGCCGATCGGCAGCACGATCATCCGGCGCACCCAGACCGTCCAGCCGACCGAGTCGAGCTTGTCGGAGAGGGCGGCGGTGGGACTGGTGTTGGCGGTGGCGTCGTGGTTGGACTCGTTGAAGGAGAAGTCCACGACGTGGCGGCAGGTCTGGAGCACCATCGCGCCGAGCGCGAGCGCCCACACGTCATCACTGCCGCCGCCCCGGGCCGCGCCCAGCGCCAGGCCCGCGTAGTACGCGTACTCCTTGGCCCGGTCGAAGGTCGCGTCCAGCCAGGCGCCGAGCGTCGAGTACTGCAGCGAGTAGCGGGCGAGCTGCCCGTCGGTGCAGTCCAGGACGAAGGAGAAGAGCAGCAGGACACCGGCCGCGACGAAGCCGGCCCGGGTCCCGGTCGCCGCGCAGGCGGCCGCGATCAGCGCGGTGAGCAGCGAGGCGGTGGTGACCTGGTTGGGGGTGAGACCCCGGCGGGCGCACCAGCGGGCGATGTAGCGCGAGTACGGGCTGATGAAGAAGGTGGTGAAGAACCCGTCGCGGGACTTCACGGCGTTGCGCAGCCGGACGGCCTCGTCGTCCACGGCGTCCACGGCCTTGCGGGCGGCGAAGGCGGCCTCGGGCCCGGCGGGCACGGTGGCCACCAGCGAGCCGAGCTCGGGGCGGTGCACGGCGACGCCCCCGTCCTCCAGGGCGGCGGCGACGCGGTCGGTGAGGACACCGGACCCGGTGGCCGGGGCGTTCACGGCGACCGAGGCGCCCGAGGCGGCGGGCTCCGGGTGCCCGGCGAGGTCCGCCAGCACGCGCGCGAGCGCGGGGCGGGCCTGGGCCTGGACCGTCATGGCCCCGTCGACCGCCGCCGCCGGGAAGCGCGGGTCGGTCAGGGCGAGGCGCAGGGCGTGCGTGTGCCCCACGAAGTGCGGGTCGACCAGGGCGACCCGCTCACCGGGCGGGACCTCGGCGAGCAGGCCGGGCAGGTCCTCGGGCCGATGGGCGGACCGGACGTCGAAGCCCAGCGAGCGCAGCTCGGGTCCGAGCTGCGACCCGGGGACCATGAATCCGGTCAGGATGGCGGTCGACAGACGAACTCACTCCTTGGAGCTGACATGGCTGACATGGCTGACTGGCACGGCTGATGCCCGGCGGCCCGGCCCGGCACTGGCGGCGGGCGGCACGTCGGCAGAGGCTATCGGGAGGCTATCGGATGCGGGGAACCGGGAGTTCATCGCCTGTTTACGCCCCGATCGGGCCCTGCGGCCGGGGGGCCGGCCGCGTGGATCATCATCGTCGATCAAGAGCGCGGCCCACAAACCGCCCCCCCTCCTCGCGACGGCCGTCGGGCCGACACGCCCGGCGGTCCCGTCCGACACGCCGACCCGCGGCGCCTCGACGCCGTCCACACGTATGACGTTTCCGCAGGTCAGAGCGGATGACAACGGTGTTCAGTGCCGTGTTGCCCGATACCCCCCGCCCGTAGTTCACTGACCTCTCGTAGGCGGATCACACAACCATGCAAAGAGCCTGAGAGGTGGCCTTCCATGGGGACCGGGCACAACCACGGACATGCACATGGCAGACCGGCGCCCACCGGGACGGCCGCCGCCGCCTACAAAGGGCGGCTGCGGATAGCGCTGTGCATCACGCTGGGCGTGATGGTGGTCGAGGTCTCCGGTGGGCTGATGGCCGACTCGCTGGCGCTGGTCGCCGACGCCGCGCACATGGCGACCGACGCCCTGGGCCTCGCGATGGCGCTGCTCGCGATCCACTTCGCCAACCGCCCGGCCGGTCACAACCGGACATTCGGGTACGCCCGCGCCGAGATCCTGGCCGCGCTCGCCAACTGTCTGCTCCTGCTCGGCGTGGGGGGATACGTCCTGTACGAGGCGGTTCAGCGGTTCGTCGAGCCGGCCGACACCTCGGGGCCCACAACCATCGTTTTCGGCCTGATCGGTCTGCTCGCCAACATGGTCTCGCTCGCGCTCCTGAGCCGCGGCCGGCAGGACAGCCTGAATGTGCGCGGCGCCTTCCTTGAGGTCCTGGCGGACGCGCTCGGCTCGGTCGCCGTCCTGGTCTCGGCCGCGATCATCATGACCACCGGCTGGCAGGCCGCCGACCCGATCGCCTCGATCGTGATCGGACTGATGATCGTCCCCCGTACGGTGAAGCTGCTGCGGGAGACGCTGAACGTGCTCCTGGAGGCCGCGCCCAAGGGTGTCGACATGGCCGAGGTGCGGGCGCACCTCGTGGCGCTGCCGGGCGTCGAGGACGTCCATGACCTGCACGCCTGGACGATCACGTCGGGGATGCCGGTGCTCTGCGCACATGTGGTGGTCGACCAGGAGGCGCTGGACACGGTGGGCCACGAGAAGCTGCTGCACGACCTCCAGGGCTGCCTGGGTGATCACTTCGATGTGGAGCACTGCACGTTCCAGCTGGAGCCGGACGGCCACGCGGCCCACGAGGCCGGGCTCTGCCACTGAGCGGTGCGGCCCGCCCGTACCCCCCGGGCGGGTGTTCGATGATTCCGCTTCGGTCCTGCTGGGCACGATTCATTCTTCGACGCGGTGGCGCGCTCGTGACGCGTGCGCGGTGTTCCGATGGACGACGCATTACGGACATGCGGTGCCCGTCGAAGTGCGAAGACGCCGCTTTTGTACGGCAGACTTGGCAGCCGAGGACCGAAGCGAAGGATGGTTATGCCGACCACACCAGCCACTACGGCGAACAGCTCGTCGAACGGGACCGCCGAAGAGATCATGCTCGAACTGGTCGACGAGAGCGGCAATACCATCGGCACCGCGGAGAAGCTCTCCGCCCATCAGGCCCCCGGTCGGCTGCACCGCGCGTTCTCCGTCTTCCTCTTCGACCCGTCGGGCAAGCTGCTGCTCCAGCGCCGCGCGCTCGGCAAGTACCACTCCCCCGGCGTGTGGTCGAACACCTGCTGCGGGCACCCCTACCCCGGCGAGTCCCCGTTCGCCGCGGCCGCCCGGCGCACCTACGAGGAGCTGGGCTTCTCGCCCTCGCTGCTGGCCGAGGCGGGCACGGTCCGCTACAACCACCCCGACCCGGAGTCGGGCCTGGTGGAGCAGGAGTACAACCACCTCTTCGTCGGCCTGGCGCAGTCGCCGCTGCACCCGGACCCGGAGGAGGTCTACGAGACCGCCTTCGTCTCGCCGCAGGAGCTGGCCGCGCTGCACGAGCGGGCCACGTTCTCCGCGTGGTTCATGACCGTCCTGGACGCGGCCCGGCCCGCCGTGCGCGAGCTCACAGGGCCTGCCGCGGGCTGGTGACCCCGCCGGCCACCGGGCCCAGCGGCAGCGCCACCCAGATGATCTTGCCGCCGTTCGCGGTCTGCTCGACGTCGCAGGACCCGCCCGCCTCGTAGGTGATCTCGCGGACCAGGAGCAGCCCGCGCCCGCCCGTCTGCGCGTAGTCGGTCTCCAGCGCCTTGGGGCGGTAGGGGTGGTTGTCCTCCACCGAGACCCGGATCCACTCCGCGCCGATCGCGACCTCGACGGCGACCTGCGGGGAGAGCAGGGCCGCGTGCTTCACCGCGTTGGTGACCAGCTCGGAGACGATCAGCAGCAGCCCCTGCACCAGATCGTCGTGGACCGGGACGCCCTGGCGGTGCAGCAGATCGCGCACGGCATGGCGGGCCTGCGGGACCGAGGCGTCGACCGCGGGTGCCGTGAAACGCCAGACGCCCTCGTACGGGAGCGGCCTGGCCGGCACGGTGTCGGGTGGCACGCTCCCGCGGATCTCCATGTTCCGGCACCACCCTCGCACTCGGCTGTCAGGCTCTTGGTACCGAGTGTTGGGAGTGTCATGGTCCGGACCGGGCGACTGAACTGAAGTCAGCGTCTATCGACGCCTTCTGATCGCCATCGACCGCGGATGTCACTTCTCAAAGCGGCCCTGATCACCGTCTGACGGCTTTGCCATGGCTTGCGGGGGTGTTTGCGGTACGGAATCCGGAGCTTCCACTTCCGCGCCGGAGCGCGCCGGAGCCACCAGGCCCACGATCCGGCGGCCGGTGAGACCGAGCCCCAGCAGCCCCAGACCGTCGAAGAGCAGGGCGAGCGAGAAGAAGCAGCCGATCACATAGCGGCTGCTGCTCGGCCAGTTGCCGAGCACCAGGATTCCCAGCAGCACGTCGAACACGCCCTGCACCAGCGTCCAGCCCATCTGCGGCCCGCGCACCACCACACTGCCCGCGAGCCGGAAGACGCCGCCGGTCAGGAAGAGCAGCGCGGCGAACATCGTCAGCGCCTCGGCGCTGCCCTCGGGGCGGCGGATGACCACCACGCCCGCCGCGATGTTCAGGGCGGCGACCACCACGCCGAGCCAGAAGTAGTTCGTGCCGCGCGACTGGATCGCGTGCAGCAGCCCGATCACCCCGCCGACCAGCAGCAGCCAGCCGAAGAGCAGCATCGAGGTGAGGGTCGCGACCCCGGTGTAGACGAGGCCGACGAGGCCCGCGGCGACCAGGATCGCGCCGAGGACGGTCAGCCGTCCGAAACTGCGGCTGAGCTTTCTGCTCCGGCGTGCGCTCTCCGGTGTGGGCACGGCCATCAGCGTCTCCTTCACGGCTTCACCGGGCGGCCCCCTCTTGATCATAGGAGCGGTACGGCCGGATAGCATCCGGCGCATGGAGCCGCAGCTGGAGCACACCGTGGCGGGCGGCGTGGCCACCGTCGTCATCAGCAACCCCGCCAAGCGCAATGCCATGACGTCCGGGATGTGGCGGGCGCTGCCCCCGCTGCTCGACACCCTGGCCGCCGACCCCGCCGTACGGGCGCTGGTGCTGACCGGGGCCGGGGCCACGTTCTGCGCGGGCGCCGACATCTCCTCGCTGCGTGCGCCCGGGCCCGGCGAGGACCCCCAGTCGCTCGCGGTACGGGCCGAGGAGGCGCTGGCGGCGTTCCCCAAGCCGACGCTGGCGGCCGTGCGCGGCTACTGCGTGGGCGGCGGCTGCCAGCTCGCGGCCGCCTGCGACCTGCGGTTCGCGGAGGAGGGCGCCTCGTTCGGGATCACGCCCGCGAAGCTCGGCATCGTGTACGCGTCGTCCTCGACCCGGCGCCTGGCCGCCCTGGTGGGTCCCGCGACCGCCAAGTACCTGCTGTTCTCGGCCGAGTTGATCGACGCGGAGCGTGCGCTGCGCACGGGTCTGGTGGACGAGGTGCTGCCCGCCGGTGAACTGGACAAGCGCGTCGCCGAGTTCACCCGGATCCTCACCACGCGCTCCCGGCTCACCCAGGCGGCGGCCAAGGAGTTCGCGAACGGCCGGACCGACCGGGACGCGCACTGGACGGAGCAGGCGCGCGGCAGCGGCGACACCGCCGAGGGCGTCGCCGCCTTCCTGGAGCGCAGGACCCCGCGCTTCGAGTGGACCGCCTCGGGCTGAGCCCGTATCTACTTCAGGACCAGGTGGCTCCCGGCCCGCAGCTTCTCCACCAGCTCGGCCGGGGCCTTCTCGGGCGAACCCGCGTCGTACGGCGGCTGCGGGTCGTACTCGGTCAGCAGCTGCACGGCCTGCGCGAACTCGTCGCCCGCGATACGGCCTACCAGGGTGAGCCCCATGTCGATGCCGGAGGAGACCCCGGCCGCGGTGACGTACTTGCCGTCGATGACCACGCGCTCGCCGGTCGGCTCGGCGCCGAGCGCGGCCAGATCGTCGTAGGCGAGCCAGTGGCAGGTGGCCCGGCGGCCGGTCAGGAGCCCGGCCGCGGCGAGCAGCAGCGAGCCGGTGCACACCGACGTCGTCCAGGTGGTGGTCGCGTCGACCGCGCGCAGCCAGCCGGTCAGGGCCGCGTTGTCGATCATGTCCCGGGTGCCCGGGCCGCCGGGGACCACCACGATGTCGGGGCGGGCCACCTCGGCCAGGGTCTTCTCGGCGACCAGGTGGAGGCTGCCCTTGTCGTTGGCGACCGGGCCCGCCTGCTCGGCGACGAAGACGACCTCGGCGCCGGGGAGACGGCACAGCGTCTCGTACGGGCCGATGGCGTCCAGGGCGGTGAAGCGGTCGTAGAGCAGCACGGCGATCTGCATGGGGTTCCTCTCGACGAAGCGGTGGGTCGGAGCCGACCGCGGCGTGAGCCGGGCCGGGGTCGGCCCGGCGACGGGCCGGTCAGCGGGCGGGGTGGAAGCGGCGCCGGTACTCGGCGGGCGCGGTTCCGAGGGTCTTCACGAAGGCGCGGCGCATCGCCTCCGGGGTGCCGTAGCCGGACGCGCGGGAAATCTCCCGCACCCCGTCGGCGGTGTCCTCCAGCAGGCGCCGGGCGTGTTCGACGCGGACGCGCTCCACGTACCGGCCGGGCGTCGTGCCGGTCTCGGCCTGGAAGGCGCGGGCGAAGTGGCGGGGCGAGAGCCGGGCCCGGGCGGCCAGGACGTCGACGGTGAGGTCGGCGTCGGGGTGCTCGCTGATCCACTGCTGCACCTCGCGCAACGGCTCGCGCCGCGCGGTCTGGGCGGCGAGCTGGGCGCTGAACTGGGCCTGGTTTCCCGGGCGCCGCAGGAACACCACCAGATGCCGGGCGACGGTGAGCGCGGCCTCGCGGCCCAGGTCCTCCTCGACGAGGGCGAGCGCGAGATCGATGCCCGCCGTGACGCCCGCCGAGGTGGAGACGTTTCCGTCGCGTACGTAGATGGGGTCCTGCTCGACGGTGACCTTCGGGTGTCTGCGCGCGAGGTCGTCGCAGTACGCCCAGTGCGTGGTCGCCCGGCGCCCGTCGAGCAGCCCCGCCTGCGCGAGGATCTCGGCGCCGGTGCACACGGAGACCAGCCGCTCGGCCCGGGGCCCGTGCTCGCGCAGCCAGGCGACCAGCCGGGGATCCGGGGCGCGGGTGCCCTGGCCGCCCGGCACGAGCAGGGTGTGCGGCACCGGCGCGTCGGCCAGGGAGCCGTCGGGGACGAGGGTGAGCCCGCTGGTGGCGCGGACCGGGGCGCCGTCCAGGGAAGCGGTACGGATCACGTAGTAACCGCTGGCATCCCCGGCGGCGTATCGGTCCGCCCCGGCGAAGACCTCCACCGGGCCGGAGACATCGAGGCTCAGGACGTCCTCGAAGAGGACGACGAGCACGGTTCGCTGCGCCATGCACCTGATTCTTCGCGGTGCCGGTCATGTCCGCAATGACGAACAGTCCACCTTTCCTGCCATGACCCCGCAGGGGTTCACGACGTACCGACCAGTCGGTAACCTGCTGGTATGACGTCTCTCCCGCCGCGCGCCGGCCGCCGCTGTCACCACTTCGTCAACCCGCTGCACTCGACCGTCTACTTCTCCCCCGACTACGACAAGGAGCTCGCGGGGATCGGTGTCGAGGACCCGCGCGCCGCCTACTTCGCGGGCCGCGCCGCCGCGCTCGGCGCGGTCGGCCCCGGCACGGTCACGGCCACCTTCTACAACTTCAACCACGAGCTGGTCGCCCGGCACGTACCGGCGGTGTGGGACATCGCGTCCCCCGAGGACGTGCTCGCCGCCCGGCTGCGGGCCGCCGACAGCACGCTGCGGCGGCTGCTCGGCGAGGAGGCGGTGGCCTCGGACGAGATGGCCGAGGCGGCACGGCTCGCGCTGCGGGCCGCCGAGGGCTGCACCCGGCACGCCCGGCCGCTGTACGCCGCCCACGCCGATCTGCCGGTGCCCGAGGAGCCGCACCTGGCGTACTGGCACGCGGCGACGCTGCTGCGCGAGCACCGGGGCGACGGCCACCTCATGGCGCTGCTCGACGCCGGGCTCGACCCGCTGGAGGCGCTGGTCAGCCACACCGCCACCGGCAAGGGCATGGCGCCGCGCTGGATCCTCGGCACCCGCGGCTGGCGGCGCGCGGACTGGGACGCGGCGGTCGCCCGGCTGCGCGAGCGCGGACTCCTGGACGCCGACGGCGAGTTGACCGGGGCGGGCACGGCGCTGCGGGAGGACGTGGAGGACCGCACGGACCGGCTCGACCTCGCCCCGTACGAACTGCTCGGCGAGGCGGGCGTGACCCGGCTGACGGAGCTGGCCAAGGGTTTCCTGATGACGGCTCTGGCAGCGGGCGCGTTCCCGGCCGACCTGACCGGCAAGGGCTGATCGGCGATTGTCGGTGCCGCCTGCCACAATGGCGCCTCAAGCTCATCGAGAAGGCGGTACGGGATCGTGACGACGTCCATCGAAGGCAGGATCGCCGGGGAACTCGGCGTACGGGAGCGGCAGGTGAAGGCCGCCGTCGAGCTGCTCGACGGCGGGTCGACCGTGCCGTTCATCGCGCGCTACCGCAAGGAAGCGACCGAGATGCTCGACGACGCCCAGCTGCGCACCCTGGAGGAGCGGCTGCGGTATCTGCGCGAGCTGGAGGACCGCCGCACGTCTGTCCTCGATTCCGTACGGGAGCAGGGCAAGCTCACCGAGGAGATCGAGCGCCAGATCCTGGCCGCCGACACCAAGGCCCGCCTGGAGGACATCTATCTGCCCTTCAAGCCCAAGCGGCGCACCAAGGCGCAGATCGCGCGCGAGGCGGGCCTTGAGCCGCTGGCCGACGGGCTGCTCGGCGACCCGTCGGTCGAACCGCTGGCGGCGGCGGCCGCGTTCGTGGACGCGGACAAGGGCGTCGCCGACCCGGCGGCCGCCCTTGAGGGCGCCCGCGCCATCCTCACCGAGCGCTTCTCCGAGGACGCCGACCTGATCGGCGAGGCGCGCGAGCGGATGTGGACCAAGGGCCGGCTCGCGGCGAAGGTGCGCGACGGCAAGGAGGAGGCGGGCGCCAAGTTCGCCGACTACTTCGACTTCACCGAGCCCTTCACCGCGCTTCCCTCGCACCGCGTCCTCGCCATGCTGCGCGGCGAGAAGGAGGAGGTCCTCGATCTCGTCCTGGAGCCGGAGGAGCCGTCCGACACGCCCGGGCCGTCGGCGTACGAGAACATGGTGGCGCGCCGGTTCGGCATCGCCGACCGGGGCCGCCCGGGCGACAAGTGGCTGGCGGACACCGTCCGTTGGGCCTGGCGCACCCGGATCCTGGTCCACCTCGGCATCGACCTGCGGCTGCGGCTTCGGACGGCCGCCGAGGACGAGGCGGTGCGGGTCTTCGCGTCCAACCTGCGCGACCTGCTGCTGGCCGCCCCGGCCGGCACGCGCGCGACGCTGGGCCTGGACCCCGGGTTCCGTACGGGCGTGAAGGTGGCCGTCGTCGACGCGACCGGCAAGGTCGTGGCGACGGACGTCATCCACCCGCACGTCCCGGCGAACCGGTGGGACGAGGCGATCGCCAAGCTGGCGCGGCTCGCCAAGGAGCACGCGGTCGAGCTGGTCGCCATCGGCAACGGCACGGCGTCCCGCGAGACGGACAAGCTCGCGGGTGAACTGATCACCAAGCACCCGGAGTTGAAGCTCACGAAGGTGATGGTCTCCGAGGCGGGCGCCTCGGTGTACTCGGCCTCGGCGTTCGCCTCGCAGGAGCTGCCGGACATGGACGTGTCGCTGCGCGGCGCGGTCTCCATCGCGCGCCGCCTCCAGGATCCACTCGCCGAGCTGGTGAAGATCGACCCCAAGTCGATCGGTGTCGGCCAGTACCAGCACGACCTGTCCGAGGTGAAGCTCTCGCGCTCGCTCGACGCGGTCGTGGAGGACTGTGTGAACGGGGTGGGGGTGGACGTCAACACCGCGTCCGCGCCGCTGCTCTCGCGGGTCTCCGGCATCGGCGCCGGGCTCGCCGAGAACATCGTGGCGCACCGCGACGCCAACGGGCCGTTCCGCTCCCGCAAGGCGCTGAAGGACGTGGCGCGCCTGGGCCCCAAGGCGTACGAGCAGTGCGCGGGCTTCCTGCGGATCCGGGGCGGCGACGACCCGCTGGACGCCTCCAGCGTGCACCCCGAGGCGTACCCGGTGGTGCGGCGGATGGTGAAGACCTCGGGCACCGAGGTCGCGGCGCTGATCGGCAACACGGCGGTGCTGCGGTCGCTGCGGCCGGACGCGTTCGTCGACGAGACCTTCGGTCTGCCGACGGTGACGGACATCCTGCGCGAGCTGGAGAAGCCGGGCCGCGACCCCCGTCCCGCCTTCAAGACGGCCTCCTTCAAGGAGGGCGTCGAGAAGATCGGCGACCTGGAGCCGGGGATGGTGCTTGAGGGCGTGGTGACGAACGTGGCGGCGTTCGGCGCGTTCATCGACATCGGCGTGCACCAGGACGGGCTCGCGCATGTCTCGGCGCTGTCGAACAAGTTCGTGAAGGACCCGCGCGAGGTCGTGAAGCCGGGCGACATCGTCAAGGTGAAGGTCATGGACGTCGACGTCCCGCGCAAGCGGATCTCGCTGACGCTGCGGCTGGACGACGGCGCCTCGGGCGGCGAGCCGAAGCGGGGTGAGCGGCCGCCCCAGCAGCGGCAGCAGCGCCGGGGTGGCGGCGGGGGTGGGGGTGGCGACCGCGGTCGTCAGACACCCCCGCCCGCGAACGGCGCGATGGCGGACGCCCTGCGCAAGGCGGGCCTGCTGGACCCGAAGGGCCGCCGCTGAGCGCTCCGCTGTTGCCGCTGCTGGGCCCGCCCGCACCCCGGCCCAGGGCGGTCGGTCAGCTGCGGACCGTGCGTGACTGGGCGCGCGGTTCCCCGCGCCCCTTGACGGGTGCCCGGCGGGCGCTACGCCTCCAGGGCCACCGGGCCCGACGTCGTCCGTTCCGCGTTGCGGCGTGTCTTGGCCCAGCCGTTGCGGCCTCGGGCCATGCGGACGAAGGCGCGGGCGGAGACGATGAACAGGTGGTACGCGTACAGCCACAGCGCCACGCCCCACAGCAGCGCGGTCAGCCGCGAGGCGTCCGGGGCGTGGTCGCGGCGGTAGACCGGGCCCCACAGCACGAACGGGCCGATCGCCAGCGCCGCCAGGATCAGGGTGAGCGGCCACAGCACCAGTGACCCGAGACCGCCCAGCACCAGCATCGCCACGCTCAGCGCGAGGGTGAGCAGATGCGCGACCGGCTGGCAGAACGTGTACAGCGTCTCCAGCACCCCGCGCCCGCTGTAGTGGCGCGAGGAGATGATGCGCGGGGCGTAGCGCACGCACTGGAAGTTGCCCTGCGCCCAGCGGGTCCGCTGGGTCAGCAGGCGGCGGGCGTGCGGCAGTCCCTCCTGGGAGACCCAGGTGTCCGCGATGTGCGTGATCCGGAAGCCCGCGAGAATCATGTGCAGGCCGAGTTCGTAGTCCTCAAGGAGCGCGCCGCGCTGCCAGGGGCGCCACTCGGCGTCCGCGATCCGGTCGAGCGCGGACAGCCGGGTGAACTGACCGTTCCCGCCGAGCCCCACCGAACCCGTACGGCGGCGCAGCAGCTGCATGCCCGCGTTGGAGACCGCGAACTCCATGTCCTGGACACGGACGAGCAGCCGGGCGAACGCGTTCAGGACGCGCCCGCGCTCCGGCAGCGGGCGCGGGTCGTCGACGTTGCGCATCCGCACGCCGACCTGCACCCCGCCGATCTCCGGGTCCCCGAACGCCTCCGGTCCCGAGACGAGTTCCAGGGCGCGCGGGTCGAGCCGCCCGTCGGCGTCCACCACGCACACGACGACCCTGCCTCGGTCGACCCCCTCCGGCAGGAACTCACCGAGCTGGTCGTACGCCGCGTTGAGCGCGTCCCCCTTGCCGGTACGGGCCTCGGGGCGCACCCGGCGTACGAGATGGACCCGGCGGTCGTCCTCCGCGAGCGCGGCGACGATCAGGCCGGTCCGGTCGTCGCTGTCGTCGTCGATCACCCACACATGGGCAGCGGGGAAGTCGCCTCGCAGCTGACCGACCGTCGCCCCGACAACGGCCTCCTCGTCCCGGCACGGCACGAAGAAGTGCCAGTCCAGGACGGTCGGGTCACCGGCTTGTGTCGCCGGGCGGTTGACGTACGAGCGCCGGGCCCCGGCCCAGTAGAGAAGGAAACAGGCAAGGAGGGCGAAGGGGAAGAGAAATATGAGCAGGCTGTCGAACACGGGGGGCTTTCGGTGTCGGATTCGGAAGACAGGTGCGGCCAGGCGGCCTTCGGGGGTACATCGGGGCGCCCCATAGGGGCGCGGGGCTGTGACATGTGCGGCTCCGCCGCGATGGGGGTCCCCCCTGTTCAAGCGGAGTCGAGAACTTGGGGGAGCGACCAGCCACGGACGGTCCGCAGCCGAACGACCACGCCTCCCAGCGGAGCGTCAGGCCGCCGCCGCGTACGTCGTCGCGCCCGACGACACCAGCCGGGTCAGCAGCGCGACGATCCGTCGCGACGCCAGCCCGTCCCCGAACGGGCTCGGCAGCGCGGCCAGCCGAGCGCGCCCGCCCGCGCCCAGCGCCAGCCGCTCACGCGCGGCGCGCCCGAGCTCGGGGCCGGGCGCGACCAGGGTCGCGAAGTCGGCCATCGCCTCCGGGCGTTCGGTGGAGTTGCGTACCACCACCAGCGGGCGGCCGAGTACGGTGACCTCCTCCTGGACTCCCCCGGAGTCGGAGACGAGCAGGGCCGCGTGCCGGGCCAGGGCCAGGAAGTCGCGGTAGCCGAGCGGCCGGGTCACCCGCAGCGGGGCAAGGAGCGCGTCGAGGCCCGCAGCCTCGATACGGGCCCGGGTGCGCGGGTGGAGCGGGAGCACCACCGGCACGTCGGCGGCGAGCGCGGCCAGCTCGGTGAGGATCGCGCGCAGAGCCACCGCGTCGTCGGTGTTCTCGGGACGGTGGACCGTGGCCAGCACGAAGCCGTCGGGGGTGAGACCCAGGCGCTCCAGGTGCGCGAACCGCTCCTCGGTGTCCGGGAGTTGGCTGTGGACGGCCTCGACCACCGTGTTGCCGGTGATGTCGACGAGGTCGGCGGGGACGCCCTCGGCCAGCAGGTTCTCCCGGTTCTGCGGGGTCGCCGCGCAGAGCACGTCGGCGAGCCGGTCGATCAGGACGCGGTTGTGTTCCTCGGGCATGTTCCGGTCGTGGCTGCGCAGCCCGGCCTCGACGTGCACGAGCGGGATCGAGCGGGCGTTGGCGGCGAGCGCCCCGGCGAGGGCGGCGTTGGTGTCGCCCTGGACGACCACGGCGAGCGGCGGCTCGGCCAGGAACAGCGCGTCGAGCTGGGCGAGGCCCGCGGAGATCTGGACCGCACGGGGCCGGCCGCCGATGCCGGTGAGATAGGTCGGCTCGGGGATGCCCAGATCGGTCAGGAAACGGCCGGACAGTTCCTCGTCGTAGTGCTGCCCGGTGTGCACGACATGCGCGGCGGGCCCGAGGAGGCGGATCAGCTCGGTCAGCTTGACCAGCTCGGGGCGGGTACCGAGGACGACGGCGATGCTGCGGGGCGGCAGGACGGACAAGGAGAGCTCCAGGGGCGGACCGGCGGGGACTCCAGCAGGCTCGCCGCCGACCGTTGCCCGCCCGGCTGGCACTCGGTTGCCCTACGGTTGCGGTTGCCGCCGGAAGAAGGATTCGGGACCTTCGGCCCCACCGACCCGGGACCTGTGCCTGGGACCTTCGCCCGCATCCGGACCGCCGTAGGACCCGTACAACCCGTACGAGCCCTGTGCGGCACCGGGCGGCCCTGCCGGCTCAGACGCCCCCCGGCTCCCGCTCCCCCCGATACCGGTAGCCCATCCCCCGCACCGCCTCGATCGGGTCGGTCTCCAGGCTGCCCGCCGCCTGCTGGAGTTTGCGGCGTACGCGCAGCACCGCGAACTTCACCCGGTCGCGCCCGACGCCCTGCGGGTCGTCCCAGACCTGGTCGAGGAGCTGGTCGGTGGTGACGACGCGGCCCCGGTTGCGGACGAGGACCTGGAGCAGCCGGTACTCGATGTCGCTGAGCCGTACCTCCTCGCCGAGCCAGACCGCCGAGCGCCGCTCGGGCACCAGGCGCAGCGACTCGTCCTGGGCCGTGCCCGCCCAGCGCGAGGTCGAGGCGCGCCTGAGCAGCGCCTCGACCCGGGCCACCAGCTCGTCGTTGCCGAACGGTTTGGGCAGATAGTCGTCGGCCCCGGCCCGCAGCCCCCGTACCCGGTCGCTCTCGGCCCCGCGCGCGGTGAGCAGCAGTACGGGCAGGTCGGTCATGTCCCGGGTGCGCTCCAGGACCTGCCAGCCGTCGAGCCCGGGCAGCCCGATGTCCAGCAGCATCAGGTCCGGCGAGTCCGCGAAGAGGCGCCGCAGCCCCTCCCGGCCGTCGGCGGCGGCCACCACCTCGTATCCGGCCCGGGTGAGCAGCACCCGCAGCGCGGTCGCCACATCGACGTCGTCCTCCACGATCAGGATCCGGGTCATGGCGCCTCCCCGGCGGCCCCGGTGTCCGTGGGGCCCGCGATCGGCAGATGGACGGTGAACAGGGCGCCCCCGCCCGGCGCCTCGGCCACCGACAGCTCGCCGCCGTGGCGGCGCACGATGTCCCGGCTGATGGTGAGGCCGAGGCCGGTGCCGGGGAAGCCGCCCGATGCGGCGTTGGGGGCCCGGACGAAGCCGGAGAAGATCTCCTCGCGGTACTGCTCGGGCACCCCGATCCCGGTGTCCGCGACCGTGATGCGCCACGTGTCGCCCGCCGCCTCGGCCGCGATGCCCACGCGGCCGCCGGGCGGGGTGAACTTGGCGGCGTTCTCCAGGAGGTTGTCGAGCACGTGCTCCAGGCGGTGCTCGTCCCCGTACAGCGGCGGTCCCGGCGTACAGCTGAGCACGGTGAACAGACCGGCCTCGGCCAGCGTGGACATCCGGTCGACGACCGCATGCTCCAGCATCCGCGCGATGTCCACCTCGCCGAACTCCAGGCGCAGTTGGGGCTCACGCATCATCGTGGTGTCCAGCAGCGTGGTGATCACGGTCGCCATGCGGGTGGCGTTGCGGCGGATCGCTTCGAGGAAGGCCAGCTGGTCGGGGTCGAGCGAGCCGGAGGCGGGGTCGGCGAGCAGTTCGCAGAAGCTGATGATGGAGGTGAGCGGGGTGCGCAGATTGTGCGAGGCGGAGGCCAGGAACTCGTTGCGCCGGCGGGCCAGCTCCGCGAGCGCCGCGTTGTCGCGGTGGAGCGCGTGCTCGCGGCGCTTGGCTTCGGTGATGTCCTCGGCGGTCCACAGCGACCCGAAGGGCTCCCCGCCCGCGTCGTACAGCGGCTCCACGTCGCGCCGGATGACCCGGCCGTCGGTGAGCGCGATCTCGGCGGCGCGGTGGACGCGGCGCGCGGCGATGGCGGCGGTGCCCTCCACGATCCAGACCGGGCGCTCGGCGAAGTGGTCGAGGACCGCGTCCACCACGGGCTCCAGCGGAGCGCCGGGCGCGTAGGCGACCCGCCCGGCCAGTGCGAACATCTCGACGAAGCGGCGGTTGACGGCGACCACGTGCTCGTCGCCGCCCTGCACGATCGCCGCCCGGGGCAGTGCCTCCAGGACGGCCTGAAGCCGGTCGCGCTCACGGTCCACGCCAGCACGGTACGCGCGGATCACCGCTGGTCGGCGGCGCCGCGCGTCCATCCGCCGGACACCCCTCCGGTCGGCCGACCGGGACTGCGCCCGTGCCCGCTCTCGCCGCCGTCGGCGGAGGTCAGTGCTCGGTCACCTTGCCGTCCGCCACCTCGATACGCCGGGTGGTGCGCACCGCGTCCAGCATCCGGCGGTCGTGGGTGACAAGCAGCAGCGTGCCGGTGTACGAGTCGAGGGCGGACTCCAGCTGCTCGATCGCCGGGAGGTCGAGGTGGTTGGTCGGCTCGTCGAGGACGAGCAGGTTGACGCCCCGGCCCTGGAGCAGGGCGAGCGCGGCGCGGGTGCGCTCGCCCGGCGAGAGCGAGGTGGCCGGGCGCAGCACATGGTCGGCCCGCAGGCCGAACTTGGCCAGCAGGGTGCGCACCTCGCCCGGCTCGGTGTCCGGGACCGCCGCGCAGAACGCCTCCAGGAGCGATTCCTCGCCGACGAACAGCCCACGGGCCTGGTCCACCTCGCCGACGACGACGCCGGAGCCGAGCGCGGCCTGGCCCGCGTCGAGCGGGAGGCGGCCGAGGAGGGCGGCCAGCAGCGTGGACTTGCCCGCGCCGTTGGCGCCGGTGATGGCGACGCGGTCGGCCCAGTCGATCTGGAGCGAGACCGGGCCGAAGGTGTAGTCGCCGCGCCGGACCTCGGCGTTGTTGAGGGTGGCCACCACCGAGCCGGAGCGCGGCGCGGTCGCGATCTCCATGCGCAGCTCCCACTCCTTGCGGGGCTCCTCGACGGTGTCGAGCCGTTCGATCATGCGCTGGGTCTGGCGGGCCTTGGCGGCCTGCTTCTCGCTGGACTCGCTGCGGAACTTGCGGCCGAGCTTGTCGTTGTCCCCGGCCTTGCGGCGGGCGTTCTTGACGCCCTTGTCCATCCAGCCGCGCTGCATCTGGGCGCGGCCTTCGAGGGCGGCCTTCTTGTCGGCGTACTCCTCGAAGTCCTCGCGCGCGTGCCGGCGGGCGGTGGCGCGCTCTTCGAGGTACGCCTCGTAGCCGCCGCCGTACAGCGTGATCTGCTGCTGGGCGAGATCGAGTTCGAGCACCTTGGTGACGGTGCGGGTGAGGAACTCGCGGTCGTGGCTGATGACCACGGTGCCGGCCCGCAGCCCCCGGACGAAGGACTCCAGGCGCTCCAGACCGTCCAGGTCGAGGTCGTTGGTCGGCTCGTCGAGCAGGAACACGTCGTAGCGCGAGAGCAGCAGCGAGGCGAGGCCCGCGCGGGCGGCCTGGCCGCCGGAGAGCGCGGTCATCGGCTGGTCGAGGCCGACGGTGAGGCCGAGGGAGTCGGCCACCTCCTCGGCGCGCTCGTCGAGGTCGGCGCCGCCGAGGTCGAGCCAGCGCTCCAGGCTCTCCGCGTACGCGTCGTCGGCGCCGGGCGCGCCCTCGACCAGCGCCTCGGTGGCCGCGTCCATGGCGGTCTGGGCGGCGGCGACGCCGGTGCGGCGGGCGAGGAAGGCGCGCACGGTCTCGCCGGGGCGCCGCTCGGGCTCCTGCGGGAGGTGCCCGACGCTGGCGCCCGGCGGGGAGAGCCGCAGCTCGCCCTCCTCCGGCGTGTCGAGCCCGGCCAGCAGCCGGAGCAGGGAGGACTTCCCCGCTCCGTTGGCGCCGACGAGCCCGATGACGTCGCCGGGGGCGACGACGAGGTCGAGCCCGGCGAAGAGCGTGCGGTCGCCGTGTCCGGCGGCGAGGTCCTTGGCGACGAGGGTGGCAGTCATGAGGTCTAGATCCTACTTGCGTGCCAAGGCCGCCACGGCCCGGTTCTCCGCCGCCCCGGTGCGGGCGGCGCGGCGGACCGTTTCAGCGCACGACCGCCGTCGTGATCACTCCGCCCGTGGTCCGCGCCACCAGGAAGGACTCCCCGCGCAGGACGTGCGCGTCCAGCGGCACGTGGTGGGTGCCGGGGTCGAGGGTCGCGTCCAGGACCTCCTCGGTGTGGACGCGGTGCAGCCGGTCCAGGCGGTACGCGGTGAGGCGCACCCGGCAGGTCGCGCCGACGGTGAGGCGGGCCTCGTCGGGGGTGGCGAGCAGCCGGGTGAGCCGGCGCTGGGCGGGCGGGGTGCGGTCCAGGGCCTGTTCCAGCTGGGCGACGAGCAGCGGGGTGATGGGGGCCAGGCCGATCACATACGCCGGGTGCGCGTGGGCCCGGGCGAACGCGGCCCGCACGGCGGCGCGTTCGTCCTGCGGGACTCCGCGCCCGAACGCGACCGCCCCGTACGTCATGAGCTCGTCGGGCATCGCGTCGCTCACGTCGTGCGCGATGTCCGCGCCTATGCCGATGGAGCGCAGGGCCGCCGCGAGCTTGCCGAGGACGGCCGCGCGCGCCCCGATCAGCAGGACCCGGCGCCGGGGCGGCTCGTCGGCGAGCAGCTGCTCCAGGGCCGCCCGGTACTCGTCGGCGCGGAAGCGGAACGGCCCTATCCCGTGGTAGCCGTTGCGCTCCAGGTCGGGCAACGGGGCGGTCTGCCAGGCGAAGTCCCGCCAGATGATGTCGTCGCCGAGCCGCTCGATGACCGCGGTGACCGCGCCGCACGCCAGGTCCTCGCACTCCGGGCAGGCGTACACGACGTAACGCCCGTTCGCGAGCGGCGGGTCGGTCTCCAGGAGCAGGCTGCGCACCTGGGCGCCGAGGATCGCGGGCGGCACATCGGAGGCGAGCGGCGAGACGGCGTCCAGGTCGGCGAGTTGGAGCAGCAGGGGGCGGCCGTTGACGACGAAGTCCATGAAGTCGCGGTGCAGTTGCGGTGATCCGTTGCCACAGACGTCGCCCGCCCGCATCGCGGGGGCCAGTCCGAAGGTCGCGTACGCGGCAGACATATCCCCAGTATTCCCACCTTGTGGCTGTTCCGAGCACGGCATCACCCATTCCGCTACCGTCCCGTCATGAGCGACGAGGCGATCGTGGTGGGTGGCGGGATCATCGGTCTGACGACGGCGGTCGTCCTGGCGGAGTCGGGCCGCGAGGTCCGGGTGTGGAGCCGGGATCCGATCGGCGGGACCACGTCGGCGGTGGCGGGCGCGCTGTGGTGGCCGTACCGGATCGAACCGGCCACGCAGGTCGGCGAGTGGGCGCTCACCTCCCTGCGGGTGTACGAGGAGCTGGCCGCCGAGCCGCAGACGACCGGGGTGCGGCTGGTGGAGGGGCTGCACGCGGGGATCCGGCTCTCCGAACTCGGGCCGTGGGCGGCCGAGGTGGACGGGCTGCGCCAGTCCGCGCACGGCGTGCACGTCCGGGTTCCGCTGATCGACATGCCGACGCACCTGGAGTGGCTGCGCGCGCGTCTGGAGGCCACCGGCACGACGGTCGAGCTCCGCGCGATCGACCGGCTGCCCGACGCCCCGCTCGTGGTCAACTGCACCGGACTCGGCGCCCGCGGCCTGGTACCCGATCCGCGGGTGCGGCCGGTGCGCGGCCAGTTGGTGATCGTGGAGAACCCCGGCATCAACGAGTGGTACACGGCCGTCGACGACTCCGACGCAGGCACCTATTTCTTCCCCCAGCCGTACGGACTGCTGCTCGGCGGCACCGTGCAGGACGACGCGTGGGACCTGGCCCCCGATCCCCGGACCGCCGAGGAGATCGTGGCGCGGTGCGCCCGGGTGCGCCCCGAGATCGGCGGGGCGCGGGTGCTCGCGCACCGGACGGGGCTGCGGCCGGTGCGGGACGGGGGCGTGCGGATCGAGGCCGAGGCGACCAGGTCCGGTGGTGTGCTGGTGCACAACTACGGCCATGGCGGCGCCGGTGTCACCGTCGCCTGGGGGTGTGCGCGGGAGGCGGCCGCGCTGGCCGCCTCCCGCACTCCTCTCCATTGAGAACCCGTATCAGCGGCGCTGAACGGGTTCGGCCGCCGTCAGCCCGTACTGCGCCCGGCCGTCGAGGAGCAGCGGCACGACGCCCCGGTGGCCCCGACGACCAGTGCGCGGGCCCTCATCGGTCCCCCGGGACCCGGCCGACCGAGGGCGGGACGGTGACGCCGGTCGGACGCGCGAGGTGCGGTGCGAGGTGCGGCGGGGTGCCGGTGGTGGCCCGCCTGAACGCTCCCGCACCGCCGACCAGCGGCAGTTTCGCCCAGGTGTGCGCCAGGTCGACAGTGAGCGTCGGGGTGCTCGCGGGCGGGTCGATGAGGTCCTTGTCGGTGCCCGCGACGATCAGCGCGAGCCGGTGTCCGGCCGGGACGACGTGGTCGGTGGCGTGCAGGTCGAGGGTGATCGTGTACGGCCGGCCCGGGGTCAGCGGCTGCCCGGTGCCGCCCGCGTAGTGGCCGAGGTCGGCCCAGCCCCGGCTGAACACGGTGTAGTCGACGGCCTTCTTGTCGGCCGAGGTGACCTTGTAGCAGGCGCTGTCCCCGGTCGTGCTCACGCCCCAGCAGGTGCGGTCGGTGCCGGTGAGGATGCCCTCGCCCGCGCCGCCGTAATTGCGGATGGTGTCGGGGCCGAGGTCGACCAGGACCGCCGAGAGGTGGGCGCTGGTGGTGGTCGGGGTCGCGGTGACGGTCACCTTGGAGGAGCCGGACAGCCGCAGGTCCTGGGTGAGCGGCCCGGTGACGAATCCGGCCTTCTCCGGGGTCGACCGGTCCACGGTCGCGGACCAACCGCTCTCGTCCAGCTGCGGGTTGTCGGTGAACGTCTCGCTCGCACCGGCGGGCGCGGGGCTCAGCCCGAGGCCGCCGACGCCGGGCGCGGAGCCGTTCGCCGGGCGCAGCACGGTGTTCCGGGTGCCCACCGGCGGCCAGACGGCGTCGGTGGACCACTGGTCGGGGTGGCGCTCGACGTCGGCCATCGGCGCGCGCTCGATGCCGTTGTCGTAGCCGAGGAGGTAGTGGTCGAACCACTTGTGCAGGGTGTCGACCCAGTCGGCGCGCCGGTAGTCGAACGGGTCGACGTGCCCGGTCTGGGAGAGCCAGATCTTGCGCTCGACGCCGTTCGCCGCGAGCGCGTCCCACCACTGGCCGAAGTTCTTGGTGCGCACGTTCAGGTCCTGCATGCCGTGCACCACGAACACGCTGGCCTTGACCTTGGAGGCGTCGGCGACGTAGTCGCGCCCGCTCCACAGCGGCGTCCAGTCGCCGTTGCGCGGCGCCCCGTCGACGAGTCTCTGCTGCACGGCGCCGCAGTGGGCCTGCGCCTCGGGGCTCTCCACGTAGTTGGAGAGCCAGTCGGGGCCGGAGTCGTAGAGCGGGGCGCCCTTGGCGAAGTAGTAGTCGTACCAGGAGGAGATGGAGCTGATCGGCACGATGGTCTTCAGGCCGTCGACGCCGGTGGCGGCGACCCCGTTGGCGATGGTGCCGTCCCAGCTCTTGCCGATCATGCCGGTGCGGCCGTTGGTCCAGTCGGCGCCGACCCGCTGGGTACCCGTACGGGTGGTGTAGGCGCGGGCGCGTCCGTTGAGCCAGTCGACGACCGCCTTGGCCGACTGGACGTCCGAGGGGCCGCCGATGTCGACACAGCCGTCCGAGCGATTGGTTCCGGACAGGTCGACGCCGACGAAGGCGTAGCCGCGCGGCACGAAGTAGTTGTCGTAGAACAGCGGCATCTGGACGACGTGCCCTTGCGCGTCGTACGTCTTGAGCTGGCTCTCGTTGCCGCGTCCGCAGCAGGCGTAGTACGGCGAGGCCTCCAGGATGACCGGAACCCTGCGGCCCTGCTGTGCGGCCTCGCGCGGGCGGACGATGTCGACGGCGACCCGGTCGGCCTTGCCGTCGCCGTCCGCGTCGAGCCGGGTGTCGACCCAGACGGACTCACGGATGGCGTTCTCGTACGAGTAGACGGGCCTGCTCTCCTTGGCGCGGGCGGCCTGGGCGCCCACCGGGGAGACGAACAGGGCGGTCAGGGCGGCCGCGACCGCCATCACGAGCAGGCGCCCCCAGTGGGGCGACCGGCGCGAGCTGTTCCTCTGCGATCTGGACCTCATGCGGGTGGACCGCGCAGCAATCGGCATGGGCGGACGGTACTCCCGTCAACTCCCGTGCAAAAGAGGGCAGGCGTGGTCCGAATGAGGGTCGAGTCGAGCAAGTCAACATGTCGGCGCAATGGCGATCGTGTGACAGCAGGGGCCATGGACATGACCGGCGCGACGGGGGCTGAATAGGGTCCCAAGAGATCGTTCACATCGACGACTTGGAGCACTCGTGCACCGCAAAATCATCGCCCCGAGCGTGCTCGCCGCGTCCCTGCTGCTGGCGATCCCGGCATCCGCGACCGACTTCACACCGGGCGCCCCGGGTATCGGCGACCCCTACTACCCGAACAGCGGCAATGGCGGTTACGACGTATCCCACTACGACCTGAGACTGAAGTACCAGCCCACCACCGACCTGCTTGAGGGCACGGCGACGATCCTCGCCACCACCACCCAGAACCTCTCCCGGTTCAACCTCGACTTCGGGCTCCAGGTCAACGAGGTCCTGGTCAACGGCGCCAAGGCGAAGTACGCCAAGTCCGGCACCCAGGAGCTGGAGATCACCCCGGCCGCGCCGCTGGTCAAGGGGAAGTCGATCTCGGTGGTGGTGAAGTACGCGGGCAAGCCGTCCGAGCTGAGCATCGGCGGCTACACGGCCTGGCACCGCACCCCGGACGGCGGTGTGGCCGCGCAGGAGCCAGACTCGGCCGTGTGGTGGTTCCCATCCAACGACCACCCGCTGGACAAGGCCACCTACGACGTCTCGGTGCTCGTGCCGGACGGCACCCAGGCGATCAGCAACGGCACGCTCCAGTCGCAGAGTTCGAAGCTGGGCTGGACGCGGTACAACTGGCGCTCCAACAAGCCGCAGGCCAGCTATCTGGCCACGCTCGCGATCGGCAAGTTCGACATCACGACGGACACCACGGCGAACGGCCTGCCGATCATCAACGCGTACAGCAAGGACCTCGGTGACAACGACGGCGCCGCGCGCGCCAGCGTCGAGCGCACCAAGGAGGTCGTCGAGTGGCTGAGCAGCCTCTACGGCCCCTACCCGTTCAACTCGGTCGGCGGTTACGTCCCCAACGTGACCTCGGGCTTCGCCCTGGAGACGCAGACCCGCCCGTACTACAGCCCCAAGCAGTTCGCGAACGGCGCCAACGTCTCGGTGGTCGTCCATGAGCTGGCCCACCAGTGGTACGGCAACAGCGTCTCGGTGAAGGGCTGGAAGGACATCTGGAACAACGAGGGCTTCGCCCGCTACGCCCAGTGGCTCTGGTCGGAGAAGGAGGGCGAGGGCACCACGCAGGAGCTGGCCGACTACGTCTACGCCCAGCACCCGGCCGACGACCCGTTCTGGCAGGTCAAGCCGGGCGACCCGGGCCCGGACAACCAGTTCGAACTCCCCGTCTACGACCGGGGCGCGCTCGCCATCCAGGCGCTGCGCAACACGGTCGGCGACAAGGCGTTCTTCGCCATCCTCAAGGGCTGGCCGACGGCCCACCAGTACGGCAACGCCAATGTGGGCGACTTCGAGCGGTACGCCGAGCAGATCTCCGGCAAGCCGCTCGCCGGGCTCTTCGACACCTGGCTGTACCAGCCCTCGAAGCCGGCCGTCTCGGCCGCCAAGAAGGCGAACCTCGTGGCCCGGACCGCCGGTACGCCGGTGGCCCAGCCCAAGTCCTGGAAGAAGATCGCGGAGACGAACGACATCCACGCCCACCGCTGAGGCGGGCCCCTGATCCGGTGGGCGGGCGCGGCCGGGAAGCCCGCGCCCGCCCACCCCGCGCGCGGCGAGCACGCCCTGCTCGGCCGGGCGGCGCGCCACTACGCTGTACGCGGCGCCCCGCCCGGCGCCGCCACGCCGCCCGCGAGGAGCCTGTGCCTTGACCGAGCAGCACACCGCACCCCACATCGACCCGCGCCCGGGGCCGAGGCCGACGCTGGAGGCCGTCGCCGCGCGCGCCGGGGTCTCCCGGGCCACGGCGTCCCGGGTCATGAACGGCGGCGCGGGGGTGCGGCCCCCGCTGGTGGACAAGGTGCGCCAGGCGGTCGAGGAGCTGGGGTACGTCCCCAACCACGCGGCCCGCACGCTGGTCACCCGGCGCACCGGCGCGGTCGCCGTGATCATCGCCGAGCCGGAGATCCGGATCTTCTCGGACCCGTTCTTCTCGCAGCAGATCCGGGGCATCAGCAAGGAACTCACCGCCCACGACACCCAGTTGGTGCTGCTCATCGTGGAGGGGCCGGGCGACTACGACCGGATCGCGCGTTATCTGGCGGGCGGACACGTCGACGGCGCGCTGGCCTTCTCGCTGCACACCGACGACCCGTTGCCCGCGATCGCCCGCAGGACCGGGATACCGACCGTGTACGGAGGCCGTCCGGGCTGGCCGACGGCGCCGGGCGAGCGGCCCGTCCCGTATGTCGACGCCGACAACCGCGGCGGTGCCCGCGCGGCTGTGCGCCATCTGCTCGCGCTCGGCCGCACCCGCATCGCCCATATAGCGGGCCCGCGCGACCAGACGTCGGCGACGGACCGGCTCGACGGCTTCCACGACGTGCTGCCCGACACGGACCCGCGCCTGATCGCCGAAGGCGCCTTCACGGTGGAGAGCGGAGCCCGGGCGATGGCCCGACTGCTGGACCGGCGCCCCGACCTGGACGCCGTGTTCGCCGCGAACGACCTGATGGCGTCGGGCGCGCTCGGGGTGCTGCGCGAGCGGGGCCGCCGGGTGCCCGAGGACGTCGCCCTGGTCGGCTTCGACGACATGCGGACAGTCGCCGAGGCGACGGATCCACCGCTGACGACGGTACGTCAGGACATCGAGGGCATGGGCCGCCTCATGGCCCGGCTGCTGCTGAGCGGACTGGACGCGGGCGGCACGACGAGCCCGGAGCCGGTCATCACCCAGACGGCGCTGGTGCGGCGGGCGTCCGCGTGACGGGTCACGCGGGGTGCTTGCGGGCCCGACGGGCCCGCGCCCTGGCCCGGCGGGCGAGCGGCAGATAGCGCAGCCGCTCGGGCAGTACGGGCACGACCGCCCGCACCACGAGGCCGAAGCGGCGCAGTGCGCGCTCCTGGGCGTCGGTCCATTCAAGACCCATCGCCGCGCGCGCGTCCGGCGGCAGGAAGCCGATGGTCACGAACCGTCTGAAGCGCGCGATCGGCGGCAGGAGCAGCGGCCACAGCAGCCGCAGCAACAGCCGTACGGGGAGCGGCCCGAGGGCGGGTGCCGGCACATCCGGATGGAGCGAGACCAGCTCCTCGACCACGGCGTTCGACCCGATCTCGGCGTCGAGCACCTTGCGGTAGTACGGCCAGAACTCCTCGATGCTCTGCGGCATGTCCCGGTCGTGGATGCCCAGGACGCGCCCGACCTGAAGCCACTCCGCGTACATCTGCCGCTCCTGCGCCTCGGTGCAGGGACGGCGCAGGTACTGACGGCTGTAGGCGAAGACCGGGTAGCCGGTGGCGTGCACCCACGCGTAGTTGGCCGGGGTCAGCGCGTGGTAGCGGCGGCCCCGCGCGTCGGTGCCCTGAATGGACCGGTGCAGCTCCCGCAGCCGGCGCCCCTCCTCGGCCGCCGCCTCGCCCCCGTACACCCACAGCTGGAGCGAGCGCAGCGAGCGCTCACCGCGTCCCCAGGGGTCGGTCCGGAACACGGAGTGCTCGTCGACCCCGGCGCCCACGGCGGGATGGGCGACCTGGAGGGCCAGGGCCGCGGGGAGCGTGAGCAGCACCCGCACGTCCCCGGCGAGGCTCCACAGCACTCCGCCCGGCGGGGGCGGGGCGGGGTCGGCGGACGGGCTTTCGATCATGCATCCAGGAATACCAGATGACTATCGGGGCGCGAGTTTCGGATGATCGGTGTCGGGGAGCCAGTCGCGCCCCGGCCGGTACTCCAGCCAGCGCCGGGCCCGACCGGCCTCGGCGAAGCCGCGCAGCAGGGTGTCGAGGCGGGGGTGGCGGGACGACTCCCGCCAGGCCAGCGACCAGGCGTACAGCGGTGTCGGCTCGACGAGCGGGATCGAGCGCAGGCCCGTGTGGTCGGGCAGCGGCGCGTCGGCGGGGAAGACGGTGAAGCCCTCGGGGTCGGCGCTCAGGCCCCGGGCGAGGTGGTCGAGGCCCAGATTGGGGCCGTCGTGGCGCCGCGTGACGCCGAACTCGTCGGCGAAGCGGCGCAGGAAGTCCAGGCGGCTCAGCTCGGCCGGGCACCACAGGACGCTGTCGCGCAGATCGGCCGGGCGCACCGCGTCGGCCCCGGCCAGCGGGTGCGAGGGACCGACGACCACGTCGACCGGTTCCAGACGCACCAGCCGCTGGGTGAGTCCCGCGTCGCGGCCGTCGGGCAGCGGGTGCACCCGGCCGAAGCCCAGGTCCGTGTCCCCGCGCAGCAGCGCCCGCGCGACCGACGGCCAGTCCCGCCCGGGGCCCGGCTCCCACCGCACGGCGTCGAGTGCCTGCACCGCGTCGGCGACCGTGCGCATCGGCGCGTACAGATGCCCCCAGGTGTCGATCCGTACGGCCGGGCCCGCGTCCGTCACCGCCGCGACCGCCCGCTCGCCCGCCGCCAGCGCCTCGCGCGCGGCCGGCAGGAACCGCTCCCCCGCCTCGCTCAGCCGGATGCCGCCCTGCCGCTCGAAGAGCCGTACGCCCAGCAGCTCCTCCAGGCGCGCGATGCGCTTGGACAGCGCCTGCTGACTGGTGTTCAGCTCTTCGGCGGCCCGCCCGAAGTGCAGGGTCCCGGCGGTCGCGGCGAAGGCGCGGACCAGGGCGAGGTCGAGGTCCATGGCGCCGACCTTATGCGACAACCCTTCGTTGTCGATCACGCGGTCCGGTTGTTGGCCGGGCCCCCCGGCCACGCGATCGGATGGTCCCCGACGCCGGAACAGACGGCACAACAGACGCAGGAACAAGAGCCACCGAGGAGCTGACCACGATGAAAGCGTTCGTCGCGACCGGAGACCCCGCAGAGCCCGTCGTGCTCGCCGACGTCCCCGAGCCGACACCGCGCCCCGACGAGGCGCTGGTGAAGGTGGAGGCGTTCTCGGTCAACCGGGGCGAGACGTTCAAGCTGGAGCGGCCCGTCCCCGGCGAGCGCCCCGGCAAGGACATCGCGGGTCTGGTGGTGCAGCCCGCCGCCGACGGCAGCGGACCGTCCGGGATCACGCGGGTCGTCGGCCACCCCATGGCGGGCGGCTGGGCGGAGTACGTGGCGGTGCCGACCGGCGCGCTCGCCGAACTGCCGGACAGCGTCCCGGTGCTCCAGGGCGCGGCTCTGCCGCTGGCCGGGCTCACCGCGCTGCGGCTGCTGCGCGCCGCCGGACCGGTGCTCGGCCGACGGATCCTGCTGACCGGTGCCTCCGGCGGCGTGGGCCACTACGTCACCGAGCTCGCGGCCGCCGCCGGGGCCCGGGTCACCGCCGTGACCAGGGACGCCGAACGCGGCGCCCGGCTCGCCGAACTCGGCGCCGCCGAGATCGTCCACGACGTCGCCGAGGCTCGGGGCCCGTACGACGTCGTCCTTGAGTCGACCGGTGGACCGGCTCTCCCTGCCGCGCTCGCGCGGCTCGCCCGGCGCGGCACGCTGATCTGGTTCGGGCAGGCCAGCCGCACCCCGGTGACGCTCGACTTCTTCGACTTCTTCAGCGGGCCCGAGTCGGCGACCATCCGCCACTTCCACTACCTCGACGCCGACACCCGCCTCGACGACGACTTGGCGGCCCTTGTCCGGCTGACCGCCGAGGGCCGTGTGCACCCCGAGATCGGCCGCGTCACGGACTGGGCCGACACCGCGACCGCCCTCACCGACCTGCGCGAGCGCCGCATCCGCGGCAAGGCCGTCCTCACCCTGTCCTGAAACAGAGCGATCGAAGGAGCACCACCATGACCACCACCGACCCCCGGGCCGTCGTCATCCGCTACGTCGAGGCCGTGCGCGACGGCGACGCCGACGTCATCCGCGACAGCTTCGCCGTGGACGCGACCTGGCACTACCCGGGCGACCTGCCCATCTCCAAGGTGTGGCGCGGCCGCGACGCGATCATCGACGACTTCCTGGGCGGCATGGGCCCGCTCCTCGTCCCCGGCACCATGGAGATCGAGCTGGTCGGCACGATCGCCGAGGGCGAGCGGGTGGTGGCCGAGTGGACCTCCAGGGCCAGGACCGTGCACGGCGGCAGCTACGACAACCGCTGCCTCGGCATCTTCACGGTCCGCGACGGCAAGATCGTCTCGGTCGTCGAGTACGCCGACACCCGGCACGTGGCCGCGACCCTCTTCCCGGACCATGCCGCCCCCGCGGATGGCTCCCGGCCCCTTTCACAACAGTGGTGAGACAGCAATACTGTTGAACCGGATCGACCGCGAACCGGGGAATGAGGCACAGCCATGGCGACCGAGACCGAGGAGCCGACCCTCACGGTCGACGAACTGGCCGCGCGCGCCGGGGTCACCGTGCGCACCATCCGCTTCTACAGCACCAGAGGTCTGCTCCCGCCGCCGTCGATCGGGCCGCGCCGGGTCGGGCACTACGGCCCCGCGCATCTGTCCCGGCTCGCCCTCATCGAGGAGTTGCAGCACCACGGGATGACGCTCGCCGCGATCGAGCGCTACCTCCAGCAGCTGCCGCCCGACCTGAGCGCGCACGACCTGGCGATCCACCGCGCCGTGGTCGCCTCCTGGGCACCGGACACCGCCGAGGAGACGACCCGGGCGGAGCTGGAGCGGCGGGCCGGGCGCGCCCTGTCCGACGTGGACGTCGACCGGCTGGCGGCGATGGACGTCCTGGAGCGCACGCCCGGGGAGAGCGACGCGTTCCTGGTCGACCCCGGGCTGCTCGCGCTGGGGGTGCAGCTCCTCGACGTGCCGATCGCGCACGAGACGATCCTGGCGGCGCGGACCGTGCTCGTGGACCACACGCGCTCGGCCGCGCACGAGCTGACCCGGCTCTTCCGGGACGAGGTGTGGAACCCGTACCGGGAGCGGGAGTCGGACCCGGACCATGTGGCCGCGATGAAGTCGCTGTCGGCACATATGCAGCCGATGGTGGTGCAGGCGCTGGTCACGGCGTTCCAGCGGTCGCTGAAGGAAGAGCTGAGGGCGGCGTTCCGGGCGGAAGGCGAGCAGGGCGAGCAGGGAGCGTGAGCCGAGTGAGGGCCGGGGATCCTCTCCCCGGCCCTCACCCCTCACCCTTTACGCGTCGTCGAACCTCACGCGTCCGCGTAGCCTCACGCGTCCGTGAACTTATCGCCCCGCTCCGCCTTCTCCACCAGCAGCGCCGGCGGCAGGAAGCGGTCGCCGTAGCGCTCGGCCAGTTCGCGGGCGCGGGCCACGAAGCCCGCCGGGCCGCCCTCGTAACCGTTGATGTACTGGATCACGCCGCCCGTCCAGGCCGGGAAGCCGATGCCCATGATGGAGCCGATGTTGGCGTCCGCGACCGAGGTGAGCACGCCCTCCTCGAAGAGGCGGACGGTGTCCAGGGACTCGGCGAAGAGCATCCGCTCCTTCATGTCCTCGAACGGGATCTCCGCGCCCGGCTTGCCGAAGTGCTCGCGCAGCCCCGGCCACAGCCGTACGCGCTTGCCGTCCTCGCCGTACTCGTAGAAGCCCGCGCCGCCGCTGCGCCCGGGGCGGCCGAACTCGTCGACCATGCGGTCGATCACCGCGTCCGCCGGGTGGCCGGGCCAGACGCCGCCCGCCTCCTCGACCGCCCGCCGCGTCTCGTCGCGGATCTTGCGCGGCAGGGTGAGGGTCAGCTCGTCCATCAGGGAGAGGACCTTGGCGGGGTAGCCCGCCTGGCCCGCCGCCTGCTCGACGGACGCGGGCTCGATGCCCTCGCCGACCATCGCGACGCCCTCGTTGATGAACTGGCCGATGACCCGCGAGGTGAAGAAGCCGCGCGAGTCGTTGACGACGATCGGGGTCTTCTTGATCTGGCGGACCAGGTCGAAGGCGCGGGCCAGCGCCTCGTCCCCGGTGCGCTCCCCCTTGATGATCTCGACGAGCGGCATCTTGTCGACCGGCGAGAAGAAGTGCAGGCCGATGAAGTCGTCCTGGCGGGTGACGCCCTCGGCGAGCCGGGTGATCGGCAGCGTCGAGGTGTTGGAGCAGAGCAGCGCGTCCGGCTCGACGATGTCCTGGATCTCCTGGAACACCTTGTGCTTGAGCTCGGTGCTCTCGAAGACCGCCTCGATGACCGCGTCGCAGCCCGCCAGGTCGCGCGGGTCGGCGGTCGGGGTGATGCGGGCGAGCAGTTCGTCGCGCTCGGCCTCGGTGGTGCGGCCCCGCGAGAGCGCCTTGGCGAGCAGCTTCTCCGAGTACGCCTTGCCCTTCTCGGCCGCCTCCGGCGACACGTCCTTCAGGACGACCTCGATGCCGGCCCGAGCGCAGGAGTACGCGATGCCCGCGCCCATCATGCCCGCGCCGAGGACGGCGACCTTGCGGACCGGGCGCGGCTCGATGCCCTTGGGGCGGCTGGCCCCGGAGTTGACGGCCTGGAGGTCGAAGAAGAACGCCTGGATCATGTTCTTCGCGGTCCGGCCGGTGACCAGCTCGGTGAAGTACCGGGCCTCGATGGTCTGCGCGGTCTCGAAGTCGACCTGGGAGCCCTCGACGGCGGCCGCGAGGATGTTGCGCGGGGCCGGGTAGGGAGCGCCGTTGAGCTGCTTCTTCAAGTTGGCCGGGAACGCCGGGAGATTGGCGGCGAACTTCGGGTTCGACGGGGTGCCGCCCGGGATGCGGTAGCCCTTGACGTCCCAGGGCTGCTGGGACTCGGGGTGGGCGTCGATGAACGCGCGCGCCTTGGCCATCATCTCCTCGGGCGTCGCGGCGACCTCGTGGACCAGCCCGTTCTCCAGGGCCCGCCGCGGGGTGTACTGGGTGCCCTGGAGCAGCACCTTCAGGAGCGCGTCCGCGATGCCCATCAGGCGTACGGTCCGGGTCACGCCGCCGCCCGCCGGGAGCAGGCCCAGGGTGACCTCGGGCAGGCCGATCTTGGAGCCGGGCGCGTCGAGCGCGACGCGGTGGTGGCTGGCGAGCGCGATCTCGTAACCGCCGCCCAGTGCCGCGCCGTTGATGGCGGCGACGACCGGCTTGCCCAGGGTCTCGATGCGGCGCAGCGCGTTCTTGATGGCGGTACCGGCCTCGAACGCCTGCCGGGCGTCCTCGGGGCCCACCTGGATCATTTCCTTGAGGTCGCCGCCCGCGAAGAAGGTCTTCTTGGCGGAGGTGTAGACGATGCCCCGGATGGAGTCCTTCTCGGCCTCGGCGCGGTCGGCGATCGCCGCGATGGAGTCCTTGAAGGCCTGGTTCATGGTGTTGGCGGACTGGTTGGGGTCGTCGAGGACGAGGGTGACGACACCGGTCTCGTCCTGTTCCCAGCGGATGGTCGTGCACTCGGTCATTGCTGCTGCTCCGTAAGGGGGTTGGCCAGGAAGAGGACGGTCAGAGACGCTCGACGACGGTGGCGATGCCCATGCCGCCGCCGACGCACAGCGTGGCCAGGCCGTACCGCTGGTCGCGGCGCTCCAGCTCGTCGACGAGCGTGCCGAGGATCATCGCGCCGGTGGCGCCCAGCGGGTGGCCCATGGCGATCGCGCCGCCATTGACGTTGATCTTGTCGAGCGAGAGCCCCATGTCGCGGGCGAATCGCAGCACCACACCGGCGAACGCCTCGTTGATCTCGACGAGGTCGATGTCGTCGATGGTCAGCCCGGCCTTGGCGAGCGCCTTTCGGGTGGCGGGGGCGGGGCCGGTGAGCATGATCGTCGGCTCGGAGCCGGAGACGGCGGCCGAGACGATCCGGGCGCGCGGGGTCATGCCGTAGCGCTCGCCGACCTCGCGCGAGCCGATGGCGACCAGGGCCGCGCCGTCCACGATGCCCGAGGAGTTGCCCGCGTGGTGGACGTGGTCGATCTTCTCCACCCAGTGGTACTTCTGCAGCGCCACCGCGTCGAAGCCGCCCATCTCGCCGATGGCGGCGAACGACGGCTTGAGCGCGGCCAGCGAGTCGGCGGTGGTGCCGGGGCGCATGTGCTCGTCGTGGTCGAGCACGACCAGGCCGTTGCGGTCCTTGACAGGCACGACGGACCGGGCGAAGCGGCCGTCCTTCCACGCCTCGGCGGCCCGTTCCTGCGAGAGCGCCGCGTACTCGTCGACGTCGCGGCGCGAGAAGCCCTCGATCGTGGCGATGAGGTCGGCGCCGATGCCCTGCGGGGCGAAGTTGGTGTCGAAGTTGGTCATCGGGTCGGCGAACCAGGCGCCGCCGTCCGAGGCCATCGGCACCCGCGACATCGACTCGACGCCGCCCGCGAGCACCAGGTCCTCCCAGCCCGAACGGACCTTGGCGGCCGCCAGGTTGACGGCCTCCAGGCCCGAGGCACAGAAGCGGTTCTCCTGGACGCCCGCGACCGTGTCCGGCAGTCCGGCGGCGATGGCCGCGATCCGGGCGATGTCGGAGCCCTGGTCGCCGACCGGGCCGACCACGCCGAGGACGATGTCGTCGACCGCCGCCGGGTCGAGGTCCGGGAAGCGGTCCCTGACCTCGTGGATCAGCCCCACGACCAGGTCGATCGGCTTGGTTCCGTGCAGGGAGCCGTTGGCCTTGCCGCGCCCGCGCGGGGTGCGGATCGCGTCGTACACAAACGCTTCGGTGCTCACTGATAAGCCTTTCAAGAGGGGTTGTCCGAGCGGGGGTCAGCCGAGCAGGGAACGGCCGATGATCTCCTTCATGATCTCCGTGGTCCCGCCGTAGATGGTCTGGATGCGGCCGTCGGTGAACGCCCTGGCGACCCGGTACTCGCTCATGTAGCCGTAGCCGCCGTGCAGTTGGAGGCAGCGGTCGGCGACGCGCTTTTGCAGTTCGGTGGCCCACCATTTGGCCATCGAGGCGTGCACGGCATCGAGTTCCCCGTTCGAGTGATCGACCACGCAGCGGTCGAGGAACGTACGGGTGACGGCGCACTCGGTGGCCATCTCGGCGATCTCGAAGCGGATGTGCTGCTTGGTGGCCAGCGGCCGCCCGAACGCCTCGCGCTCCTTGACGTACGTCGTGGTGATCTCAAGGAGGTGCTCGGCGGCGGCGATCGCGGCGACCGCGATGCTCAGCCGCTCCTGCGCCAGGTTGGTCATCAGGTGGACGAAGGCACCGTTGAGTTCGCCGAGCAGGTTCTCCTTCGGCACGCGTACGTCGGTGAAGAACAGCTCGGCCGTGTCCTGGGACTTCTGGCCGATCTTGTCGAGGTTGCGGCCGCGCTCGAAGCCGGGCGTGCCGCGCTCGACGACCAGCAGCGACAGGCCGTGCGCGCCGCCCTCGGGCGTGGTCTTGGCGACCACGATCACCAGGTCGGCGAGGATGCCGTTGGAGATGAACGTCTTGGAGCCGTTGAGCAGCCAGTGGTCGCCCTTGTCCTCGGCGGTGGTGCGGATGCCCTGGAGGTCGGAGCCCGCGCCCGGCTCGGTCATGGCGATCGCGGTGATCAGCGAGCCGTCGCAGAACCCGGGCAGCCAGCGCCGCTTCTGCTCCTCGGTGGCCAGCGAGGTCAGATAGGGCCCGATGATGTCGTTGTGCAGCCCGATGGCGAGCCCGGCGGCGCCCGCCCGGGTGAACTCCTCGGCCAGCACGGCGCTGTAGCGGAAGTCCGCGTTCCCGCCGCCGCCGTACTCCTCGTCCACGGCGCACCCGAGCAGCCCCTGGCGCCCGGCCGCGAGCCATGCCTCGCGCGAGACGATGCCGTCCTTCTCCCACTGCTCGTAGTGCGGCAGGACCTCCTTGGCGAGGAAGGTACGGACACTCTCGCGGAACGCGTCGTGCTCGGCCGTGAAGATCTGCCGCTTCACCTGTCGTTCTCCTCTGTGGACGGGGTGTTCGGGGAGGGGTCGAGCTCCGGCACGTCCCAGTCGCGGGCGACCTCGGCGGTGTCGGCGCCCGGCAGCGCGGGCGGGCGGCGCAGCGAGCCCGGGGTGCGGGAGAAGCGCGGCGCGGGCGCGGGCTGGGTGATGCCGCCGTGCTCGGCGAAGGTCCCGCGCGCGGCGAGATGCGGATGCGCGGGCGCCTCCCGCATCGAGAGCACGGGCGCCACGCACGCGTCCGAGCCCTCGAACACCGCCGTCCACTCCGCCCGCGTACGGGTGCGGAACCGCTCGGTGACAGCGGTGCGCAGCTCCTCCCAGCGGGCGAGGTCCTTACGGGCCGGGGCCGCCCCCTCGATGCCGAGCAGCCGTACGAACTCGTCGTAGAACTGCTGCTCAAGGGCGCCGACCGCCATGTACTGGCCGTCGGACGTCTCATAGGTGCCGTAGAAGGGGCAGCCGCCGTCGAGCAGGTTGGCGGCGCGCCGGTCCTGCCAGCCGCCGGCCGCCAGCATGCCGTGGATCATGGTGGCGAGATGGGCGGCGCCGTCGACGATCGCGGCGTCCACGACCTGGCCCTCGCCGTGGGCGCGCGCGTGTTGGAGCGCGGCGAGGACGCCGACGACGAGATAGAGCGAGCCGCCCGCGTAGTCGCCGACGAGGTTGGCGGGGACGGTCGGCGCCTCGTCCGCCTTGCCGATCATGCCGAGGGTGCCGGTGACCGCGATGTACGCGATGTCGTGCCCGGCGCGGTGGGCGAGCGGGCCGTCCTGCCCCCAGCCGGTCATCCGCCCGTACACCAGCTTCGGGTTCCGGGCCAGGCACTGATCGGGCCCGACCCCCAGGCGCTCGGCGACGCCGGGGCGGTAGCCCTCGACGAGGATGTCGGCCCGCTCGACCAGGTCGAGGACGCGGCGGGGGCCGTCCTCGGCCTTGAGGTCGATCAGCACGGAGCGTTTGTTGCGGTTGGTGAGGTCGTACGCGGGGTCGATGGCCAGGCCGGGTCCGCCGGGGCGGTCGACGCGGACCACATCGGCGCCGAGGTCGGCCAGGAGCATCGCGGCGAACGGGCCGGGGCCGATCCCGGCCAGCTCGACCACCCGCACACCGGCGAGCGGCCCGTTCCCTGTCGTTGCCATCATGCCCCCAGCACTGTGACACAACTGATGTAACAGCAGTGATGCTAAGAACACGTTCCAGTTCGCACAAGCCCCTGCGCGAGCAAGCGCTTGGTTTTCTCCCGCCTCCTTTGCCCCCTTGATCACCCGCGACGCCTCTTCTCACGCTAGGGTCTGCCACCGACAACGGCGCGGGAGCCCGCGCCGGAGCGAAGCGGAGGATCACCTTGGAGCGGACGGCCAGGCCGTACGACGTCGTGCTGTTCGGGGCGACGGGGTTCGTGGGCACACTGACGGCGGAGTATCTGGCCGCGCACGCGCCGCACGGCTGCCGCTGGGCGCTGGCCGGGCGCTCGCTGCCCAAGCTGGAGCGGCTGCGCGAACGGCTCGCGGCGATCGACCCGGCCTGCGCGACGCTCCCGCTGCTCACCGCCGACTCGGGCGACCCGGACTCGCTGCGCGCCCTCGCCGAGTCCGCCCGCGTGGTGGCGACGACCGTGGGCCCGTACGTCTGGTACGGCGAGGGCCTGGTCGCCGCGTGCGCCGAGGCCGGGACCGACTACCTCGATCTGACCGGCGAGCCGGAGTTCGTGGACACCATGTACGTACGCCATGACGCGCGCGCCCGGGAGACCGGCGCCCGGCTCGTGCACGCGGGCGGGTTCGACTCGGTGCCGTGCGACCTCGGTGTGTACTACACGGTCCAGCAGCTCCCGCAGGACGTGCCGCTGCGCGTCGACGGCTTCCTGCGCACCTCGGCGACCTTCTCCGGCGGCACGCTCGCGTCGGCGCTCAACGCGATGGGGCGCGGCCCGCAGCAGCTGCGGGCGGCCCGCGAGCGCCGGCTGCACGAGCCGCGCCTGGTCGGCCGCCGCGCCCGCGCCCCGCTGGGCACCCCGCACTTCAGCCGCGAGACGGGCGCCTGGGCGCTGCCGCTGCCGGTCCTCGACCCGACCGTGGTGGCCCGCTCGGCCGCCGCGAACGACCGTTACGGCCCGGACTTCCGCTACCGCCACTTCGCGGCCGTGCGCCGACTGCCGCTGGCGCTCGGGGCGGTGGCCGGGGCGGGCGCGGCGTTCGGCGCGGCCCAACTCCCCGCCGTACGGCGGTGGCTGATGAGCCGTTACGAAGCGGGCAGCGGACCGGACAAGGACAAGCGCGACCGCAGCTGGTTCTCGCTGCGCTTCGTCGGCGAGGGCGGCGGACGCCGGGTGTTCACCGAGGTCTCGGGCGGCGACCCGGGCTACGACGAGACGGCCAAGATCCTCGCCGAGGGCGCGCTGTGCCTCGCCTTCGACGAACTGCCGTCGGCGTCGGGCCAGTTGACGACGGTGGCGGCGATGGGCGACCCGCTGCTCGAACGGCTCCAGGCGGCGGGCATCCGCTTCCGGGTGGCGCACACGCGCTGACGCACGACGGGACGGTGACGACAGGCCCTACCCCGCCATGAGCACGGTGCGCAGCGCCTCGCGGCAGAGCGCGTCCGCGCGCCGGGTCGACTCGGGCAGCCGGAAGTGCGGGGTGAGCCGCAGGACGTGGTCGCAGGCGTTGTCCAGGCCCACCCGGTGGCCGACCGAGACGAACACCGGCTTGACGGCGTCCCGGGTGCGCAGCGCCCGCCCGACCTCCTCACCCCGCTCGTCCACCAGCGGCGAGCTGTCGCCGCGCCGGGCGCCGGGCTGCTCGTAGGTGAACGTGAACGGGTTCTTGGCGACGCCGATCACGGGAAGACCGGTGAGGACGCCGAGGTGGGCGGCGAGGCCGAAGCGGCGGGGATGGGCGAGCCCGTACCCGTCGCAGACCACAAGCCCCGGACCCGTGCGCAGCGCGTCCAGGGCCGCGAGGACCGTCGGGATCTCCCGGAAGGCGAGCAGCCCGGGGACGTACGGGAACGCCACCCGGCCGACGGCGGTGGACTCCTCGACCACCTCCAGGGTGGCCGCGTCCAGGGCGACGGCGGCCGCCGCGACGACGTCCCGTTCGTCGTCGTACGCCACGTCGACGCCCGTGACCAGGCCGGCGCCGGGCGGCGGCCCGGGCTCGTCGAGCACGACGCGGCCGCGCAGTTCGTCCTGCACGGCCAGGGCCTGCGACTCGTCCGTGGGCCAGCCCTCGGGGATCTGTGTGAGCGTCACCATGACGCCACCCTAGACACCCGGTGATCGGGGAAGTGCCCCGGAGTAGCCTGGCGATCATGTTCATACTCGACCTGACGTACACCGCCCCCCTCACCCGCGTCGACGAACTGCTCGCCGAGCACGTGGCCTGGCTGAACGAGCAGTACGCGGCCGGTGTCTTCATCGCCTCCGGCCGCAAGGAGCCCCGCGAGGGCGGGGTCATCCTCGCCGTCGGGGACGACCGCGCAGCGATCGAGCGGATCACGGCGACCGACCCCTTCCACGTCAACGGCGTGTGCGCGTACCGGATCACGGAGTTCTTCGCGACGAAGACGGCGCCCGAACTGGCCGTGTACCAGGAGGAGTTGCCCACGATCTGAGCGGGCTTACCGGAGGGCCATTAAGGGGCGCGGGGCAGTGTCATTGTGCGGCTCCGCCGCGATGGGGGTCCCCCCTGTTCGAGCGGAGTCGAGAGCTTCGGGGCGCGACCATCCCCCAAGCTCTCAACTTCGTTCGAGCAGGGGGGACCCCCATCGCACGGTCCGCAGCCAATTGACCGCACTCCCGGGGCGCTCACCGGGCGAGCCGCGCCACCCGCCCCTTCTCGCCCGCGGCCCAGCAGCCGCCGTCGGGGGTGCAGTCGACCGTGTCGTACGAGCCGGTGTCGACGGTCCGCCAGGTGCGGCCGCCGTCCGTGGTCAGGTCGGTGCCGGTGGGGCCGACCGCGAGCGCGGCCGCGCGGCTGTGCGGCAGCCAGGCGACGCCCGAGCGGTAGGCGGCGACCGGGCCCGCCGCCGGTCGCCAGTCCCGACCGCCGTCCCCGGTGAGCGCGGCCGCGCGGGGCGAGGGCTGCCCGGCGCGGTAGTCGCCGCCGACCGCGATCCCATGCCGGCGGTCGCGGAAGGCGAGCCCGAAGACTCCCCGCGCCGGGTCGCCCGCCGGGATCGTCGACTCGGCCGCCGTCCAGGTCAGGCCCCGGTCGGCGGAGTGCAGCACGCGCGCGGTGGCGCCGCCGCCGGTCGCCAGCCACGCGTCGCGCGGCCCGGAGCTCACCAGGCACTGGCCGCTCGCCGCGAAGGCCGCCTCGCCGGGCTGGGCGGCCGGCATCCCTGCGCTCGGCAGCACCTTCCAGGAGCGGCCCCCGTCGGCGGTGGACAGGATCCGGTACTTGCCGTCGACCGGGTCGCCGACCGCCAGGCCGTGGCGGTGGTCGAAGAACGTCAGGCAGTCGTAGAACGCCTTCGGGTCGGTGTTGCGGAACGACTCGGTCCAGGTGGCGCCGCCGTCCTCGGTCCGGTAGACCCGGGACGCCTCGCCGTCGCCGATGGCGAGCACCACGGCCCGCCGGGCGTCGAAGGCCCGTACGTCCCGGAACTCCAGCTGCCCCGCGCCCGGCGGCGAGACGTTCCGCCAGTCGCGGCCGCCGTCCACGGTCCGCAGCACCGTCCCCTTGGATCCCGCCACCCACGCGGTGCTGTGGCTGACCGTCGAGAGCCCGCGGAAGCGGGCGTCGGTTCCGGTCCCGGTGAGCTGCCACGTCGGCGCGGAACGGGCGCTGTCGCGGGCGTCACCGCCGTCGTCGTCCTGGCCGTGCGCGTGGGCGGGCGCGGTCAGCGCGGCCGCCAGGGCCGCTCCGCCCAGCGCCACCGACAGCAGTCGTCTCGTCTTCCCCATGGGCCTCATGGCGCTGGAAGCTAGCCCGCCCGGCGAGGCGGCGTCCAGAGGGCGAAATTCGACCGTATCGCCATCAATCCGGAGCGCGTTAAGCACCCGGTAAAGGCGGACGGTGACGCACCGGCAAGTAACGCGTACGTAGCGATCAGGTGACACAGGTCACCCTTCGTCGGTGTGCACGCAACCGTGTTTTCTGCCGTCTTCGTGAACAGCAGGAAGAGAAGTACCCGGTCGTGAGGTTAGGGGAGCAGGGCGTTGTCCACTGTCATCGAGCAAGCCGTCGAGGCCCGCCTGATCGCTTCCGACCCCCGGGTGCAGATCGTCCCCGCGACGCTCGGCTACGACCGCGAGGACCCCTTCGCCGTACGGATGATCTTCCCCGCACCGGCCACGCTCGAAGGGGTCGAGGTCTCCTGGGCGTTCGCCCGCGAGCTCCTCGAAACGGGCCTGGAGACGTCGGCCGGGATCGGTGACGTCCGGGTGCGGCCGTACGGCTTCGACCGTACGGTCCTGGAGTTCCACGCGGCGGAGGGCACCGCGATGGTGCACATCCGCACCTCCGAGCTGCGCCGCTTCCTCAAGCGCACCCAGCTGCTGGTCCCGGTCGGCCAGGAGCACCACTACCTCGACCTCGACGGGGACCTCACGGAGCTTCTGCGCGACGCCTGTTGAGCCACGTCGGCGCCTTCGGCCTGCTTCCCTCAGCGTCTCGAAATAAATGATTTGCGGGCGCCCGCGCCCTGTCGTAGGTTCGTCATGGCCCTGTTGTCGTCGATCGGAGTAGGACGTTGCTCGTCTGAGGCTTGCTGAGACACCGTTTCGCGCACCCTTCCGTGTAGCGCGCGCGGTGGCCATGCCTCCGAGCCGTCCCCCCGACGACCAGGGCCTTCTTCATGCCTTCATGCCCTGACCGGTGTCTCAGTTCCCCGTTGCCCTGCCTCATGTGCCCTTCCCCGCAACCGGGAGACATTTTGTCTACTTACTCCGCGTCCTCGACGCACATCAGCTGTGCCGACCTCTCCTTCGCCTGGCCCGACGGAACCTCGCTCTTCGACGGCCTCCAGCTGTCGGTCGGCCCGGGCCGCACCGGCCTGATCGGCCTCAACGGATCGGGAAAGTCAACGCTGTTGCGGCTGCTGGCCGGTGAACTGACACCCGCCGACGGCCGGATCTCGGTGGCGGGCGAGATCGGCTATCTGCCGCAGAACGTGACCCTGGCCACCAAACTCCGGGTCGATCAGGCACTCGGTATCGACCGGGTCCGGGCCGCGCTGCACGCCATCGAGTCGGGCGACGTCCGCGACGAGCACTTCGCGACCGTCGGCGACGACTGGGACGTCGAGGAGCGGGCCCGGGCCGCGCTCGGCCAGCTCGGCCTCGACGGGATCGGGCTCGACCGGACCATCGGCGAACTCTCCGGCGGCGAGTCGGTGTTGCTGCGGCTCGCCGCGCTGCTGCTGCGCCGCCCGGACATCCTGCTGCTCGACGAGCCGACCAACAACCTGGACCTGAGCGCCCGCCGACGGCTGTACGAGGCCGTCGAGGCGTGGCCCAAGGTGATGGTCGTGGTCAGCCACGACCGCGAACTGCTCGAACGCGTCGACCAGATCGCCGATCTGCACGACGGCGAGGTCGCCTGGTACGGCGGCAACTTCTCGGCGTACGAGGAGGCGCTGGCGGTGGAGCAGGAGGCGGCCGAGCGCACGGTCCGCAACGCCGAGGCCGACGTACAGCGCCAGAAGCGCGAACTGGCGGACGCGAACGTCAAGTTGGCGCGGCGCAAGCGCTTCGGCCAGAAGAGCTACGAGAACAAGCGGGTGCCGAAGATCGTCGCCAACGGCCGCAGGAGCGAGGCCCAGGTGTCGGCGGGCAAGCACCGCATCCTGCAGACCGAACGGCTCGCCCAGGCCCGGGAACGGCTGGGCGACGCGGTGGAGGCGGTGCGGGACGACGACGAGATCCGCGTGGAGCTCCCGTACACCAAGGTCCACCCGGGCCGGACCGTCCTGACCCTGCGGGGCCTGCGACTCCCGTACTCGCAGCGGCTGTTGAGCGATCTGGACATCCACGGCCCGGAGCGGATCGCGCTGGTGGGCCGCAACGGCGCGGGCAAGACGACGCTGCTGCGCGCGCTCGCCGGGCAGCTGGAGCCGGCGGCGGGCGAGGCGGTGACGCATGTGCCGATGCGGTTCCTGCCGCAACGGCTGGACGTACTGGACGACGAGCTGAGCGTGGCGCAGAACGTGGCGCGGTTCGCGCCCGGCGCCACCGACAACGCCATCCGGGCACGGCTCGCCCGCTTCCTGTTCAAGGGAGCCCGGGCCGACCGCCCGGCCGGAACGCTGTCGGGCGGCGAACGCTTCCGGGTGTCGCTCGCCGCGCTGCTCCTCGCGGAGCCCGCACCGCAGCTGCTGATGCTGGACGAGCCGACGAACAACCTGGACATGGCCAGCGTGCGCCGCCTCACCGACGCCCTGTCCGCGTTCGAGGGCGCGCTGATCGTGGCCAGCCATGACATCCCCTTCCTGGAATCCATCGGCGTCACCCGCTGGCTCCTCCTGGACGACGACCTCACGGACACGACGGCTCAGGAGGTACGCGAACGGGACTGACGCCGCCGGAGGCGGCCGGAAGCTCCGCGCAGGCCGATTTCCGGCCTGCGCGGAGGTGAAGCGGTAGCAGACATTCCCCTCTGTAAGGGCGTCTGACCTGCATACATAACGGAGGGTAGTTGACCGGAAAAGGGACGGGACTTGGCTAGGGCTTACCCCGCACTTAACCTACGGTCTCGTAACCTACGTAGGCGTAGGTAACGCCCGTCCCCTTCCCCGTCCCTCCTGGAGCACCCGTGACGATCACCTCTCCCCACCTCGGCAGTTCGGCAGCGTGGACCGATGCCCGACTGCTGTACGCGCTGGAGGAGGTTGTCGAGAAGGAGCTCAACCGGCATCTCAAGGTGGCCAAGGACTGGATGCCGCACGAGTACGTGCCCTGGTCGGACGCGCGCAACTTCCCGGGGCTCTTCGAGGACGGCGAGGCGTGGGAGCCGCAGCAGTCCAAGGTCACGGACATAGGCAAGATCGCGCTCGTGGTGAACCTGCTGACCGAGGACAACCTCCCCAGCTACCACCACGAGATCGCCAGCCTCTTCGGCCGTGACGGCGCCTGGGGCACCTGGGTGCACCGGTGGACCGCCGAGGAGGGCCGGCACGGCATCGTGATGCGCGACTACCTGCTGGCCTCGCGCGCCGTCGACCCGGACAAGCTGGAGCAGTTCCGGATGGCGCACATGTCGGAGGGGTTCGAGTCCGACAACCGGCACTCGATGCTGCACTCGGTCGCGTACGTCGCCTTCCAGGAGCTCGCGACCCGCATCTCGCACCGCAACACCGGCCACCAGTCGGGCGACCCGGTCTGCGACCGCATGCTGGCGCGGATCGCGACCGACGAGAACCTGCACATGGTCTTCTACCGCAATCTGCTCGGCGCCGCCTTCGAGCTCGCCCCCGACCTGACCATGCAGGCCGTACGGGACGTCGTCGTCGGGTTCCGGATGCCCGGGCACGGCATGCCCGGCTTCGAGCGGGCGGCGGCCCAGATGGCCATAGGCGAGATCTACAACCTGCGCATCCACCACGACGACGTGCTCCAGCCCGTCCTGCGCTTCCTGAAGGTCCTGGAGATCGACGGCCTCGGCCCCGAGGGCCTCAAGGCCCAGGAAGAGCTCGGCATGTACATGGGCGGCCTGGACGCCGAGGCGAGCAAGTTCGACGCGAAGCTGGCGGCCCGCAAGGCCCGGGTGGAGGCGCGGGGCCGCGCGTAGCCGCGCGTTCAGGGGCACGGGAGGGCCCGAAGGGCCATTAAGGGGCGCGGGGCAGTGTCATTGTGCGGCTCCGCCGCGATGGGGGTCCCCCCTGTTCGAGCGGATTCGAGAACTTGGGGGAGCGACCATCCCCCAAGCTCTCAACTTCGTTCGAGCAGGGGGGACCCCCATCGCACGGTCCGCAGCCGATAACCGCACTCCTCGCGGAGCGTCTACGCGTCCTCGCGAATCAGCTCCGCCGCCTTCTCCGCCAGCGCCACCGTCGGCGCATGCGTATGCCCGCGGGTGATGCGCGGCATGACCGAGGCGTCGACGACACGCAGGCCCTCGACCCCCCGGACCCGAAGCCGGGGGTCGGTGACCGAGCCGTCGTCGGCGCCCATCCGGCACGTCCCCACCGGGTGGTACAGCGACTCGGCCGAGCCGCGGACCGCCGCCGCGAGCTGGTCGTCGTCGACCCGCCCCGGATAGGGCGCCAGCGGTCCGGCCGTGTACGGGGCGAGGGCCGCGGCGCCGAGCAGCTCCTCCGCCCGGCGCACCCCGGCCATCAGCCGGCGCAGGTCGTCCTCGGCCGTGAGGTAACCGGGGTCGATCCGGGGCGGGGTGGTCACCGCCGTACCGCCGAGTTCGATGCTGCCCTCGCTCGCGGGCTGGAGCAGGACCACCCCGACGGTGACGCCGTGCTCGGTCGGCGGGGTGAGTCCGTGGTCCACGAACGGCGCCGGGGCGAAGATCAACTCGATGTCCGGCGCGGCCAGTTCGGGCCGGGTGCGGATGAAGGCGACCGCCTCCCCCAGGTTCGAGGTGAGCGGGCCCCGGCCGCGCAGCAGGAAGCGGCCGATGTTGGACAGCGTGTCGGCGCCGGTGAGCGTGACGGGCTGCGGGCAGCGCATGATCACCGCGTACGAGAGGTGGTCCTGGAGGTGGCGGCCGACGTCCGGCGACGCGACGCGCACCTCGACACCGGCCGCGCGCAGCCGCTCCGGGTCGCCGATGCCGGAGAGCATCAGCAGCTGCGGTGAGCCGATGGCGCCCGCACTGAGGATGACCTCGCGCCGGGCGGCGAGGACGTCCGGGACCCGGTCGGCCACGACTCCGGTGACCCGGTTGCCGTCGAACTCCAGCCTGCGGACGCGTGCTTCGGTGAGGATGTCGAGGTTGGGGCGGCGCGCGGCGGGCTTCAGATATCCGTCGGCGGCGCTCCAGCGGCGCCCCTTGCGCTGGTTGACGGGCGTACGGGCGCAGCCGGAGTGGTCGGGGGCGTTCAGCTCCGGCAGCTCGGCGATACCGGCGTCCCGGCAGGCGGCCAGGAAGGCGGAGGTGACGGGGTTGGGGTCGCGGGGCGGCGCGATGTACAGCGGCCCGTCCGTGCCGTACACCGAGTCCGCCCGGGCGGGCCCCGTCCAGTGCTCGGCGCGCCGGAAGTACGGGACGAGCCGGTCGTGCGTCCACTCGGGCCCGCCCGCCGCGCCCCACGCGTCGTAGTCCTCACGGTGGCCCCGGATCCACATCATCGCGTTGATGGAGGACGAGCCGCCGAGGGTGTGGCCGCGCGGCCAGTACAGCTCGCGGCCGCCCAGCGCCTCCTGCTTCGCCGTGCTGAAGGCCCAGTCGTACGGCGTCTTGAAGAGCTTCGGGAAGGCGGCGGGGATCTTGATCTCCGGCTTGCGGTCGCGTGGCCCGGACTCGATGAGCGCGACCCGGACCGAGGGGTCCTCGGAGAGCCGCGCCGCGAGCACACAGCCGGCCGAGCCGGCTCCCACGACTATGTAGTCGTAGTACGTGGTCCCTCGCTCGCCGCGTCGCCGGGTGCCGTTACCGTCCGCTGTCCTCAACACGCCCCCCGGGCCTGGATCTTGGGTGATCGCTGATGCTGTTCCGGTCGCGGTCCAGCATGGCCTGCGGGGGTGGGGCGTACCAGGGCGCCCGCGGTCGCGAGGCGTGGGGATGGCCGGGATGTCCGGTACCGGGCATCGGTCGGCATCGGTCCGTCGCCGGACATGCCGAGTGCGGACGCGCGGCCCGCCCCCGAAACGGGCACGCGCGTCCGCTCGGCGGAACCCGGCCACTCCTGAGACGGCCGGGCTCGTGGCTCGGACTCTCAGCGCCGGCTGCGCCGCAGCTGGAGTCTCTCCTGCTCGGAGAGACCGCCCCAGACGCCGAACCGCTCGTCGTTGGCCAGCGCGTACTCCAGGCACGCCTGCCGTCCCTCGCAGCTCCCGCAGAGGAGCTTGGCCTCCCGCGTAGAGCTGCCGGGGGCGGGGAAGAAGAACTCGGGCCCCGCCTGGGCGCACAATGCGGTCTCCTGCCAGGCGAGTTCCGGCCCGGCGGTGATGGTGTTGATCGACATACGTACAGCCTGGACCGGCGGGATCAACGTCCGGTCAATGATCGTTGAACGTCGCGGTCGCGTGACGTCAAGCGTTCACACGCGATCACCCCGCATCGCACGGTAATTGGCCGATTACCGCTGCTCACGAGGGTGCGCCGGGGCCGTCCCCCTCCCCCGCGTCGGACGGGGCCATCCGCCCAGTCCTCCACCGGCCGCCGACAACGCGAGCCGGATTGATTTCAGGGCAGGTCCAGGGCGCTTCCGGCCGCATTGGCCGTCGCCCCGAGCGACCATCAGCGGCGGCCGTAGTGTGGAGCCCTTCGTCGATCACCACCCGGCAGGGAGCGGACATGACCGAGGCCACCACGGTGCGCACACCCACCGGCGCGCAGGCGGTGCAGCGCGCCCTGGAGGTGCTGCACGCCTTCCACGACAACGGCCCGGACCTGAGCGCGTCCGATCTCTCCCGGCGGCTGGGGTTACCCGTCTCCACCGCGCACCGGCTGGCCCGTACGCTCGTGGGCGCGGGGTTCCTGGAGCAGGACGCGCGGACCTCGCGCTACCGTCTGGGCCCCGCCATGACGGAGCTGGGCCGGCTCGCGTACCACCAGCGCGGGCTGCATCTGGCCGCGCCGGAACTGGCGGACCTGGCCGCGCGGACCGGCACCGCCGCGGACCTCGCCCTGCGCAGCGGCCGGCACGCGGTGATCGTCGCGGGCGGCGCGGTCACTCCGATGACCGGACTGCGCCATCCTTTGCGTACGACGGCCCCCGGCAAAGTGCTCCTGGCCTGGCCGGGACCCGACGAACCGACGGCGCTGGACGACGAGTTGACGTCCATACGCGCCAACGGCCACGCGCGCGACGCGCCTCCCGGCACCCGTGCGCTGGCCGTCCCGGTCCTGGACCGAACCGCCCACGCCCGCTTCGCCCTCACCCTGCGAGGCGCCCCCACGCTCCTCACCGACGAACGCCTCCCCTGGTTCCTCTCCCACGCCCGCGCCTGCGCCCAGGCCCTGGAAATCCTGCTGCTGCCGCCGGCGGAGCGCCGCCTGCCGACGCCGTAGCGTCCGGTGGTGTGGTGAAGTGGGCGCCATGACCGACATCGAGACGATCACGGTGCCCGGCCATCTGCGGGGGTATCCCGGGGTGGCGTTCGGCGGTTTTGTAGCGGGGGTGCTCGCCGGGCAGGCGGCTGCCAAGACCGTACGGGTGGACTTCCGGCGGCCGACCCCGGTGGAGGTGCCGGTGGAGCTCGCGGAGACCGCTGGTGGTGGAGCCGTGCTGACCGGCGCGGACGGGGTGCTCGCGGTGGCCACGCCCGACGAGCTGGACCTCGAAGTCCCCGAACCGCCTTCCTGGGCCCAGGCGTCGGCGGCGGCCGAGGCGTACCGCGCGGCTCCGCCGGAGGGCGCCGTGGACTGCTTCGGCTGCGGCCTGGACCGCACGCCCGACACGGGGTTGCGCCAGCACTGCGGCACCGTTCCGGGGAGGGATCTGGTCGCCACGGCCTGGACGGCCGGACCCGCGCTCGCCGACCCCGAGGGAATACTGCGCCCGGAGCTGGTGTGGGGCGCCCTCGACTGCCCCGGAAACGCGGCGGGCCGCCTGCGGGGTGCGATGCGGCCGGGCGCGGTGACCGCCTCACTCACGGCCCGCCTGCTCCAGCCGGTCCCGGTCTCCTCGCGTCTGGTGTCCTACGCGTGGATCCTCTCGGAAGAAGGCCGCAAGCACCGCATGGGAGTCGCCCTGTCCACGGCCGACGGCGACCTCTGCGCGCTCGCTTCGGCGCTGTGGGTGGACCCCAGATAGCGCGCTCGCGGCGTCGGCCGGATGAGCTGACCAGCGGGAGCGGCAGACCGGAGCGCCGGTGAACCGTTCGGGGCCGGAGCCCTAGGGCCTGTCCTCCCCCGCCCCCTTCTTCGCCCGGCTCGGCTGTACCCGCTTCGGTTCGCCCGGCATCTTCGGGTAGTCCGGTGGGTAGGGCATGTCGCCCAGTTCGCGGTCGTGTTCGTCGCGGGCGGCCAGCTCCAGCAAGGGGTCCAGGCTGTACGCGTGGTCGTCCATGTCCGCGTGGACGTCGCCCAGTTCGGCGTAGCGCGTGGGCATCGTGCGCAGGTCGAAGTCCTTGGGGTGAACGTCGTCCAACTCGTCCCAGCGCAGTGGGGCCGAGACCGGGGCGTGCGGCTTGGGGCGGATCGAGTAGGCCGAGGCGATCGTGCGGTCGCGGGCCGTCTGGTTGTAGTCGACGAAGATCCGCTCGCCGCGCTCCTCCTTCCACCACGCCGTGGTGACCCGGCCATCCATCCGCCGCTCCAGCTCGCGGCCGATCGCGATGGCGCAGCGCCGCACCTCGGTGAAGGTCCAGCGGGGTTCGATGGGGACGAAGACGTGGATCCCCCGGCCGCCGGACGTCTTGGGCCAGCCCCGCATCCCCACCTCGTCGAGGAGCGCGCGCAGTTCGTGCGCCACGGGCACCGCGTCGTCGAAGTCCGTCCCCGGCTGCGGGTCCAGGTCGATGCGGAGTTCGTCGGGGTGGTCGGTGGCCTCGCGGCGTACCGGCCAGGGGTGGAAGGTCAGACAGCCCAGATTCGCGGCCCACAGGACGGCGGCCGGCTCGGTCGGGCAGATCTCGTCGGCGTGGCGGCCGCTGGGGAAGGAGATCCGGGCGGTCGGGATCCACTCGGGGAGGTTCTTGGGCGCCCGCTTCTGGAAGAAGGACTCGCCGTCGACCCCGTCGGGGTAGCGCTCCAGCGTGGTCGGGCGGTCGCGCAGGGCGCGGGTGATCCCGTCGGCGACGGCGATGTAGTACTCGGCCACGTCCAGCTTGGTGTATCCGGCCCCGCCACCGCCCGTGCCGCCCTCCGGGAAGTACACCTTGTGCGGGTTCGACAGCCTCACCGTCCGCCCGGCCACCTCCAGCTCGACCGCCTCGCTCTTGCTCGTGCCCATGTCCGCCACGGTAGGCCGCCACCACATGACACGCATATCGTAAATGGCGGACATAATGCCAATACGGCGAGAATCTGTACATGGACCTGCCCGTCATGCCGCCCATGAAGCCCATGCTCGCCAAATCCGTCGCGAAGATTCCGCCCGGTATGCAGTACGAGGCGAAGTGGGACGGGTTCCGGGCGATCGTGCACCGCGACGGGCCCGAGATCGTCATCGGCAGCCGCAACGGCAAGCCGCTGACCCGCTACTTCCCCGAACTCGCCGAGGCCCTGACCGAGCGCCTGCCCCAGCGCTGCGTCGTCGACGGCGAGATCGTCATCGTCCACGACGGCCGCCTCGACTTCGACCGGCTCACCGAGCGCATCCACCCCGCCGCCTCCCGCGTGAAACTGCTCGCCGAGCAGACCCCCGCCAGCTTCGTCGCCTTCGATCTGCTGGCCCTGGGCGACGAGTCGCTGCTCGACACCCCGCTGGCCGAGCGCCGCGCCGCGCTGGTCGAGGCGCTGAACGGCGTCACCGCCCCCGTGCACATCGCGCCCGCCACCACGGACGCCGCCCAGGCGCAGGAGTGGTTCGAGCGGTACGAGGGCGCCGGGCTCGACGGCATCGTGGCCAAGCCGCTCGATCTGCTGTACCGGCCGGACGCCCGGCTGATGTTCAAGATCAAGCATGAGCGTACGGCCGATGTGGTGGTCGCGGGCTACCGCTTCCACAAGAGCGGACCGGTCGTGGGTTCCCTGCTCCTCGGCCTGTACGACGACTCGGGCGCGCTCCAGCACATCGGCGTCTGCGCCGCCTTCCCCATGAAGCGGCGGGCCGAACTGGTGGAGGAGCTGGCTCCGCTGCTCATGGACGACCCGGTGGGCGACGGCCACCCCTGGGCGGCCTGGCTGGAGGCGGCCGCCCACGAGAGCGCCCGGCTGCCCGGCGCGCAGAGCCGGTGGACCGGCAAGAAGGATCTGTCGTGGGTGGCGGTGCGGCCGTCCCGGGTCTGCGAGGTGGCGTACGACCACATGGAGGGCGACCGCTTCCGGCACACGGCCCAGTTCCGCCGCTGGCGCCCGGACCGGGACCCCGAGAGCTGTACGTACGCCCAGCTGGAGGAGCCGGTCCGCTACGACCTGTCCGAGGTCCTGTCGGGCCGGTAACTCTCCGCTGCCCCGCCCTCCGCCAGCCGCCCCGCCCCCCCTTCAGCCGTCCCGCCGCGCGATCACCCGGTACGCGTTGGAGAACCGGGTACGCCTCAGCAGCGGGTTCAGCAGCTGGTCGATGCCGTACACCGCGAGCAGGAACGGCAGCGCGGTCCACACCATCGCCGAGCGCACCACCCGGCTGACCCGGCCGGGGCGCTTCGGCCGCCAGGGGACGTCGTCCGGCGGCAGCAGACGGCTGAACAGGAACCACGTGGCGCAGACCAGATCCGCCGGGATGTGGGCGTCGCGCCGCTCGGCCACCACGACGGTGAAGCCGAGGTTGCGCAGCCGGGTGCAGAGGTTGCTCATCGGGATGAGGTTGAGGTGCTGGGGCTGGAACCACGGCAGCCAGAGCCGCCCGAGCAGCCGCCCGCAGAGCGACTGCGGGTCGGGCACCTCGATCATCAGATGCCCGCCGGGCGCCAACGCCGTGTGCGCTGCGGTGAGTTCGCGGTGCGGGTCGAGGGTGTGCTCCAGGTAGTGGAACATGCTGACCACGTCGTACCGGCCCGGCATCGAGTCCGCCAGATCCACGAACAGACCACGGTACGCCTGCTCGACACGCCCCTCCTTCGCCGCGTGCTCGACGCCCTCACCCATGTCCAGGCCGTCGAACGCCGTGTCCGGCAGCACCTCCTTGGCGGCCGCGCAGAAGTGGCCGAGCGAGGTGCCGACGTCCAGCCAGCGGCCGGGCAGGGCGACCCGCCGCAGCGCCCGCGCGCTGCGGCGGAACCGCTTCCTGCTGCCGTTGCCCTCGAACATCTTGGCCGTCGTCTCGGCGCCCAGGCCGTCGTAGAAGTCCCGGTAGTAGAAGTCCAGGCCCTCCTGGCTGAGGCGCGGGTTCTGGAAGATGTGGCCGCAGCCGAGACATTCGTCGAGCACGAACTCCCCCGGCTTGTCCTGGATGAGGTCGCCGGTACGGAACTTGCGCCGCAGGTCGGGCCCCAGGCACCAGGGGCAGTTGGTGCGCGCCGGGAGGAAGAACCGGGCTATGCCCTTGGCCAGCTCTTCGCGGTACGCCGGGCGGAGTGCGGCGATCTGTTCTCGGCTTGGCATGTCCGGTCCTTCTCTCTGCTCTCTGGCCTGCGTCCTGTGTGTCTCTGCTCTCCGGCTTGCGTTCTGCGTCCGGTCGGGGGCTCTGTCGGCGCCGGTCCTATCGGGGTGCACGCGCCGCGCCGGGCGCGACCGCCGACGCGAGCTCCTCCAGATGCGTGGCGGCCGCCGACTCACCGCCCGCCTTGCGGAACGCGTCCCGCAGACGGTGGGCCGCCTCCCGGTACCGGGGTTCGCTCACCACGGCGTCGAGCGCCGCGCCGATCTGCTCGCGCCCCGCCCGGCCGAACCTGACCCGCAACCCGGCTCCGGCGCCCACCACTTGGGCCGCCACCACCGGCTGGTCGTCCCGGATCGGCGCCACGACCAGCGGCACGCCGTGCCACAGCGCCTCCGTGACTGTGTTGTGCCCGGCGTGGCAGACGACCGCCGACATCCGCTCCAGGAGCGCGACTTGGGGCAGCGACGCCCGCACCAGCACATCGGGCCCGGACGCGACGGGCCCGAGCAGCCCGCCGGGGTCGCAGACCACCGCGCGCAGCCGCCCGGTCCGGGCGCGTACGGCCGCCACGCTCTCGGCGAGGAAACGGCCGCCCGCGTCCGGGTTCGCCGTGCCGAGCGTGATCAGGACCGGCGGGGTCCCGGGCGCGAGATCGAGCCACTGCCAGGGGAAGTCCCCGGCGCCGGAGCGCCTGAAGGCGGACAGCGCCGGGCCGACAAACCGCAGGTCGGTGGCGGGGGCGGGATAGGAGCCGACCAGCTCGGGGGTGGTGAAGGCCAGCGTCAGCAGCGGCGAGAAGCGCGGATCGCCGGTGGCCGCCGGGTCACCGATGCGCCGGCGCAGCCGCCCGAGCAGCGCGGTGAGCCAGCCTTCGACACCCGGCAGTCCGGCCATGCTGTCGGCGAGCTCGGCGGAAGTGGTGGACGAGGTCGCGTACGGGACGCCGAGCCGTTCGGCGACCAGCGCGCCCGCCACCGTCTGCTGGTCGCCGACCACGATGTCCGGGCGGAAGGCGCCGATCGCGGCCGCGACCCCGGGTGCCATCGCCTCGGCGAGCGGGCCCAGGAAGTCGTCCCAGAGGAACTTCAGCGCCGCGACCCCGCGCAGCCGCGGCGGCCGCAGCCCCTCGATGCTGTCGGGCCCGGCGCACTCGTACACCTTTGGTCGTCCGTCCACCAGCCGCCCGACGACCTCGGGCCGCCCCGCCCAGGCCACCTCGTGCCCACGGGCGCCCAGCTCGGCGGCGACGGCGGCGGCCGGGTTGATGTGCCCGGTCAGCGGCGGCACGACGAAGAGGAACCGGCTCACCGTGCCGACCCCGTCTCGCTCGGCTCAGCCAACTCCCTCACGTCTGCCGCATGTTGACGGATCCAGCCGAGCGCCAGCTCGCCCACCGTGTCGGCGGCCTCGACCAGGACCGAGTGCTTCTGCCCCGGCACGACGGCGACCCGGCAGCGCGGCAGCAGCGACCGCAGCCGGGCGGCCTCGGCGGCCACCAGGCCCTCCTGCCCGTTGATGAGCAGCACCGGGCAGCGCACCCGCCTCAGCTGCGCGTCGCTGAGGACCCGGCCGGCCGGGATGTCCCGGGCGATCGTCGTGGACCGCACCAGACGTCCGGCGGCCAGGCCGAGCCGGCGGATGTGCGCGTCGTGCCGGGGGTCGCCGGTCCGGGTGGAGGAGAGCGTTCCGTACTGCTCGGTGAACCAGATCAGGGCGTCGTCGTCGGGCATGTCCCCGGCCTGGCGCAGGGCCGCCGACATGGTCTCGGACCAGGCCCGGTTGGCCGGGCCCGACTCGATCACGGTGACGGTGGCGACGCGTTCGGGCCGGTGCACGACATAGTCGAGGGCGACCGTGCCGCCGAAGGAGTTGCCGACCAGGTGGGCGGGTCCGGCGACGTCCAGCTCGTCGAGCAGGCCGTCGAGATCGGCCGTGAAGTGTTCCAGGGCGTAGCCGGTCGGGGGGCGTTCGCTGCGGCCGTGGCCGCGCAGGTCGTACATCACGGCGTCGAACCCGGCGGCGGCGAACGCCGGGCCGAGGGTGAAGTAGAAGCTGGCGAGGCTGTCGATGAAGGCGCCGTGGATGAACACGACGGTGCCGTACGGGTGGTGGCGCCGGGGAGCCAGTCGCTGTACGTGCAGCCCGAGCCCGTTCGCCCGGATCATGACCATCGGACGGCTCCCGGTCCGGGCGCCGCCGCCGGTTCCGCGCCCAGGCACGCCACGACGTGGTCGACGAGGCGTCCGACGGAGAGCGCGATGACCTCGTCGATCTCCAGACCGGCCACGAACTCGGCGAAGTTGACGCGCTCGCCGTACCACTCCTGGAGCTGCGCGGAGAGCATGACGAGGTCGATGCTCTCCAGCTCCAGGTCGTCGCCGAACAGGGTGTCCGGGCGGATGTCGGCGGGATCGGGGGCGTACTCCCCGAGCACCGTCACGATCAGCCCGGCGATCTCGGCCAGCACGGTCTTCTCGTCCGGAACGGGCAACCGGTCGGGAGCGGTCTTCTGGTCCGGCGCTGCGAGCGGGGCGGCGCCGGTCGGCAGTTCGCTGGTGGTCACTGAGCACTCTCCTTGGGGGGCACTAAGGACGTGGTCCAGGCCACGACGTAGGCGGGGTCGAGCAGGGTGCAACGGACCTGGTGGTGGCGGTCGTCGACGGTGACGACCAGGTCCTCGGGGGTCGCGTGCGTCACCGCGAAGGCGTGTGGGCGGCCGCCGAATCCGGTGCCCTCCGCCTTGGCGACCGCTTCCTTGGCCGCCCAGAAGCGGGTGAACCACAGGGCTTCGGAGTCGTCCGTGGCGGCGGTGAGCCGTGCGAGGAGCGCGAGCTCGGCGGGGCCGAGGGCGACGCGGTGGGTGTCGGGGGCGCGGTCGGTGACGTGCTCGATGTCGATGCCGACGGCGCTCGGGCCGGGTCGGACGATCGCCACCGCCAGCTCGCCCCGATGGGCCAGCGACAGCTCCAGCGGCGGCAGCACCCGGCCGTGCACGCCGACGGCGTACGGGCGGCCCGACTCCTCGTTCTCGATCGCGATCTCGGCCGGGAACACCGCGCCCTCGCCGCGCTCCCACAGCCACCGCCGTACCGCGTCCTTGGCCGCGATCCGGCCGAGCAGCCACTGCCGCCGTCCACGCGGCGGCCGCGCCTCGTACACCTCCCGCTCGGCGGCGCCCAGTTGCGTACGCATCAGCAGATCGCGGGAGGCCAGGTCCGGCCAGACGTCCCGGAGCAGGCACCAGCCGCCGGGCCGGGGTTCGGACAGGGCGCGGCGCTCCGGGTATCCCCCGGTCCTGCGCGCGTCGAGCCCCGAGAAGCGGCGGTCGCGCCAGCCCGAGATCTCCGCCCACACCGTGCCGTCGGGGAGTGTGAGGCGGACATCGGCGAGGAGGGTGTCCTCGGTGAGCGAGGTGATGGTGGCGTGGCAGTCGACGGGGGTGCCGGTGCGCGGCTGCGGCCCGTACAGACGCACTTCGCCGATCGCCACCGGGAAGACGACCGTCCGTTCGGGGTGGGTCGACATCAGCCAGTAGCCGAGGAGCTGGCCGACGTTGTCGAGCAGCGCTCCCGGGGCGGGCGGCGCGGTGATCGTGCCCCGCACGTGCGCCGGGCCGACGCCGGTGAGCGCGGTCACGCCCTGGAAGGCGGGGCCGTGGAACATCCACCGGTCCTCGTACAGCTGCGCCGCGCGGATCTCCGCCGGACGCTCGCCGACGGTGTCGAGGGGCGGCGCGGGCGGGGGCGGCGGCCAGGCGGCGGCGAGGTGCACGGTCGCGCGGGCGTACGGGCCGAACGCGACCGCCATCCGGCCGGGGCCCTGCGGGCGGGCGGTGACGGTGACGTCCACGGCCGCAGCCGCGCTGACCCACTTCTCCAGCCGTACGTCGCGTACGGCGACGGCCCGGTGCCCCGGCGCGGCCTCCTCGGCGGCGGCCATGAGGTGGTGCAGGACGGTGGTGGCCGGGACTACGGGATACCGGTCGGCCGCCTCCGGCCAGCCGGGCCGCTGCGGGAAGAAGCAGTGGTCGAGGAGGTGGGGCATCGCCTCCGTGGACACCCGCAGCCGCGTGTGCCGCTCGGCGGGCACCGGCGGGGCGGGCGGATCGACAGGCGCACGCGCCGCCTCCAGCACGGCGGTGACGCTCTCGGCCGTCTCCCTCAGCAACGCGTCGAGCTCGGCGGCGACGGGGTGGCGGCGTACGACCTCCGCGCCCAACGATGGTGCCGGGTACGGCTGTTCACCGTTCGTACGGGGTACGAGCCCGGCCCGGAGCGCGTCGCGGCGGCCGGGGTCGAGGGGGATGAGCGCGGCGCCGAGGTCGAGAGGGGTGGCGGGGCGCGTGCGAACGCCGGACGCGCGAGGCCGTCGGGGCATCGGCTCGTACCCCTCCGCCCACAACCCCGTCTCCACCCGGAGCAGTTGGGCGAGCCCGCCGCGCTGGGGCGAGTTGGCCGACAGGGTGAGGTGGTCGCGCGACCTGAGCGTGTCGTCGATCAGCGAGGTGAGCCGTCCCGTCCCCATCTGGATGAACGCGCGGAACCCGGCCGCGTACATCGCGTCGACGAGTGGGCGGAACCGTACCGGCTCCAGCAGATGGCGTACGAACAGGGCCCGGACCTGGTCGGGGGCGGCCGGGAACGGGGCCGCCGTGGTGCCGGACCAGACCGGGACGCGCGGCGCGAGGATCCGAGCCGCGTTCAGGCCCTGCGTCAGCGGGCCCAGATACGGCGCGAGCATCGGGGTGTGGAAGCCGGAGCGGAACGGGAGCACCTGGCACAGCACCTGCTCGGCCCGCAGCTTCGCCACGAACTCCGCGACCGGCCGCTCGGGGCCGCAGACCATCGACTGGCTCGGGGAGTTGTCGTGCGAGAGCACCACGTCCGCGCGGCCCGCGAGCGCTTCGGTCACTCTGGCCGCCGAGGCGCCGATCGCCGCGAACGCCAGGCCCGGCACCCGCAGCGAGTCGGGGTCGAAGGCCGCGAAGAAGTCGTCGGTGCTGTCGGCGGGGAACAGCCCGCCCGCGATCATCGCCATCCACTCGCCGACGCTGTGTCCGGCCACACCGTCCGGCTCGACGCCCATCGCGCGCAGGGCCGCGTCGAGGACCCGCCCGACCCGCAGCACACCGAGCCCGTGCCGGGCCACGTCCGTCGCCTCGGTGTACGCACGGCCCGGCAGCCGCAGCCCGTAGTGCTCGACCACCTCGTCCACGCGAGGAGCGAACTCCGCTTCGAGGCCCGGGAAGACGAAGGCGACCTTGCCTCCGCCCCCGCTACCGCCGCCGAGGAGCGGGCGCGGGGCGAACCACACGTCACCCCGGCCGCGCCAGGGGCGGCCCGTGGCCACCGCCCTGCGGGCGAGCGCGAGACGCTTGGCGGTCGGATCGACGATCCCGAGCCGGGCGCCGGCACCGGGCGCGGCGGCCGAGGTGTCGCTCCTCGCCAGTACGGTCGCGTCGTCCGCGTCCAGGAGCCGCGCGAGGCCGTCGGCCGACTCCGCGCCCATCCGCAGCACCCGCTCCGGCTCGCGCACGTCCGCACGGGATCGCGTGAGCGCAGCGCGGAGCGGCATGGGCGCGGCTGCCGCCGACTCCCGTACGCCCGGGGCCTGTTCCAGCACCACATGCGCGTTGATCCCGCCGAAGCCGAACGCGTTGACGGCGGCCCGGCGCAGGGGCGCGTCCCAGGGGCGGGCTTCGGCCGCCGGGCGGAAGCGGGTGCGGTCGAGCGCGGGGTGCGGGTCGTCGCAGTGCAGGGTGGGCAGCAGGGTCGCGTGGTGCACGGCGAGCGCCGCCTTCACCAGACCGGCGACGCCCGCGGCGGGCATGCAGTGGCCGATCATCGACTTCACCGAGCCGATGACCGCGCTCCCGCCGACCGCGGAGGGACCGAACACCTCTGCCAGGGTGGCGAGTTCGGCGGCGTCACCCGCCGGAGTGCCCGTGCCGTGGGCCTCCAGGAGTCCGATCGCGTCCGGGGTGCGCGGATCGAGCCCGGCCGCCCGCCAGGCCTGCCGGACCGCACGGGTCTGGCCGCCCGGGTCGGGGTTCATCAGACCGGTGCCGCGGCCGTCGCTGGCCACACCCGTGCCGCGGATCACCGCGTACACCCGGTCGCCGTCGCGTTCGGCGTCGGCGAGCCGCTTCAGGACGACGACGCCGGTGCCCTCGCCGATGAGGATCCCGTCGGCCGCCGTGTGGAACGGGCGGCTGCGCTGGCTCGGCGAGAGCGCGCGCAACTGGGCGAAGACGCTCCACAGGGTGATGTCGTGGCAGTGGTGGACCCCGCCCGCGAGCATCATGTCGCAACGCCCGGCGGACAGTTCGTCGATCGCGCGGTCGACCGCGATGAGCGAGGAGGCGCAGGCCGCGTCGACGGTGTACGCCGGGCCCCGCAGGTCCAGCCGGTCGGCGATGCGGGAGGCCGCCAGATTGGGGACCAGGCCGATCGCCGACTCGGGGTGCTCGGGCCCCAGCTTCTCGGTGAACGCGGCCCGTACGAGGTCGAGTTGGCCGGGGCCGAGCTGGGGCAGCAGTTCACCGAGCGTACGGGTCAACTGGTGTGCCGTCCGCACCCGTTGGTCGAGGCGGACCAGGCCGGGGGTGAGATAGCCGCCCCGGCCGAGGACGACGCCGACGCGGTCGCGGGCGGGCAGCCTGTCCTCGCCGCCCGCGTCGGCGACGGCCCGGTCGGCGACGGAGAGCGCGATGAGCTGGTCGGGCTCGGTGCCCGCGACCGAGTTCGGCATGATGCCGAAGCGCGTGGCGTCGATCGCGGCGAGCCCGTCGACGAAGCCGCCGCGCCGGCAGTACACGCGGTCGGCGGCGGTCTTCTCCTCACCGGGCCGGTAGTAGACCGGGTCCCAGCGCCCGTCGGGCACCTCGCGGATGGCGTCCACGCCGTCGACGAGGTTGCGCCAGTAGGCGTCCAGGTCGGCGGCGCCGGGCAGCAGGACGGACATCCCGACAATGGCGACGGGCACGTGACGCCCCGCCGTGTTCATCGACTCCGCCATGTCACAGGGCCGATGCCGTGTAGACGACGGACCGGGTCGACTCGTCGCCCCACGCCAGCTCCCGCAGCAGGGCGAGCGTGCCCTCCTCGCGGTCGATGAGGGACACCCCGCGCCGGGCGTACTCGCGGGCGAGGTGCGGGGTGACCATGCCGCCGTGCGCGCCGGACGGCGCCCACGGCCCCCAGTGCACGGTGAGCGCCCGGCGCCCGGTGCGCCGGGCCCAGCGCTCCCCGAGTCCCGCGAGGGCGTCGTTGGCGGCGGCGTAGTCGCTCTGGCCGCGGTTGCCCAGTACGGCGGACACGCTGCCGAACAGTACGGCGAGCGGTGGCCCGCTCGGCAGTTGCGCCATGGCGTCCAGGAGCGCGCGGGCGCCGTCGACCTTCGTGCCGTACACCCTGCGGAACGACTCGGGGTCCTTCTCCGCGATGAGCCGGTCCTCGATCACACCCGCCGCGTACACCACCGCGTCGATGTGCCCGTGCTCCGCCTGGATCTCCTTGACCGTCTGCGTCACGGCGGCGGTGTCGCACATGTCGACGACGCGGTAGGCGGGGCGCGCGCCGCACCGGCTCAACCGGTCCATGGTGTCGGCCACTTCGCGCCCGGCGAGTATCGTCCTCACCTCGTGTTCGATCGCGGCGGGCGCGAGCTCGCGCCGGGCCACCAGGAGCGCACGCAGCGCCGCCTCGTCACCGGCGGCCGCGACGTCCGGGTCCGCGGGCCCGGTGGGCAGCGGGGTGCGGCCCAGGAGCTCGATCCGGCAGCGGGCGGCGGAGGCGAAGGCCAGGGCGAGGTCGGCGGTGATCCCCCGGGCGCCCCCGGCGAGCACGACCACCGACTCGCGGTCGAGTCCGAGAGCCGCCACCTCGGCGACCCCGTCCCCGGCGGGTCCGGCGCCGGTGCGGGCGAGCCCGGTGAGCGGATCCTCGACGAGCACGGTCCCGTACCGCCCGGCGGCGGTCCGCAGGACGACGGGGGCACGGTCGGGCGCCGCCAGCTCCGCCACCAGGAACTCGGCCCACCGCGCGGCGGGCGCGGCCGGGTCCAGATCGACGACGCGGGCGGTGACGTCCTCGTACTCCCGTCCGACGGTCCGGAACAGCCCGGGCAACCCCGCTCCCACCTCCTCCCCGGCGCCGGGTGCGGTCCTGGCGCAGATCAGCCACTCGGGCGCGAGCCGCAGGGCGGCCCGGAAGACCTCGAAGGCCCCGGGGAGCAGTGCCCCGCCCCCGTCGGGCGGTGTGTCGCGCACGAGGGCCCCGAGGTGGAACACCCCGTCGAGCGGACCGTCCGTCGCGTCGAGCCGTCGGTCCATGTCGTACGTGACGACCTCGGCGCCACGGCGTACCAACTGGGCCGCCAGTTCCTCGGTGGTCTCGGCACCGCCGCCGAGCAGGGCGAACCGCTTGCCGTGGAGGGAGGGGGCCCGGTCCGCGGCGGGAGGCAGGTCGAGGGGAGTCTGCCGGAGGGTCAGGCGACGGGGGGCGATGCCGGTGATGAGGCCCGGGGTGGACGGGGTGGAAGGGGGCGCGGCATCGGGCGGCGCCGCTTCGGTCCCGGCGTCGTGTGCGGCCGCGGTGTCATGTGCGGTCCCGGTGTCGTGTGCGGTGATCCAGGAGGTGATCGCCGCGACCGTCCGCGCCCGGGACAGCTCCTCCATCTCCGCGTCGTCGAACGTACGGGTCCCCGCGAGATGGCGGGCCAGTTCGCCGACGATCTCGGTGCGTTTGATCGAGTCGATGCTCAGGTCGGCTTCGAGGTCGAGATCGGGCTCGATCATGTCGGCGGGGTAGCCGGTGCGTTCGCTGATGACGGTGAGCACGGCCTGCTCGATGTCGACGACGGGCGGGCGGGGTGCTTCGGCCGTGGCGACGGGTTCCGCCGCGACCCCTGCGGGAAGCGGCGCCGACGGCACGGGCACCGGCGGCAGCGAGGCACCGTTCGACCCCAAGTAGGTGAGGAGCACGTCCCGTTGAGCGGCGACCAGCTCCCTCGTCGTCCGCAGGAAGTCCGAGATGAGCCCCTGCTCCGACGAGTCCCGCTCGGGGGCACGCGCCTCCCCCGCGCTCTCCAGGCCGACCCGCCGAGCCGGTTGCAGGGCTCCCGGCAGCAGCTCGCCGCAGCGGGTGCGGACCAGATGGCCGTCCACCGTCCAGCCGGGCGGCTCCGGCGGTGCCGTCAGCGCGCCCCGGCCCTGGAGGAGCCGTCCCGTACGTACCGGCACACCGGCGACCGCGAGGCGGCCGAGCGATTCCAGGAAGCCGCGCAGCCCGGCGCCGGAGCCCGGCTCGCAGGCGACGGCCAGATGCGGGCGGTCGCCGAGGATCTTGCCGACCAGACCGGTGAGCACCGCGCCCGGGCCCGCCTCGACGAAGATCCGGGCCCCCGCCTCGTACATCGCCTCGATCTGCTCGGCGAACCGCACCGGAGAGCCGATCTGCGCGGCGAGTTCGGCGCGTACGGCGTCGGGGCGGGCCGGATAGACACCGGCGGTCCGGTTGCTCCAGACGGGGAACTCCGCTGCCCGGACGGCGTGTTCGGCCACGTCCGACGCGAACCGCTCGCCCGCGCCCGAGACCAGCGGGCTGTGGAACGCGCAGGCCACCGGAATCCGTTGGGCCCCGAACCCGGCGTCGCGCAGGCGCCCGATCGCCTCGTCCACCGCTTCGGTGGCGCCGGAGACGACGGTCTGGCGCGGCGCGTTGCGGTTCGCGGCCACGACCCGGTCCGCGAGCCCGGCCCCGGCCAGCACCTCTTCGACCTCGACGGGGCTCGCGGCGACCGCCGCCATCGCGCCCGGGTCGTCCCCGAGCGAGCCGAGGATCGCCTGCGCGCGGCGGGCGCTGAGGTCGAGCAGCGTCCCGGGCGACAGGGCCCCGGCGGCGGCGAGCGCCACCAGTTCGCCGTAGGAGTGCCCGGCGGCCATGTCCGGACGTACGCCCGCTTCAGCGAGGATGTGATGCACTGTCAATCCAGCTATTCCCAATGCTGGTTGGGCCATCCGCGTGTCCGTGAGGGTCTGCCGCTGACGTTCCCTGGCCGCCTGGTCAAAGGCTTTCGGCGGGTAGAGGGCGGAAGCATACGCCCGTCCCTCCTCCACATAGCGGGCCGCCTCCGGGAACGCCACCAGCAGATCGGCGAGCATGCCGGGCCGCTGGCTGCCCTGCCCGGGGAAGAGGAACGCCACTTTCCGCTCATCGCCTTCGAAACGTCCCTCCGCCCGGAAGACACCTCGCGCCGACTCGCCCGCCGACGCCTTCGCCAGCAGTTCCCGCAGCTCGTCGACACCGTCGGCCACGACCGCGATCCGTACCGGCGCACTGCGCGTCCCGGCCCGGCGGGCCGCCATGAGGGCGGCGTCCCGCAGGCGTACGCCCTCACCGAGTTCGCCGAGCAGCCACTGCGCCTCCCGCCCGGCCGCCGCCTCGTCCGCGCCCCGGAACAGGAACAGCTCGGCGGGCCAGGCGTCGTACCCCCGCAGCGGCGGCACACTCGCCCCGTGGGCGGTGAGCACCGCGTGGAAGTTGGTGCCGCCGAAGCCGAAGGCGCTGACCCCGGCGACGCGTTCGGCCGCCGGTGTGGCCCAGGGCCGAGCCTCGGCGTGGAAGGCGAAGGGGCTGGTGTCGGCGTCCCAGGCCGCGTTCGGCTCCTGGAGGTGGATCGTCGGCGGAGTGACGCCCGTGTGCAGGGCCAGCGACGCCTTGATCAGTCCGGCCAGACCCGCCGCGCACTTCGTGTGGCCGATCTGCGACTTGACCGACCCGAGCGCGCAACTGCCCGGCGCCGCGCCGGACTCGGTGAACACGGCCGTCAGCGTGGCGAGTTCGGTGCGGTCGCCGACCACCGTGCCCGTGCCGTGCGCCTCGACCAGGCCCACCTGCGCGGGCGAGAGACCGGCGATCGAGTACGCCCGTTCCAGCGCGGCCCGCTGACCTTCGGGCCGGGGTGCGGTGAGCCCGAGCGAGCGGCCGTCGCTCGCGCTGCCGATGCCCTTGATCACGGCGTACACCCGGTCGCCGTCCCGCTCCGCGTCGGCCAGGCGCTTCAGCGCGACACAGGCGACGCCCTCGCCGAGGACCGTGCCGTCGGCGGCCGCGTCGAACGTACGGGAGCGCCCGCTCGGGGAGAGCGCGCGGACGGACGAGAAGAGCAGGAAGTCGTTGACGCCGTTGTGCAGGTCCGCGCCGCCGCACAGCACCAACTCGCTGCCGCCGGAGGCGAGTTCCTTGCAGGCGACGTCGAGCGCGGCGAGCGAGGAGGCGCAGGCGGCGTCGACGGTGTAGTTGGCGCCGCCGAGGTCGAGGCGGTTGGCGATCCGGCCCGCGATGACATTGGCGAGCATGCCGGGGAACGAGTCCTCGGTGAGCTTCGGCAGCTGCTCCTCGATCGCCGCCGGGATCTCGCCCACATACGCGGGCAGCACGGTGCGCAGCGTGGTCGCGCCGGACAGGTCGCTGCCGGACTCGGCGCCGAAGACCACCGACGTACGGGAGCGGTCGAACGGCCGGTCGCCGTACCCGGCGTCCTCAAGGGCCCGCCGGGCGGCTTCGAGGGCGAGCAGCTGCACCGGTTCGACGCTGCCGAGCGAGGCGGGTGGAATGCCGTACGCGAACGGGTCGAAGGGGATCCTCGGCAGGAACCCGCCCCACCGCGACGGGGTCGTGTCGGCGCGCTCGCCCGTCGGGTCGTGGTAGACCGCCGGGTCCCAGCGCTCGGCGGGCACCTCGGTCACCGCGTCGACGGCGCCCACGATGTTCGCCCAGTACGTCGCCAGATCGGGGGCCTGCGGAAACATGCAGGCCATGCCCACGACAGCGATGTCGAGCGGCGCCGGGGCCACGACGCTCTCCTCGACCGCCACCGGTTCCGGGGACAACTGCCGGGCGCGCCGCCGTGCGAACGCGGCGGCGCCCCGGGTCACGGCCTCGTGCAGCGCGCCGACGGTCGTCGCCGCCGAGCGCAGCACGGCGACCTGCCCGGCCATGAACATCCCCTCGCCCAGCTGGCGCCGCTCGTCGACCGGCCGCAACCCGCCGTCGCCGCGCTCCACGCCCTTGCTGGCGATCCGCAGCCGCCCGATGTTCAGCCGCTCCAGCTCGGCCCACGCCTCGCGGTCGGGCACGCCGTCCGCCCGCAGGCGTTCGCGTACGGTCGCGTAGTCGTCGGTGTACGGGCTGGTGACACAGCGGGTCGCATGGCCCGGCGCGCTCTCCAGGAGGGCGGTCGCGCCCGCTTCGATCACCTGGCGCTGGAAGAGCGGCTGGATGGCCCCGCACTCCACGGCCTCGGCGGTGAAGAGGTAGGCGGTGCCCATGAGGACGCCGACCGCGACCCCGCGCGCGGCCAGCGGGGCGGCGAGGGCCGCGGCCATCGCGGCGGAGCGCTCGTCGTGGATGCCGCCGGCGAGCAGCACTTCGAAGTCGCCTGCGGCACCGGGCGAACCGGCCACGTACTCCTCGATGACCGCGAGCTGCGCCTCCCAGAGGGGAAAGCTGTTGCGCGGCCCTACGTGACCGCCGCATTCGGCGCCTTCGAAGACAAATCTACGCATGCCCATGTCAATGAATTGGCCGAGAAGCGTCGCCGAGGGCACATGCAGGAACGTCCGGATGCCCGCCGCCTCCAACTCGGCCGCCTGGGACGGACGGCCGCCCGCGACGATCGCGTGGGTCGGGCGGACGGCTCGCACGGCCTCCAGTTGCTCCGCCCTGATCCGACCGTCGGTGAAGCCGAGGATGCCCACACCCCAGGGCTGTTCGCCCAGCTCGGCGCGGGTGCGCTCCAGGAGGGCGCGGCTCTGCTCCCCGTCCGACAGGGCGAGCGCCAGCATCGGCAGTGCCCCCTCGCGGGCCACGGCCGCCGCGAAGCCCGCCTGGTCGCTGACCCGGGTCATGGGGCCCTGCACGAGCGGCAGCCGGGTGCCGAGGGCGGCCGCCATGGGCGAGCCGGGATCCAGCACGCGAGCGGCGTCCGGCTCGTCCACGACGGCCCCGATCGCGTCGCGCACCCCGCGCACCGCGCCCGCCACCGTGCCCCACCGCTCCGCGAACCGGGCCGCGAGGAACCCGTCCTGCCCGATGGGGAGTCGCAGACCGGTACGTTCGCGCCGCAGCGCCCGGACGCCGTCGACCACGGTCGTGTCGGAACCGTCCGTGGTGCGCAGCGCCGCCGCGAGCTCGTCCGGCAGCCCCGACTCGTCGAGGAGCGCCAGCTGGACATCGAGGACGACCCCGGCCGCCCCGCCGACGACGGCCGCCGCGGCCGTCCGTGGACCGATGCCCCCGCACGCCCATACGGGCAGGTCGTACGCCGGGTCGGACAGCAGTGCCTGGAGCAGTACGAAGGTGCTCAGCTCGCCGGTCCGGCCACCGCACTCTCCGCCGCGCGCGACGAGCCCGTACACACCCTCGGTCGCGGCGGAACGGGCTTGCGCCTGGTCGTGGACCTCCACCAACGTGCGGGTGCCTGCGGGCAGTTGACCCACTCGCCATGACGATGACGCGTCGGCGGCGAGCATCACCACGGCCGGGAACACGACACCGCACTCCTCGGCCAGCTCCGCCGGAGTGAGCGCGCAGGTCGGCCCGACCCGGACGCCGAAGCCGTCGGGCGTCCAGCGCCGCAGCAGGGCGAGCGCGTCGCGGGCACTACGGTCACCCGCACCCAGGTCGAGCACGCCCAGTCCGCCGGCCCGGCGGACGGCGGCGACGAGGCGTGGGTCCGGCAGACCCAACGGGCTTAATCCGACGACGAGTTCACGGTTCTGCGCGACGGGCGTCATGGAGACTCCGAATCAGACCTGTGGGGAGATGAGGGGGGTGGCGGCGACGGCGGGCCGGCGTGCTCGGGGCGGCGTGGCCCGCCGGGCAGCCGGAGGCCTGGCTGCCCGAGGGCGACCGGCCGCCGGGGCGGGACTCGTACCGTTGCCGGGAGGTGCGGTGGGTCCGGGGCTCGGGCTGGGGCGTGCGGGACGGGGAGGGGTCGCCCGTGGCCGGTCCGGTGGTCGGGCCGGTGGCCGGTGCGGGCGTGGTGCCGTGCGCGTCGACGCGGCCATCCGCCGGACGGCCGGAGCCGACCATACCCATCGGGACGGACAGCTGCCAGGGCGCCTGGCGACGGGTAGCGGCGCGCGTGCAGGTATCAGTGACGTGCCGCCGGGTCGTCGCGCTGCCTCGCTCTCCCATGGGTGCGTCACCCTCCCTGACGACTCGTCATATCTGGCACTTCGTCATGTTGCAATGAGGCGTCGATGGTCGATTTCGGTGTATCGGGCAGCGAGACGGCGCCCCGCACGGGCCGTACCGCCCGGAGCGAACCCCCGGCCACGGAACTCCCGCACAAGGGCAAATTACACGCACGTGAATTCTCGAATTCGACTGCCGCGCAACGAGGCAGGCGTGCTCGGTACCCGCGAATTTTTGTGCGCCGGAGACAAGAAATACGGTGGCGGCACTCATCGCGGTGACAAGAAGCGGGGATTCTCCGAACCCTTCGACAGCCTTGCATATCCACGCCTTGACCGGCCACCTACTCGCAAGTAGTTTACGCATCCGAAACGCGGAACTTTCCGCCCTTCACACGCCCTAGGCCCAAGTGTTCGCGCCAGTTCCGCACTGTCCGTACAACACGAGAGGTGGCTCATGGGAGCTTTGGAGAGAAAGGCCGGGGCGCGATCCGTGCTGGCCGTCGCGGCAGCGGGCGGCGTGGTCGCGGGACTGCTCGGCTTCGCGGGCGCCGGGAGCGCACAAGCGGCTCCCGCAAAGCTTGTTCAGCAGTACGACTGTGTATTCCCGCTGATCGGCAATGACCCGATCGAGGCGACGATCACGGCCGACATTCCGACCCAGATCGAGGCGGGAACGCCGTCACCGGCGTTCGAGGTCAACGCGGCCACGAAGGTCAGCTCGCGCGCGGCGCAGGGGCTCGGGCTCGTCGGCGGCAAGACGCTGGAGGGAAAGGCGACGGCGAGCGTCACCGTCTACACACCGGACGGGCCGCTCTCCGGGATCGGCGTCGAGAACACGGTCGCGAAGACCAACATCCCGAGCCCGCCCGCCGACTTCACGGTCAACGCGAAGGGCAACGCGCCCTCCCTCACCTTCAACACGCCCGGCGACGCGCGCATCGAGGTGGACGGCATCAATCTGCACGACATGATCGTGCGGGACGCCAACGGCAAGCCGATCCAACTCGTCACGGGCAAGGACACCTTCGACGCGCCCTGCACGCTCAAGTCGACGGGCAAGGTCCTGGCGGCGTTCAAGGTCGTACCGAAGAACCCGACGAACCCCACCAACCCCACGAATCCAACGAACCCGACCAACCCTACGAACCCCACCAACCCGACCAATCCAACGAACCCTACGAACCCAACCAATCCCACCAACCCCACCTCGCCCGGTGGTTCGACCGCTCAGCAGAATCTGACGGCGCAGGTGAAGGCCGTGGCCGGGACGCTCTCCATGACCCAGCCCGGTGACAGCGTGGCCCTGTCCTCGGTGAACCAGGGTGCGGGCGGTGTCTCCAGCGGCAATCTGCAGACGGTCACCGTCAAGGACGGCCGCAACGGCGCCACCGGCTGGTCGCTCACCGGCAAGGTCAGCGACTTCACCGGTACGGCCGGGTCGATCGGCGCGGACAAGCTGAGCTGGAAGCCCGCCTGTGTGACGGCCCCCGGCTCCAAGAGCAACTGCGTGGCGGGCTCCGAGGGCACCGTCGGGACCGTCGGCGCGACGCTGGCCAGTGCTCCGGACGCGGCGGCGACCGGCGGCCAGTTCGCCGTGGACGGCGGGCTGTCCCTGAACATCCCCGCGACCGCGGCGGCGGGCGACTACAAGGCCGTGCTCACGCTGACCCTGACGTGAGTCACGCCTCCCCATGGGCCGGCCGCACACCGCGACCGGCCCACCTCACGTCCCCGGCTCCCCTCCCTCCGCCCCCTCCACAGGTGAGATACGTGGGTGAGATACGTATGAGACAACCGCATGCGAGACCCGTCCTCCTCGTCGTCCTCGGTCTGCTCGCGGTGTGCGCGTTCGCCGCGCTGCCCGGCACCGCCGCGCGAGCCGCCGACAACGGCCGCTGGTCCGTCTTCCCGGTCGCGCAGGGCGCGAAGAACGCGCAGCCACGGGCGTACTTCCGGATGACGGCCGACCGTGGCGCGACCGTCCGCGACCAGGTGACGGTCAGGAACCTCGGCGCCCGTGAGACGACCTTCCAGCTGTACGGGACGGACGGCTACAACACCCCGCGCGACGGCGGCTTCGCGGTGCGCGGCAGGAACGAGCGGATGAACGGCGTCGGGGCCTGGACGCGGCTCGACCGCTCCGAGGTCACCATCGCGGCGGGCGGTGAGGTCACCGTCCCCTTCACCCTCACGGTGCCCAAGGACGCCGAACCGGGCGACCACCCGGGCGCGATCGTCGCCCTCGATCCGCACCTCGGCGCGTCCGGCGGCAACGGGGTCGCGGTCCAGCAGGCCGTCGGGGCCCGGGTCTACCTGAAGGTCAACGGCGCGCGCGTGCAGAGGCTGCGCATCGAGGACGTGCGGTTCCGCTACACCGCGCCGCTCGTTCCCGGCGCGAAACGCGCGGCGACCATCTCGTACGCGCTGGTCAACAGCGGCAACGTGATGCTGTCCCCGCAGGTGAGCCTGCGGGCGAAGGGGATGTTCGGACGCACCTCGTTCGAGCCGCCGGGGCGACGGCTGCCCGCCGAACTGCTGCCGGGCCAGCGCGTCGAGGTCACTCAGCGGTGGGTGAGTCCCCCGCTCGTGGACTGGGGGAACGTAGAGGTCACGGCCAGTGACACGGCCGGGAACCTGGTGGAGAGCGCGGAGGTCGACTACGCGACGGTGAACTGGACGGTTGTCGCCCTGGTCGGCATGGTGGCGGCGGGGCTAGTGGTGTGGCTGGTACTGCGGCGCCGGGCGGCGGCCGGGCGGGTCGAGCTGGTTGCCTGAGCGGGTTCATGGATGCCCGATGCGGTTCCGCGCACCTGCAGGGGCGCGGGGAACTGCGCGACAAGCCACGCACGGTCCGCAGCCGAATGACCACACTCCCGCGGAGCGCTCAGTCGGCGTCCCCTCGAATACGACGCGGCAGATAGTGCGCGCCCGCGATACCCGCCGCGCCCAGCAGTCCCGCGCCGGTGAGCAGCGCGCCGACGGTGGTGGCTCCGGTACCGGCGAGGCTGCCGCCGCCGTGGCTGCCGGCCGACCCCTCGCCGGGTCCGTTGACGTGGGTGGTCAGGTCGGTGCCGCCACCGCCGCCGCCCGTGGTGCCCGCGCCGGGCGTGGTGGCCGTGCCGCTGGGGCTCGGGGTGCCGCCCGGGCCGGTCGGGGCGGGGCCGGTCGGGGTCGGGCCCGACGGGGTGGGGCCGGCCGTCGACGTCGGGGTCGGCGCGGGTCCCGTGGGCGTCGGGGCGGTGGGCGTCGGGCCCGTCGGGTCGGCGCCGGTGATGGTGAACCGGTGCAGTGTCTTGTTCTGGTCGGTCGGCTTGAGCGCGCACGTCGCCTCGAACACGTCGCCGAAGGGCGGGAGTTGGACGACCTTGCCCGCCGCGTCCCGGGCCGTCAGCCTCAGCGTGATGCTGTTGACGTCGATGGTGGCGGCGCCGGGTCGGCGAAAGGAGAGCGAAGGCGCCGAGCCCGACGCCTTGACCTCGAAATCCTTCGGCGGGCTCGGCACCCCGGCCTTTTCGACGGTGTTGTCGATGCCGACGTCGAGCTGTTCCCCGCCCGGCAGATTCACCGTGGCACTCGCGGACGCGACCCCTTCCACCGTCTTCGCGCCCACCAGGCCGAGTCCCTGCGCGGCCCGCGCGCTCACCGTGGACAACGCGTCGATCCTTATCGCGCCCGTCTGCGTGTTGACCGGAATCGCAGCGGGCAGATCGGCGCTGATCGCGACTTTCAGCGAATCGGCCCCGATCAACGGGAACTTGCACTCGTACGTCTGCGAAAGCTTCGCCTCCACGGCGGCCGCACTGCCCGTTCCGCACGTCAGAAGCGCGGCACCCGTGGCACCGACGACTCCCGCGACCACCAGCGCGGCGGAGCCGCAGCGCACACGTCGCACCCTCGTCCCGCATTCAGGAACTCCCATACTCCGGGGAAGATAATGAAGGGCCGGAGGGTGGTCAACAGCCGTTACACGCAAAAGCCGAATCGGGCCTCCATGCCGCCGAGAACACGCACCTCGCGACGGAAAAAGACCGCGTGATTCGTCATTCGATGCCAATTCCCCATTCCCTGCCGCTCGATGGCGAATTTTGCCTTGACCCTCACCTTACTCCCCAGTAGTTTCCCGAGCCGAAAGACGAGAGTATCGCTCCCTTTGCACCGGGGGCCCCGCATCCGTTCGCGCCCGTAGCACGCAACGCGAGAGGCAGCTCATGGGAATTCAGAGAAAACGGCCCAGAAGGACCCTGCCCACGTTGGCCGTCGTCACCGCCACCGGCGTGGTCGCCGCCGTGGTGTCCGTCACCGCCGCCGGGACCGCAACCGCCGTACCGGCCAAGCTGGTTCAGGACTACTCGTGCGTATTCCCGCTGATCAACGCCGACCCGATCAAGATCACCATTACGGCGGACATCCCGGCGGAGATCCAGAAGGGCCAGGCGACCCCGGCGTTCGAGATCACCTCGGCCACCCTGGTGAGCTCCCGCGCCGCACAGGGCCTCGGCCTGGTCGGGGCGAAGACGCTGGAGGGCAAGGCGACCGCCGACGTCACGGTGAACACGCCGTCGGGACCGCTCTCCGGCATCAAGGTCGAGAACGACGTGGCCAAGGGCGACATCCCCAGCCCACCGGCCGACTTCACCGTCGTCGCCACGGGGCACGCCCCCTCGCTCACCTTCGACCAGGTGGGCGACGGCAGCATCGACGTCAACAACATCTCCCTACACGACATGATCGCGCGGGACGCCAACGGCAAGCCGGTTCAACTGGTCGCGGGCAAGGACACGTTCGACGCCGCCTGCACCCTGACGTCGACCGACAAGACCCTGCACCGCTTCAAGGTCGTGGACAACAACCCGACGAATCCAACGAACCCCACGAACCCCACGGATCCGACCAGCCCTACCGACCCCACGAACCCCACCAGCCCGACGAATCCAACGAACCCGACCAACCCAACGAGCCCTACCAACCCCACCAGTCCAACCAACCCTACGAACCCCACCAATCCAACCGACCCCACCACCCCTCACCCGCCCATACACCTCAGCTACGGCCTCACCGGTAGCTCCTCCATCAAGGCCGCCAACGGGACCGCGACGCTCGGGGGCGGTATCGAGGCCGACTTCGACCTCGCGTCAGGCTCGTACAAGGCGGACCTGACGCTCGACCCGACCACCGGCAAGTTCTCGATCCTCGGCTTCCTCCCCGCGACCGCGAAGATCGAGTTCCAGCAAGTGGAGCGGACGACCGGCACACTGAACGCCGCCGGTGACCTCACCGCCAAGTCGCGTATGTACGTGAAGCTCCCCGAGATCGCGATCTTCGGCATCCCGCTGGGCGGCGGCGCGAACTGCGGGACCGGTACCCCGGCCGACGTCAACCTCACGTCGGACGGCCGGTTCGACCCGCTGGGCGGCGGCAAGCTCAAGGGCGTGTACACCCTGCCCGCCCTCAAGAACTGCGGCGCGTTCAACGACATCCTGAGCGCCTTCACCGCCGGGCCCGGCAACGCCATCGGCATGACGCTGGCCAAGAAGGGCTGACCCAACCTCAAGGACCGGAAGGGCTACGAAGGGCTGACCTGCCCCGCCGAGTCGGACTCATGGGCCGGTTCCCGCGCCCCGGGCGTCGGGAGCCGGTCACTCGTCGCCCTCGGCGCGGCGAGGGCCGCCGTCAGCCTCCCTCGCAGCCCCACGACCCGCGCCCCCGCCCCGCGCAGGAACCCGGTCGGCAGGAACACCAGGTCGGCCACGACCATCGAGAGCGAGAAATACGGCAGGCCGAGCAGCAGCCCGATGCCGATGTGCTCGGCGAAGAGCAGTGCGAGCAGCACGTTCTTGGCCCGTCGGTCCAGGACGCTGAAGGGGAAGGCGACCTGGACGAGCACCGTCCCGTACGTCAGCGCGAGAACGATCAGGGGGTGCGAGGTGAGCGCGTGGGAGAGCGCGGGATACGGTTCCAGCCAGTCGAGCCCCGCCGACCAGTACACCGCCGTACCGTCCTGCCAGGACGCGCCCTGGATCTTGTACCAGCCGGCCGACGCGTACAGCAGACAGACCTGGATCATCAGCATCAGCACTCCGCCGTTGTGCAGCAGATGCCCGATGAGTTCCAGCGTGCGGCGTGGGCCCGGGCGCTCCCGGAGCCCCCGCCACACCGCCTGGCCCGCCCAGCACCCCCACAGCAGCAGCGCCCAACCGCCGGTGAGCTGCGCCGCGAGCGTGGCCCAGGCGAGGGCCAGACCGCAGACGGACCACAGGATCACACCCGTACGGTCCCGCGCATCCTTGAGGCTCCGTCGCCCGCCCCGTGCGTCCAGTGACCACACCTGCCCGCAGCGCGTGAAGGCCAAGTAGATCGCGGTGATACGGAAGATGGTGTCCCCCGCGTTCAGCACGTTCTCGTTGCGGTGGTCCAGGGACAGGACGCTGATGACGAACAGCAGCGAGGCCGTGCGAGTGCGCCAGCCCACCAGGAGCGCCGCCGCGACCGCCGCCGAGAGCAGATAGAACACCTCGAACCACACCTGGCCGCCCGACCAGCGCAGCACACTGAAAGCGTGGCTCTGGTCGAGCGCGTGCTCGGCGAGCCGCCGACTCCATGGGGCGTCCGGCCCCCACATCCGCTCGCGGCGCGGGAACTCATGGACCAGCAGGAGCAGCCAGACCCCGCCCATACCGATCCGTACGGCCGCGCTCTGATACGCCCACACCCGCGCGTCACACGCCCGCGCCAGCGCCCTGTCGAACGTCAATCTGCCTCGCACCTCGGCCAGTTGGTCCGTCATGACGTACGCCCTTCCGCGAAGTCATCCGCACCCACCGGCCACCACGGATAGGTGCGCACGACCGGCGCGGGGGTGGCTCCGCCGCGCTTCCAGGGCGGCGGCGGGACGGTGGTGTCGGTCGAGCGGAACTGGATGCGTTCGAGGCGCGCGCCCTTCGGGGTCGCGGGCAGCCGGGACAGCGCGAGGCGCTTGAGGTACTGCTCGCTGTCCAGGCCGCGCGGGCCGACCGGCCGCTGCTCGGCGTCGTGCGAGGTGAGCAACGCCGCCCAGGCGGTGGTGAGTTGCTGCCGGATGCGGCTCGGCAGCGGGTTGCCGCGCAGCTCCGCGAGATCCTGGGCGGTCAGGTCCTGCCAGTTGCCGGTCCGGGTCGTGCCGTCCGCCATCCGCAGCTCCGTGCGGGCGCCGACGGCCGTCATGGTCCGGGTGATCTCCGGCGCGAACAGCTGCCAGCTCTGTACGAACTCCGGTGCCATATAACTGTTGAGCCCGGTGCCCAGGGAGTCGGTGGCCGCGTTGTGCGGGGCGAGGTAGAGGAAGGTCGCTCCGGTGTGGACGAGCAGGCCCACCGCGACGGCGGCCGCCGCGACGAGGACGGCCGCCCGCTGCCGCCGCGAGAGCGGGCCGGGGCCCTCCGCGGTTCCGGAGTCAGGAGCCATCGCCCGCTCCCTGTCCGCCCGGAGCCGCGTTGTCGGCCGCCGCGCAGCCCGGGTTCTCGTCGAACGCCGCCTTCAGCTTCGGGTCCGTCCGCAGATCGTCCGCCGGGCCCTTGTACGAGCCCACCGCCCGCAGGGACGTGCCCGCCGCGTCCAGCGCCGAGTTCAGCGACTTCTGGTCCGTGACCTTCGCTCGGGAGAGCGTGGCCGCCGCCACCCCCACCGACGCACGGGCCCGGTCGAGACGGGCGAGGGCCTTGCCGAACGCGGCCGCCCCGCCGTCCACCGGCGGCGCCCCGTCCTTCCCCATGGCCGTCCGCAACGCCCCCAGCCGGTCGCCGAGCGCGGTGAGGAAGGTGACCATCTGGCGCTGGGCGCGTACCGGCTGCGTGCGGTCCACCGTGGGGACGGCGAGCCGGGCGCCGCTGTCCGTGAGATGCCGGCAGACACCGGCCGCCCAGTCCACCTCCGGCGGCGGCTGGGACGAGGATCCGCAGCCGGTGACCGCCAGACAGACGGCCGCGAGCAGCGCGGCCGGTGCGGCCGCTCCCGCCGTACATCGTCGCACCACGTGTCTCACCTCTCGCTGCTCGGGGCGCGGTCGAACGTGTCGATGGACGCGATCCGCCAAGTGCCGTCCCGGCGGACCGCGTCGACGGCGAACATCGCGGCCGCGACCGTGGTGCCGCCGCCCTTGCCGGTCCGGGTGCTGCTCTGGTCGGCGAAGACCAGGACCCGCGCCCGGTCGCCGTCGACGACCTCCACGCCGCTGTCGGTGACCGTCGTGGTGAGCACCAGCTTCTGCGCCGGTCCCTGCTCCCGGACCGGCGCGATCATCGCCCGGTACTGCCCGACGGCCGCACCGGTCAGCGAGGTCTTCGCCGCGGCCTCGCTCCTGGCCGGGTTCATGTGGTCGTACGAGAAGATCCCCTGCACGGCGTCGTCGACGACGCCCTTCACCTCGCTCGTACGGGCGGTGTCGGCCAGCGCCGTGTTGTGCCCGGCGGAGTCCGCCCGCCGGTCCTGGCCCTGGACGTACGCCACGACGGAGAAGGCGGTGAGCGCCGTCGTCAGCACGGCGAGCAGGAGCGGCCGCAGGAGCGTGAGCGGCTTCGCCGTGCGGCCGGACGCACGTGCGCTCGCACCCCGTTGCCGGACCGGGCGCGCGACGGTCGGGCGTGCGACGGGCAGGCGCGCGACGGATGGGCGGGCGGCCGCCAGGCGGCGCTGCCGGTTGACGAGATGGCGGGTGGTCGACATCGGGGCCTCCGGGTCAGCTGCCGCTGGGGGTGGACGGGCCGGTGGAAGGCGTAGGGGCGTCGCCGACCGGCGCCTGGCCGAGTCGGCTGAGCTTCCAGCCCGCCGAAGTGCGGGTCAGTTCGCCGAGCATCCGGCTGTCCTTGGTGGTGCTCTTCTTGTCCGCCGTCACGACGGTGATCCGGATCGCGACCATCACCCGCGCCCGCCCGGCCCGTTCGTCGAGCTCGGTGACCGCGCCCGAGAGCACCTTGGCCGTGGTCGCCGTTCTGGCGTCCCGGACCTGCTGCTCGAACTGTGTTCTGCTGCCCTTGAGTTCACCGAGCAGATCGCCGGTGGCGGACCGCTCCCACACATCGAGGCCGCGCGCCAGGTCTCCGTAATCGAGGGTGTTCATGTTCTGTACGGCCTGCTCCCCGGCCCGGAGCGCCGCGTCGCGGGTGCGTGCGAACGCGGCCTGCTCGTCGTGCGCCGACGCGTACCAGGAGCCGCCCGTCCAGACCGCGCACGCCAGCGCCAGTGCGGCCACCAGGAGCATCACCGCCGTGCGCGACGGCCGTCCACGCGCCGCCCGTTCCCTCGTCATACGTGCCATGGGCACCTCCTCACTCGCCCTAGCGGGCCTTGATCGCGGTGATCCGCCAGTGCCCGCCGTCGAGTTCGGCGGTCACCGAGAGCTGCGCGGCCACCGTGGTGGCCTTCTGTCCAGGTCGCCTGCTGGTCTGGTCGAGGAAGAGCAGCAGCTCGGCACGGGACGCGGTGAGCGCGCCCACCCCGGCCCGCGCGACACGCGTGGTGAGCGTCAACCGCTGTTCCGCGACACGCTGTTGGACCTGCGCGATCAGCCCGTCGTACTCCTTCGCCGCCTGCCCGGCCAGCAGCGAGCGGGCATCCTGGCGGGTACGGGCGAGCGTCGCCGGGTCGTACGTGAAGACCCGGCCCACAGCGGTGCTCACCTCGTCCAGGACCTCGCCGGTGGCCGCGCTGTCGGTGAGCGCGCGGTTCGAGGATGCTGCTGTATCTCTCAACTCCCACTCCAGCAGCAGAAATACGGCACTCGCCGCCACCAGAACCGCGATCAGCGACGGCAGCAGGAGACGCCGAAGCCGCGCACGGGTAGCCGCTTCCCCGACGTCGGGAACCGCTTCAACCGTCCCATCGGTCGTCGTCATACGCCCCTCACCCCGCCCCCTGCGCCGTGACCGCGACCGCCGTCAGCGCGTTCAGCTTCCAGCCGTCGCCCGTCCGGGCCAGCCCCGCCTCGAAGCGCTTGCGGTCGGTGGTCGGCGCGCCGGTGCGCGGCCGGGCCTCGATCCGTACGGTCGCGATGAGCCGGGCGGTGCCCGCGCGGTCGTCGAGCTGGGTGACGGCCGCGTCGGTGACCTCGGCGCTCGTGGTGGCGCCCTGTTCCTTCAGCACGTCGGCGCTCTTGGCCCGGGTGTCCCGCAGCTCGTCGTGGAGCGCGCCGGTGGTCACCGCGAGCCAGCCGTCGAGGCCCTTGTCGACATCGCGGCCGTCGATCGAGCCCAGCCGGGCGACATACGTCCGTCCGGCGGCGAGCACCGCGTCGCGGCTCCTGGCGTACGCCAGGTCGCCGTCGCCGCGCGCCCTCGCGTACGTCCACGCGGAGGCGCCGCACAGGGCCATGGCGAGCACCAGCCCGACCAGCGTGATCACCCGTCCTCGTCTCATACGCTCACTCCCCGAGACCCAGCAGCCCGGCGAGGTCCACCGGGCTCCGCGACGACTCCGAGGCCACACCGGGCAGCGGCGCCGGACCGACGCCCGTCGACGAACCGGGCACGGCGGGCACCGGTATCGGCCCTCTTGGCGCATGGCCCGAACCGCGTACGTTCTGTCCGCTGCCCGGCGGCGCGGTGCAGCGCGCCGCCGTGTTCACCGTCGAACTGCCGGTCGTGTCAAGGCCGTTGCGGTAGGCCGTGCCCTCGTATCCGGCCGTACAGGGCAGCGGTTTGAAGAAGGTGGTGACCATGCCGAAGGCGGCGCCGCCCGGGCCGACCGCGGTGGAGCCCGCCGCCGCCACCCGGGGCAGCCGCACCATCAGCTCCTCCAGGCCGTGCTGCCGGGTGACCAGGAGTTCGGAGGTGGTGGTGAGATTGGCGAGGAGCACGCTCAGGCCGGGGTCGGTGTCCCGCAGCAACGCCGTGAACTCGTCGGCGGCTTGCGGGGTTTCGTCGATGACCCGGCGCAGGTCGGAGTCGGAGTCCTTGAGCTGCCGGGCGATCCGGCGCGCCCCCGTGGCGAAGGACGTGAGCGCCTCGGTGCTGTCGGCCTGGGTCCGGAGCACGGTCTCGCCGTCGACGAGCAACCGGGTGGTGGCGGGCAGCGCCTGGTCGGCGGCGTTGATGAACTGGGTGCCCGTGTCCAGGAGCACCTGGAGGTTGGAGCCCTGGTTGGCGAATGCCCGGCCGAGTTCGTCCACGGCCGTGCGCAGTTCGTCGGTGGGCACGGAGGCCGCCAAGTCGTTGATCCCGGTGAGGAGCCGGGTGATCGGCGCGGGGGTGCTGGTCCGGGTCCGGGGCACGATCGAGCCGTCGGCGAGGAACGGGCCCTTGTCGGTGCGGGGCGCGAGGTCGATGTACTGCTCGCCGACCGCTGAAAGACCTGCCACCTTCGCCTCCAGGTCGGCGGGGATCGGCGCGGTGCCCTTCTTGATGGCGAGGCGCGCCTCGACCCCGTCGTCGGTGAGCCCGATGCTCCGGACCCGGCCGACGTCCACACCCCTATAGGTGACGCCGGAGCCGGTGAAAAGACCGCCGGTCTCGGCGAGTTCGACACGTACGGTGTACGAGCCGGGCGCGCCCACGAACCGGCCCAGGTCCGCGTACGCCATGCCGATGTAGCCGAGCACCAGCGCGCCGAGCAGCAGGAAGGCGAGGTTCTTGAGGTGGGTGCCGAGGGTGATCACCGGGCGCCGCCTTCCCGTGGCACGGACGGCAGCGGCAGCGGTGGTGCGCCGCCCGCCGAGGCGCCCTCGCCCGCCGACTGCGACGGGGTGCCCGCCGGGCGGACCATCGTTCCCGGTGCGGCCGCGACCTTGAGATAGACGTTGAGGTAGTCGCCCTTGACCCCCGTCAGCACCTCGTCCGTGAACGGGTACGTCATCAGCACCTGGAGCGAGGCGGGCAGGTTCCGGCCCGCGTCGGCCAGGCCCTTGAGGGTGGGGGCGAGTGCGCGCAGGTCGGCGACGATGTCGTCCTTGGTGCGGTCGACCGTGTCGACGGCCACCGACGACAGCGCGTCCAGGGACTTCAGCATGGTGACGAGCGAACCGCGCTGCTCCTGGAGCACCTTGAGCCCCGGACCGAGCCCGTCCAGGACCGCGCCGACCCGGCTGTCCCGGGCGGCCACCGTGGACGACAGCTTGTTCAGACCGTCCAGCGCGTCCGTGATGTCGCTCCTGTGGGCGTCGAGGTTCCTGGTGAACGTGCCGATCTCGGTGAGCACCGAGCGCGCCGCCGACTCCCGGCCGCCGAGGGCCCGGTTCAGCTCCCGGGTGATCGTGTTGATCTGCTGGACGCCACCGCCGTTGAGCAGCATGGACAGCGCGCCGAAGACCTCCTCGACGTCGGCGTTGCGGTTGGTGCGGCTGACGGGGATCACCGCGCCGTAGCGCAGCGGCCGGGGGTTCGGACCGGGGACCTGGGAACCGGCGGGTTCCTTCGGCGCCACCAGCTGGATGTACTTCTCCCCCAGCAGGCTGGACTGCGCCACATTCGCGTACGCGTCGGCCGGCAGCCGCACCTTGCCGTTGACCTTCATCGTCACCCGGGCCAGCCAGTCGTCCCGGCTCACCTCGATCTTCTCGACCCGTCCCACGGGCACGTCGTTGACCTTGACCGCCGACTGCGGGAACAGGCTGGTGACGTCCTTGAAGACGGCCGTGACCCGGTACGGATGGCTGCCGAGGGCCGCGCCGCCGGGCAGCGGAAGGTCCTCGATGCCGTGGAACGACGGCACCCCGCAGCCGCCGGGCAGCAGCGCCAGACCGGTGACGACCAGCGCGGCGCACAGCGCCATCCCGGCCCGCGCGACCCCGCGTCTCATCGCCCGCCTCCGGGCTGCCGCTGGAACGTCTCGGCGGCGGGGAGCGGCAGCAGCGCGATCTCGTTGAGGTCGGCGCGGCCGTCGATGGTGCGGGTCGCCGGGTCGTACGCGTTCTCCAGGTTGGCGGCGGCCAGCGGCAGGGTGTCCAACGCCTCCCCCAGAGAGGCCCGTTGGTCGACCAGCGACCGGGTGAGCACGGCGAGCCGGTCGACGTCCTTCCGGAACGCTCCCCGGTTGTCCCGGATGAACGTCTTCACCTGCCCGAGGGCCGTCCCGAGCTGCCGCAGCGCGGCGGCGAGGTCGCCCTTCTCCCCGGCGAGGAAGGTGGTCACATCGGCGAGCCGCTGCTCGGTGGTGCGTACCGTCCCGTCGCTGTCCTTCAACACGGTTACGAACGACTGGAGTTGGCGCACCGTACGGACGAGGTCGGCGCTCGATCCGCCGAGGACCTTGGAGGCGCCGCCGAGCTGCTGGATCGTACGGCCGATGTCGTCGCCGTTGCCCCGCAGGTTCTTCGCGCCGGTGTCGATGAGGTCCGAGAGCGCGCCCTTCTTGTTGGCGCCCTCGGGACCGAGCGCGGTGACGAGGTCGCCGACGCTCTTGGCCAGCTCGTCCACCTCCATCGGGGTCGCGGTCCGCTCCTCGGGGATTTCGTCGCCGTCCCGCAGCGTCGGACCACTGCCGCTGTAGGCGGGGCTGAGCTGCACGAACCGGCCGGAGACCACGCTCGGCGCGATGACCACGGCCCGCACCAGCCGCGGCACCCGCACGCCGTCGCGCACCTTGAGCGTGACCCGCACCCGCCGCCCCTCCGGGTGGATGCGGGTCACGCTGCCGACCCGTACGCCCAGCACCCGTAGATCCGACCCTTCGTGCACACCCACCGTGCGGTCGAAGTACGCGGTGATCCGCATCGAGCCGCTGTCGCCCAGCACCCGTACGGCGACGACCGAGGCGGCGGCCGTGACGACGAGCGCGAGGGCGATACCGAGGGCGAGGAACCTGCGCGCCCGGAGCCTGTCCGGCAGGGTTCGCATCACCGTCCGCCTCCCTTACCGGACTTGGGTGGCATGCAGCCGTTCGGCGGCGTGCCGCCCGGGGGCACATACGTCTTCGGGACGAGTCCGCAGAGATAGCTGTCCAGCCAGTGGCCGTTGCCGAGGGTGTTGCCGACCAGGCGGTAGTAGGGGCCCGCCTGCGCCAGGATCCGGTCGAGGCCCGCCTTGTTCCGGGTCAGGATCTCGGTGACGTGGTCGAGGGCGGCCAGCACGGGGCCGATCCGGGCGCGGTTGTCGGCCACGACCCCGCTCAGCCGGTCGCTCAGGTCACGGGCGCCGGTGAGCAGGCCGTGGATCGCGGCGCGCCGGCGGCCGACCTCGTCGAGCAGCAGACCGCCGTTCTCCAGCAGACCGCGCAGCCGGTCCTTCTTGGCGTCCAGCGTCCGCGTGACCTGGTCGGTGCCCTTGAGCAGCCGGGTGATCTGCTCGTCGCGGCTCGCGATGGCCAGCGACAGATCGGCGAGCCCGGTGACGGCCTTGTGCACGCCCGGCCCGGTGGTGCCGAAGGTGGCCGAGATGGCCGCGAAGCTCTTCGCGATGGCCTCGGTGTCGAGCTCGCCCACGGTCTCGCCGAGCCCGTCGAGCGCGTCCAGTACGTCGTACGGGGAGGTCGTGCGGGTGATCGGGATCCGCCGGGCGGGGTCCTGGGCGGCGGTGCCGCGCGGGTCGACGGCGAGGTACTTCGAGCCGAGCAGGGTCTTGATGGCGATGCCGACCGTACTGGCGTCGCCGATCCAGGCGTCCTTCACGGTGAACGTCACCGCCACCTTCGGCCCGTCGAGGCGGACCTTGTCGACCTCGCCGACCTTCACCCCGGCCACCCGGACGTCGTCGCCGGGGTGGAGTCCGGCGGACTCCTTGAAGTCGGCGGTGTAGCGGGTGCCGCCGCCGATCAGGGGCAGGGACTTGACGTTGTGGACGAGCAGCCCGAGCAGGGTCATGGTGAGCAGCCCGACGACGGCGATGGCCACGGGATGCCGCTCGTGCAGTGGTCTGCGCGGCTTTCGCGGCGTGCGCCGCCCTCGTGACGCGGTCATCGTCGGCACCTCTGGTCCTTGACGGCGAGGCCCGTGGGGGCCGGGCTGCCGTCGTCCGTGGTGACCCCGGTGACCTTGGCCTCGCAGAGATAGAGGTTGAGCCAGGAGCCGTACGAGGCGAGGCGGGTGAGGGCCCGCATCTTGTCCGGGGTGCGCCGCAGGAACTGGTCGAGGAGTGTGCCGTTGTCGGCGAGGTTCGCCGAGACGCGGCCCAGCTGGTCGATGCCGCTCTTGAGCGGCGCCCGGCCGTCGTCGAGCAGCCCGGCCGTGCTGGTGGTCAGCGACGACAGGGCGCTGATCGCCTGCCCGATGGGCCTGCGGTCCGCCGAGAGCCCGGCCACCAGCTCGTCGAGGGTGTCGACGAGCGCGGTGACGTGCGCCTCGCGTGTGTTGACCGTACGCAGCACGGTGTTGAGGTTGTCGACGACCGACCCGATCACCGCGTCCTTGGCGGCGAGTGTGCTGGTGACCGAGCCGATGGTGGCGACCAGGCTCTCCACCGTGGGGCCCTCGCCCTGGAGCACCTGGACGACCGAGCCGGCCAGTTTGTTGGTGTCGGCCGGGGAGAGCCCCTGGAACAGCGGCTGGAAGCCGTTGAACAGCTGGGTGAGGTCGAGGGCGGGCGAGGTGCGGCGCAGCGGGATCGTCGCGCCGGGCCGCAGTGGGGGCTGCCCGGCCGGGTCCGTGCCGCGCTCAAGGGCGAGATAGCGCTGTCCGACCATGTTGAGATATCTGACGGACGCGGTGCTGGTGGCGGGCAGCGCTCTGCCCTTGGTCACGGAGAACTTCACCTGGGCGTACCGCCGTTGGACGATCTCGACCGACTCGACCTGACCGACCCGGACGCCCGCGATCCGTACCGAGTCGCCCTTGACGAGTCCGGTGGCGTCGGTGAACCACGCCTTGTACGCGTCCTTGTCGCCCAGGCCCGTGTTGCTGACGCTGAGCGCGAGCACCGTGGTGGCGACCACGGTGACCAGGACGAAGACGGCCGACTTGATGATCGGCCCGGTCAGGGAGGCGCGGTTCACCGCAGTCTCACCTCCGTCCCCCGCAGCAGCGGGCCGGCGAGCACGCTCGACCAGTCGGGCAGGGCGTCCGGCGCCGCCTTGCCCCCCGCCGCCAGCACCTCGTTCACCAGGGCGTTCTCCTGCGGCGAGTTGGCCACGCCGAGTCCGCCGCCGACCGTCGTGACCGGGAACGCGGTCGCGGGGGCCCGGCCGGACGCGGGGGCGCCGCCATACGGCACCGGGTAGCAGGCCGGGCCGCCGGTGGCGGTGTAGCGGGGGGTGTCGTGGCCGGGCAGATAGGCGCCCCGGTCCTGGACCACCGTGACGTCGACGTGCAGCCCGGGCTCGTCGGTGCCCTTGCCGAGCACGCGGTCCATCGCGGGCACGAAGTCGGCGAGCGTTTGCAGGGTGCAGGGGAAGGCCGGGGCGTAGCGGCCGAAGATCTGGAGCGGGGGGCGGCTCGCCGCGCTCACCCGGATGAGATTGGACCGGTTCTGCCGGATCCAGGGGGTCAGGTTCTGCGCCGACGTCGTCACGGACGCGTACGCGGCGGAGAGTCTCCGCTGTTCGGCGGCGAGCGTCGCGCTGGTGGTGGTCGCGTCGTACAGTGCGTCGACGATGTCCGGCGCCGCGTCCGCGTACCCGCCGCTCACCTTCACGAACGCTTCGACGTCCCGGTTGAGGGTGGGCAGGTCGGGGTTGAACTTCCGTAAATACACGTCCAGTCGGGCCATCGTCGCGCCGATCAGGTCGCCGCGTCCGCGCAGCGCGTCCGACACGGCGGTGAGCGTCGCCGACAGTTTCTGCGGCTGTACGGCGGTGAGCAGCGGCAGCAGGTTGTCCAGGGCGTTCTCCAGCTCGACGGCGTTGTGGCCGCGGTCGCGCGGGATGACACTGCCCGCCGCCAGGGGTTGCGGCGAGGGCCGTGCGGGCGGGACGAGCGCGACGTACCGCTGGCCGAAGAGGGTGGTGGGCAGCAGCTGGGCGGTGACGTCCGAGGGCACGCGGCGCAGCCGGTCCGGCTTGATGGCGAGGGTGAGCCGGGCGGTCTCGCCGTCCGTGTCGATCCTCTCGACCCGCCCGACGACCACCCCGCGCAGCTTCACCTCGGCGTCCGGGCGCATCTCGCTGCCGACCGAGCCGGTCTCCACGACCACCCGGGCGGTGTCCTCGAAGTCATGGCGGTAGACGGCGAGCGAGAGCCACACCAGGGCGAGCGGAAGCAGCAGGCAGAGCAGCCCGGCCAGTCTGCGGCGGCGGGCGAGCACCCGGTCCGCCGGGCGCGCCCTCACCGTGCGCCGCCGGGCCGTCCGCTCCCGCACCGGCGCGCTCATCCCGCCACCTTCACCGTGGTCGTGGCGCCCCACAGGGCCAGGCTGAGGAAGAAGTCGGTGACGCTGATCAGCACGATCGCGGTCCGCACCGAGCGGCCCACGGCTACCCCGACGCCCGCCGGGCCGCCGCTGGCGCGGAAGCCGTAGTAGCAGTGCGCCATGATCACCAGAACGCTGAAGACCAGCACCTTGAGGAAGGACAGCAGGACGTCGGTCGGGGAGAGGAAGAGCGCGAAGTAGTGGTCGTAGGTGCCGGTGGACTGGTTGTTGAAGAAGACCGTCACCATTCGGGACGCCAGATACGACCCCAGCAGCCCGATCCCGTACAGCGGGACGATCGCCACGGCCCCGGCGACGATCCGGGTGGAGACGAGGTACGGCATCGGGCGCACGCCCATGCTCTCCAGCGCGTCCACCTCTTCGTTGACACGCATCGCGCCGAGCTGCGCGGTGAAGCCCGCGCCGACCGTGGTGGACAGCGACAGGGCGGCGACCAGCGGGGCGATCTCGCGGGTGTTGAAGTACGCGGAGACGAAGCCGGTGAAGGCGTCGGTGCCGATCTGGCTGAGCGCCGCGTACCCCTGAAGGCCGACGACGGTGCCGGTGAAGACGGTGATGCCGATCATCACGCCGACCGTGCCGCCGATCACGCTCAACCCGCCGGTGCCGAAGGAGACCTCGGCGAGCAGGCGCTGGACCTCCTTGGGGTAGCGGCGGATCGCGCGCGGGATCGAGAGGAGGGCGCGCAGATAGAAGAGGAGTTCGTCGCCGGGGCGGTCGAGCCAGGCGAACAGGCGGCTCGGCTCACCGCCGGGACGGCCGCCTCGGTCCAGGAGCGCCATGTCACAGCCCCTTCGACGGAACCAGCTGGAGATAGAAGGCCGTCAACACCATGTTGACGAAGAACAGGATCAGGAAGGTGAACACCACCGACTGGTTCACCGCGTCGCCGACGCCCTTCGGGCCGCCCTTGGGGTTCAGGCCCCGGTAGGCGGCGACGACACCGGCGATGAACCCGAAGACCACCGCCTTGAACTCACCGATCAGCAGATCGGAGAGCTGGGCGAGCGAGGAGAAGCTGGCCAGATACGCGCCGGGGGTGCCGTGCTGCATGATCACGTTGAAGAAGTAGCCGCCGAGCGTGCCGACGACCGAGACGAGGCCGTTCAGGAGCAGCCCGACCGACATCACCGCCAGCACCCTCGGCACGACGAGCCGCTGGACCGGGGAGACGCCCATGACCTCCATGGCGTCCAGCTCCTCGCGGATCGTCCGCGAGCCGAGGTCCGCGCAGATCGCCGAGCCCGCGACGCCCGAGATCAGCAGGGACACGATGAGCGGACTGGCCTGCTGGACCAGGACCAGCACGCTGGCGCCGCCGGTGAACGACTGGGCGCCGAACTGCTCGATCAGCGAGCCCACTTGGAGCGCGATGACCGCGCCGAACGGGATCGTGACCAGCATCGCGGGCAGGATGGTCACACTGGCGATGAACCAGAACTGCTCGATGAACTCGCGTACCTGGAACGGCCGCCGGAACGTCAGCCGCACCACGGTCCAGCCGAGCGCGAAGAGCCTGCCCGTCTCGCGCAACGGGTCGAGGATCCGCAGCGGCGGCCGGGGCGCGGGCGCGCCGGTCCCGCCGACCGGCTCGGCCGGGGCGCTCACGCCGATGCCCCGCCGTCGTACGCGGGCAGCGGCCGGGTCCGTACGAGCGTGTCGGCGTCCGGTGCCCCGCGCAGATCCGCCTCTACGGCCGCGCGGGCCGCGGGCGACAGGGTGTCGAGCAGCGCGCGCACCCGCTCGCGGCGGCGCCGGACCGCGCGGCGGACCGGAAGGCCGGGGGTGGGCTGGAGTTGCGGGGCGACCGGGCGCCGGGTCGGCGGGCCCGCGACCAGGCCGTGCGAGGCCTCGCGGGCGATGGTCGCCCGGTCCTTCTCCTCGGACATCCCGATCGGCCCGGCCCGGTGTCCGCCCAGGAACTGCTCGACCACCGGCTCCTCGCTGGTCAGCAGCACCTCACGGGGCCCGAAGGCGACGAGGTCGCGGCAGAACAGCATCCCCATGTTGTCCGGGACGGTGGTGGCGATGTCGAGGTTGTGGGTGACGATCAGCATGGTCGCGTCGAGCTCGGTGTTGATGTCGATGAGCAGCTGCGAGAGATAGGACGTGCGGACCGGGTCGAGGCCGGAGTCCGGTTCGTCGCAGAGGATGATCTGCGGGTCGAGCACCAGGGCCCGGGCGAGCCCGGCCCGCTTGCGCATCCCGCCGGAGATCTCGCCGGGCAGCTTCCGCTCCGCGCCCGCGAGCCCGACGGTGTCCATCCGCTCCATCACGATCCGGCGGATCTCCGACTCCTTCTTGCGGGTGTGCTCGCGCAGTGGGAAGGCGATGTTGTCGAAGAGCGTCATCGAGCCGAACAGGGCCCCGTCCTGGAAGAGCAGGCCGAAGAGCTTGCGGGCCTCGTAGACGTCCCGTTCGCGGCTGTTGGCCATGTCGACCCCGTCGACCAGCACCCGCCCGGCGTCCGGGCGCAGCAGTCCGACGATCGCCTTGAGGAAGACCGTCTTGCCGGTGCCGGAGGGCCCGAGCATCACGCTGATCTCCCCGGCGGGCAGGGTGAGGGTGACGTCCTGCCAGATGGTCTGCCGTCCGAAGGTCTTGGTCAGCCCCTCGACGACCACGTCGATTCCCATGGCCAGTCGGCTCCTCAGCGCTTGGGCAGTTCGGGGACGGGCGGGGCGCTGCCGGCCCCCGCCAGCCGCCCCTGCCGGATCCGGACGGGGTTGCCCGGACCGGAGAGGGTGGCGGTGAACAGCGGTGACAGGTCCTCGCCCCGGCTGACGCAGCCGGCGAAGGGCGGGATGGCGATCTTCCCGTCGAGGACCCCGCCGGTGAGGAAGTCGTACGCCCCGGCGAGGACCGTGTCGATCGGCCGCGAGGTCCGGCAGCGCGGGCCGACGTCCATCGGGACGCCGTTTACGCGCAGGTCGTACAGGCGCAGGTACTGGCGGTAGGCGATGGCGGTGGTGAAGGCCGTGCCGCGCCGGATGTTGACGACGGTGACCGGCTCCGGTTCGAAGTGGACCTTCGCGGTGGTGGGCTGGAAGCCGAAGGCGAGGAAGGTGGCCTCGGCGTCGGGGAAGCCCAGGATGCCGACGGAGTCCGACTCGTCGTAGTCGGGGGCGCTCACCGTGCGCTTGCCGAGGTCTAGGTGGAGCAGCCCGGGGGTGCCGTGCGGATCGTTGATGACCAGCGCGCTGCCGAGCTTGGCGACGGTGGCGTAGCCGACGGCCACCACGCAGAGCGAGGCGTCGAGCCGGCTCTCGGTGGCGCCGGGCGGTGGCTGCGGCAGCCGCGTCCGGTCGAGCTCGCCGGGCGGGAGGTCGGCGGGGCAGACGGGTGCCTGGCCGAGCCCGCCGGGGCCGACCTGGATGGGGGGTGCGGGGGGCTTGGGCGCGGACGGGAGCTGTGCGGGGGTGGCGGTGGGTGCGTCCGGGGGGCCGCTGTTCGCGGATTCGGCCACCGGCCAGGCGGCGAGCCGGGGGCCGGGCGCGGCCTCGGGCGAGCAGCGCAGCTCCACCGGGCCGGGCGCCGGGGACGGTCCGGCGGAGGGGGTGGAAGCACCGGACGGGGTGGGAGCATCAGGCGTCCCGGACGCGGGTGCAGACGTCGCCCCCGCCGAGGGAAGCAGCGTGAGCGCCAACTCCCCTGCCGTCAGCGATACTTCACCCGCCCCCGCGACCGTCACCGTCGGCACCTCACCTGCGAAGACCGGCCGCGGGGCACCCGCGTCCGGGACCACGCGGGGTGCGACCAGCCCCGGCCAGTCGGCCTCGGCCATGCGGCCGTTCTGGGCGACCTCGACGGCGAGGCGGGCCGTGCCGGAGAGCTCCGTGGTGCCCGCGGGCAGCAGCGCCGCGACCGCCTCGGAGGTGAGCTCGGGACGTACCGCGAACCCCTCGGCCCACAACGGCTGTCCGGGGCGGCCGCCCTGCGGGTAGGCGGCGGTGAAGTCCACAATGACCCGACTGCGTACGGCCCCTGACATACAGTCATACATGGCCTGAACGCCCGTCTCGCGGTCCCGCGCGAGCGTCCCGGACGCCGGAACGAGGCCGAGGAGAAGCGCGAGCGTGCCCAGGGCGGCGGCCAGGGCCGCGCGGTGCCGGTCGAATGCACCACTCATGGCACTTCTCCCCTGCTTCTCCCCTGGTTCACCCCGGAATAGCGGTTGCGCCGCCGCGAACGAGCCGTGACGCCGTGACGTTACGTACGGGTAACCCTCGGTCGCAATACCGGTTCCGCGCGAATCTTCGATCTCCTCGCGCCGGGCACCGTATTTGTCACCGGCGCCACAATTCCGGTCGCTCGCTTTATCAACGGCGACACACATCCCGGGCACGGAAAATGGGCGGGGCCCCGCGACCCGGGGGGACGGATCGCGGGGCCCCGCCTGGGGGCCGCTTCCTGGGGCAGGGGCCGCGGCCTCTGGAACGGACGTCGCAGGCTCGCCGAGAGGGGTGGCGAGGGCGCCGGCCCGTAGCAGCGCCGACGCTATGCGGGGGTAATACCGCCGTGCAATAGCGGACGGTCGAATCCGGCCGTCACGCCATGCGTACGGGCGTTATGCCACGGGCACGGACAACGCTCCGGAATTTCGTACACGAGTCAACGGCCCCGCCTTTGTGTCCGGCCGGAACGCGCACTCGATGCCGCCCGCACATTTCCCCGTCCGCACGGGTGCCTTCGGGCCCGGGCTGGTCTATGTTGCAGATGTTGTGAGTTGACTGTGTGTCGACGGCGGCCCGTGACCGGGGCCGGCGGTGCGTCACCCACTCGCGCCGACCGTCGAGCCGAACGTCGCGGCCAGCGAAAGGGACCCGCATGCCGAACGCCCTCCACAGCTCGGCCTCCGGCGAGCAACTGGGACCGATCCCCCGGGAGCTCGCCACCATCATGCGGCCCGAACTCCCGTCGCTGCTCGACGAGATCAAGGCGGAGGTGCTGCGCGCGTATCCGGAGTACGCGGACGTCTTCGCGGGCCCGCACGGCCGGTTCGTGCACTCGGCGATCGAGCAGAGTCTGACCATCTTCGTCGACCAGGTGGTGCGGCCGTCGGCGCCGTCGCCGCTGCGGGACGAGATGATCCGCACCTTCGGCCGGTACGCCGCCGTCGAGGGCCGCAGCCTGGACACCCTGCGCGGCACCTTCCGGGTGGGCGCCCGCGTCGCGCTGCGCCACACCAAGAAGCTGGGCAAGCGCTACAAACTCTCCCCCGTCTTCATGCTGTCGTTCGCCGACACCCTCTTCGCGTACATGGACCAGTTGGAGGCGCTGGCCAGCGAGGGCTATCTGGCGGCCAGGTCGTCGGCCGGGGACGGCCCGGACGAGTTACGAAGAAAGATCCTGCGGCTGATCGTGTCCGGGAACGCGACGCCGCGGGCGACCCTCGTCGAGCTCGCCGACCGGGCGGGCTGGCGGCTTCCCGAGGAGCTGTGCCTGGTCGCCCTGAGCGCGGGGGCCCGCCCGGCCCGCACCGCCCTGCACGGCGACATGCTGATGGATTCCGGCGACCCCCAGCCGTACCTCCTGGTGCCGGGCGCCATGGACAGCGGCCGCCATCAGGCGCTGGCGCAGGCGCTCGCGGGGGCGCGGGCCGCGGTGGGTCCCACGGTGGCGCTCGCGGGCGCGGGCGACTCGCTGCGCTGGGCGCGCCAGACGCTCGGGCTCGCCCGGGCCGGGATCATCGAGGACGCACCGGTCATCCACTGCGCCGACCATCTGGTCACGCTGCTCCTGATGTCCGACCCGGCGCTCGTCGAGCAGCTCGCGGCCCGGGAACTGGCGCCGCTCCAGGGCCAGACGGCGACCCGCCGCGCCCGGCTCACCGAGACGTTGCGCACCTGGCTCGCCACCCGGGGGACCGCCGCCCAGATCGGCGAGGCCCTGCACATCCACCCGCAGACCGTCCGCTACCGCATGCGCAACCTGGACGCGGCGTTCGGCCCCCGGCTGACCGATCCCGACCACCGGTTCGCCACCGAGATCGTGCTGCGCGCGATGCATCTGCGCGAGTCCGCCGCCCCCGCGTCCCGGCCGGCCCCCGCTCCCCGGGCCACCCGCTCCCCCGCCCGGTCGCGCTGAGCGCATCGCGCACCACGAGCCGCCGGTCGTGCGTTGCGTGGCTGCGGCCCGGCGATTGTGGGAGGTTCCGACCAGGCGGAACATCTGCCGCCGCCCGGCCCCTCGCCCGTACAGTGCCCTGGGCCCGTCGCGAGGCCCTCGAACGGGCGTTACCGGTGGGGCGGGAGAGATCGGATGAGGCAGTCGCGTGCCGGGCGTTGGAGCCGGTTCGCCGTTCATGTCCTGCGCGGCCAGGCCCAGGTCGACTTCGTACCGAGCGCGGTGACCGGTGCCGTCTTCTCGGTGGGACTGTTCGTGGCGGGCTGGCCGTACGGCCTCTACGGGCTGCTCGGCACCGCCGTCGGCACCGCCACCGCCCAGCTCCTCGGGGTGGAGCGGGGCCGGGTCGCCGCCGGGCTCGAAGGGTTCAACGCCACGCTGGTCGCGGTCGGCTTCGCGGTCAGCCTCGGCGCCGGACATCTGTCCACCGCGCTGCTCGCGGCGGGCGGCTGCGCCGTGGTCACGGTGGTCGCCGGGGGCACCGCCACGGTGCTGCGCACCTGGGGGCTGCCCACGCTGACCCTCCCCTTCTGCCTGACGGCGAGCGCCATGACGATCGCGGCGCCGGGCTTTCGCAAGGTCTGGCACCACGGCGACGGCCCGGCCGCGCTCGCCCGGGCCGCCGAGGGACCGGTCGCGCTGGGGCTGCGCGATGTGGTGCACGGCTTCTTCGCGAATGTCGCGCAGATCTTCCTGATGCCCCAGTGGTACGTGGGGCTGATCTTCCTCGCCGGGATCTTCGCCGCCGACCGGCTCGCGGGCGCGATGGCGTGCGCGGGCAGCGCCGTCGGGATCCTCACCGCGTGGGCGCTGGGCGCCCCGGCCGAGCGGATCGCGGACGGCACGATGGGCTACAACGCCGTACTGGTGGCGATCGCGCTGTGCGGGGTGCTGCTCGCGGCCGACCGGTGGAGCCTGGGCTTCGCGGTGGTGGGCGCGGCGGCCGCGACCGTGCTCGGCCCGGCGCTGAGCGCGCTGTTGGCCCCGGCCGGGGGCCAGGCGTTCACCTGGCCGTTCGTCCTGACCACGTTGGTCTTCGTGGCCTCGGTCCCGGCGCTGCCGAGGCTGCGGCGCACGGGCGCGCCACTGCCCGGCGAGGCCGCCCCGGTTCGGCCGGGCGCAGGCGCGTAACCCCGTAGCACCGGCCCCGTACCGGTTCATCCGCACGGCCTACAGGGCATGCGCCCCACCTGCGGCGGTGTGAGGGTGCAAGGGTGAGCACTGCCAGCGAGACCGCACCACCGGCACCCGCCGCCGCGCCGCCCGTGCTGGACGTCCGCCAGCGGAACATCGTCTTCGGCACGATCATGCTCGGGATGCTGCTGGCCGCGCTCGACCAGACCATCGTCGGCACCGCTCTGCCGACCATCGTCTCCGACCTCGGCGGCGCGGCCCATATGTCCTGGGTGGTCACCTCGTATCTGCTCGCGGAAACGGTCGCGACCGCGCTCGTCGGCAAGTTCGGCGACCTCTTCGGCCGCAAGGTGGTCTTCCAGGTCTCGGCGGTCGTCTTCATCACCGGCTCGTTCCTGTGCGGGCTCGCGACCAACATGTCCCTGCTCATCGCCTGGCGGGCGCTGCAGGGCATCGGCGCGGGCGGACTCATGGTCACCGCGATGGCGCTGATCGCCGATGTGATCCCGCTGCGCGACCGGGGCAAGTACCAGGGCGCGATCGGCGCCGTGTTCGGCGTCGCGACGGTCATCGGGCCGCTGCTCGGCGGGCTGTTCACGGACCATCTGAGCTGGCGCTGGGCGTTCTACGTCAACGTCCCCATCGCCGTCCTCGTGGTGATCGCCGCCGCCCGCACCATCCCGGCGGTCCGCTCGGTGGCCAAGCCGGTGATCGACTACCTCGGCATCGGCCTGGTCGCGGCCGGTGCGAGCGCCCTGATCCTGGCGACGAGCTGGGGCGGCAACGAGTACGCCTGGTCCTCGCCCACCATCCTCGCGCTCTTCGTGGGCGGGGTGCTGGCCCTCGCCCTGTTCTGCTGGGCCGAGACCCGGGCCGTCGAACCGATGCTGCCGATGCGGCTGTTCCGCAACCCCGTCTTCACCGTCTGCTCGGTCCTCAGCTTCATCGTCGGCTTCGCGATGCTGGGCGCGATGACCTTCCTGCCGACCTATCTCCAGTACGTGGACGGCGACTCGGCCACCGTCTCGGGCGTGCGCACCCTGCCGATGGTGATCGGCCTGCTCATCGCCTCGATCTTCAGCGGCAACGTGGTCAGCAAGACCGGCCAGTACCGGATCTTCCCGATCGTCGGCGCCCTGGTGATGGGCGTCGGGCTGTATCTGCTCTCCCTGATGGGGCCGGACAGCGGCGCCTGGCTGGAGTCGCTGTACATGCTGGTGCTCGGCCTCGGCATCGGGCTGTGCATGCAGGTCCTGACGATCGCCGTACAGAACACCGTCGACTACGCGGACCTGGGCACCGCCACCTCCGGCGTCACCTTCTTCCGTACGCTCGGCAGCTCGTTCGGCACCGCGGTCTTCGGCACGATCTACGCCAACACCCTCAAGCCCCGGCTCGCCGACGGGGTGGCCGCCGCCGCGAAGGCGAGCGGCCTGGCCCCGGCGCAGCTCGGGCAGGCGGCGCAGTCGCCCGGCGGGCTGCACAAGCTGCCCGCGGCCGCGTCCGGGCCGATCGTGGACGCGTACGCCGACTCGCTGCACACGGTGTTCCTGTGGACGGTGCCGGTGGCGGCCGTCGGGTTCGTGGTGGCGCTCTTCCTCAAGCAGGTGGAGCTGCGCGACACCGCGCGGTCCTCCTCCACCGACATGGGCGAGGGCTTCGCGCAGCCGTCCACCGGCGACTCGCAGAAGCTCCTCGAACTGTCGGTCGGCAAGATCGTCCGCAGCGCGGGCATCGACACGGCCCGCCAGGTGGTGACCCGCTCGGACTCCCGGCTCGACATGGCGGGCGCCTGGGCCGTGATGCAGGTGGAGCTGTTCACCAGGATGGTCGGCCACGCGAGCCTCGGGCTGATCGCGGCCCGCCGCCATGTGCCGCCGGAGGTGCTGGTGCCGGTCTTCCAGCGGATGGTCGACGAGGGCTTCCTGACCCGCGAGGGCACCTACTTCATGCTCACCGAGGGCGGCCGGCGCGAGGTGGGTGCCATCGCCACGTCCTGGTCCGACTGGCTCAACGAGCAGCTGGAGAAGGACCGGGGGCGGCCGCGCAGCGCGGAGTTGCGAGCCGCCGCCGATGCCATCGCCAAGCGGCTGCTCGCCGAGGACCTGGCCAACGGCCTGCCGCCGGCCGACCGCGAGAAGGCGGGCGCGGCGGTGCGCTGACCAGGTCCCTCAACGAACGGTCTGCTCAGCCACGTGGCTGCTCAACCACCGTGGCCCTCATGGCCGTTGTGCCCGTCGTGGCCGCCGTGCCCGGCCATGTGGTCGAACTTCAGCGCCTGCGCCGGGGCGACCACATACGGCCGCATCATGCCCATGTCCTCGTGCTCCAGCAGATGGCAGTGGTACATGAACCGCCCGTACGCGCCGTTGAACCGGCCCAGTACGCGGACCAGTTGACCGGGCGGGATCCGGAACACGTCCTTGAAGCCGCGCTCGTTGGGCGCGAGCGGGATGACCCGGGTCGGGTCGTACGCCACCGGTGTGCGGGTGCCGCCGAGCTTCAGGTCGAAGCCGTCGACGGTGTACGCGTCCCGGCCCATCACCTGGAAGTCGGCGAGGTGGATGTGCATCGGGTGGACCGGGCCGCCCAGGTTGAGGAAGCTCCACTGCTCGTAGGCGCCCTCGGCGACGGTGAAGCCCAGCGCGTCGTTCATGGTGCGGGAGATCCGGCGGTAGGTCTTCACCGTGCCGTCGGCGCCCTTCAGCTGGATGACGCCGTCGGCGGGCAACTCCGCCTGCCCGTCCATGACTTCGGCCATCTCCCAGATCTCCGGGTGGCCGCCGCCCCCGACCGTGCCGGGCGTGGTCAGCACGATCAGGCGGTGCCCGTGCTGGATCTGCCCGTGCTCGTAGGGCCGGAAGGAGCCGGAGAGCACCCGGGGCAGCACGAAGTCGTCGGGCTCGGCGCACTCGCGCACCCGGAACTCCATCACCTGCGGATAGCGGACGTTGTTGACCGGGTCGGGCACCCCGGCCGCCTGGCCGGCCCCCTTGTTGACCAGGCGCAGGCTGCGCCCCGCCAGCCCCCGCAGGTCGAGCAGCAGGTCCATGCGCTCGGCGGGCGCGACGGTGAGCGCGGGCAGCGCCGCGTCGAAGTCGACCGGCACCGGGGCGGGCAGCAGCCCCCCGTCACTGCCGATCTGATGGAGCACGCCCGGCACCGGGGTGTCGTCCTCGTCGAGGAGCACCAGGTCGTAGATGCGCGCGTTGGAGGCGTTGACCAGCCGGAAGCGGTACCAGGCGGCCTCGGCGTCGAGATACGGCCAGATGACCCCGTTGACCGTGGTGAACGGGCCGGTGAACGGGAGCGTCACCGGCATGCCGGACTCCGCGTTCTTCGGGTCGATGACGACCGTCTTGTGCAGCAGCCGCCCGTTGAGCCGCCCGTCCTCGTCGGTGTCGATGTTCCGGTCGGCGAGGATCAGCGGCATCTCCCGCTCCCCGCCGGGCAGTCGCAGGGCGTCCTCCTCGTCGTCGCGCAGCAGATACGTGCCGACGAGCCCGGAGTACACGTTGAACCGGGTGATGTTCATGGCGTGGTCGTGGTACCACCACTGCACCGCCCGGTGGTCGTTCGGGTACTCGGACAGCTGGGCGTCGCCGTGGCCCACCGCGTTGTCGGCCCAGCCGTCGTTGCCGGCGCCGGTGCGGGCGCCGTGCAGATGCGTCACCACCCAGGCGGGCAGCGCGGCCACGTCCGGGTCGGCCACGACGCCCTCGCGGCCGGGCTCGGTGCTGGCGGGCGGTGTGCCCGGCGGACGCCCCGGCACCTGGACGGAGGTGACCGGATACTCACTGCCGTCCGGCACGCGGTTGGTCCAGGCGAGCCGGATCCGCTGCCCGCGCCGCACCTCGACGGTGGGCCCGGGCACGGTGCCGTCGTAACCCCACATCAGGGTGGGCGGCAGTTGGCTGTGCAGCCGCACCCAGGTGGGGCGGATGGCGATCTCGGTCTCCCGCAGCACGTCGGCCGACGCGGGCCGCAGCACTTTGGGAACCGGCAACGGGTCGATGTACGGGACGAGTTCGTCCCCTGCGGTGTGGTCGTTCACCTCGGACATACTTCCCCCTGATCCCGGCCGTCACGGCCGCGCTCGCGGGAAAAGACGCCAGATGGCCCTTTGGGGTTCAGTCCATGAAGACCGTGCGGTTCAGTCCGTGAACACCGCGTCCAGATACACCCACGCGCCCTCGTACCGCACGAACCGGCTCTGCTCGTGCAGCGAGTCCGTCGCGCCGTCGTGGGTGTAGTGGGCGCGGAAGGTGACCGTACCGGTGGTGTGGAAGGCGCTGCCGTCCGTGGTGTCCAGGATCTCCAGGCGGGTCCAGCGCATGGCGGGGTCGAGGTCGAGGCTCGCGGGGCGGTGGTCCGGGTGCCAGGTGCGCAGCAGATACGGCTCGTCGCCGACCGCGAACGCGCTGAAGCGGGAGCGCATCAGGGCCTCGGCGGTGGGCGCGGCCGCCTGCCCCGAGTGGTAGCGCCCACAGCACTCGGCATAGGGCGCGGGCAGCCCGCAGGGGCAGTCCTTGGGGGCGGTGGGGCGGGCGGGGCGGGAAGTGCGTCGAGCCATGCCCCTATCTGACCACACGGGAAACAGCCGCAGGGGAAACGGCCGGAGGGGAAACGGCCGGAGGGGAAGCGGTCGGAGGGGAAGCGGTCGGCCACACCCGCGACACCGGGCCCGAATACGTCTTCCGGCTTCGCCGCCACGACCGTATGCTCCTGCGCCGACATCACTGTTACCACCGGTAATAGGGGGCACCATGGAGCGAACGGGCAGTACGAGACGCACGTTTGTCGCGGGGACGGCGGTGGCGGGCGCGGCGACCGCCCTGGGCATCGTGGCGGCGGTGCCCGCCGTGGCCGCCGGGCGTTCCGCGGCCGCACCGCAGGCCGGACAGTCGGTCGTTGTGCTCGGCGGCGGGGTCGCCGGGCTGACCGCCGCCCATGAACTCGCCGAACGCGGCTTCCGCGTCACCCTCTACGAGCGGCGGGCGCTCGGCGGCAAGGCGCGCAGCATGGACGTGCCGGACAGCGCCCGCGGCGGCCGCGCCCCGCTCCCCGCCGAGCACGGCTTCCGCTTCATCCCCGGCATCTACCACAACCTGCCGGACACGATGCGGCGGATCCCGTTCCCGGGCAACGCCAACGGCGTCTGGGACAACCTGGTCGCGCCCAAGGAGATGATGTTCGCCCGCACCGGCTACGAGGACCTGCGTCTTCCGCTGCCCTGGTCGGGCACGCCGCAGCAGCTCACCCCGGACGCGCTGCGGCGCGCGCTCACCGGGGTGCTCGGCACCTTCCAGCGGCTGCCCGCGCGCGAGGTCGCGTACTTCGCGGACCGCCTGGTCACCTTCCTGACCAGCTGCGACGAGCGCCGCAACGACCAGTGGGAGGCCACGCCCTGGTGGACGTTCACCCGGGCCGGGCAGATGTCGTACGAGTACCAGCGCATCCTCGCCGTCGGCGTCACCCGCAACATCGTGGCGACCAAGGCGGAGGAGGCGAGCACCCGCACGGTCGGCTCACTCCTTGAGGCCTTCGTCTTCAACGCGCTCGGCCGGGGCGCGGACGGCCCGCTCGACCGGATCCTGAACGCCCCCACCAACGAGGCGTGGATCGACCCGTGGGTGACCCGACTGCGGGCGCTGGGCGTCGACTTCAACGTCGGCTGGACGCTGCGGGACTTCGCGTACGACGGGTCGAAGGTGACGGCGGCGGTGGTCGAGGACCCGGACGGCGTGCGCCGCACGGTCGGCGCCGACCACTTCGTCTGCGCGCTGCCGGTCGAGCACGCCCGGCTCACCTGGAATGCCGCCCTGCGCGCCGCCGACCCGCAGCTGGCCCGCTGCGACAAGCTGCGCACGGACTGGATGACGGGCATCCAGTTCTATCTCACCGAACGCCCGGACGCCGTCCACGGCCACTTCGACTGCATCGACTCCCCGTGGTCGCTGACCGCGATCGCCCAGGCCGAGCACTGGCCGCACCACAACTTCCCGGCCGACTTCGGCGACGGGGCGGTGGTGGACTGCCTCTCGGTGGACATCTCCGAATGGGACAAGCCCGGGATGCTGTACGGGAAGACGGCCAAGCAGTGCACCCGCGAGGAGGTCGCGCGCGAGGTGTGGGCGCAGCTGAAGGCGGCGGTCAACGACACCGGCAGGCAGGTGCTCAGCGACGGCAAGCTGCACTCGTGGTTCCTGGACCCGGGCGTCTCCGGAATCGGCACACCCCAGCCCAGGAACGAGGACGAGCTCCTGATCCACCCGGTGGGCACGTTCCACAACCGCCCGTCGGCGGGCACCAGGATCCCCAACTTCTTCCTGGCGGGCGACTATGTGGCCGTCCCCATCGACCTGGCGACGATGGAGGGCGCCAACACCTCGGGCCGCCTGGCCGTCAACGCCCTTCTCGACCGTACGGGTTCGGCCGCGCCGCGCTGCGCGGTCACCCCGCTCTACAGCGCGCCGGAGCTGGATCTGCTCAGGCGCGACGACCGGTTCCGCTACCGGCTGGGCCTGCCCAACGTGTTCGACGTGGGGTGAGGCGCGGGGCGGCAGGCGAGGTGGGACGCGGGGTGCGGTGCCGTGAGAGGCGTCCGCAGAATCGTTACTCCTAAGAGAGGGGACAGGGAGTGGATCACGTCAGCAGGAAGTCGGCCTTGCCCGACTTGGCGCCCAGGATGAACGCGGCGATCTCGTTGCTGGTGTAGATCAGAGCGGGGCCCTCCGGGTCGGCCGACTGGCGCACCGCGACCCGGCCGTCGGCCAGCTTCATGGCCTCGACGCAGTTGCCGCCGTTGCCGCCGCTCCACGGCTTGTGCCAGCCCTCGGTCCCGAGATCGCGGGCCGGCATGCCGTTGTAGATGTGATCCATTCACAGCTCCTCGCGGAGATCCGCCAGGATCTCCTTCGTGCGTTGTGCAGTCGCGGCCTGGGCCGCCATGCGATCCATGACTTCGAGGTGGGTCGCCACCTCGGGACGCGCGTCGAGATAGACGGCGCCCGTCAGGTACTCGCTGTAGACCATGTCCGGCAGCTCCGGCACGGCGAATCTGAACAGGACGAAAGGCCCGTACGTCCCGGGGTGGTGCCCGGTCGCGAACTCCGCCATCTGGAGCGTCACATGAGGCAGTTCGGCCGCCTCAAGAAGACGGTCGAGCTGCCCGCGCAGCACCGCCCGGCTGCCGACCGGGCGGCGCACCACGGTCTCGTCCATGATCGCCCAGAACCTCGGGGCGTCCGGCCGGGTGAGCAGCGACTGGCGCTCCATGCGCAGCGCCACATGCCGGTCTATGTCGGCGGGCCTGGTGGCCCCGAGCGCGCCGCTGATCATCACGGACCGCGCGTACTCCTCGGTCTGGAGCAGCCCCGGAACGAAGTGCGGCTCATACGTCCGGATGAGCGACGCGGCCCCCTCCAGGCTCACGTACATGCTGAACCAGTCGGGCAGGATGTCGTGGAAGCGCTGCCACCACCCCGGCTTGTTGGCCTCCTCGGCGAGCTCGACGAACCCGTCCGTCTCCTCGTCGCCGATGCCGTACGCCTTCAGGAGAAGCTGTACGTACGGGATCTTCAGCGAGACCTCGGCCGTCTCCATCCGGCGGATCGTGGCCGGGGCGACGCGCAGCACCTTGGCCGCCTCTTCGCGCTTGAGACCGGCTCGCTCCCGCAGGTCCTGCAGGCGTCTGCCCAGCACGACCTGCCCCACGGTCGGGGCGGACCGGGGTTCACTCACGTCTTCCTCCCCTAACCCTGTTGCCGAGCAGTGTGCCATGCCACCTCAGCGCAGAAAACAGCACTCTGCATTTTTCAGAGTGCCCCTTGCCAAGTGTCACGGATGGGTGGAAGGTAGGTCGGTGAACGCCAGCACATGCGGCTGTCGCGCGCGACGCCGCTTCCCCACTGTGAGGAACCGGTCGTGGCACTTGGTAACGCGCTCGTCCCGCAGCTCATAGCCGCGGCCCCCGCTGTGTCCGTCGCCGATGTCCGCCGGTACTCGTTCGAGCTGACCGCTCGCCCCGAGTCCGCCGCCCTGGCCCGCCGCCACACGGCGGAACTCGTGACCCGGTGGGGCCTGGGCGACGACCTGGGCGACGAGGCGGCGCTCGTCATCTCCGAACTCGTCACCAACGCCGTCGTACACACCGCGGGCACCCGCGTGGCCTGCGAACTCTGCTTCACCGACGGCCACTTGACACTCGCGGTCCGCGACCAGGGATACGGGGCCTGCGGGCCCGCCCTGTGCGACGCGGCCGCCGACGAGGAGCGCGGGCGCGGACTGCTGCTGGTCGACGCGCTCAGCGTGGCGTGGGGCGCGCACGACGTTCCGCACGGCCCGGGACGCGTCGTCTGGGCCCGGCTCGGGGCGGGCCGAGCGTGTTGAGAGGTTCACGAACTCTTCTGTCCAGAGGCGGCCAGGAACAGGCTGGGGGGCCTTGGGGGCCTGGCTCGCACGGGGGCGCCGGAGCGATCGGCGGCGGCATACTGGTGCCGCCGCCGTCGCTCCCGGCGCTCCAGGGCTGTGACGCGGTGGGGGTGCCCGCGGCGTACGGCTTCCGGGTGCTGTCGCGGCTGCCCCGCCCGGGCTGCGTGTTCGCCGACCCGGACTACTGGTGGTGGCTGGTCCCCGCGGGCTCCGACCATGAGCTCACCTGGCCGCGTCCGGCCCATTACGCCCCGGGCGCCCGCGTCCCTGAGCCCGCACCGGGGACAGCGGTCCGCCGGCTGATCCACACCCCGGACGGCCCGACCCCGTACACCCCTCCGATCCCGCTGTACCTGGTGGTTTGCCAGCTGACTGGAACGGCACCGGCATGGAACTGACGCGCGCACTCGCCGACCCGGGCTGGGACGTCCTGCCCCGCCCCGTCACACCGTCTCCCCGGCGCGGGCTCAGCCCGTCGTCAATCCCTGCGCCGCCCTGACCAGCGCGTCCAGGACCGGCCTGAGCAGCGGATGGTGCTCGGCGCCGCTGCGTACGGCCGCGAAGACCCGGCGGGTGGCGGCCGGGCCCGCCACCGGGCGCACCACCGTGTTCGCCTGCTCCATGCCGCGCAGCGCCGAGCGGGGCACCAGGGCCACGCCCGCGCCCGCCCCGGCCAGCGCCGCCACCGCGCGGAAGTCGTCCGAGGAGTGGATCAACTTCGGTTCGAACCCGGCGAGTTCACAGGCCAGGAGCACCACGTCGTGGCACGGGTTGCCGGGGTAGGGGCCGATCCAGTCGTCCTCGGACAGGGCCGAGAGCCGCACCTCGGGCGCGTGCGCCAGCGGGTGCCCGGCGGGGAGCACCGCGTCGAAGGGCTCGGCGTAGAGCGGCACCCGGACCAGGCGCCGGTCGTCCTCGCGGGGGGCGCCCCGGTACTCGACCGCGAGCGCGAGATCCGCCTCCCCGTCCAGGACCATCGGCAGCGACTCGTCCCCCTCCACGTCCCGCACCCGGACCCGGATCGCGGGGTGTGTCTCGCGCAGCCGGGCCACGGCCGGGGCCAGCACCTCCGCGATACCGGTCGCGAAGGCCGTCACGGTCACGTCTCCGGCCTCGCCGCCCGCGTAGGCGGCCAGCTCCGCCTCGGCCCGCTCCAGCTGCGCGAGGACCGCGTTGGCGTGATCGAGCAGGATCTCGCCGGCCGCGGTGAGCCGTACGCCCTTGCCACTGCGGATCAGCAGCGTGTGGCCGGTCTCCTGCTCCAGGGCGGCGAGCTGCTGGGAGACGGCCGAGGGGGTCAGATACAGCGCTGCGGCCGCGGCGGTCACCGTACGGTGGTCCGCCGCGGCGCGCAGAATGCGGAGCCGGCGCGGGTCGATCACCCGGCCATTGTCGCCCGGGCGTCGACGAACGCCGCCACGGCCCGCTCCACGTCCGCCGTGGAGTGGGCGGCGGAGAGCTGGACCCGGATGCGGGCCTGGCCCATCGGGACGACCGGGTACGAGAAGCCGATCACGTACACACCGCGCTCAAGCAGCAGCTCGGCCATGCGGGCGGCCTCGGCGGCGTCGCCGATCATGACGGGCGCGATGGCGTGGTCGCCGGGCAGGATCTCGAAGCCCGCCTCGGTCATCTTCGTACGGAAGAGCGAGGTGTTGGCGGCGAGCTTGTCGCGCAGGTCGCCCGCCGACTCCAGCAGGTCCAGGACCTTGAGCGAGGCGGCCGCGATCACCGGGGCCAGCGAGTTCGAGAACAGGTACGGGCGCGAGCGCTGGCGCAGCAGGGCGACGATCTCGGCGCGGGCCGCGACATAGCCGCCGGAGGCGCCGCCCAGCGCCTTGCCGAGGGTGCCGGTGATGATGTCGACGCGGTCCATCACGCCGTGCAGCTCGGGGGTGCCGCGGCCGCCGGGGCCGACGAAGCCCACCGCGTGCGAGTCGTCGACCATGACCATCGCGTCATAGCGGTCGGCGAGGTCGCAGATCTCCTGGAGCGGGGCGACATAGCCGTCCATCGAGAAGACACCGTCGGTGACGATGAGGCGACGGCGCGCGCCCGCGGCCTCCTTGAGCTTGGCCTCCAGCTCGGCCATGTCGCGGTTGGCGTAGCGGTAGCGGGCGGCCTTGGACAGGCGGATCCCGTCGATGATCGAGGCGTGGTTGAGGGCGTCGGAGATCACCGCGTCCTCGGCGCCGAGCAGGGTCTCGAAGACACCGCCGTTGGCGTCGAAGCAGGACGAGTAGAGGATCGTGTCCTCCTGGCCGAGGAACGCCGACAGACGCGCCTCCAGCTCCTTGTGGACGTCCTGGGTGCCGCAGATGAAGCGGACCGAGGCCATGCCGTAGCCCCAGCGGTCCAGCGCCTCCTTGGCGGCGGCGATCACCTCGGGGTGGTCGGCCAGGCCCAGGTAGTTGTTGGCGCAGAAGTTCAGGACCTCGCCGGTGGGGACGCCGACCGAGGCGCTCTGCGGGGTGGAGATCACCCGCTCGGGCTTGAAGAGGCCGGCCTCGCGGATCTCGTCGAGGGTGTTCTTGAGGTCGTCGCGGACGGACGCGTACATGCTCAGGCTCCTAGATGCCGAGTGGCTGCGCGGTGGCTGCCGAGAAGGGGACTCAGACGGTCCAGTCGAGGATGATCTTGCCACTGCGGGCGGTGGCGGCCTCGTCGAAGGCCGCGTCGAAGTCCTGGTAGCCGTAGCTGCCGGTGATCACGGGGCTGAGGTCGAGGCCGCCTTCGAGCAGGACCGTCATCGCGTACCACGTCTCGAACATCTCACGGCCGTAGATGCCCTTGACCGTGATCATCGAGGTGACGATCTTCGACCAGTCGACCGCGAACTCCTGGGCGGGCAGGCCGAGCATCGCGATGCGGCCGCCGTGCGTCATATTGTCGATCATGTCGCGCATGGCCTCGGCGCGGCCGGACATCTCCAGGCCGATGTCGAAGCCCTCGCGCAGGCCGAGCTGACGCTGCGCGTCCGCGATCGAGGACTGCGCCACGTTCACGGCCAGCGTCGCACCGGCCTTGCGGGCCAGCTCCAGGCGCTCGGGGCTGACGTCGGTGATCACGACGTTACGGGCGCCGGCGTGCCGCGCGACGGCGGCGGCCATGATGCCGATCGGGCCCGCGCCGGTGATCAGGACGTCCTCGCCGACCAGCGGGAAGGAGAGCGCGGTGTGCACGGCGTTGCCGAACGGGTCGAAGATCGCGGCGACGTCGAGGTCGACCGGGGTGCGGTGCACCCACACGTTGGAGGCGGGCAGCGCCACGAACTCAGCGAACGCGCCGTTGCGCCCGACACCCAGGCCGATGGTGGAGCGGCACAGGTGGCGCCGGCCCGCGAGGCAGTTGCGGCACTTGCCGCAGACCAGGTGGCCCTCGCCGCTGACCAGGTCGCCGACCGCGATGTCCTGGACGTCCGCGCCGACGGCCGCGACCTCGCCGACGAACTCGTGGCCGATGACCAGCGGGGTCTTGACCGCGCCCTGCGCCCAGCCGTCCCAGGAGCGGATGTGCAGGTCGGTGCCGCAGATGCCGGTGCGCAGCACCTTGATCAGCACATCGCCGGGGCCGGTCTCCGGCTCCGGGACGTCCATGAGCCACAGTCCGGGTTCGGCGTGCTGCTTGACAAGGGCCTTCATGGGCGGGGCTCCCGGGCGCGTACAAAGGGGGCGAAAGGCCATGGATCCATGGCTGATCACTAATCTGCCGAGCGGGAGCGTTCCCGTCCATCGAGGATTTCTTAAACGGGGCAACAGCCGAGCTTCACGCGCGCCCCTCGCGCGCTCCTTCTTCACTCGCGTCAACAGAGGTTTCACCCGCGTCACCGGCCACGTCGGCTTGACGGACCGCCCTGTACGGGGTCGTCCGCGTTCAGGCCGGGCTCACGTCGGCAACAGGCGGCGCGGCAGACGGAGTTCGGCGTAGGTGACTGCCGGTCAGCTTTCGGTTCGGCCGGGCCCCGGAACAAGGCGTCAGTTCTCGGTGCCCGGTCCCGTCGCGGCCACGACCTTCAGGTGGCCCCGGCCCCGCCAGGCGGCCAGTGGCCGGGCGCGGCGCTTGCGGGCGCCCGGCCCGCGCAGCACCAGCGTCACCCGCCGCAGCCCCAGCTTCCCCAGCTTCCCCGACGACTCGTCGACGATCCGGCACTCCACCACGTCCCAGCCCGGGTCCGGGTGGCGCAGCGCGCGCACGGAGCCGTCGTGGTCCACCGCGGCCGGGCCGACCATGCGCATCCAGTGCGGCAGGCCCTGCTGGTAGGCCGCGCTCATCAGCGGGTCGTCGGCGATCTCGCTGCGGACCGCGCTCAGTTCGGGGTGGTCGGGGTCCTGCTCCAGGGCCGACGAGAGGTGCGCGAGCATCGGCAGACACCAACCCGTCTCGTGCTGCGCGAGCACGGAACCCGCGTTGGGGTGGAAGAGGACGAACCGGAGGAAGTTGTCCCGCGGCATGGCCGTCGCATGCGGGCCGACCGCACGGAACAGCGTGTGGTACGCGGTGTTGGCGTGCAGGACGTTCCAGCCCCGGTCGACCAGGAACGACGGTAAGTTCGTGGCGTCCATCATCGCGATGTGGTCGTCCACATACGCGCGCGTATCGGCGTCCCACTCCTCGGCTGCGGTGCCGCCCCGTACGTTCTGCGGTACCGGGCCGACCGACCTGTTCGCCAACGGTTCTTCCACCATCGAGAACGCGACTCCTCTTGCAGGCACGCGGTGCGCCTGCCGTCCTCCACGTCCTCGTGCCACAGAGGTCGATCTTCGCACCGTGTTGCGATCCTGCTCCCGTCGGCAGGACAATGTCAACCATCGTGGCATTCCAGCCCGAGAACGCCTCAAATACGCCACAGCTGTGGCAAGTTCTGGTTGTATAGACCGAGAACAAGTAGCCTCCGGGCAGCTTCGCTCTGTGTTCGAACTGTGCGGAGCAACTCGTGTGATCTAGGAGAATTACTGGTGACGGACGGCTTCTCGGATCCGGGACCAGCGGCCACGGGCCCCCTGGGGGCCATCGCCGCCCGCGTCGACGAACTGGCCCGCAAGCTCGGAATGAGCCAGGCCGAGGTCTTCGACGTCCACCAACTCTCCGACGCCTCGGGCGTTCCGTCCGATGTCGTCGAGGCCCTGCTCGACGGCCGCCCGGCCGGTGAGCCGGACCTCCAGGCCCGCTTCCTCCAGCGGTTCTCCCTGCTGCGCGGCTCCCGGCTGAAACCCAACGGGCGCCCGTACACCCAGCAGGAGATCGCCGACGGCGCGGGCATGTCCCGGCAGCAGGCGGGCGCGCTCATCAACGGCGACCGGCGCCCCACCATGGAGCACTGCGACGCCATCCAGCGGTTCTTCAAGGTGCACGCGGGCTATCTCACCGCCGACGACGCCGAGGCGCTGGCCGACGCCCTGCTCCGCACCGAACAGGACCTGCTGCACACCTTCGCCGCCCGCGAGCAGGAACGCGCGCAGGAGCGGGAACGCGAGCGCGAGCTCGACGCGCCCGCCCCGGCCGGCGAGGACCCGCTGGAGAAGCTGCTCCAGGACCACGGGGTGCGCGGCATCGCCTGGCGGGCCGCCCAACTGCCCACGGACAAGCACCGGGACAAGGTCGCCGAGTGGCTGGACATGCTCCTGGAGAACGTGAAGCGCACGGATCCCTGAGCGCGCGCCGTCCCGGTCCCCGGGCGCGCCCCGCCCAGGATTTGGGCGGGGAATGCGATCTTCCATAGGATCCGGCGATGATCACCAGAAAACGGCTGGCGGCCGGGGTGTGCGCGCTGCTCGCCACCCTCGCCACCGGTATCCTCCCGGCCGACGCGGTCGCGGACGACGGACCGCCCGCGCAGAAGGCCGCCCCGAAGGTCGAGCTGGTGCTCGACGTCAGCGGGTCCATGCGGGCCCGTGACATCGACGGCCAGTCCCGGATCGCCGTCGCCAAGCAGGCGTTCAACGACGTACTGGACTCGACCCCGCCCGAGGTCCAGCTCGGTATACGCACACTCGGCGCCAACTACCCCGGCGACGACCGCCAAGTGGGCTGCAAGGACACCCGCCAGCTGTACCCGGTCGGCCCGCTCGACCGCACCGAGGCCAAGACCGCCGTCGCCACCCTCGCCCCGACCGGCTGGACACCGATCGGCCCGGCACTCCAGGGCGCGGCGCAGGACCTCAAGGGCGGCGACGCGACCCGCCGGATCGTGCTCATCACGGACGGCGAGGACACCTGCGCCCCGCTCGACCCGTGCGAAGTGGCCCGCGACATCGCGGCGCAGGGCATCCACCTGGTCATCGACACGCTCGGCCTCAACCCGGACGCCAAGACCCGCGACCAGCTGACCTGCATCGCCCAGGCCACCGGCGGTACGTACACCTCGGTGCAGCACAAGGACGAGCTCAAGGACCGCGTCAAGCAGTCGGTGGACCGCGCGGCCGACCCCGTGGTCGTCCCGGTCGCCACCAGCGGCGCCACCAGCTGCGAGAGCGCGCCCGCACTGAAGTCCGGCCTCTACACCGACCGGGAGACCTTCGGCGAGCACCGCTGGTACAAGGTCGACGTCAAGCCCGGCCAGGAGCTGCGCGCCTCGGTGAGCGTCGGCGCCGACCGCCCGGTCGACAACGACTACGGCGTCCTGATGAGAGCCGTCACCCAGCACGGCCGCGAGATCGTGCGGGGCTCCGAGGCGGGCGACGGCCGCACCGACCTCATCTCCACCGGACTGCGCTACGCCAAGGCGAAGGCCAAGGACGACGGCGACAAGAACACCGCCGAGACCGTCTGCCTCCAGGTCAGCAACTCCTTCGCGGCGCCCGCGTCGGTGAAGACCACGCCGGGCATGCCGGTCGAGCTGGCTGTCGACGTGGTGGACGGCCCCGACCAGGCGTCCGACGTCGCCGCCTTCGGCCTCGGCCGCGGCTGGTGGCTGCTCGGCGTCCTGGTGCTCACCGGCTTCGTCGCCGGTCTGCTCTGGGGCTGGATCTCGCGCTGGCGTGTGGCTGTCTGGAGGACCAACTGATGCGTACGACAAGGATGGTGGCGGCCGCGCTGCTCACCGGCGCGGCCCTGCTGACCACGGCGGCCCCGGCCCTGGCCGACTCGCCGTCACCCAGCCCGAGCAAGAGCAAGAACGCGGGCGCGCCGACGGTGGCGGGCACCACGTTCCGTACCGCGACGACCGTCAAGCAGGGCCAGAAGGCCACGGCCGACGCCTCCAGCGGTGACTACCTGTACTGGGTCTTCCCCGCCGACGCCGGCCAGCGGCCCACCGTGGACGCCACGGTGACCCTGCCCTCGACCGGCCGCCACGAGACGACGACCTGGCGGATCGACGTGTACGACGGGCTGCGCCGCCGCCAGCCGTGCATGTACGGCATGCAGACGCGCTCGGCCGCGCCGGATGCCACATCTGTGGCACTGTCCTGCACCCTGCGCCCGGTACGGGCCTGGGCGGACACCTGGTCCACCGACCCGCTGCCGGGCAGCTACTACGTACGGCTCACCGCCGTCGGACTGCCCGCCGCCGACCGGGGTCTGCCGGTCAAGGCGGAGATGACCCCCACCACGGTGAAGGCGGGCGGCGCCCACGCGGTCGACGGCAGCCTCTCCACCCCGCTGGGGGCCGGCGGGCCGAAGGTCGAGCCGGACGACGGCTGGTCGTCGGGCTGGTGGACCGACCGCTGGATCTGGACGGCCGTCGGCGGCGTGCTCGGCGCCCTCGCCGGTGTCGCGGGTTACGCCCTGACGCGCGGCCGGGGCCGCCCGTCGTACGTGCCCCGCGCCTGACACACCCTCACTCCGCCCGCGCCAGGTGGCGCGGGCGGAGTGCGTCGCGGTCAGTGGAACGCGAGAAACACCGTCTCGCCCTCGCCCTGGAGGCGGACGTCGAAGCGGTAGCCGCCCGCGTCGGGATCCGGCGCCGCCAGCAGGGTCCGGCGCCGCTCGGGCTCCAGCGCGTCGAGCAGCGGGTCGGCCGCCTCCCGCAGATACACCCGGGTGAACAGGTGGTGCGGCAGCCCGCGCGCGAAGACCGCCACCGCGAGATACGGGACGGATCCCGGCGCCAGCGTGCGGATGGCCCAGTGGCCCGCCGCGTCGGTGGGCACCCGGCCGAAACCGGTGAAGTCGACCCCGTTGCGGGCCAGCGAGCCGGGCCGCCCCGTCCGCGAGCCGTCGGGGGCGGGCTGCCAGAACTCCAGGAGCGCGTCCGGTACGGGATCGCCCGCGCCGTCGTACACATGGCCGTGCAGCGTGATCGCGTCCGGGTGGCCCGGCGGGGCCAGCGCGGCGCCGCCCTCGAACGGCAGGGCCTCGCCGTAGAACGGGCCGATGGTCTGGAACGGCGTGGGCAGCACGGACATCACCGGCCCTCCCCCTCGGACCAGGTGGCCGAAGGACCGTCGAGCACGATGTCCCAGCGGTACCCCAACGACCAGTGCGGAACCGAGCGTTCGGGGTCGTACGCCGCCACCAGACGCTCCCGCGCGGCCTCGCCGCCGACCGAGTGGAGGATCGGGTCGAGGGCCAGCAGCGGGTCGCCGGGGAAGTACATCTGGGTGATCAGCCGCTGGGCGAAGGCGGTGCCGAAGAGCGAGAAGTGGATGTGCGCGGGGCGCCAGGCGTTGTGGTGGTGCTCCCAGGGGTAGGCGCCCGGTTTGATGGTGGTGAAGCCGTACCGGCCGTCGGCGTCGGTGAGACAGCGGCCGTATCCGGTGAAGTTGGGGTCGAGCGGCGCGCGGTGCTTGTCGAGCTGATGGGCGTACCGCCCCGACGCGTTGGCCTGCCAGATCTCCACCAGCTGCCCGGCCACGGCCCGGCCTCGGCGGTCGGTGACGCGGCCGCCGACGGTGATGCGCTCACCCAGCGGCTCGCCCGCGTGCCGGACGGTCAGATCGTCGTCGCTCTCGCGGACGTCCGTGTCACCGAAGACCGGCCCGTACAGCTCGACGGCCTCGGGGTCGCGCACCGGCAGTGGCGCCCGGTGCGGATACCGCAGCAAAACGCCCCGGTAGGGCGGGATCTCCCGCCGCACAGCGCCCGCAGGGTCCTGACGCAATGTCATGTATACCTCTTTCAGGCCGACTTCAGAGCGTTCAGCTCCACCAGCTCGGTCTCGGTGGGCGGCTCCGTCACTTCCACCCGGTCGGCCGTGCGCAGCGGCCACCCGGTCGCCTCGCGCACCTGCTCCACGCTCACCCCGGGGTGCACCTGCGTCAGGACCAGTTCGGCGGTCGCCGGGTCCGGGCGCAGGACGCCCAGGTCGGTGATGACGGCGGTCGGGCCCCGGCCGCGCATCCCGTGCCGGGCGCGGTCGCCCGGGCCGCTGCCGTGGCCGAGCGTGGTGACGAAGTCGAGGTGCTCGACGAGGGCGCGCGGCGAGTGCCGCAGCACGATCAGCACCTCGCCGCAGTGCGCGGCGATCTCGGGCGCCCCGCCCGCGCCGGGCAGCCGCCCGGGCGGGCGGCCGGGGCCCCGGTCCACCTCGGTCGTGTTGATGTTCGCGTGCCGGTCCAGCTGGGCCGCGCTCAGGAAGCCGACGTCGACGCGCCCGCCCTGGAGCCAGTACGCGAACATCTCCGGCACGGAGACGAGCGTGTCGGCGGTGTCGGCGAGTTCGCCGTCGCCGATGGAGAGCGGCAGCCGGGTCGGTCTGGCGCCGATGACACCGGACTCGTAGATCAGCACCAGGCCGGGGTTGTGCAGGCGGCGGGCGAGGTTGGCCGCCGTGGACGGCAGGCCGATCCCGACGAAACACGTCCTCGTCCCCGCCAGCGCCCGCGCCGCGTTGATCTCCATCAGCACGGTGCCGCCCGGCCCGTCGCTCATCCCGTCACACACTCCTTGAGCCATTGGCAGAACACCTCACGGTCGCGGGATACCCGGTCCCACTCCCGGTAGTAGTCGTTGTCCCGTTCCGAGTACCCCGCCGCGTACGAGGGATGGGCCCCGCCCGGCACCACGGCCACCGCGTCGACGACCCAGCCGGGCAGCACCACCGCGCCCGGGCGCGGCTCCAGCTCGCGGACCAGCTCCTCGACGGTGACCAGGACCCGGTCGGCCGCGAGCACGGCCTCCTTCTGCACCCCGGCGAGCCCCCACAGCTGGACGTTGCCTTCGAGGTCGGCCTGCTGGGCGTGGATGACCGTGACGTCCGGGTTGACCGCCGCCACCGCCGCCAGCTCCTCGCCGGTGAAGGGGCAGTTGACCGTTGACACCGTTGTCGTACGCCGGTCGTGACCGGTGCCGCGATAGCCGCGCAACAGCGCGAACGGCATCCGCGAGGCGCCCGCCGTGTAGCGGTTGGCCATGCCCGCGTGGCTGTGCTCGTCCAGCTCCAGCGGGCGGGGCCAGCCGTTCTCGACGGCGTCGCGGAAGCGGTGCAGCGAGCCGACGCCCGGGTTGCCGCCCCAGGAGAACACCAGCTTCCTGGCAAGGCCCGCGCCGATCAGCTGGTCGTAGATGACATCGGGAGTCATCCGTACCAGAGTGAGATCGGTGATGCCCTGCCGGATGACCTCGTGCCCCGCGGCGAACGGAATCAGATGGGTGAACCCCTCCATCGCGACGGTGTCCCCGTCGTGGATCAGGTCGGCCACGGCGTCCCGCAGCCCTCGGATCTCGGCCATTGCTTCCCCCTGCCCTTCAACTCCCCGTAGCGGTAGGCTCAGTGTTTAGTCAGTGCACTGAGCACATACCGGTTCCGAAGCTAACCGGGTGGGTCCGACGGGTCAACACCCCCAGTACGCTGAACACTTGACCGCACGTGGTTGACCGAAAGCGCTCGCCCCGGGCGGCCGTACGAGAGGAACACGCCGTGTCCGCAGTCGACTTGAGCGGCCACCCCGGACATCTGGCCCGGCGGCTCCAGCAGGCCCACCATCTGCTCTGGACGACGATGGTCTCCGAGCAGACCACTTCGCCCCAGTTCGCCGTCCTCAACACCCTGGTCGCCGACCCCGGCCTGGACCAGCGGACCGTGGGCGAGCGGGTCGGCCTGGACCGCTCCACCATCGCCGAGGTGGTCAGCCGGCTCACCCGGCGCGGGCTGCTGCGCAAGCGGCGCGACCCGCACGACGGCCGGCGCTCCCTGCTCGCCGTCACCGACGAGGGCCGCGCCCTGCACCGGGAACTGACCGACCGTACGGCCCGGATGAACCAGGTCTTCCTCGCCCCGCTGGCCCCCGCCGAACAGTCCGTCTTCCTCGACCTGCTGCGCCGGGTCGCCGCCGCGGCCGACGGACTGAGCGCCGCCGACGAGCAGGCCGAGGCGAGCTGACGGGCGAGGCGGTCCGCCCGCCGGACCGCCCGGGGCGTCAAACTGGTCGCGTACGTACGGGAGTCCGCCCCGCCGAAGGAGAACGCCATGTCCACCGCCCCGCAGCACCCCACCGTCGCCGTCCTCGGCACCGGCATCATGGGCGCGGCCATGGCCCGCAATCTGCTGCGGGCCGATCTGCCGGTGCGCGTCTGGAACCGTACGCACGCCAAGGCCGCGCCGCTCGCCGACGACGGGGCGAGCGTGTGCGCGAGCCCCGAGGAGGCGGTGCGCGGGGCCGACGTCGTGCTGACGATGCTGAACGACGGCCCCTCGGTCGCCGAGACGATCGAGGCGGCGGCGCCGGGCCTGACCCCCGCCGCCGTGTGGCTCCAGTGCGCTACGGTCGGCCCCGAGGCCACCGCCGAACTTGCCGGACGCGCGGCCGGATTGGGGCTCGTGTATCTGGACGCGCCGGTGATGGGCACGCGGCTCCCGGCCGAGCAGGGCGAGCTCACCGTGTTCGTCGCCGGGCCGTCCACCGCCCGCGCGGCCGTCGCGCCCGTGCTCGACGCCGTCGGGCAGCGCACGGTCTGGGCGGGCGAGGAGCCGGGCGCGGCCTCCCGGCTGAAGCTGGTCGTCAACACCTGGGTGATCAACCTGGTCAACGGCATCGCCGAGTGTCTGAACCTGGCCGAGGGGCTTGACCTGGACCCGAAGGTGTTCCTGGACACGATGGCGGGCGGCCCGCTGGACAGCCCGTATCTCCAGGGCAAGTCGGCGGCGCTGCTCTCCGGCGATCTGACCCCGAGCTTCGCGCTCACGACCGCGCTCAAGGACGCCCGGCTGATCCTGGAGGCGGCCGAACAGACCGGTGTACGGCTGGACTTGATCGCCGCATCCGCGGCCCGGTTCACCCGGGCGCGGGCGGCCGGGCACGGTGACGAGGACGTGATCGCGACGTTCTACGCGGGCCGCCCCGAGCAGCCCTGACCGGCGGGGCCCCCCGACCGGGGCCCCACGGGTCCGTGAAGCCGCCCGCTACCCGCGCGACTCCCGCCGCATCGGCGGCTCCTGCGGGGCCGGGCGCACCGGGCCGAACAGCACCGCCTTCGCGATGCGCGGCGCGAACAGCGCGGACACCGGCGCGCTCAGATACAGCACGTCGCGGAAGACCTTGCTGATCACCGGGTCACCGGTGGCCCGGGCCTCCACGCGCCCGAGGTACCACCCGGAGAACCGGTCGGCCACGGTGCTGCGCGCCGCGCTGCCCGACGCGGTCGGCATGTTCTTGTCCGATCCGGCCGAGATGTCCCACGCCTGCCGCGACGCCGCGAACATCGCCTTCTGGACGCGCCGCGTCGTCGGCGTACGGCTGTCGGCGAGCGCGTCCCGCAGCGCGAGGGCGCTGAACGCGGCGACCGTCATGCCCTGGCCGTAGATCGGGTTGAAGACGCACTGCGCGTCGCCGGTGGCCAGGAACCCGGCGGGGCGGCGGCCCGGGCGGTCGTAGCGGCGGCGGATGTTCGCGGTGGTGCGGTAGGCGAGCGCGGTCGAGTCGGCCTTGGCCGCGTCCAGCCACTTGCGGACGATCGGGTGCGGCAGCCGGTCCGCGTACTCGGTGAACCCCCGGTCGTCCAGCGGCGGTTCGGCGCCGCGCAGCCCCCAGAGCGTCACGTTCCACCGCTCGCCCTCGACGGGCAGCACGACCGCGCCGAACGTCTGGCCGGGGTTGGGCACGATGAAGTGGCCCCGCGCGTCGCTGTCGCCGGATCCGTCCTCGTCCGTGCGGTAGAGGCGGGTGGCGTAGGACAGGCCGGTCTCCAGGGTCTCCTCGACGGGTGGTTCGGCGCCGATGGCGGTCAGCCAGTCGGCGGCCTTGCTGCCGCGCCCGGAGGCGTCGACCACGAGGTCGGCGGCGAGCCGCTGCGGCTCCCGGCCCACGGCGGCGGCCGCCGCGCCGCGTTCGCGCAGCAGCACACCGCGTACGCGTACGCAATCGCCGACCAGGCCCACGGTCTCGGTGCCCTCGACGACCTCGATCCGGGGGTTGGCCAGCACCCGGCGGCGCACCAGCCACTCCAGGAGCGGCCGCGTCGGCGTGATGAAGTGGGCGGTCTCCTCGGTGCGGCGGAACCAACGCCCGCCCTGCCACTGCACGATGTCGTTGGGCGCGCCGACGCGGGGCGCGCCGTGCGCCAGCAGCTCGTCGGTGAAGCCGGGCAGCAGGGTGTCGTACGCCCCCTGGCCGCCCGGGATCAGCACATGGGTGTGGCGGCTCTGCGGCACCCCACCGCGCGGCTCCGGTCCGTCGGGCAGCCGGTCGCGCTCGACGATCGTCACCCGCTCCGCGTGGTCCGCGAGCACATGGGCCGCGAGCAGCCCCGCCAGACTTCCCCCGATGACGACCGCGTGCCGTGCCCCGCTCCGGCCCGCGCCCCTCCCGATCACCGTGTCCACCAACGTACGTCCCCTTGCTCGGCGCGATCTCCGGCCGACCAGTATGACGCGCCGCACGGCCCGGAACCTGCCTGAGCCATACGATTTGGCCCGATCCGACCGCTCGCTCGGCAAAGGTCAGGCCCCATGGAACGCACGGACCACATGGACCGCACGCAACCCCCGCAGCCCGGGATCGGCGGCTTCTCCTACCACCGGGTGCCGGTGGCCGAGGCGGTGTCGCTGCTGGCGGCCGTCGGCGGCTCGGGGCCGCCCGTGGTGCTGCTCCACGGCTTTCCGCAGACGCATCTGATGTGGCGTCATGTCGCCCCGGAGCTGGCGGCCGACCACACCGTGATCTGCCCCGATCTGCGCGGCTACGGCGACAGCGACAAGCCGCTCGACACCGACGGCCTGACGTACGCGAAGCGGACCATGGCCGCCGACATCGTCACCCTCGCCCGCGCGCTCGGCCACGACCGGTTCGCGCTCGCCGGGCACGACCGGGGCGCGCTCGTCGCCGTCCGCGCCGGGCTCGACCATCCGGGCGCCGTCACCCATCTCGCCTCGCTCGACGTGGTGCCGACCCTGGACACCTGGGAGGTGCTGCGCGGCACGCCCGGCGCGGTCGGCTTCCCGCTCTATCTGATGGCCCAGCCGCCGGGCCTGCCGGAGCGGATGATCGCGGCCACCGCCGACGACTTCTTCGGCCACTACCTGGATCTGTGGACCCGCGACCCGGACGCGATCCCCGCCGAGGTGCGCGCCGCCTATCTGCGGGCCTGCCGGGCCGCCGTCCCGTCGATCGTCGCCGACTACCGGGCCTCGGCGCACATCGACGTGGAGCACGACGCCGCCGACCGCCGCACGGGCAACCGGCTGCGCATGCCGGTGACGGTCATCCAGCAGGACTGGGGCGCGCCCGGCGTGGACGCCGCCGAACTCTGGCGCGACTGGGCCCCCGATCTGGTCCACCGGACCGTCTCCTGCGGCCACTTCATGGCGGAGGAGTCCCCCGCCGAGGTCGTCCGCGCCCTGCGCGAACTCCTGGCACGCTGACCGGGCCGCCCCCTCACGAGGACGGCCCGGTCATCTGCGCACCAGGATCAGGCGGTCAGGATCGCCGGGTCGCTGACGCCCTCCGCGCCCGTCTCCACATGCCCGGCGAACCGCCGAAGGAACGTGCTGTCGGTGCCGGAGACCACCGACACGTCGTACCAGCGCTTGCTCGCCGCCAGGTCGACGCAGTACGTGACGGTCGCGCCCGGCTGGACGGTGAGCGCCCGGGACGCCCCGCCGTAGGCGTTGGTGACCGTCAGACGCGCGCTCGCCGAGCCCGCGTTGGTGAAGGTCAGATCCAGGTTTCCGGTGGCCGCGTTGTGACGCGCGGTCACCTCCGGGCCCGCGGTCTTCCCCGCGTTGCGGAAGGTCCGCAGGAAGCCGTTGGGGCCGAACACGCTGAGGTTGGTGGTGCCCTTGGAGTACGCGGTGTTCCAGGTGTCCGAGAGCGACTTGCCCGCCTCGGTCGTGTACGTCCAGGGCCCGTCCGTACGGTTGGCGGAGGTGACCAGGAACTGCGCGCCCGAGGCCGTGCCGCCGCTGAACTTCAGGGTGAACCTGCCGGTGCTCGCGTTCGCCGAGCCGTCCACGTACGGCGCGTACCGCAGCGGCCGCGTCGGGCGCGAGCCCGGCTCCTGCGTGGGCATGGTGCCGGTCGCGGGCGGGACCGGCACGAAGTCCGGGTGCCGGTTGTGGTCCGGCGGCACATACGCGGCCGTGGACGGCAGGGCGGCCGGCGCCGTGGTCGAGCGGCTGAAGTCGAACGCGGACGTCAGGTCACCGCAGACCGCGCGGCGCCAGGGCGAGATGTTGGGCTCCTGGACACCGAAGCGGCGCTCCATGAACCGGATGATCGAGGTGTGGTCGAACGTCTCCGAGCAGCTGTAACCGCCGGTGGACCAGGGCGAGACGACGAGCATCGGCACCCGCTGGCCAAGGCCGTAGGGACCGGCGGCGTGCAGGAGGTCGCCGCCGTAGTAGTCGGCCGAGGTGGCGACCGTGGACAGGCCCTGGTTCGCCGAGGAGGGCGGGAACGGCGGCACGATGTGGTCGAAGAAGCCGTCGTTCTCGTCGTACGTGATGAACAGCGCGGTCTTCGCCCACACATCGGGGTCGGAGGTGAGCGCGTCGAGCACCTGGGAGATGTACCAGGCGCCGTAGTTCGCGGGCCAGTTGGGGTGCTCGGTGAACGCCTCGGGCGCCACGACCCAGGAGACCTTGGGCAGCGTGCCGGCCTTGACGTCGGCCTTCAGGACGTCGAAGAAGCCCTCGCCCGCCTTGGCGTTGGTGCCGGTGCGGGCCTTGTCGTAGAGCGGGTCGCCGGGCTTGGCGTTGCGGTAGTTGTTGAAGTACAGCAGCGAGTTGTCGCCGTAGTTGCCGCGGTAGGCGTCGTTGATCCAGCCCCAGCCGCCGGCCGCGTCCAGGCCGTCGCCGACGTCCTGGTAGATCTTCCAGGACACCCCGGCCTGCTCCAGGCGCTCGGGGTAGGTCGTCCAGCCGTACCCCTTCTCGTCGTTGCCGAGGACGGGCCCGCCGCCGGTGCCGTCGTTGCCGGTGAACCCGGTCCACATGTAGTAGCGGTTCGGGTCGGTGGAGCCGATGAACGAGCAGTGGTAGGCGTCGCAGATGGTGAAGGCGTCGGCCAGCGCGTAGTGGAAGGGGATGTCCTCGCGCGTCAGGTACGCCATGGTGGTGGACGTCTTGGCGGGCACCCACTGGTCGTACTTGCCGTTGTTGAACGCCTGGTGGCTGCCGGCCCAGTCGTGGTTGAGGTCCTGGATGAACTGCAGCCCGAGGTTGTCGGCCTTGGGCCGGAACGGCAGCACCTCCTTGCCGTTGCCCTGCTGGTGCCAGACCGACTTGCCGCTCGGCAGCGTCACGGGACGCGGGTCGCCGAAGCCGCGTACGCCCTTGAGCGAGCCGAAGTAGTGGTCGAAGGAACGGTTCTCCTGCATCAGCACGACGATGTGCTCGACGTCCTGGATGCTGCCCGTGGTGCCCTGAGCGGGGATGGCGGCGGCGCGGGCGATGCTGTCGGACAGCATCGTGAGGGCCGCGGTGCCGCCGGCGAGCTGGAGGAACCGGCGCCGATTGAGTTCAGCCATGAGTGAGGAGACCTCTGCAAGCGTGTGGGGACAGAAGCGACTGGAGTGTTCCAAGAACAGCGAGGGTTACGGAAGGGCCAGTGGCGAATCCATGGCGCGCGGCGGTACGGAAGACGAACAGGCCCCGCCGGACGCGGCGGAGCCTGTATCGGTCATGTCCGGACTTGTCCGGCGCCAGGTGTCTCAGTGGTGCTGGTGCTCCTGGTCGTGCTCGGCGCTGTTGAGCTGCTTGTACTCCTCGACGGTCGCCTTGGGTACGTACGCGCCCTCGCCGTACAGGGCGCCTGCGAGCTTGGCCCGCAGTCGCTCGGAGCGCTTGACCTTGCGGCGTACGCCGTTCTCGTCGACCTCCGGGCCGATCTGGAAGGGCTTGGGCTGCTCGTGCTGGGTGAGCTTGTAGAGCTCTGCCTGGTCGAGCGGTTCATGGACCTCGACGAACTCGCCGTGCGGCAGCTTCTTGATGATGCCGCTCTCCCGGCCGTGCAGCGCCTTGTCCCGGTCGCGCAGTTGGAGTCCCTGGCAGATCCGCTTGGTGACGATGAAGGTGAGCGCCGGCACGAGGAAGAAGCCGATCCGCACGAACCAGGTGATCGAGTTGATGGAGAGGTGGAAGTGCGTGGCCCACAGGTCGTTGCCGCCGCCGACCAGGCACACGAAGTACATGGCCAGCCACGCCGTGCCCAGGCCCGTGCGGACGGGGTGGTTGCGCGGCCGGTCCGCGATGTGGTGCTCGCGTTTGTCCCCGGTGATCCAGTTCTCGATGAACGGATACGCGCCGATCGCCGCCAGCAGAAGCGGGAAGAGCGTGAACGGGATGAGGACGCCGAGGGCGAGCGTATGGCCCCAGGCGTTGATCTCCCATCCCGGCATCACCCGGATCAGTCCCTCGGAGAAGCCCAGATACCAGTCGGGTTGGGCGCCGGTGGAGACCATGTCGGGCCGGTAGGGGCCCATCGCCCAGACCGGGTTGATGCTCGCCACCGCGCCCATGATCGTCAGCAGCCCGAAGACCAGGAAGAAGAAGCCGCCCGCCTTCGCGGTGTAGATCGGCATCAGCGGCGCGCCCACCACGTTCTTCTCGGTCCGCCCGGCCCCGGCGAACTGGGTGTGCTTGTGGTAGAAGACCAGGATCAGATGGGTCACCACCAGACCCAGGATCAGCCCCGGCAGCAGCAGGATGTGCACCGAGTAGAGCCGCGGAATGATGTCGTGGCCCGGGAACTCCCCGCCGAACAGGAAGAACGAGAGATACGTGCCGATCACCGGGATCGACAGGATGGCGCCGTCCGCGAACCGGATGCCCGTGCCGGACAGCAGGTCGTCGGGGAGCGAGTAGCCGGTGAGGCCGGTGATCAGTGCGGTGAACAGGATCGTCCAGCCGAACAGCCAGTTGAGCTCGCGCGGCTTGCGGTAGGCCCCGGTGAAGAACACCCGCATCATGTGCACCAGCAGTCCGGCGCAGAAGACGAGCGCCGCCCAGTGGTGCACCTGCCGGATGAGCAGACCGCCGCGGACCTCGAAGCTGAGGTCGAGCGTCGACTCATAGGCCCGGGTCATCCGGACACCGTTCAACGGCGTGTACGCGCCGTGGTAGACGACCTCCACACCGCTCGGCTCGAAGAACAGCGTCAGATAGATACCGGTGAGAATCAGGACGATAAAGCTGTAAAGGCAGATCTCGCCGAACATGAAGGACCAGTGGTCCGGGAAAATCTTGCGCATCTGGGTCTTGGCGAGTGAGTAGATGCCCAGGCGCCCGTCCGCCCAGTCGGCCAGCTTCTCGCCCTTGCCCGGCTCCGCCGGCCGTGCAGTGTTCTCCGTGCCGCTCCGAGTACTGCTGCTCATGCGTCTCCCCCTAAAGGCAATGCTGTCCCTTCGAGGCCTGTAACAGGGTAGACATCCGCATGCGCAACCCAACAGCCCTTACCCGGACGTGAGTTGAGTGACGCGGCCCACTCGCAGCGGCGGGCGTGGCTCAGTGAGCGGAGGCGACGGGCTCCTCCACGGGGTGCGCCGGGCCTTCCACCTCGACGTATGCCTCGCCCTCGGGCCACGGCACATCGGTGTAGGCGACCAGCACCTCGGGCAGCCCCTGATCCTCGTGTGCCATGAGTTCCAGCCGGTGGTCGCTGCCCCGGAAGTGGCAGCGGTGGACCCGGGTGCGCACCTTGCCGGGTCCGGGCGTGACGCTGAGGCGCAGCTGGCGCGGGCGCAGCAGTACCGGACCCCGGCGCGCCGCACCGGCGTTGACGGTGAGCTTCAGGATGCCGAACGCGGTGTCGGCCCGCAGACCGTCCAGCTGGGCCGCGACGATGTTGGCCTCGCCGAGGAACCCGGCGACCGAGGCGTCGGCCGGTTCGCGGTAGAGCACCTGGGGCGTGGCCTGCTGGACGATCCGGCCCGCCCGCATCACCGCGATGGTGTCCGCGAACGAGATCGCCTCGTCCTGGTCGTGGGTGACCAGGACGGCGGTGGCCCCGGCCGCGCGCAGGGTGGCGGCGACCTCGGCGCGCAGCTCGGTGCGCAGGGCCGCGTCCAGGGCGGCGAACGGCTCGTCCAGGAGCAGCAGTTCGGGCCTGGGGGCGAGGGCCCGGGCCAGCGCGACCCGCTGCTGCTGGCCGCCGGAGAGCTGATGCGGATGGCGGCCGCCGAGCCCGGGCAGCCCGATCAGGTCCAGGAGTTCGGCGACCCGCTCGCGGCGCTGCGACCGGGGCAGGCCGAAGCCTATGTTCGCGGCGACGCTCAAGTGCGGGAAGAGGGCGCCGTCCTGGGGTACGTAACCGATCCGGCGGCGCTCGGCGGGCAGCCGGCGCCGTCCGTCGTCGAGCAGGGTGCCGCCGAGCGCGACCTCGCCGCGCAGCGCGGGGTGGAACCCGGCGACGACGCGCAGCAGGGTGGACTTGCCACACCCCGACGGGCCGAGGACGCAGGCGAGGGCGCCGTTCGGTACGGCGAGGTCGACGCCGTCGAGGATCGGGGTGCGGCCGTGGGCCGCGTGCAGGGCGGTGATCGCGAGGCCGCTCATCGGGAGGACTCCGGGGTGGGGTGGGAGTTAGGGCCTGTCCGGTGGATCTGGCCTGGGACGCGTGGGTCTGGCACGCACATCTGCCGCGTTGTCGTCGGTTGCCGACGCTCCGCGTCGCCGCCCTCCTCCGCCTTGCAGCTGCACGCACCAGACCCACGCTCACCAGGACCGAAAAGGGTGTCCCGGGCCGAGGGCGGCCAGATCCACCGGACAGGCCCTAGCGCGCGCCGGGTCAGGAGCAGCACCGGGGGCACGGACATGAGGACCATCAGCGCCGCGTACGGGGCGGCGGCGCCGTACGCCAGACCGCTGGTGTAGATCCAGAACTGGGTGGCCAGGGTCTGGGTGCCGGTGGGGCGCAGCAGCAGGGTGGCGGTGAGTTCGGTGCTCGCCGTCAGGAGCACCATCGCGGCGGCCGCCCCGAGCCCGGGCAGCACCAGCGGGAGAGTGACCCGGGCGAAGACGGCGAGGGGGCGCGTGCCCAGCGAGCGGGCGACCTCCTCGACGCCCGGCGGCACATGGGCGAGGGCCGCGCGCACGGCGGTGAGGGCGAGCGGGAAGAAGAGGATCACATAGCCGGTGACCAGCATCGGGGGCTGCTGGTAGAGGGGTTGGGCATAACGGATGGCGAAGAACACCACGGAGAGGGCCACCGCGATGCCCGGCAGCGCGCGGGTGAGGTACGCGGCACGCTCGGCGGTCCGGGCGAGCCGGGTGCCGCGCCGCCAGCCGTAGAGCGCCACCGGCACGGCGGCGGCGGTGGACACGGCGGCCGCCGCCGAGGCGTAGCCGAGGGTGGTAAGCGCGGAGGACCACACGGAGGCCGACGGCAGCGTGGTCGAATCGCCCTTCACCAGCCAGTAGCCGAGCGCGTAGAGCGGAACGCCGAGCGACACGGCGACGACCGCCGCCAGCGCGCCGCACGCGGGCAGCTTCCAGCGGCCGAGCGGGGCGGGCGCGGCGCGACGGGCGCCGCCGCCGGGGCGGGTGACCCGGCCCCGGCGGCCTGCCCAGGCGTCCAGGCCGACCAGCAGCAGCGCGAGCAGGACGAGCACCAGGGTGAGCAGCGAGGCCGACGCGGCGTCGAAGCCGAGCTTGTACTCGGTGAAGATGGCGGTGGCGAAGGTGGTGTAGCGCAGCATCGCGAACGCGCCGTACTCGCCGAGCAGATAGAGCGAGACCAGCAGCGCGCCACCGGCGAGCGCGGGGCGCGTCAGCGGCACGGTGACCCGCCACAGCGTGGCCCACGGCCCGCGCCCCAGGCTGCGCGACACCTCCTCGGCGGCCCCGTCCGTACGCCGCAGGGTGGCCGCGACCGGGAGCAGGACCAGCGGGTAGAGCGAGCAGGTCATCACCAGGACCGCGCCCCAGTAGCCGTGCACGGACGGGTAGAGCGAGACCCAGGAGTAGCCGCGGACGAACTCGGGGACGGCGAGCGGCAGCGCGAGCAGCACCGTCCACCAGCGCCGTCCGGGCAGATCCGTGCGCTCGATGAGATAGGCGGCGCCGAAGCCGATGACGGCGGTGCCCAGGGTCACGGCGGCGGACAGGGCCAGGGTGTGCTGGACGAGGGTGGCGATCACCGGCCGCCCGAGCAGCCGGTGCGCCTGGTCCCAACCGGCCTGGCTCGCCTGCATCCCGACGAAGACGAGCGGCGAGACGACCACGGCGACGACGCCGAAGGCGAGCAGGGGCAGCGGCGAGAGCAGACCGGCGGCCCGCCGCAGCCGCAGCGGGGCGGGGCCGTCCCCGGTGAGCGGGGTGATCACTGGAGGAGGCCGGTGTCCTGGAGGAGTTGCAGGGCTTCCTTGCCGTCACCGAGCTCGGCGACGGAGGCGACGGTTCCGACCGAGCCGAGCGGTGCGAGCTCGGGCTTGCCCGGCACGCCCGCGACCAGCGGGTACTCATAGCTCTGGGACCCGGCGATCAGCTTCTGGGCGTCCTTGCCGTCGAGGTAGGCGAGGAACGCCTGGGCCGCGGCCCGGTGCTTGCTGGTCTTGAGGATGCCCGCGCCGGAGACGTCGACGAGCGCGCCGGGGTCGCCCTTGGCGAAGTAGTGCAGCTTACTGTGGGTGCCGGCCGCGCTCTTCTCGTCGCGCAGGCGGTACCAGTAGTAGTGGTCCACGACCCCGCCCTGCACCTCGCCGCTGTTGACGGCCACCGACAGGTCCTCGTTGCTGTTGTAGACCTTGGCGTTGGCCTTCAGTCCCTCCAGCCACTTCTTGGCGCCGTCGGCGCCGTCGGTCTTGATCATGCGGGTGACGATCGGGGCGAAGTCGGTCTCGCCGGGGGCGATGCCGAGCCGCCCCTTCCAGGCCGGCGAGGCGAGATCGCGTACGGAGGCGGGCGGTGCGCTGTCGGCCGGAGTGCCGGTACGCGCGACGAACGCGGCGGTGCGCGCGGACACCCCGACCCAGCCGCCCTTGGGCGAACTGTCGGCCGCGGCCACGGACTTGAGGGTCGCCGGTGCGACGTCCGCCAGCAGCCCCTTCTCTTCGAGAACGGTCAGCGCCGGCGGGTTCTCCGCGTAGAAGACATCGGCCGGGGAGGCGGGTCCCTCCTGAAGGATCTGGTTGGCGAGCTCGGCCTCGTCGCCCGAGCGCAGCTTGACCTTCACCCCGGTGCGCTTCTCGAAGTCCGCGGTCAGTGCCTTGACGGTCTGCTCGTGCTGCCCGCTGTAGACGGTGATCGACTGCCCTGCGAGCGACCCACCGGTCGCCGTCGGCGCTGCGTCGGCGCCCTTGCCGCTGTCGGAGCTGGAGCACCCCGTCACGAGAAGCAGGGAGGCGGCGGCCACGGTCGACAGGGCCGCGAGCGGCCGTGCGGTCTTGGGCACGATGGAGTCCTTACGGGCGATGGGTACGGAACCAGAAGCCCACCCCGACGGGATGCGGCCCGGCGTGGTTAGCTGAGGCATACCTTATGGAGAAACAGCCGTGCCGTCTACATGGCTGTAGACACTTGATCGACTGGGGCGCGCGGGGGCTTCGCGGCGATCCCGCGGCGGGCCCGGAAAACGCAAAAAACCCCAGGTGAACTGGGGTTTTTACGGGTGTTGCTGGTGTCCGAGGGGGGACTTGAACCCCCACGCCCGATAAAGGGCACTAGCACCTCAAGCTAGCGCGTCTGCCATTCCGCCACCCGGACCAGGTGTTTTGTCTCGCGGGCTTGTTCCCCGCGGCGACAGAGATAACTCTACCAGGGGTTTGAGGTGCCGTTCACCCGCATATCGCGTGGTCAGGCGAGCGCGGGCGGACGGCGGCACAGATGAGCACGTCGGCCCGCGCGTCCCCGGCGAGATCCGCCGAGCAGGCTCTAGCCTCGGCGGGTGGGCAAGGGCGAGCGTTATCGGCGGCCTCGGATGCTGTCGCCGCTGCGGGAGCATCTGCGGGACACCTTCTGGTTCGCGCCGAGCGCGGCGCTGGCGCTGGTGTGTCTGCTGTGGCTGCTGGCGCACTGGCTGGACACGGCGATCGTCGACGAGCTGCACCGGCAGGGCGAGAACGAGGCGATCAGCGATCTCATCGGTCTTGTCGACGACCTGAAGACCGTGGTCACCACCGTCAGCTCGGCGATGATGACCTTCATCGGTGTGGTCTTCAGCATCTCGCTGGTCGCCGTGCAGATGGCCAGCGGGCTCACCCCGCGGGTGGTGCGGATCTTCGTACGCTCCCGGATCACCAAGCTGACCTTCGCCGTCTTCCTCTCCACCTTCGCGCTCTCGCTGCTCGTCCTCACCTCGTACAGCGGCGAGACCGATCCGGGGCGCGTCGACAGCGTGCCGGTCACCCAGAGCGTGCTCACGATCGTGCTGGTCGCGCTGAGCCTGCTCCTGTTCATCGCGTACGTGAACGCGACGCTGCGGCTGATGCGGGTCGGGCACGTCGTCGAGCGGATCGCCGCCGAGGCGTTCCGGGTGCTGCACAAGATGCCCCGGGGCGGGATCGACGGGGACGAGCTGCCCGGGGAGAGCGGACAGGTCGGGCACAGCGGGCGAGCCGGGTTGCTGCGGGACGTGAACATCGCCCGGCTCGTACGCGCCGCCCGCCGCCAGGGCGTGGTGCTGCGCCTCATTCCGCGCATCGGGGACTTCGTGGTGCCCGGCACCCCCATGCTGGCGGTGCACGGCGGGCGGGCGCCGTCGCGCCGGGCGCTCGGGTACACGGTGTCGGTGGGGGTGGAGCGCACGTTCCACCAGGACCTCGGCTTCGGGCTGCGCCAGCTCTGCGACATCGCGCTACGGGCGCTCTCCCCGGCCGTGAACGATCCGACCACGGCGGTGCAGTGCCTGGACCGGATCGTGCAGCTGCTCGCCGCGCTCGCCCCCCTGCCCCTGGGGAACGTGGGCCACCGGGACCGCCGGGGCGCGGTGCGGCTCGTCCAGCCCGTACCGTCGTGGGGCGACTTCGTGGACCTCGGCCTCGCCGAGATCCGTACGTACGCGATCGGCAGCCCCCAGGTCACCCGGCGGCTGATGGCCGCCCTGGACGAGCTCCTGCGGCTGGCTCCCCCGGAGCGCGCCGAGCCGCTGCTGCGCCATCGGGCCCTGCTCGTACAAGCGGTGGAGCGGAGCGTCCCGGAGTCGGCCGAGCGGGCGTTCGCGCTGGAGGCGGACCGCCAGGGGATCGGCTAGGACAGGAGTGGTTGACTGCCTCCATGAGAATTGGCGACACGGTCGACGACTTCGAGCTCCCCGACGAGACCGGCACCCCGCGCAGCCTGTCGGGGCTGCTGGCCCAGGGCCCCGCCGTGCTGTTCTTCTACCCGGCGGCCCTCACCCCCGGCTGCACCGCTCAGGCCTGCCATTTCCGCGACATCGCCGGGGAGTTCCGGGCCCTCGGGGCGCAGCCGGTCGGCATCAGCGCCGACTCCGTCGAGCGGCAGGCCGAGTTCACCGAGAAGCACTCGTTCGGCTATCCGCTGCTCTCGGACCCGGACGGCGGCGTACGGGAACGCTTCGGCGTCAAGCGGGGGTTCAGCATGGCCCCGACCAAGCGCGTCACGTTCGTCATAGACACCGACCGCCGCGTCCTGGAGATCGTCAAGAGCGAGATCCGCATGAACGTGCATGCCGACCGCGCTCTCGACGTCCTGCGCAAGCGCGCCCGATAGGACGCGCGCCCTTACGCGTACGACTGAGGGAAGTTCCCCGGCAGCCGCTCCCCCGCCGGTCCCTCCGTGACCGCGCGGACCAGCAGCTCGCCGCCGACGAACGCGCCGCGCCAGGACGCGCCGAAGCCGCCGAACAGCTCCTCGCGGTCGCCGCGTGAACGCGCCTTGCCGCGGCCGACCTTGAAGGCCCGTATCTGCGGGGCCAGCCGTGCGTAGGTCTCCGGGTCGTCGGTCGACAGGCTGGCGACCAGCGCCCCGTTCGAGGCGTTCATGGCGGCCAGGAGCTCCGCCTCCGTGTCGACCAGGACGATGGTGTCGACCGGGCCGAACGGCTCCGCGTGGAACAGCGGTGACGACGGCGGCGGGTTGAGCAGCGTCACCGGCGGCAGATACGCGCCGGTGTCCTGGCCCGCCAGGAAGCGGCCGTCGGCGAGGCTGCCCCGGTGCAGCGGGACGGCGCCGCGGTCGATCGCCTCGGTGACCTGGTCACCCAGCTCCTTGGCCTTGGCCGCGTTGATGAGCGGCCCGAAGTCCAGCTCGGGCAGGGCGTCTTCGGGATGCTCCACCGCGAGGGGGTGGCCCGTGCGGACCTTGCGGACCGCCGGGAGGTACGCGGCGAGGAACTGGTCGAAGAGCGCGCGCTGCACGACGAACCTCGGGTACGCGGTACACCGCTGCTTGCCGTAGTCGTACAGCTTGGGAATGACGGTGGACAGGGCGTCCCAGTCCGAATAGTTCCAGATTCCCCAGGTGTTGAGCCCTTCCTGTTCGAGGATGTGCCGCTTGCCGATGTCGGTGACGGCCGTGGCGATGCGCGCGCCGGTGTCGCGGCCGCCGACGAACGACACACAGCCGATCTCCGGCGAGCGCACCAGCGCCTCGGAGAGCTCGCCGCCGCTGCCGCTGACGAGGGTGACGGGGATGCCCTCGCGCACGGCCAGCGCACTGGCCAGGGTGAGGCAGGCGACGCCGCCGTCCGTCGGGGTCTTGGCGATGACGGCGTTGCCGGCCAGTGCCTGTACCAGCATCGCGTGAACGAGCACGCTCATCGGATAGTTCCAGCTCGCGATGTTGGAGACGGGACCGGCCAGCGGGGTGCGGCCGTCGACCATCGCGTCGATGTTCTCCACGTACCAGCGCACTCCGTCGATCGCGCGGTCGACGTCCGCCTGGGCGAGCCGCCAGGGCTTGCCGATCTCCCAGACGAGGAGCAGGGCGAGCAGTTCGCGGTGTTCGGTGAGCGCGTCGAGGGTGGCGCCGACGCGGGCCCCGCGCTCGGCGAGCGGGGTGTGCCGCCAGGCGCGGTGCTGGTCGAGCGAGGCGCGGACCGCCTGTTGGGCGGTGGGCGCGTCCAGCCGCGGCGGGCCCGCGATGGGAGTGCCGTCGACGGGACTGGTGGCGGGCAGGGCGCGGCCGTCGGGCCGCCACTGCGCGGCCCAGAGGTTGAGGACGCGGTCGTCCCGGAACGCCTCGGGCGCGATCGCCCGGCAGCGCTGCCAGGCGTCGGCCCAGGCGGTGCCGGGCTTGAGGGTGAGGGTGGGTGCCATCTGTGGGTCTCCGCTCAGGTCGGGCGGGGCAGGAGGTGGCGCTACGGCCGCCTTCGCACGGGGCGGCCGTACGGCGAAGGTAGTGACCGGGGACCGGTCGCGGTACGCACCCACGGTCAATTATGAGTGACATCACGTGAGTGGGGACCGCATGCTGAGACGGGCGGGGGTGCTTCGTATACAGGGTGCACGTGACGGTGCCGGTCCAAGTGGCCGCCCCCGCCCCGGTTATGGTGTGCGCCGCACGATCGGCACAGGCATGCGAGACAGGGGGACCACATGGCGGACGCGGACGGCGCCACCGGAGCGCCACGGGCGGCAGAGGCGTCCGGCACTGCCACAGGGGTGTCCGGCGCCCACACGTCCGGCACCGAGGACCGGCGGGTCTCCACCCTGGAGCTCTTCTTCGACCTGGTCTTCGTCTTCACCCTGACCCAGCTGACCGTACTGCTCACCCATGACCTGTCGTTCGCCCAGGCCGGGCGGGTGCTGCTGATCTTCGTGGTGCTGTTCTGGATGTACGGGGCGTACGCCTATCTCACCAACCAGGTACCGCCCGAGACCAACGCCCGGCGCCTCCCGCTCGTCCTCGGCATGAGCGGATTTCTCACCTGCGCCCTGGCGATCCCCGGGGTGTTCAAGGACGACGGTGTGGCGTTCGGCCTCGGCTATCTGCTGGTCACCGTGGTGCACAGCGCGCTGTACGCCCTGATCCACGGCCGGTACGTGCTCAGTTTCGCGCTGCCCAATGTGGCGGCCGCGCTCTGTGTCACCGCCGCCGGTACGGTCGGCGGCCGCGCCACCGAGGCGTGGTGGCTGGCGGCGATCGTGATCCAGACGGTCACACCGGGCATCTCGGGCCGGATCACCGGCCGGTACACCGACACCAGCGAGCCGGTGACCAGCCGGGTCGGGGCGCTGGACCCGGCGCACTTCGTGGAGCGCCACGGGCTGCTGCTGATCGTCGCGTTCGGCGAGTCCGTCATCGCGATCGGGGTCGGCTCCGGCGACCTCCGGCTCGATCTGGGCCTGTTCGGCGGAGTGGTCATCGCCCTCGCGCTGGCGACCGCGCTGTGGTGGACCTACTTCATCCGGGACGAGGCGGCGGCCGAGGCGGCGCTGCGCCGGGTCACGGGGATCACCCGCTTCCGGACCACCATGCGGGCGTACTTCTACTGCTTCGTGCCGATGCTGCTCGGGGTCGCCGTGCTCGCGGCCGGGGTGAAGAAGTCCATCGGGCATCTGCCGGACCAGCTGCCGACCGCGCCCGCCGTGGCGCTCGCGGGCGGTGTGGCGCTCTTCCTCGCGGGCAACGTCGCCTTCCGCGCGTCGCTGCGGATCGCGCCGCTGGGCTACCGCGCGGCCGCCACCGCGGCCGCGCTGGCCACCGCGCTGCTCGGCGTCCAGGTGGACGCGCTCGCCGAGCTGTTCGCGCTGGTGCTGGTCCTGGTCGCGATGCTGCTCGCGGAGGCGCGGTGGGGCGAGTGCGCGGACGCGGAGGCCGCAGCGGCGGCGGTCGGCTGAGCTCGCGGTGCCTGTCGCTCAGGGGCAGCGGATGACCTGGCCCGCGTACGAGAGGTTGCCGCCGAAGCCGAAGAGCAGGACCGGGTCGCCGGTGCCGATCTCGCCGCGCTCGACCAGCTTGGACAGGGCCATCGGGATGCTCGCGGCGGAGGTGTTGCCGGAGTCGACGACATCGCGGGCGATGACCGCGTTGACCGCGCCGATCTTGCGGGCGACCGGTTCGATGATGCGGAGGTTGGCCTGGTGCAGGACGACGGCGGCCAGGTCCTCGGGGGTGAGCCCGGCCCGCTCGCACACCTGGCGGGCGATCGGCGGGAGTTGGGTGGTGGCCCAGCGGTAGACGGCCTGGCCCTCCTGCGCGAAGACCGGCGGGGTGCCCTCGATGCGCACGGCATGGCCCATCTCGGGGACCGAGCCCCACAGCACCGGGCCGATCAGCTCCTCGTCCGACGCCTCGACCACGGCGGCGCCCGCGCCGTCGCCGACCAGGACGCAGGTGGTGCGGTCGGTCCAGTCGGTGATGCCGGTCATCTTGTCCGCGCCGATGACCAGGGCCCGCTTGGACGAGCCGGCCCGTACGGCGTGGTCGGCGGTGGCCAGGGCGTGGGTGAACCCGGCGCAGACGACGTTGAGGTCCAGCACGGCGGGCGCGCCCATGCCGAGCCGGGCGGCGACCCGGGCCGCGGTGTTCGGGGAGCGGTCGACCGCGGTGGAGGTGGCGACCAGGACAAGGTCGATGTCGGCGGGGGTGAGCCCGGCGGTGGCCAGCGCCTTGGCGGCGGCGTGCGCGGCCAGCTCGTCGACGGGCTCGTCGGGACCCGCCACATGGCGGGTGCGGATGCCGACCCGGCTGCTGATCCACTCGTCGCTGGTCTCGACCATGGCGGCAAGGTCTTCGTTGGTGAGCACCTTCGCGGGCTGGTAGTGCCCGAGCGCGACGACGCGTGAGCCTCGCATGCCGGTCATGCCTCGATTCCCCTCGTAGGACATCAGGAGCCATCCAGTCTTCGTGGCTACCGACCGGTACAGGGGCAAGAGATCCAACAGGCTTCGCGCCATGCCTTTGGAGCCTTGTGTCAGCTCCGCGGCCAACCTCACCCTCCGGGTGCAGGACAATGAGTTCGTCAAGGTCACGTACAGAATCGGGAACAGTCGTATGGGACGGGTCACCGAGCGCCGCCGCGTCATCCGCATCCGGGACGGCGCGGTCTCCGCCAGGCCGGACACGCTGGTGGCCGAGGAGCCACTGGAGATCCGGCTGAACGGCAGGCCGCTCGCGATCACCATGCGCACCCCGGGCGACGACTTCGCGCTCGCGGCCGGGTTCCTGGTCAGCGAGGGCGTGATCGCGGCCGCCGACGACATACGGTCGATCGTGTACTGCGCGGGGGCGACGGCCGAGGGCGTCAACACGTACAACGTGGTGGACGTCCAGCTCGCACCGGGCGTCGAGGTCCCCGACATCACCCTGGAGCGCAACGTCTACACGACGTCGTCGTGCGGGCTGTGCGGCAAGGCCAGCCTCGACGCCGTCCGCACCAACGCCCGCTTCCCGATCGCCGACACTCCCCCGGTCCGCGTCACGCCCGAGCTCCTGGCGAGCCTGCCCGAGCGGCTGCGGGCCTCGCAGCGGGTCTTCGAGCGGACCGGCGGTCTGCACGCGGCCGCGCTCTTCTCGGACCAGGGCGAACTGCTGGACATCCGCGAGGACGTCGGCCGCCACAACGCGGTGGACAAGCTGGTGGGCCGCGCCGTGCAGGCCGGGGGGCTGCCGCTGTCGCGGGCGGTCCTGCTGGTGTCCGGCCGGGCTTCGTTCGAGCTGGCCCAGAAGGCGGTCATGGCCGGGATCCCGGTGCTCGCGGCGGTCTCGGCGCCCTCCTCGCTCGCGGTCGACCTGGCCGCCGAGAGCGGTCTGACGCTGGTCGGCTTCCTGCGGGGCGCGTCCATGAACGTGTACGCGGGCGAGCACCGCGTAGGCCTGTCGGCCCCGGCAGCGCGGGACTGACGGGCCGGCTCGCCGCCGCGGCTCTTCGGCTGCGGACCGTGCGTGGCTGGTCGCGCAGTTCCCCGCGCCCCTTTGGGGCACGGGGTGCCGCAGCGAATGTGCACCAGCCCGCTCAGCCGACCTCAGCGCCCCCGATCCTGCGCAGCAGGTCCATCAGCTGCTCGCGCTCGGCCGCGCTCAGCGGGGCGAGGAGTTCCGCGTTGGCCCGGTCCGCCGCCGCCGAGCAGCGCGCGAGCATCCGCTCGCCCGCCGGCGTCACCGACACCGCGTTCTTGCGGCGGTCCTTCGGGTCCGGCTCGCGCAACACATATCCCTCGGCCTGAAGGTCGTTGAGGAAGCCGACCAGGTCCTTGGGGTCGAGGGAGATCCGCCGCCCGAGCTCGGCCTGCGCGATGGGCCCGTACTCGCAGACGGCGGCGAGCACCGCGTGGTGCCACATCTTGGCGCCCTCACCAGCGACGGCGTCGGCGACGAGGGCCCGGCCCCGGGTGGCGACGTGGCCGAGCAGCCAGCTCGGCAGGGCCTGGATGCGCTGGAGCGCGGGGAGCGAGGCGGCGGAGTCAGCACGTTGGGTCACTCTTCGACCATACCCAAAAACCATTGGACTTCCCAACGACTTCACTATACCGTTGGGACTCCCAACGAGTTCTCCACCAACCCCGGGAGGGTCCATGCGTCGTGTTCGCTTCGAGGTCAACGGCGGCCCCGAGGTCCTGTTCGTCGAGGACGTCGCGGCCCCCGCGCCCGGCCCCGGCGAACTCCTCGTGGCCACCGACGCCATCGGCATCACCCTGCCCGTCGTCCGCAAGGTCCGCGAGGGCAGCGCGCCGTTCCCGCTCGGCGGCGAGCTCGCCGGGACGGTGACGGCGGTCGGCGAGGGCGTCACCGCCTTCGCCCCCGGCGACCGGGTGACCGGCCTCTGCTTCTCGCACGGGTACGCCGACAGCGCCGTCCTCCACGAGTCCATGGCCTCGCACATCCCCGACCACGCGTCCGCCGTGGAAGCGGTCGCGCTGGTGCGCAGCGGCCTGGTGGCACGCGGCGCGTACGAGGCGGCGCGGCCGCGGCCGGGCGAGTCCGTGCTGGTGACGGCGGCGGCGAGCGCGGTCGGCCAGATCGCGCTCCAACTGGCGAAGGCGGGCGGCGCACGCCGGGTCGTCGCCGCCGTGAGCTCGGCCGACAAGGCGGACTTCGTACGGGAGTCGGGCGCCGACGAGGTCGTGGTGTACGGCGACGAGTCCTGGGGCGAGCCGGTCGACATCGTCCTCGACGGCGTCGGCGGCGATCTGCTCACCCCGGCGGTGAAGGCGCTCGCGCCCGGCGGCCGGCTGGTCGCGTTCAGCTCGGGCGGCGGCACGGTCGCGGCCTACGACCTGCTGGTGGGCGCCAAGTCGGTGATCGGGTTCCAGATGGCGCTGATCGCCCGCAACCGGCCCGAGCTGTACGCGGCCTGGCGCGAGGAGCTGTGGGACCTGCACCGCTCGGGCGGCATCCGCGCGGCCGTCCACGCCGAGCTGCCGCTGGAGGAGGCCGCCCGGGCCCATGAACTCATCGACTCCCGCCGGAACTTGGGGAAGGTCGTGCTGGTCACCGGCAGGGCGTGAGGGTGGGGGGGCGGGTCGTACTGGTCACGCGCGCGGCATGCTGGTCACGCGCGCGGCGTGAGAACCGGCGCGGGGCGCACCTCCCGCGCGCTCCGCTCGGCCGCGCGCCGCTTCGCCAGCACCGCGCACACCATCAGCTGCATCTGGTGGAACAGCATCAACGGCAGCACCGCGAGCGAGGCCTGGGCGCCGAACAGGACGCTGGCCATGGGCAGTCCCGACGCCAGGCTCTTCTTCGAACCGGCGAACTGGATCGCGATCCGGTCGCCCCTGTCGAAGCCGAGCCGCTTCGCCCCGTACCAGCTGACCGCCAGCATCACGGCGAGCAGCACCGCCTCGGTGAGCAGCAGCACGCCGAGACGGGCCGGGCTCACCTGGTGCCAGATGCCCCGGACCATCCCCTCGCTGAACGCCGTGTAGACGACGAGCAGGATCGAGCCCCGGTCCACCAGGCCCAGGACCTTCTTGTGCCGGGTGAGGAAGCCGCCCACCCAGCGGCGCAGCAGCTGCCCCGCCACGAACGGCGCCAGCAGCTGGAGCGCGATCTTCACCATGGAGTCCGCCGAGACCCCTCCCCCGCCGCCGCCCAGCAGCAGCGCCGCAAGCAGCGGGGTCACGAAGATCCCGGCGAGGCTGGAGAACGAGCCGGCGCAGATCGCCGCGGGCACGTTGCCGCCCGCGATCGAGGTGAAGGCGATCGAGGACTGGATGGTCGACGGGACCAGGCACAGGAACAGGAACCCGTGGTAGAGGTCCGGGGTCAGCACGCCGGGCACCAGGCCGCGCGCGGCCAGCCCGAGCAGCGGGAAGAGCACGAACGTGCAGGCGAGGACGGTCACATGGAGCCGCCAGTGGCGCAGGCCGTCCATCGCCTCACGGGTGGAGAGCCGGGCCCCGTACAGGAAGAAGAGCAGCGAGACCGCCCCGGTCGAGGCGCCGCTCGCCACGTGCGCGGCCCCTCCGGAGACGGGCAGCAGCGCCGCCAGGGCCACGGTGGCGATCAGCGACAGGATGAACGGGTCGATCGGCAGCCAGGACGGCAACTGCGGGGTGCGGCGCTTCATGGCTCCACTTCGGGTCGGATTGCGGGCGGCGGGTCGGCTCAGGTCGTACGGCGTACCGCGAGCGGTCGGGATCATGTCCTCCCGATCATTCACCCCACCACCGCGATCGGGAATCCCGTACACCACTCTGACTGTCATCACATTCCGCGATAACGTTTCCTCCGTGTACGAGCCCCAGCAGCTGCGGACCTTTCTGGCCGTCGCGCAGACCCTGAGCTTCACGCAGGCTGCGCGGCGGCTCGGGGTGCGCCAGTCCACCGTCAGCCAGCATGTGCGGCGCCTGGAGGACGCGACCGGGCGGCCGCTGTTCAGCCGGGACACCCACAGCGTGCGGCTGACCGAGGACGGCGAGGCGATGCTCGGCTTCGCCCGGACGATCCTGGCCGCCAACGAGCGCGCGGCCGCCTACTTCACCGGCACCCGGCTGCGCGGCCGACTCCGGTTCGGCGCGTCCGAGGACTTCGTGCTCACCCGGCTCCCCGAGATCCTGGAGGCGTTCCGCCGCGAGCACCCGGAGGTCGACCTGGAGCTGACGGTGGAGCTCTCCGGCACCCTGCACCGCCGCCTTGAGGCGGGCCGCCTCGACCTCGTCCTGGCCAAGCGCCGCCCGGGCGACACCCACGGCGAACTGGTCTGGCAGGACACCCTGTGCTGGATCGGCGCGCCCGGGCTGCGCCTCGACCCCGACCGTCCGGTGCCGCTGATCCTCTTCCCGCCGCCCGGCATCACCCGGGCCCGCGCCCTTGAGGTCCTGGAGGAGCACGGCCGCGCCTGGCGCATCGCCTGCACCAGCGGCAGCCTCAGCGGACTCGTCGCGGCGGCCCGCGCGGGGCTCGGCGTGATGGCCCACACGCGCGGCCTGCTTCCGCCGGGCCTGGTGCCGCTGCCGCCGAGGTCGGGGCTGCCGGAGCTCGGCGGGGTGGACTTCGTGCTGCTGCACGGACGGCGCCGCCCGGCGGCCCAGGAGGCGGCGGACGCGCTGGCGGCGGCGATCCTGGCGGGCGGGGTCAGCCCGCGTACGTCAGCCGCTTGACCTGGCGCAGCAGCGGCGCCGTCTCGACGTGCTGGACCCCCTCCAGGGTGCCGAGCTTCTCGCTGAGATACGTGTAGAGCTCGGCGGGTTCGCGGCAGATGACGACGGCGACGATGTTGGAGGGACCCGAGGTCGCGGCGGCGAACGGGATCTCGGGGTGCGAGGCGAGGGCGGCGCCCACCGAGGCGAGCGCCGCGGGCGCGACCGTGATCCACAGCATCGCCTTGCTGCGGTAGCCGAACCGGGCCGAGTCGAACTCGACGTCGATGAACAGGGCGCCGGAGCTCAGGAGTTGGTCGAGGCGGCGCTTGACGGCCGACTCGGAGCGGCCGGTGGCCTTCTGGAGCTCGGGGTAGCCCGCGCGGCCGTTCTGCTCCAGGGCCGCGATCAGCGCCTCGTCCGCCGCGTCGAGCCGGAGCGGGCCCACGTGTCTCTCGGCCGGTGCCACGGGCGCGGGCCGCAGCGCCGCGCTCTCCTCGGCCGTCAGCGCCGGGCCCTTGGTGAACCAGCCGAGCTGGCCGCCGTAGAAGGTGTGGAGCAGCTGGTGGGCGCCGATCTCGACGATGCTCGGGGTGCGCGGCAGCTTGCCGAGCAGCAGCGCCTCGTGGTCCTCGGGCCTGCGGGACTCGGTCGTGCACACCACCTCGGTGCCGCCGGAGGTGAGCCCGATCCACTTGGTGTCGGGGCGGCGGGCCAGCGCCGTGGCGATGGAGACGGACGCGTCCGGGGTGCAGCGCAACCGCAGCATCCAGTGGGCGTGGCCGAACCGTTCGAGGTCGCGGACCGCGACGACCCGCAGCTCGCCCTCGGCGTAAAGCCGCCGGTAGCGGCGGGCCACGGTCTGGTCGGAGACGCCGAGCACGGCGGCGATCCGACTGAAGGGGGCCCGGCCGTCCAGTTGCAGCGCGTTGACGATACGCAGATCCAGCTCGTCGAACTCGGGTGAATCCACCGGTCCAGCCCCTCCAGATGTCGGATTCCTGCGCGATCGACGAACTGGGTGGCAATTCCGTTCGACCGGAATCGATCGTACGGGACGTCAACGAAAGAGTCGGAGGGTCACACATGCGCAAGTGGGGGCCGCTGGTCGCGGTCTGTCTGGGAACGTTCATGCTCCTCCTGGACGTCACAATCGTCACGGTGGCGCTCCCGGACATGGCGAGTTCGCTGGACGCCTCGCTGTCGAGCCTGCAGTGGGTGATCGACGTGTACGCGCTGGCGCTCGCCGCGCTGCTGCTCGGCGCGGGCGCGGGCGCCGATGTGGCCGGGCGGCGGAAGTTCTACGCGGCGGGCACGGTCCTGTTCGCGCTCTCCTCGCTGGCCTGCGGCCTCGCGAACAGCTCCGGGGTGCTGATCGCCATGCGGGCGCTCCAGGGCGTCGGCGCGGCCGCGATGTTCGCCACCACGCTGCCGCTGCTCGGCGCCGCCTACCAGGGCCGCGACCGGTCGGTCGCGCTCGGCGTGTGGGGCGCGGTCAACGGCGCGGCTGCCGCGCTCGGCCCGATCCTGGGCGGGCTGCTCACCGAGGGGTTCGGCTGGCGCTGGATATTCTTCGTCAACCTTCCGGTGAGCGCGGCCGCGGTGTGGCTGACGATCCGGGTGGTGCCCGAGTCCAGGAACCCGGCGGGCGGCCGCATCGACTGGGCGGGCACGGTGCTCTTCGCCCTCTTCGCCGGGTCGCTCACCTACGGGGCGGTCAACGCGGGGACCGACGGCTGGGGGGCCACCCGCACGCTGGTGTCCTTCGCCGTCTCGGCGCTCGCCCTGCTCGTCTTCGTGGTGGCCGAGCGCCGCGCGGCCCGGCCGCTGATGGATCTGTCGCTGCTGCGGCGCCCGGCGTTCGTGGGTGTCCTGGTGGCGGCGCTCGCCCTGAACGCGGCGGCGTTCGGTGTGCTGCCGTACACCTCGATCTGGCTCCAGACGCTGCTCGGGATGAGCCCGGTGACCGGCGGTCTCGCGCTGGTGCCGCTGGCGCTGGCGTCGTTCGCGACCTCGGCGCTCGGCGGACGGTTCCTGCACGGTGTCTCGCAGCGGCTGCTGATCTGCCTCGGGCTGCTGCTCATCGGCCTCGGCATGTTCGGCCAGGCGCTGCTCGACGCGGACTCCGACTGGAAGAGTCTGGTGGCCGGTCTCGTGGTGACCGGCGTCGGCGTCGGCCTGGTCAGCCCGGCACTCGCCTCCGCCACGCTCGCCTCGGTGCCGCAGCGCAGCAGCGGTATGGCGGCGGGAGCCATGAACTCGGTGCGCCAGCTCGGCTACGCGGTGAGCATCGCGGTCTTCGGCACCCTCGTCACCAGCCGTATGACCGACTCGCTGCACAGCGCCGAGCAGGCCCGCGCGCTCGCGGGCGGCGCGGCGGGCGCGCTGCGCGGCAGGGTCCCGGACGAGGCCCTGCACACCGCGTTCGCGACCGGTCTGAACTGGGGCGCGGTGGCGGCGGGCGGACTCGCCCTGGTGGCCGCCCTCGCGGTGTTCGCCCTGGTGCGCACCCCGTCGGCCCCGCCGGTGCAAGTCCGTACCAATGCTCCGGTCCCGGTAGAGCGGGCGTGACCAGCTCGTACAGATTCGGTGGAGAAAAACTCGCCCGAACCTGACCCCAGGGTCAGAAATGGGCCGGAGCGGGCCCGACGCGGGCCCGCTCCCTGTGTTGACCTGTGGTGATACCGGACACACCCGCACTTGCGCGCTTTCCTCGACGCCCCTCCCGTCTCCACCCCGGGTGGGGTACCGTCACCGGCGCTGTGCGGAGCGCCACAAGGAGCAAGGTATTGCGCGAGTTCACTGTCCCACCCATGGCGACGGCGCCTCACGTCGGCGGGCTGGCGGATGTCGTGTACGACCATGCGCTGGACGACCCGCACCGGGTCGCGCTGGCGCGCAAGGACGCCTCGGGCCAGTGGCAGGACGTGACCTCCGGACAGTTCCGCGACGAGGTGTTCGCGCTCGCCAAAGGCCTGATCGCGGACGGGGTCCGGTTCGCCGACCGGGTCGCGATCATGGCCCGTACCCGGTACGAGTGGACGCTGTTCGACTTCGCGCTCTGGTCCATCGGCGCCCAGCCGGTGCCCATCTATCCGACGTCATCCGCCGAGCAGGTCTTCTGGATGCTCCATGACTCCGAGGTCACGGCGTGTGTGGTGGAGCACGAGGACCACGCCATGACCATCGGCTCGGTGGTCGACCGGCTGCCGCACCTCAAACGGCTGTGGCAGCTGGACGCGGGCGCGCTGCCCGAACTCCTCGCGCTGGGCGCGCAGATCGACGACGACGTGGTCCACCGCCATCGGCGCGCGGTGACGCCCGAGTCGACCGCGACCGTCATCTACACCTCCGGCACGACCGGCCGCCCCAAGGGCTGTGTGATCACCCACGCCAACTTCATGTTCGAGGCGGACACGGTGATCGCCCGCTGGGAGCCGGTCTTCCACTCCCGGCCCGGCGACGAGGCCGCGACGCTGCTCTTCCTGCCGCTGGCGCACGTCTTCGGGCGGATGGTGGAGATCGCGGCGATCCGCGGCCGGGTCAAGCTCGGCCATCAGCCGGCGCTCTCCGCGTCCGCGCTGCTCCCCGACCTCCAGTCACTGCGGCCCACCTTCATCCTGGCGGTCCCGTACATCTTCGAGAAGGTCTTCAACGCGGCCCGCCGCAAGGCGGAGGCGGAGGGCCGGACCGGGCCGTTCGACAAGGCCGTCGACATCGCCGTGAAGTACGCGGAGGCGATGGAGCAGAAGGCGTTCGGTCTGGGGCCCGGGCCGTCGGCCGCGCTGCGGATGCAGCACCAGTTCTTCGAGAAGGTCGTGTACGGCCGGGTCCGGGAGGCGATGGGCGGGCGGGTGCGGCACGCGATGTCCGGCGGCTCCAGCATGGGCCGCCGCCTCGGCCTGTTCTTCGCCGGCGCGGGCGTCACGATCTACGAGGGGTACGGGCTGACCGAGTCCACGGCCGCCGCCACCGCCAACCCGCCCGAGCGCACCCGGTTCGGCACCGTGGGGCAGCCGGTGCCGGGCACCACCGTGCACATCGCGGAGGACGGAGAGGTGTGGCTGCACGGCGGCCAGGTGTTCTCCGGGTACCTCAACGAGCCCAAGGCCACCGAGCGGGTGCTCAAGGACGGCTGGCTGGCCACCGGCGACATCGGCGCCCTCGACGAGGACGGGTATCTGACCATCACCGGCCGCAAGAAGGAGATCCTGGTGACCTCCGGCGGCAAGAGCGTCTCGCCGGTGGCCCTGGAGGAGCGGGTGCGGGCGCATCCGCTGGTGGCCCAGTGCATCGTCGTCGGCAACGACCGCCCCTACATCGCGGCCCTGGTCACCCTCGACCAGGAGGGCGTGGACCACTGGCTCTCGCTGCGCGGCAAACCGTCGCTGACCCCCTCCGAGCTGGTCCGGGACCCGGATCTGGAGATGGAGGTGCGGCGTGCGGTGGTGGCCGCCAACACGCTGGTCTCGCAAGCCGAGTCGATCCGGACGTTCCGGATCCTCGCCCATCAGTTCACCGAGGAGCACGGTCTGCTCACCCCGTCGCTGAAACTCAAGCGGCGCGCGATCGAGGAGGCCTACACGGTGGAGGTGGACGCCTTGTACCGCTGAGCCGTCGCGGTACAGGGCGTCCCGTAAATCTCTCCCCTCTCCCATCAACCGGTGTACCGGCCGACGAGCGCCGATCGGGTCGGCGTCGCGATCGGGAATGGTTCGGTCGCCTTGATCGTTGAGCAGTGAGTACCAGACCGACGACGTAAGGATCGACCGCTCGTGAGCAAGGTCCCCTCCATCACCCTCAACAACGGCGTCGAGATGCCGCAGCTCGGTTTCGGTGTCTGGCAGGTGCCGGACGACGAGGCCGCGCAGGCGGTGAGCACCGCGATCGAGGCCGGATACCGGTCGATCGACACCGCCGCCATCTACGAGAACGAAGTGGGCACCGGAAAGGCGATCGCGTCGGCCGGTGTGGCGCGCGAGGAGCTGTTCGTCACCACGAAGCTGTGGAACAGCGCGAACGAGACGTGGACGCGCGACGGTGTGCTGCGCGAGTTCGACGCCTCCCTGTCGAAGCTCGGCCTCGACTACGTCGACCTGTATCTGATCCACTGGCCGCGCGCGATGCGCGAGGACTACGTGACGATCTGGAACGCGTTCGGCGAGATCGCCAAGAGCGGCCGCGCCAAGGCGATCGGCGTCTCCAACTTCAAGGAGCCGCAGCTGCGCCGCGTCATCGACGAGTCGGGCGTCGTCCCGGCCGTCAACCAGGTGGAGCTCCACCCGCAGCTCGCCCAGGACGAGCTCCGCGCCTTCCACGCCGAGCACGGCATCGCCACCGAGGCCTGGTCGCCGCTGGGCCAGGGCAAGGACCTCCTTCAGGTCCCGACGATCGTTGCGATCGCACAGAAGTACGCGAAGACCCCGGCCCAGGTCGTGCTGCGCTGGCACCTCCAGCTCGGCACCATCGCCATCCCCAAGTCGGTGACGCCCTCGCGCATCGCCGAGAACTTCGACGTGTTCGGCTTCGAGCTCGACACGGAGGACATGACGGCGATCGCCGCCCTCAACGAGTCCAAGCGGCTGGGTCCGGACCCGGACGACTTCGACTGGAACTGAGCCCGGCCGCAGCCGAGTACGCAGTCGGGAAGTGACGCGGTACGCCGATGCCGCCGACCGGGACAGCCCGGGCGGCGGCATCGGTGCGTTCGGAGGGACCTATCCGTCCCGCCTCGCCGTATGGATCGAGCGCGCGGCCAGCATGAACACATCCTGGCGCCGCGCCAGAGACGCCTCGTCCGCCGGGTCGAGCAGCCGCCGCACCACCGCCTGGTCCTCCGGCGCCAGCTCCTGGCCGACCGCCTCCCACGCCCAGCTGAAGTCGTTCACGACCTGCTCGCGCACCTCCGGCTCCAGCGGCGCCGGGCGGTCGATGAGGAAGGTGCGGGTGCCCGTCGGCGTCAGGCCGGCCGACGCGAGCAGCGCCGCCCAGTCCTCGGTCTCCTCCTTGGCCCCGGGCAGCTCCGCCCGCATCCGGCTGAACCACTCGTCCACCACGACGTCGAACCGCGCCTGGAGTCCGGGCCGCCCCATCCCGATGTCGCGCGGCAGATACCGGCTCGGCAGGCCACCCTCGACGAGCGCCATGGTGCCGCCGGGCCGCAGCAGTTCGGCGAACCGCGCGAGCGCCGCGCGCTGGTCGCCGATGTGGTGCAGCGAGTTGCCCGCCCAGATGAGATCGGCCTCGCCCAACTCCCCGATGCCGTCCGGGAGTTCGGCCTCGATCGTGCTGAACCGGTCCGCCAGACCGAGGCGTTCCGCCCGCGCCCGCGCATGGTCCAGGAGCGGGCGTGCGGCGTCGACCGCGACGACCTCCGCCGCCGGGAACACCTCGGCGAGCAGGCAGGTCACCACGCCCGGGCCGCTGCCGATGTCGAGGATGCGGCGCACCTCGCCCAGCGGCCGCCGCTCACCGATCCAGGCCGCGGCCTGCCGGTAGACGGGCGAGTACAGCTCGCCGCTGCGCACCAGCATCGGCGCCATGGACGCCCAGTCGAGGTCGCTGTGGTCGTGGCCATGCGCATGCCCGTGGCGGTGCGCACCGCGACCGCCGTGGCCGCCGTGGCCGCCGTCCGCACCGTGGCCGCCGCTCGCATCGCTGTCGTGGCCGTCGTGGCCGTGAATGTCGCTCATGGCTCCACCCTGCCCTCGTACGCCACCGATCCGGGAGATTCCTTGCCGTTCCGGCAAAACGCGCGGTGATCCTGGGGGCTGATTCCCCGTACCCGTTTGAAGGCGGCACTCAGCGCGAAGGCCCCGCCGTATCCCACCCGGCGGGCGATCGCCTCGACGGTGGCGTCCGTCTCCCGCAGCAGATCGGCGGCCAGCGCGAGCCGCCACCCCGTGAGGTACGCCATCGGCGGCTCTCCCACCAGCTCGCCGAACCGCCGCGCGAGCCCGGCCTGCTGGTGACGTACGGGCTCGCCGAGCCGGAGGCCGAGTGGCTGGCGGGCCTGTTCACGACCCTGCTCGACGGCCACAACTCCTCGACCACGGACGGCGTCCAGCGCGTCCTCGGCCGCGAACCCAAGGCGTTCGCGGACTTCGTGCGGGACGCCGCGGCGGCCGGCGACTGGCAGCTCCCGGAGGGACGATGAGTGGTGGAAAAACTCCTGGACAGTGACTCTCCAGCCATATGACCGAAACCAGCCGTGATCAAAACCACACCCATAGTGAGCACCTGATTACGGCATAAGGGGCTTGTCGTTCGCCCCTAAGTCATTCCTTCGGACTAGGTTCTTGTCTGTCACTGCATTCTTGACGACGCGCGCTACAAAGGACCTGACCGATGGACGATAACGAATCCCTGGCAGAGCGATTCGAGGAGAACCGGCCGCGCCTGCGGGCGGTCGCCTACCGGATGCTCGGCTCACTGAGCGAAGCCGAGGACGCCGTCCAGGAAGCCTGGTTGCGGGCCGACAGCTCCAGCGCGGGCGTGGAGAACCTGAACGGCTGGCTGACGACGGTCGTCTCCCGGGTCTGCCTGGACATGCTGCGCTCGCGCCAGGCCCGGCGCGAGGACCCGCTGGACGTCCATGTGCCCGACCCGATCGTCAGCCGGCCCGACCGGATCGACCCCGAGCACGAGGCGCTGCTCGCCGACTCGGTGGGGCTGGCGCTGCTGGTCGTGCTGGACACGCTGGCCCCGGCCGAGCGGCTGGCGTTCGTGCTGCACGACATGTTCGGCGTGCCGTTCGAGGAGATCGCCACGATCGTGGACCGCACCCCGGCCGCGACCCGGCAGCTGGCGAGCCGGGCGCGCCGCCGGGTGCAGGGCACGGCCGCCCCGGACCCGGACCTCAACCGGCAGCGGAAGGTGGTCGACGCGTTCCTCACGGCCGCGCGCGGCGGCGACTTCGACGCGCTGCTCGCCACCCTCGACCCGGACATCGTGCTGCGCGCCGACTACGGCCGCGGCTCGCTCACCCCGAACAAGACGGTGCTGGGCGCGCACGCGGTGGTCCAGAACGCGCTCTCGTTCAAGCAGTACTCCCAGTACGCCCAGCTGGCCCTGGTCAACGGCGCGATGGGCGTGGTCAACGCACCGCAGGGCACGCCGATGGCGGTGCTCGGCTTCACCGTCCGGGACGACCGGATCGTCGAGATCAACATCCTCGCGGACCTGGAGCGGCTGCGCCGGGTCGACGTCTCGGTGCTCGACGCCTGACCCGACGCGCTCCCCGAGCCACGGCCGCGGGCGTCAGCCCGCGCCGTGGCCGGCGGCGATCGCCTCGACGCGGTGCGCCAGCTCGAAGTCCTTCTCGGTGACCGCGCCGCCCGCGTCGTGCGAGTTCACGGTGAGGGCCACCGTGTTGTAGCCGAGGGTCAGATCCGAGTGGTGGTTCAGCTCGTCCTGGATCTGGGCGATGTGGATCACCATCGCGGTGGCCGCGAAGTGCGAGGCGAGTGAAAAGGTGCGGCCGATGCGGTCCCGGCCGTCCGAGAGCGACCAGCCCGGCAGTTCGCGCAGGCGGTCCTCGATGTCCTTCTGCGACAGCGGCTCAACGGGCATGACCGGACTCCTTACGAGGCGATGACGGTGCGGTGTGGGACGCGGCGTCCGCGACTGTGTCTCCGTAGCGTCGCCCCTATGCGTGTACTTGTCACGGGAGGCGCGGGCTTCATCGGCTCGCAGATCGTCTCGGCCCTCTCCTCCCGGGGCCATGAACCGGTCGTCCTCGACCGCGCGGTCCACCCGGCCGACGACGTCCGCGACCCGGCGGCGGTCGCCCGCGCGCTGCGCGGTGTCGACGCCGTCTGCCACCAGGCAGCCATGGTGGGCCTGGGCGCCGACTTCGCCGACGCGCCCGACTACGTGTCCCACAACGACCTGGGCACGGCGGTGCTGCTGGCCGCCATGGCCGAGGCACAGGTGCGCGACCTCGTCCTCGCCGGGTCGATGGTGGTGTACGGGGAGGGGCGCTACGACTGTGTGCGTCACGGGCCCGTACGCCCCGGGCCCCGGCCGTACGAGGAGCTGGCGGCGGGCCGGTTCGAGCCGCTCTGCCCGCACTGCGCGGCGCCGCTGACGCCGGGTCTGGTCTCGGAGAACGCGCCCGTCGACCCGCGCAACGTGTACGCGACGACCAAGCTGGCGCAGGAGCACCTGGCGGCTGCCTGGGCGCGGGCGACCGGGGGCCGGGCGGTGTCGCTGCGCTACCACAATGTGTACGGGCCGGGGATGCCGCGCGACACGCCGTACGCGGGCGTCGCGTCCTTCTTCCGCTCGGCGCTCGCGCGCGGCGAGGCGCCCCGGGTCTTCGAGGACGGCCGCCAGCGCCGTGACTTCGTGCACGTACGCGATGTGGCGGCGGCGAACGCGGTGGCCCTGGAGGCCGTACGGGACCGGGCCCCGGGCGCCCTCACCGCGTACAACACGGGCAGCGGGACCCCGCACACGGTCGGCGAGATGGCCGGGGCGCTGGCCGACGCGTACGGCGGTCCGGCGCCGGTGGTGACCGGCGAGTACCGGCTCGGCGACGTCCGGCACATCACCGCCGACTCGGCCCGGCTGCGCGAGGAGCTGGGCTGGCGCCCGGCGGTGGGGTTCGCCGAGGGGATGACGGAGTTCGCGCGGGCCGAGCTGCGGCCGGTGGCACCCGTGACCTGATCCGGCGGACCGTTGGGCGACAGAACAGTCAGGCTGTCAGGCCGTCAGGAGCGGGCCGCCGGGAGTATCAGCTCGAAGCGGCAGCCGCCGTGCACATTGTGGACGGCGGCGCTGCCCGCGTGGGCCTCGACGATGCCCCGCACGATCGCCAGGCCCAGACCCGCGCCGCCCGGCGGGGTACGGGCCTCGGTGCCGCGCCAGCCGGTGTCGAAGACGCGGGTCAGATCGTCGTCCGGGATGCCGCCGCAGCCGTCGGTCACCGAGAGCACCACCGACTCCGCGCGGGCCTCGGCGGCGACCGCGACCGTGCCGTCGGCCGGGGTGTGCCGGATCGCGTTGACCAGCAGGTTGGCCAGGACCCGGGTCATCTCCTTGCCGTCGACCTCGACCGGGACGGGCTCGACGCGTTCGCCCACCAGCCGTACGCCGTGCTCGCGGGCGAGCGGGTCGGCGCCCGCCAGCGCGTCGCCGACCAGGTCGTGCACGGACATCCGGGCCGGGTTGAGGGCGAGCGCGCCGGCGTGGATGCGGGAGAGCTCGAAGAGGTCGCCGACCATGCCGTTGAGCCGTTCGACCTCGGTGCGGATCTGCCGGAAGTAGCGGTCGGGGTCCTTGGCCATGCCGTCCTCCAGGGCCTCGGCCATGGCCCGCAGCCCCGCGAGCGGGGTGCGCAGATCGTGCGAGATCCAGGCGACGAGCTCGCGGCGGGAGGTCTCAAGGGCGCGTTCGCGCTCGCGGGAGGCGGACAGTTTGGCGCTGGTGGCGGCGAGCTCGCGGCTGAGCGCGGCGAGTTCGGCGGTGGCCGGCCCCTCGGGTGCGGCGAAGCTGCCGCCGTCGCCGAACGAGCGTGCGGCCAGGGCGAGTTGGCGGCTGCTGGCGACGACCCGGCGGCCCAGGATGAGCGCGGTGGCGAGCGAGACGGCCGCGGCCATGGCGATGACGAGGGTGACGACCTTCAGGTCGTGCGAGGACAGGAACATCTCCCAGGCCACCGCGAGCGTCCCGGCGAGCATCGCGGTGACGGCGACGGCCGCCACGACGGCGAGGGACGCGGTGACGGAACGGTGGCGCAGCAGCCGCAGCGCGAGCGCCCCGAGCAGGCCCGCGGCCCCGGCGCCGAGGAAGGCGTAGACGGCGATGAGGAGGATGTCGCGCACGTCAGCCCTCCGCCCCGGCGCCGGGGGCGTCCGCCTCGGCGCCGGACGCCTGCGTTCCGGCTTGGCTCTGCTCGGGCGGCGCCTCCTGGACCGGCTCCCCCTCGAACCGGTACCCCACCCCCCACACCGTCTGGATCAGCCGCGGTTTGGCCGGGTCGTCCTCGATCTTGCCGCGCAGCCGTCGCACATGGACCGTGACCGTCGACAGATCGCCGAACTCCCAGCCCCACACGTCGTGCATCAGCCGTTCCCGGGTGATCGCCTCGCCCGGGTGGCCGACCAGATACGCCAGCAGGTCGAACTCCCGCAGGGTCAGGGCGAGTTCGCGGCCCTGCTTGGAGGCGCGGCGGGCGGCCGGGTCCAGGACGATGCCCGCGCGGCTGATCCGCGGCCCCGGCAGCGCGGCGGCGCGACTGCGGCGCAGCACGGAGTCCACGCGCAGCACCAGCTCGCGCGGACTGAACGGCTTGGTCACGTAGTCGTCCGCCCCTATCTCCAGGCCGAGCACCCGGTCGCCCTCGTCGCCGCGCGCGGTGAGCATGATCACCGGTACCGGCCCGGTGCCCCGCAGCGTACGGCAGACCTCCAGGCCGTCCATACCGGGAAGCATGAGGTCGAGGACGACCAGGTCGGGCCAGCGCGCGGCGGCCGTGCGCAGGGCGGCGGGCCCGTCGGCCGCGTGGTCGACCTGGTACCCGGCGCGTTCCAGATAGCCGGTGACGACCTCGGCCACGGTCGGGTCGTCGTCGACGACGAGGATGCGGTGCTGAGCGTTCTGCATGGCCCAAGCGTCGCACCCGCCGGGAGGCGGTGTCTGTGCCCGGATGGCGGACCGATACGGACGTCCGTGTTTCGTAAGAAGCCGATGTCCCGATTTGTCCGCTTCAACTTCGTACCGTGTGGGACGTGACCGACTCGATCCCCACGACGGTGGACGTCGTACTCCCCTGCCTCGACGAAGCCGAGGCACTGCCCTGGGTGCTGGCCCGGATCCCCGACGGCTGGCGGGCCCTGGTCGTCGACAACGGCTCGACCGACGGCTCGGCCGACATCGCCCGCGCGCTCGGCGCGACCGTCGTGCACGAGGCCCGGCGCGGCTTCGGCGCGGCCTGCCACGCCGGGCTGCTCGCGGCCGAGGCCGAGTACGTCTGCTTCTGCGACTGCGACGGCTCGCTCGATCCCGCCCTCCTCGATTCCTTCGTACGGGAAGTGGCCCGCGGTGACGCCGATCTCGTCCTCGGCCGGCGTCGGCCCACCGCGCGCGGGGCCTGGCCGCCGCACGCGCGGGCCGGGAACCTGGCCCTGGCCCGGATGCTGCGCCGGCGCACCGGGATGCGCCTGCACGACCTCGGCCCGCTGCGGGCGGCCCGCCGCGCCGCACTGCTCGACCTGGGCATCGCCGACCGGCGCAGCGGCTATCCGCTGGAGATGGTGGTGCGCGCCTCGGACGCCGGGTGGCGGGTGCGCGAGCGGGACGTGCCGTATCTGCCGCGTACGGGAAAGTCGAAGGTGACCGGCACCTGGCGGGGCACCTGGCACGCGGTGCGGGACATGCGGGCGGTGCTCGCCCTGCCGGCCGGGCCCGGCCGGACGGCCACCGCGGCGAGCGCCCGGTGACGGCCCGCAGCGCGCCGGTCGCCCTCCTGGTGATCGCCAAGGCGCCGGTGCCGGGCCGGGTCAAGACCCGGCTGACCCCGCCGTACTCGCCCGAGGAGGCCGCCCGGCTCGCCGAGGCGGCGCTCGCCGACACGCTCGACGCGGTGCTCGCGGCCCCGGCGCGCCGCCGGATCCTGGTCCTCGACGGCGCCCCCGGCCGCTGGCTCCCGCCGGGCATCGAGGTCGTCCCGCAGTGCGCGGGGGGCCTGGACGAACGGCTGGCGGCGGCCTTCGCGCTCGACCCGGGCCCTACCCTGCTGATCGGGATGGACACCCCGCAGGTGACCCCGGCGCTGCTGGCCCCGGCGCTGTGCGAGCGGCCGCCGGGCGAGGCGTGGTTCGGCCCGGCGGCCGACGGCGGCTTCTGGTCCCTCGGCCTGACCTCCCCCGACCCGGCGCTGCTGCGCGGGGTGCCCATGTCCGTACCCCACACGGGCGCGGTCCAGCGGCGGCGGCTGCTCGACGCGGGTCTGACGGTCCGTGATCTGCCGCCGCTGCGCGATGTCGACACGGCGGACGACGTACGGGAGGTGACGGCCCGGGCGCCGCACGGACGGTTCGCGCGGGCGGTCGCCGAGGCCGGGGCCCGGCGGCGGGACTTCGCCCGATGACCACGACCGCCGCGGCCGTGACGCCCGCGGCCCTCGCCTGGCGGGCCGACCCGTACACGGACGCGATCCGCAGCGGGCGCGGGCCGCTGTTCCTGCACCGGCACGACGGCTGGCTGCTGCCGCTGGAGGTGGAGCGGTGGTGCGCCGCGCCGGACGCGGCCGATCTGACCGTGCTGCGGCGATGTCGCGGCGCCGTGCTCGACATCGGGTGCGGTCCCGGGCGTCTGGTGGTGGCGCTCGCGGCGCTCGGCACGGCCGCGCTGGGCGTCGACGTGAGCCCCGAGGCCGTCCGGCGCACCCAGCGCTCGGGCGGCAGCGCCCTGTGCCGGTCGGTCTTCGACCCGCTGCCGGGCGAGGGCCGCTGGCAGACCGCACTGCTCGTCGACGGCAATGTCGGCATCGGCGGCGACCCGGCCGCGCTGCTCGCCCGCGCGGCCCAACTGGTCGAGCGCAAGGGCCAGTTGATTGTGGAGGTGGCGCCGTTCGACGTGGACGAGAGCGTCGAGGTGCGGGTCGCCGACGGCCGGGGCGCCTTCGGGTCCGGCTTCCCCTGGTCCCGGCTCGGCACCGCCGCCCTGCTCCGCTACGCGCACGCCACCGGCTGGTACGCGGCGCACCGCTGGACGTCGTCCGGACGCCCTTTCGTCGCGCTGCGCAGACGGTGAACGCGACGGAAAGGGCCCGGACTCGGCGTCGCCGCCAGGTCCGGGCCCACCCCCGTCACCCCGTGGTGGGGGGCATCAACTGATGTTCAGCGCCGTGTCGTCGACGACGAACGACGTCTGCAGGCTGACGTCCTCGGTGCCGTTGAACTTGATGGTCACCGTGGACCCCGCGAGCGAGGACAGGTCGAACGTCTTCAGCGCGTAACCGGTGTTCTTGTTGAGGTTGGAGTAGGTCGCCAGGGTGGTCGAGCCGGCCGTCACCGTCAGCTTGTCGTAGGCGGTGTTGGCGGTCGTCTCGCTGGTGTCGATGTGCAGGTAGAAGCTGAGGCTCGCGTGGCAGCCGGCCGGGATGGACACGGTCTGCGAGAGCGTGTCGGTGTGGGTGGTGCCGTAGCCGTCCAGCCACGCCTTCCACGAGCCGGAGTGCGCGGGCTCGCTGCTGCTGTTGTCGATCACACCGGCCGTGGCGGACCAGGGGGCCGCGGAGCCGGTCTCGAAGCCGGGGTTGCCGAGCAGCTGGGCGGGCTGGCAGCCGCCGCCGGGCTGGTTGACGGTCCAGCTGAACGAGGTGCTGCCGGAGGCCTGGGTGGCGTCCTTGACGGTGACGCTCACGTTGGAGGTGCCGGCGGCCGTCGGGGTGCCGGAGATCAGACCGGTCGAGGAGTTGATGGACAGACCGGCCGGCAGACCCGAGGCGCTGTAGGTCAGGGTCTGGCTGGTGTCCGAGTCGGTGGCCTTGATCTGGAGCGATACGGCGGTGTTGATCTGGGAGCTCTGGTTGCCCGGGTTGCTCACCGTGATGGTGTTGCCGGTGCTGGTGCCGCCGGTGAACGCCGCGGCGCCGTTCGGGGTGCCGAGGCCCGTCGGGCCGTCGTAGCCGGTGCCCGCCTGGCAGAGGTAGTTGCCGCAGGAGCCGTTGGCGCCGGACGTCACGTCGTTGAGCGACGAGGCGTGGGCGTACGGGTAGGAGGCCGGGTAGCTGCCCGAGGCCGGGGTGCCCGCCAGGGCGTAGACGCCCGCGATGATCGGCGAGGAGGCGCTGGTGCCGCCGTACACGTTCCAGCCGGTGGCCTGGTAACTGTCGTACACCGCGAGGCCGGTGGCCGGGTCGGCGACGGCCGAGACGTCGGCGACAGTGCGCTTCTGGCAGCCGCTGTCCGACTGCCAGGACGGCTTGGGGTCGTACGCGGAGCAGCCGGAGCCCGCGCCCTGGCCGCCGGAGCTGGTGCCCCAGACGGACTCGGACCAGCCGCGCGCGTTGCTCGCGCGGCTCAGCGAGGTGCCGCCGACCGAGGTCACGTACTGGGAGGCGGCCGGGTACTCGACGCCGTAGCCGCTGTCACCGGAGGAGACGGTGATGGCGACGCCGGGGTGGTTGAAGTACGAGGAGTCCGACGACGGGTCGGTGGCGTCCTCGCTGCCGCCGTAGCTGTTGGAGACGTACTTGGCGCCCATGGTGACCGCGCGGTTCACCGCGGTACCCAGGTCGGCCATCGAGGGCTGGTTCGCCTCGACGAGCAGGATGTGGCACGACGGGCAGACGGCGCTGACCATGTCGACGTCGAGGGAGATCTCACCGGCCCAGCCGGAGTCGGCCGTGGGGTAGCTGGTGCCGCCGTTCTGGTCCACCTTCTTGAAGCAGCCGTTGGCCGTGGTGCAGGCGGGCAGACCGTACTGCGAGCGGTAAGTGGCCAGGTCCGACTCGGCGTTGGGGTCGTCGTAGGCGTCGACGATCGCCACGGTGGCGCCGGAGCCGCCCGACGGCAGGGCGTAGGCGCTCTGGAGGTCGGAGGGGCCGTAGCCGGACGGCGCGGCGTTCGGCACGATGCCGAGGTGGTGCTTCACATCGGTACGGGCCAGGGCCAGGCAGGACATCCGGCCCGGCTTGGTGGCCTGGGCGCACAGCCGCTGGGTGGGGGCGGCAGTGGTCTGGGCGGCGGTAGAAGTGGCGGCGGTCGAGGTGGCGGCACTGTGCGCGGGCGCCGACGGGGCGGCGGAGACGGACGGGGCGGCGGCTATGAGCCCACCGGTGGCGAACGCGGCGAGGGACAGCAGCGCGGTGGTGGCTCGGCCGGTCGGTCTTCTGAGTCCGAAGGGTCTCTTCGCGTACATGGAACTGCCCTCCATGGGGGGTTGGCTCGCCGGGATGAGGGCGAGCGGAGGCGACTGCCCGGGGATCAATGTCGCGTGCATGACAAGATCGCCTCTGAGAAAGTGCCACCCTGCTGAGTGGTGGCATCGTTGACCGTAGGACACCCGCCCGTCGCCGACAACTCTCCTACGGCAAAGCAAAAGGCAAGGATTCTCGTCGGATTCGGCTGGATCACGCTTCACTGATCGCGCTATACCGTGGTTGACCATGGAGCCGGAACAGGAGTCGGTCAACGACCTCGTCGCCCTCGGACTGTCGCGCTACGAGGCGCGGGTCTATCTCGCGCTGGTGCGGCGCGACTCGTATACGGCCGCGCAGGTCGCCAGGGAGGCGGAGGTGCCGCGGCAGCGCGTCTACGACGTGCTGGACGGGCTCGTGCGGGCCCAGCTGGCCGTCGCGCACGGCGGGAAGGTCGCCACCTTCGGGGCGGTGGCCCCGGAGCTCGCGCTCGCCCGGCTGATGACCCGGCAGCGCGAGACCCTCGAACGGCTGGAACATGTCTCCACCGGGCTCACGGCGGCGCTGCTGCCGCTCTGGTCGGCCGGGCGCTCGCACACCGACCCGCTGGACTACATCCAGGTGCTGCGCGACCCCAAGACCATCGCCGAGCGCTTCGCGGACATCCAGGACCAGGCCGACACCGAACTCCTCACGTTCTGCCGCCCGCCGTTCGTGGCCCCCGCCGCCAACCTCCCGGGCCTCAAGGCCGCCCGGCGGCTGCGGCGGGGCGGCGGCACCGTGCGCGCCCTGTACACCTACGACGCGCTGAGCGACGACGAGGTCCTGGAGAACGTCGCCCGCTTCGGCGAGGCGGGCGAGGAGGCCCGCTTCACCGAGGAACTGCCGCTCAAACTCGTCATCGCGGACGCGTCGCTGGTGCTGTGCGACATGCCGGACCCGGTCGCGGGCACGGGCGCGACGACCGCGCTCTACATCGAGCACCCGGCCCTCGCGGCCTGCCTGCGCCTCGCGTTCCAGACGCTGTGGGACAGCGCGGAGCCGATCCAGCGCGTACGGGAGGGGGGCGCGGCGCGGCGGGGGGTGGGCACCGGCTGAGCGGTGCCGCGCGCCCCAAAGGGGCGCGGGGAACTGCGCGGCCGGCCACGCACGGTCCGCAGCCGAAAGGTCGCGTAAATCCAGCGGACCGCTCAGGACTGCACCTCGGGCGGTGGCGCCTTGGGCGGTGCGGCAGGGCCGGGCTTCGGGGCAACCGGGCCGGGGCCGGGCTTCGGTGCCACAGGACCCGGCTTGGGGGGCACAGGCGCGGGACCCGGCTTCGGCGCCACCGGCCCGGGCCGACGCGCCCGCGCGCCGGGCCCGCCCCTTCCCCGCTTCCCCACCATCACCAGCACCGTCACGACCACCACCACTCCCAGCAGCACCAGCCAGTTCCGTACGTAATCCAGCGGCAGGACCGTCACATTGACCACCGGGCCCGGTCGCAGGATGTCCGGCAGGGCGATCACCGTCAGGCAGCCCGCGGTGAGCAGCGCCGCGCGCAGCGGGCCGCGCACGCCGGGCCGCGTCGCCGCCACCCCGAGGCCCACCAGCAGCACCAGCGGGGTGATCAGACCGTCGTGCAGCACCACCGCCCCCACCAGCCACACCACCACGTCCCATGGCTGCTGCGACCAGGCGAGAAACGCCCCGAGGCCCATCAGGCCGACCCCGATCGCACCCACCGCGTACCGCGTCACCATCACCGCACCTCCAGTCGCGTGACCCACTTGGTCTGCAGCACCCCGGGCCGGTTCGGGGCGATGATGCGGGCGGGGTAGCCGTGGTCGGCGGTGAGGGTGTGACCGTTGAGCCGCAGCGCCAGCAGGGTGCGCGGGTCGCGCGCGTAGGTGCGCCCCATGTCCATCACGCGGTAGGCCCCGTGCGGCTCCAGCGAGGTCACCCGCAGCGCGGCGCCGGGCGCCCCGGCCCGCTCGGTGAGGTCCTTGATGCGCACCCCGGTCCAGTGCGCGTTCTTGCTCCACCCCTCGACGCACGCGATCGGCAGTTCCACCTCGTACTGCGCCATCGCGGCCAGCTCGTCGAGGGTCAGCTCGTACGGACGCGGCCCGACCACCGTGAGGCGCCAGGCGACCGCGTCCACGTGCGTCAGGCCCGCCTGCGCCGCCGTGCGGTTGACCGGCACGCCCAGCGGGCCGTGGTCGGGGTGGCGGGGCGCCAGCAGGTCGACGTCTTTCAGCGGGGTGACACTCTGGCCGACCGTCGTGACCGTGACCGCGCCGACCGCCACCGCGAGCCCGGTGAGCAGCGAGCGCCGGTCGGGCCCGTTCTCCGCTTCGGCCGGCAACGCGCGCGTGGCGGCCGACCGCTGCCACCAGTACGCCTTGATGTCCGGCCACTTGACCGACAGATGCAGCAGCAGAGCCCCGGTGAGCAGCCAGGCCACGGCGAAGTGCACCGGCACGAAGCTGAACGGCCAGGGATACCACTGCACCGTGTTCAGGAGGCCGGTCAGCAGCTCGAACACCGCGCCCGCCACCAGCACCGCGACCGACAGCCGCTCCAGCGCGTGCCGCACGTTCTTCAGCGCGGGCCACACGAACAGCCTCGGGTAGACCGTCCACAGCTTGCCGAAGAGCAGCGGGATCGCCGCGATCCCCACGCCGACGTGCAGGCCCTGGTTGAGCCGGTACCCCCAGCTCGGCTCGCTGGGCAGCGCATCGGCCAGCCAGCTCGGCGGATGCTGGAGGTAGTGGCTGATCACACCAGTGACCATGCAGACGAGCATGGCCACGCCGAGCAGGCGGCCGATCGCCGTCGCGGTGCGCTTGTCGTGCAGCCTGCCCCGGAACCTCGGGAGCAGCGCCGTCGGCGGCGGGGGAAGCGGAAGTCGTGACCTCATGGCTCTATGACATCCCCCACAGGGCCCTGAACAGGGCTCCCGACACCTTACGGTTCTCGGACGCGTGGTGCGCTGGGCCGTCCGGACGCGCCCCGGGCTGCGAATGTGGACGGGTGATCGCTCCGCGTACCGCCACCGCCCCGCCCGCCGACGCCCCGGCGGCCGCACCGACCGCCGTCCGCCGCACCGCGCTGACCGCCGCCCTGCTGGTCGCGCTGGCCGCCGTGCTGGCCCTGACGTTTGTCGAGGACGGCTACTACGGCCATCCCGGCGCGCTGTCGTGGTGGTACCTGGCCTGCTGGCTGCTCTTCGCGGCCGCCGCCTGGTCGCTGCGCCGGGTCCCGGCCGCGCACCGCACGGGCCTGATCCTGGCGGGCGGTGTGCTGGTCGCGGCGACCGGCCTGGCCGCACCTCCGACCACCAGCACGGACATGTTCCGCTACGCCTGGGACGGCCGGGTGCAGGCCGCCGGGATCTCCCCGTACGACCACGTCCCGGCGGACCGGGAGCTGGCGGGGCTGCGCGACTCCTGGCTCTTCCCGTCGGGCGCGGCCTGCAAGGGCCCGGACCGCGCCGGGATCGGCGAGGCGGACCGCTGCACCCGTCTCAACCGCCCCAAGGTGCACACGATTTACCCGCCGGTGGCCGAGGTGTACTTCCTCGGCGTCCATGAGCTCTCGCCCCCCGGCGCCCGCCACAAGCCGCTCCAGGTGGGCGGCGCCCTGCTGGCGGTGGCCACCACGGGCGTCCTGCTGCTGATCCTGCGCCGACGCGGGGACGTGCGCGGGGCCGCGTACTGGGCGTGGTGCCCGGCGGTGCCGATCGAGGCGGTGAACAACGCGCATGTGGACGGGCTCGCGGTGCTGTTCACGGTGGCGGGCCTCGGGGCGGTGGCGGGCGTCTGGCCGAGGCTGCGCGGGGCGCGCGGCAACGCCGTCGGGGGTCTGCTCATCGGGGCCGGGGTCGCCGCCAAGATGCTCCCGGCCGTGGTGCTGCCCGGCGCGCTCTCGGGTGTGCTCGCCGGGCGGCGCCCCAACTGGCGGCGCGCCGCGAGCGTCCTCGTCCCCACGGCCGGATGCGTCGCGCTCTCCTACCTCCCGTACGTCCTTGTCTCGCACGCGTCCGTCTTCGGCTATCTCGGCGGGTACGCGGAGGAGGAGGGGTACGACGACGCCTCGGCCCGCAGCCGGTACGGGCTGGTCCGGCTTGTGCTGCCGGACGGCTGGGCGCTGCCCGGCGCCCTCGTCGTGGTGGCGCTCGTCGTGCTGTACGTGCTGCGCCGGGGCGATCCGCGACGCCCGTGGAGCGGCGCCCTGCTGGTGCTCGGCTGGGCCTTCCTGCTGATGACGCCGGGCTACTCCTGGTACGCGCTGCTGCTGGTCGCCCTGGTCGCCCTGGACGGCCGGTGGGAATGGCTGGCGGTCGCGGCCGCCGGCGCCGTCTGCTACGTCACCGCGCGGGCGATGCCGCACTCCTTCGACCTCGTCCGCACCTCGGCCTACGCGGTCGCGGCGGCGATCGCGCTCGCCGGGTGGGTGCTGCGGCGCCGGGCGTTGTCAGTGGCCCGGGTTACTGTCTGAACCATGACGACAACTGCCGTGATCGACACCGGAGTCGGACCGATGCTGCGCGGCTGGCGCGAGCAGCGCCGGATCAGCCAGTTGGAACTGGCCCTGCGCGCGGACTCGTCGGCGCGGCACATCAGCTTCATAGAGACCGGCAGGTCACGGCCGAGCGAGGAGATGATCCTGCGCCTCGCCGAGCACCTTGAGGTCCCGGTGCGCGAGCGCAACGCCCTGCTCCTGGCGGCCGGTTACGCCCCGCAGTTCACCGAGACACCGCTGGACGACCCGTCGATGGACGCCCTGCGCGAGGGCATGGAGCGGCTGCTGCGGGGGTACGAGCCGTTCCCGGCGCTGATAGTCGACGGGACGTACACCGTCCTGGCCGCCAACCGGGGCATCGCGATGCTCCTGGAAGGCGTCCCGGAGCGGCTGCTCGCTCCCCCGCTGAACGCGATGCGCCTGACCCTCCACCCGGAGGGCCTGGCGCCGCGCATCCGCAACATCCGCCAGTGGCGCGGACATCTGCTGGAACAGATGGAGCGCCAGATAGCCCTGATGCGCTCGGACGCGCTCCGTGCGCTGTACGAGGAGGTCGCCGCGCACCCCGTGCCGGACACGGCGGACGACGACACCCCGGACCACGCCCTGTTCCCCTTCGCGCTGCCGCTGCGCGTCGAACACCGGGGGACGGTCCTGTCGTTCATCTCGACGATCGCCACGTTCAACACCCCGATGGATGTGACCGTGTCGGAGCTGGCCATCGAGACGTTCCTGCCCGCCGACAAGCAGACGGCGGCCTACCTCCAGACGACCCTGGCGTAGCCTCCCCGCCTGACAGGCGGGCGGGCACCCGTCCCGGTCAGGCCGTGGGCGGGACCCGGTCCAGGAAGCCGTGCACGGTGCGGATGCGGCCGTCCGCCGCGAGCGCGATCACATCGGACCCGGCGACGGGCGCCGAGCCGTCCGCCACCGACACCAGCTCCCAGCGGAACCGCGCCACGTCGTGGTGCCCGTCCACGCCCCCGTCGAGGCGGAACTCGAAGCCCGGGAACTGCTGGTGGGCCCCGGCGATGAGGGCCGCTATGCCGTCGTGGCCGGTGACGTCGGCGAGCGGGTCGGTGTAGCCGCCGTCCTCGCTCCAGGCGGCGCCGACCGCCTTGGCCAGCTCCTCGGCGGAGCCGGTGGCGTTCCACGCCTCGAAGTAGCGGGCGACGGCGGTCTCGTAACGGTTGTCGGACATGGGGAATCAGCCTCCATCAAGGACGGGAGAGAACACTGGTCGGACCGGGCCCCGACCGGAGTGCGCCGCCCGGGACCCGATGGCTCAACCTTGCCGCCGGGGCCCACCCCGGGTCGATTACCGCCGAGGTAATGCCGTACGCCACCCAATTACCCTTCCCCGCCGACCCCTTGTAGCGGGCACGATCACCGCCGTAGCCTCCGGACCGTGTCCCTCCGCGCCTTGGACGTCACGGACGTCCACTACGTCGAATCCCTCTCCCCCGGCGGCGGACGAGCGCTGCTGCCGCCTCGTGCCTGGTACGCCGCCTCGGACGCCGCCCGGCTCTCGCTGAACGGCCGGTGGCGCTTCCGGCTCGCGGCGGCCGCCGACGCCCACGACGACGCCTTCGCCGCCCCCGGGTACGACACCGAGGGCTGGGACGAGGTGCGGGTGCCCGGGCACTGGGTGCTCCAGGGCGACGGGGCCTTCGGCGGGCCGATCTACACCAACCACCTCTATCCGTTCCCGGTCGACCCGCCCCGCGTACCGACCGAGAACCCGACCGGCGACCATCTGCGGGTCTTCGATCTGCCGGGCGACTGGCCGCCCGCCGGTGACGGCGAGGCCGTGCTGCGCTTCGACGGCGTCGAGTCGTGCGCGCGGGTGTGGCTGAACGGCGAGGAGCTCGGCCACTTCAAGGGCAGCAGGCTCGCGCACGAGTTCGCGGTCGGGCCGCTGCTCAGGGCGCGCGGGAACGTGCTGGCGGTGCGGGTGCACCAGTGGTCGGCGGGCTCGTATCTGGAGGACCAGGACCAGTGGTGGCTGCCCGGCATCTTCCGGGACGTCACCCTGCTGCACCGGCCCGAGGGGTGCGTCGCGGACTTCTTCGTGCACGCCGGGTACGACCACCGCACCGGCGAGGGCACCGTGCGGGTCGACTCCGAGGTCCCCGGGCGCGTCATGGTGGCAGAGCTCGGCATCGACATCGCCACCGGCGACGCGGTGAGCCTGCCGGTCGAGCCGTGGACGGCCGAGACCCCGCGCCTGTACGACGGGGTGCTTGCCACGGCGGGCGAGCGCGTCCCGCTGCGGATCGGCTTCCGTACGGTCGCCGTTGAGGACGGTCTGCTCCGGGTCAACGGGCGCCCGCTGCTGTTCCGAGGCGTCAACCGGCACGAGTTCCATCCCACGAACGGCCGCGCCCTCGATCTGGAGACCATGCGCCGCGATGTGGTCCTGATGAAGCGTCACCACATCAACGCCGTGCGCACCAGCCACTATCCGCCGCACCCCGCCTTCCTCGACCTCTGCGACGAGCTCGGGCTGTGGGTCGTGGACGAGTGCGATCTGGAGACCCATGGCTTTGTCGAGCAGGAGTGGCGCGACAACCCGGTCGACGACGACCGCTGGACCCCGGCGCTGCTCGACCGCGCCACCCGGATGGTCGAACGCGACAAGAACCACCCGTCGGTCGTCGTCTGGTCGCTCGGCAACGAGTGCGGCACCGGACGCGGCCTGACCGCCATGGCCGCCGCGATCCGCGCCCGCGACACCTCCCGCCCGCTGCACTACGAGGGCGACCCCGACTGCCGCGACACCGACCTGTACTCCCGCATGTACGCCTCGCACGCCGAGGTCGAGCGGATCGGCCGACGCCTGGACGGCGGCACTCTGAAGCGCCGTCAACTGCCCTTCATCCTCTGCGAGTACGCCCACGCCATGGGCAACGGACCCGGCGGCCTCGCCGACTACCAGCGTCTTTTCGACACCTACGAGCGCTGCCAGGGCGGTTTCGTCTGGGAGTGGATCGACCACGCCCTCGCCCACCCGGCGTACGGCTACGCCTACGGCGGCGACTTCGGCGAGGAACTGCACGACGGCAACTTCGTCTGCGACGGGCTCGTCTTCGCCGACCGCACACCGTCGCCCGGACTGATCGAGTACATGAAGGCGATCGAGCCGGTGCGCATCGAGGGCGACGCCATCGAGGGCACGGCCCGGATCACCAACCGGTACGACTTCGCGGACCTGCGCGGCCTCGCCTTCACCTGGTCGTACGAGGTGGACGGCGAGCCCGTGGCGACCGGCACCCTCGCGGTGCCCGCGCTCGACCCGGGCGAGTGGGTCGAGGTGAAACTCCCCGAACCGCCGGCCGGGGCGGCCGGGACCGCCGAGACCCGGTGGACGATACGGGCGGTCCTCGCGGACGGGACGGCGTGGGGGCCGCCGGGCCATGTGATGGCATGGGCCCAACTACCCGTATCCGGCGCCCGGTTGACGTCACCTGCGACAGGCGCCCGCCCCGTCCGGTCCGGCGCACTGATCACGCTCGGCCCGGCCGTCTTCGACGCCCGTAGCGGTGCGCTCAGGTCCGTAGGTGAGGTGGCGGTCGCCGGGCCGCGCCTCGATGTGTGGCGCGCGCCCACCGACAACGACAACGGCGCGTCCTGGCAGCCGGATCCGCGCTACGGGCCGCTCTGGCGCGAGCTGGGGCTGCACCGGATGCAACACCGGCTCGACGCCGTGGAGTTGCTGGACGACGCGCTTGTCGTACGCACCCGGGTGGCGCCCGCCGCCCGCGAGGTGGGGTTCGCCACCGCGTACCGCTGGACGTCGGACGGAACCCGGCTGCGACTGACGGTCTCGGTCGTCCCGGAGGGCGACTGGAAGGTGCCGCTGCCCCGGCTCGGCATTCGGCTCGGCCTGCCGGGCGCCGCGTCCGGCGACGGCGGGCCCGTGCCGGTGAGGTGGTTCGGCGGCGGTCCGGGCGAGGCGTATCCGGACACCGCGACCGCCTCGGCTATCGGCCTGTGGCACTCGGATGTGGACGCGCTCCAGACCCCCTACGTACGACCGCAGGAGAACGGCGCCCGCGCCGACGTGCGCTGGGCGGAGGTGGGCGGGCTGCGCGTCGAGGGAGAGCCGCCGTTCTGGTTCACGGCCCGGCGGTGGACGACCGAACAGCTCGACGCCGCAGGGCACTTGACGGACCTGGCGCCCGGCGACACCGTCTGGCTCAACCTCGACCACCGCCAGCAGGGCATCGGCTCGCAGTCCTGCGGCCCGGGCCCACTGCCGCAGTACCAACTGCACGCGGATGAAGCGGAGTTCACCTTCACCTTCGCGCAACTCCCGCGCTGAGACGGGACGTGCCGCTCGCGGGCCCCGGGGAGTCCCGCGAGCCGCCCCTACCCCGTTCGGCCTCATCCCGCAACCGGGCGCGGGCCCCCGTCTCCGGGGTCCGCAGGGCGGTCACCACCGGTCCCGGCCACCCGGGTGAGCTGCCCGTATCGGAATATCCCTCTAATCGGTTAAATGCCCTTTTCGGGGACATGTCGCCGACGATGCCCGGGGATACCTGACACGGACACGACCGCACACCCTGGGGCACCCGCGTGGGAACCGCGGGCGGCTGCCCGGCAGGAGACAAGGAAGTCCCATGGCCACCCTGTGCCGACCCGCAGTAGCCGTACCCGAGCATGTGATCACACAGGAGGAGACGCTCGCGCTGGCCCGCGAGACGCATGCCGACCATCCGCAGCGGGACCTCGTCCTGCGGCTCATCAAGAACACCGGGGTCCGCACCCGCCATATCGTCCAGCCCATCGAGGCCACCCTGCGCCATCCCGGCTTCGAGGAACGGAACCTGCTGTACGAGGCCGAGGCCAAGGCGCGGGTGCCCGATGTCGTACGGCAGGCGCTGGCCCACGCCGAGGTGGAGCCCGCCGACATCGACCTGATCGTCTACGTCTCGTGCACCGGCTTCATGATGCCGTCGCTGACCGCCTGGCTGATCAACAGCATGGGGTTCAGGACCGAGACCCGGCAGCTGCCCATCGCCCAGCTCGGCTGCGCGGGCGGCGGCGCGGCGATCAACCGGGCGCACGACTTCTGCACGGCGTATCCGCGCTCCAATGTGCTGATCGTGTCGTGCGAGTTCTGCTCGCTCTGCTACCAGCCGACCGACATCGGCGTCGGCTCGCTGCTCTCCAACGGTCTGTTCGGCGACGCGATCTCGGCGGCCGTGGTGCGCGGCGAGGGCGGCACCGGGATGCGGATCGAGCGCAACGGCTCGCATCTGGTGCCGCACACCGAGGACTGGATCTCGTACGCCGTCCGCGACACCGGCTTCCACTTCCTGCTCGACAAGCGCGTCCCGGGCACCATGGAGATGCTGGCGCCCGCGCTCAAGACGCTGGTGGCGCAGCACAGTTGGGAGATCCCGCAGATGGATTTCTTCATCATCCACGCGGGCGGGCCGCGCATTCTGGACGACCTGTGCCACTTCCTGGACCTGCCGCCGGAGATGTTCCGCTTCAGCCGGGCCACACTGACCGAGCGCGGCAACATCGCCAGCTCCGTGGTCTTCGACGCGCTGGCCCGGCTCTTCGCCGACGGCGGCGCGGCGGACGGCGCGGGCGGCATGATCGCGGGGTTCGGCCCGGGCATCACGGCCGAGACGGCGATCGGGCGCTGGTCCTGCGCGGCCCCGGTCGCGGCGATGAGCAACTGATCCGCGGCAACCGGCTCAGTGCTCCGGGGGCGCCTGGCGGGCGCACGACGTCCCCTCGTCCGGCAGGGTGCCGTCGAGCAGGAACGCGTCCGCGTGCTCCCGTACGCACCGGGAGGCCGTGTACCCGCCGTGCCCCTCGCCCTCGTAGGTGAGCACCACGCCCTTGCCGAGGCGCCGGGCGGTCTCCGCCGCCCACTGGTACGGGGTGGCGGGGTCGCCCCTGGTGCCGATCAGCAGGACGGGCGGCGCGCCGGTCCGGTCGATGCGGCGGATGTAGTCCGTGCCGGCGGGCCAGCCGGTGCAGGAGACGGCCGCGCCGACCTGCTCCGGGCCGAACATCGGGGACGCCTTGGCGAACTTGCGCTCCAGCGAGGCGAGTTCGGCGGCCGGGTCCTTGGGACGCTTGGGCTCGTCGGCGCAGTTGACGGCGAGCAGCGCCTCCTTGCCGTTGTCGTCGGCGGCGCGCCTGCCCTGCGCGTCCTCGCCCGCGAACGACTTGTTGATCCGGTCGAGCGCGGCCGGGTCGCCCTTGTCGCGTAGGGTCGAGATGCCGTACGCGAGGGTCGGCCACAGCTGCTCGGCGTAGAGCGAGTCGGTGACGGCGGTGCGCAGGTCGGCCGAGGTGAACTCGGCCCCGGACGCGGTGCTGGCGGGCTGCCGGTCCAGCTGGGCGACGGTCGCGTCCAGCGTCTTGGTCGCGGCCGCGGTCGTCGCGCCGAGCGGGCAGCCGGCGCCCTGGCGGGCGCAGTCGGACAGGAAGGTGTCCAGGCCGCGCTGGAACGCGGTGGCCTGGGCGAGCGCCGACTGTTCGGCGTCGGCCGTCAGCGAGTCCACGGCGTCGAGCACCATGCGCCCGGTCCGGTGGGGGAACTGGGCCGCGTACACCGCGCCGAGCCGGGTGCCGTACGAGATGCCGAAGTAGTTCAGCTTCTCGTCGCCGAGCGCCTGGCGCAGGACGTCCAGGTCGCGCGAGGCGTTGATGGTGCCCACGTGCGGCAGCAGCTTGCCGGTGGCCTTGCGGCACTCCTGGGCCATCGACCGCAGATCGGCGACGAGCTGCTTGCGGCCCTCGGCGTCGTCCGCCGGGGCGGAGCTCTCGATCTCCCGCTCCGCCGCCGTCCCGCAGCGCACGGGGGCGCTGCGGCCGACGCCCCGGGGGTCGAAGCTCACCAGGTCGTACTGGTCCGCCAGACCTTCTGTGTCGGCGAGGAAGCCGCCGAGGTCCTTGAGGCCGGACTCGCCGGGGCCGCCGAAGTTGAAGACGAGCGAGCCCTTGGGCGCGGTGGCCTCGGGCGCGGCTCCGCTCGGCCCCGCATCCGTGCCCGTACCGCCCGAGCCCGAGCCGGCCGCCCGTATGCGGGCCACCGCCAGCTTGATCGTGCCGTCGGCGGGCCGGGCGTAGTCGATCGGCACGGTGAGCTCGGCGCACCGCATGCCCTGGGGCGCGTCCTTGACCGTGCAGGCGCCCCAGACCGGCCGCTGGGCGTAGAAGCGGGTCAGGTCGGGCTGCGCGCTGTCCGCCAGGGCCGGGACCGCGAGGGCGAGCAGCGCCATCGCGGTCCCGGCGGCGCCCGCTGTCGTACGTCCGCGCATGGCAGACCTTTCGGTCGGGGAGCCCCCGCAGCAAACGTAAGCCGCCGAACGGAGTACCGCACGACAGCTCGCGCGCAGCCGTCACCGACCGTGAGACCCGCAGGTCAGCGCAGCGCCGATGCCTTGGGGGCGACCGGCTCGGCCACGACGGCCGCGTCGGCCTCGCCCGCGTCCGGGGTGGCCGCGTCCGGGCGCTCCTTGCGGGCCGCGAGCACCGCGTACACGAGGACACCCGCGAAGAGGAAGAGCACGCCCTGGTAGACCGCCTCGTAGCCGGAGCCCGCGACCAGCCACAGGGAGAACCCGGCGGCGAGCGAGGCGAGGACGAAGTCGCGGACCAGCCGGGCGCGGTGGACGCGGTGGGACTGGCCGGACGCGAGGAAGTAGAGCTGCGCGGCGGTCGACAGGAGATAGGGGACCGTGGCCGTGAACGTGGTGACCAGGACCAGCATCTCGAAGACGCCCTTCGAGCCGACCGTGTAGTTGTAGACGGTCAGCGACGAGGCGAGGACGACCGTGACCACGACACCCGCCGTCGGCACACCCCGGTTCTTGCGGGCGAAGACCTGCGGGAACAGTCCGTCCTTGGCCGCCGCGTACGGGGTCTGGGCGCTCAGCAGGGTCCAGCCGTTGAGGGCGCCGACCATGGAGACGAGGGCGGCGAGCGCCACCGCGGTGCCGCCCCAGGAGCCGCCGAACATCGCGTTCACCGAGTCCGTGAAGGGCGCGGTGGAGTCCACGAGCTTGTTGTGCGGGACGGTGCCGAAGACCGAGAGGGTGCCCAGGAGATAGATCAGCGCCGCGCCGATGGTGCCGAGGATGGTGGCGCGGCCCACGTTGCGGCGCGGGTCGCGGACCTCGCCCGCGCTGACCGCGGCCGACTCGACGCCGAGGTAGCTGAAGAGCAGGATCGCCGCCGACGCGGAGACCGCGCCCATCGCGCTGTGGTCGTCGGCCTGGAACGGGCCGAGGTTGGCCGGGTCGAAGAAGAACAGACCGCCGACGGCGACGAGCAGCAGGGGCGCGAACTTCAGGACCGTGGAGACCAGTTGGACCGCGCCCACATAGCGGGTGCCCGCGAAGTTGGCGAGCGCCGGGAGCCACTGGAGCGCCAGGGCCGCCGCGATGGTCGCCGCCTTGGACTCGTGGATCGGTATCAGGACGTCGAGGTAGCCCACGGCCGCCACGGCGAGCGCCGCGTTGGAGACCCAGGTGGTGATCCAGTACGACCAGGCGGCGAGGAAGCCGGCGAAGTCGCCGAACGCCTCGCGGGTGTAGACGTACGGGCCGCCGGTCTGCGGCAGCCGCTCGGCGAGCCGGCCGAAGACGAGCGCCAGCGCGATCGCGCCGACCGTCAGGACGACGAAGGCGAGCAGGCTGATGGTGCCGAACGGGGCGACCGACGCCGGCAGCAGGAAGATCCCGCCGCCGATGATGTTGCCCATGACCAGAGCGGTCGCCACCGGCAATCCGAATTGCCGGGCATGCTTGCTCTGGGAATCTTGTGTGGTCATGGGGTGGTGCGCCTCTCTCCGTGCCAAAACCTGACCATGGTCGGGTACGGCGAACGCGGCGCAAAATCAGGCGGATTTGTCCTGCACGGCCCGGTCGTCCACCGGAAATGATCCTTCCGCTTCCGGTCGGCGCAGGGATTCCTCCTGACGCCGGGATTCCTGCCGACGCGCGGATTCCTGGTGACGTACGGGTTCCTGCTGAAGCACGGATTCCTCCTGGCGCCGGGAGATCTCCAGCGGCACCTGCGGCCCCGCGCACTCGCGCAGCCAGCGCCGCAGCACCCGGTGCACCTGCTCGGCGCCGGCCAGCTCCGCGCCGTCGGCCACCGGCGCCGACAGGTCGCGCGGCGAGAGCAGGAAGGGGTGGCCCTGCTCGCCGCCGAGGCCGCCGTGCGAGCCGATCTGCTCCTCGAAGGCGTGCACCTCGCCGGTCACCGGGTCGTACATCGAGTTGACCATGATGTCGGCGGTGTGCGGAAAGGTGTCGGTGCGCCGCACCGCGTCGGCGGCGCCCGGCGCGAATCCGGCCAACGGTCCCTGACCGTCGGCGAGTTCCGCGAGCGGGACCTCCACCACCTCGTCCGCCGCCCGGCCGCCGATGACCACCGCGCCGTGCTCCTCGCTGCGCACCAGCAGGAACCCGATGCCGGGATGCCCGGCGAGGGTGCGCAGCAGCGCCGGGTGGCGGCGGTCGATCTCCTCGCGGGAGAGCCGCCCCTCGGTGTCCGGGAAGGAGACGAGCCCGAGGTTCCCGGAGGCGAGCACGATCGGGTCGGAGGCGGGCCCCGGCTCCCCGTTCTCCGCGACCGGCCGGTGCAGCGCGACCCGGACCGCGTCACGCGCCTCGGCGCCGCTCTTGGTGCGCCCGGCGCCGCGCGGCACCGAAAGCCCGCACCCGGCCCGCACCAGGTCCTTCAGGGTCAGCCCGTACGCCCCCGCGAAGGTCTCCCCCGGGCTCTGCCCGTGGTCGGAGAGCAGCACGATCCGGTACGCGCGCGGGGCGTGCTCGGCGACCTTGGCGATCAGCGCAAGGGACCGGTCGAGGCGGTCCAGGACCTTGTCGGCGTCCCGGCTGCGCGGCCCGGAGTGGTGCGCCACCTCGTCGTACGCCACGAGGTCGGCGTAGACGGCGGTGCGCCCGGCGAGCATGTCGCCTATCACCGCCGCGACCACCACATCGCGCTCCACGACGGTCGCGAACGCCCTGATGAACGGGTAGAGCCCGCCGCGCCGCACGCGCGGCGCGTCCCCGCGCAGCCGCGCGCGGGTGGACTGGCCGATCTCCCGGCCGACCTCGGCGACGAAGGAGAGCGCGGTGCGCACGGAGTTGGCCGGGTCCGAGAAGTACGCGAAGTAGCCCGCCCGGGAGCGGTTGCGGCGGCCCCGCCGGGCGGCCATCGACAGGACCAGGGCAAGCTGGTCGGCGCCGCCGGAGAAGAGGTTGCCCCGGCTGGCGCCGTCGAGGGTGAGAAGGCCGCCGTCGCCGGTGCGCTCCACGGCCCGGCGCTGGAGCTCCACGGCGCTGGCGGGCCGGTTGGAGACCATCAGCTCGCCGGTGTCCTTCTCGTACCACCGGAAGGCGGGCACGTCGAAGGTGCAGCCGTGCAGGATGCCGAGCTGGCTGGCGCCGGTCTGGCTGGACCAGTCGGTACGCCAGGGGGTGAGCCGGTGGGTCTCCTCCAGCCAGCCCGCGACGGTCGGCATCAGACCCGCGCCGACCGCGTGGCACAGCACGTCGTGGCCGACGCCGTCGAGTTGCAGGAAGACCGTGCCGGGCGGCTCCGAGCCCCGGTCGTCGTCGCCGCGCCGCCGTCTGCGCCGGTCGGCGAGGCGCGAGAGCCTGCGCCGGTAGGCGTTGTCGTCCCGGACCGCCAGCGCGGTCGAGGTGGCCGAGGCCACCGCCGACATCACGGCGGCCACCACCACCGCGGTCTCCGGCTTGGCCGCGCCGCGCCCGCTGGGGATCAGGCTCAGCGCGATCAGGAGCAGCGAGCCGTTGAGGAAGAACACCAGCAGGCCCAGGACCAGCGCCGGGACCAGCAGGAACGCCCGTACGACCAGCGGCCACACCAGCACGCTGAGCAGCCCGAAGGCGCCCGCGCCCCAGGCGGCGGTGAGCGCGACGCGGGTGACGCTGTCGCCGCCGGCGGACTTGAGCTGGAAGTCGGGCAGGATCCCGGCCAGCGCCATCATGGTGAGCGTGGAGACCGCCCACACCACGACCACCCGCATCAGGGCGCTGCCCGCCGTCCGCCATCGCCCTGTGTGCACGCCGCTCGTCACTGCCTCTCGCCTAGCCGTTCCCTCCCAGCGTGTCACAGCGACGGAAACCGGCCAGGGACATTGTTTGCGGGCACCCAGGGGCGCGAGGCTGTGTCGATATGCGGCTCCGCCGCGGCCCGCAGACGAAAGACCACACTCCCAGCGGAGCGCTCAGCAGCCGTCGTACCCCGCCGTAGGCATCGACAGCCTGCGGTGGATGTGCGCCTTCTTGGCCGCGTCGTAGGACGGTTCGTCGAGCCCGGCCGTCTCCAGCCGGACCCCCCGGCGCTCGCACTCGGCGGAGAACTCCGGCACCGACGTCAACGCCCGGGCCAGCACCCGCTCGTTGGGCGCGACGAACACGTCCACCTGGCCCGCGTCCACGTCCGCCCACAGACCGACGTGGTCGGGACGCAGACCGTAGAAGAGCAACTGCCGGGTGACGACGTACCCCTTGTCGGCGGCCCAGCGCGCGCACATCTCGTGCTGGCTGCGGGTGTCGACCAGGAAGGGGTCCAGGTCCAGTTCCTCAAGCGGCGTCAGACTGGCGATCGCCGCCACTCGCACGTCACTCATGCCCGTCCCCCATGCTTGGTCGTGGTGGTGACCCTACTCCTGGATCACGGTGGCGAGGAGTATCCGCACGAGTGGCAGATCTTCCAGCCGTCCTGGGTCACCGCGAGGATCCCACCGCACCGCGGACACTGCTCGGAGTGCATGATCATGCCGGGCCGTCCCTTCGTGGACCCGATGCCTACCCCGGGTCCCCTCCATTGCGCCCCACGACACTTAGGCTCGTACCCAACAGCGCGCGTGGTGGGTTTCGAGCGGAGGAGTTTTCCCGGTGCCGGTGGAGATCACCTGGTGGGGTCATGCCACCTGCACGGTCGAGGACTCCGGCGTACGGGTGCTCACCGATCCGCTCTTTGCGCGGCGCCTGGCGCATCTGCGCCGCCGCCGGGGCGCGGTGCCGCCGCCCGAGGCGACCGCGGCCGAGATCGCCCTCGTCTCGCATCTGCACTCCGACCATCTGCATCTGCCGTCGCTGGCCCGCCTGGCGCCCGGCACCCGCCTCGTCGTGCCGCACGGCGCGGTCCGGGCCGTGCCGGGCCTGGCCAGGCTCGGCCTGCGGATCACCGAGGTGCGGCCCGGGGACCTGGTCGAGGCCGGGGACCTGCGGATACGGGTGGTGAGCGCGCACCACGACGGGCGACGGCTGCCGTTCGGGCCGCATCGCTCGCCCGCGCTCGGCTATGTGATCGAGGGCCGGGCCCGCACCTACTTCGCCGGGGACACCGGGCTCTTCGACGAGATGGCGGCCGAGGTCGGCCCGGTCGACGTGGCGCTGCTGCCGGTCGGCGGCTGGGGACCCTTCCTCGGCCCGGGCCATCTGGACCCGGGCCGGGCCGCACAGGCACTGGTCCGGCTCGCGCCGCGCTCGGCGGTACCGGTGCACTACGGCACGTACTGGCCGATCGGGCTCGACGGGGTCCGCCCGCATGAGTTCCACGCGCCCGGCGACGACTTCGTGCGCCATGCGGCTCGACTGGCGCCCGGCGTGGCGGTGCACCGGCTGCTGCACGGCGAGAGCGTACGGCCCGAGGTCGCCCGGTGATCGCCGCGTTCATGGCCCGGGCGGCGGGCCAGGTGCCGCCGGAGTCGACCCAGCAGGCGCTCGGCTATCCGTCCCTGTTCATCCTGGTCGTGCTCGGCTCGCTGGTACCCGTGGTGCCGACGGGGGCGCTGGTGTCGACGGCCGCGGTGGTCGCCTTCCACCAGACGGCGTGGTTCTCGCTGCTGCTCGTGTTCGGGGTGGGCGCGCTCGCCGCGTTCCTCGGGGACATCGGCCTGTACTGGCTGGGGCAGCGGGGGGTGCGTTCGCGCAACGGGTCGCGGTGGCTGGCCGCGCTGCGCGACCGGGCGGCGCCGGACCGCCTCGAACAGGCCCAGCGCAAGCTCGACGAGCACGGCGTGCCCGTCCTGATCCTGTCCCGGCTGGTACCGGCCGGGAGGATCCCGGTGATGCTGGCGTGCCTGCTCGGCGGGATGCCGCTGCGGACCTTCGTACGGGGCGATGTCCCCGCGTGCCTGGCCTGGGCCGGCGCGTACGGCCTGATCGGCATCCTGGGCGGCTCGCTCTTCCCGGAGCCGTGGCAGGGCGTGGTGGCGGCGGTCGCCCTGACGCTGCTGATCAGCGGGGGGCCGGGGGTGTGGCGACGGGTACGGGGGCGGGCGCGGGACGGGTCGGCCAAGGCACCGGAGCAGGCACCTCGGTAAGAGCCTGTCTTTGAACCCCCGTCGTCCGCCCGGAGGGCGGGCGCAGCGGCGATCGGTGCGTGCGATCGGCGTGCGTGCCGACCGCCGCAGCGCAGGCGGGGGTTCAAAGACAGGCTCTCAGGAGCCCGCGCCTGCTCGGGTGCCCGCACCGATGTGGGGCGCTCACGCCGCCAGAACCCGCGACGCTCCCACCGGCAGGTCCCACAGCCCGTCGCGCGGTCTTCCGGTGCGCGCCCAAGCCGCCCGTACCCGGGCCAGCGGTTCGAGGACCGGCTCGGCGGACAGGACGAACGTGCCCCAGTGCATCGGCGCCATCCGCCGCGCCCCCAGGTCCTCGCACGCCTGCACCGCCTCCTCCGGGTCCGCGTGCACGTCCCGCAGCCACCAGCGCGGCGCGTACGCCCCGATCGGCAGCAGCGCCAGGTCGAGCGCGGGGTGGCGGCGGCCGATCTCCTTGAACCAGTGGCCGTAACCGGTGTCGCCCGCGAAGTAGACGCGTCGGCCCCTGCGGTCGCCCAGGACCCAGCCGCCCCACAGCGAGCGGCAGGTGTCGGTCAGCGAGCGCTTGGACCAGTGGTGGGCGGGGACGAACTCGAAGCGGACGGGCTCCCGGCCGGGCACGTCGAGTTCGGCCGCCTCCCACCAGTCGAGCTCGGTGACCCGGGTGAACCGGCGGCGCCGGCACCAGCGGGCGAGGCCCGCCGGGACGAACAGCGGGGTGTGGCGCGGAAGTCGGCGCAGGGTCGGCGCGTCCAGGTGGTCGTAGTGGTTGTGGCTGATGACCACGGCGTCGATGGGCGGCAGGTCATCCCAGCGGACCCCGACGGGGGTGAGCCGGGGCGGAGTGCCCAGGATGCGGCGGGACCAGACGGGGTCGGTCAGCACCGTGAGGCCGCCGATCCGCACCACCCAGCTGGCGTGCCCGGCCCAGGTGACCGCGACCGCACCGGTGTCCACGGCGGGCAGCGGCCCGGGGGCGAAGGGCAGCTCGGCGATGCCCCGCAGCCCCGCCGGGGACGGGCGCAGCGCACCCTCCCGGGCGAGCCGGGCCAGCGCGCGGACCCCGGGCAGCGGGTGGACGAGCCGGTCGGCGAACGACCGGGGCCAGTGGCGGAGCTCGCCGAGCGGGCGCAGGGCGGGTGCGGTGAGGGGTGGAGCGGGGGCCGGTGCGGTGAGGGGTGGGGCGGCTGCCGGGCGAGCGCTCTGCCGCGTCCACCCACTCTCTCCCGTATGAGATTCCGTCTCTCCCGGCTGCTCCTTCTGTTCCGTCATCCGGGCGGCTCCATTCGAGGGGACGGGGTCGTCACGGGGGTCGTCAGAGCGTTTGGAGCGCGGACCCGAACGCCTCCAGCGCCTCGGCCACATGCGTGAGGGCGAGCGGGTCCGCCGCGTCCAGCACCTGGGCGCGCTGCTGAGGGGTCGACCCGAGCAGCGGACCCGTGGCGAGCCGGACCCGCAGCGCGCCCAGTTCGTCGCCGAAGCGGTGGCCGCCGGGGGCGGGGGCGCCGAGCCGGGCGGTCAGGTACTCCTCCAGCTCCATCGAGTCGGTGACGCCGCGCGCGGCGAGAGCGGCCCGCAGCGGGCCGAGGTCGGCGTAGAGGTGGCGGCCCGCCTGCGGCGGCCGGGCGAAGGCCCCGGCCGCCAGGACCGCGCGATGGGCGGCGGCCGCGACCGCGCCGTGCACGGCGGCGGCCCGCCGGGTCCGTACGGCGACGGGGTCCGGCTCGTTCAGCGCGTACGCGGCGGCCGCCGCGACCGGGCCCGCCACGACCGAGCCCAGGGCGGTGAGGACGTCGAGGGCGCGGGCGCGGCGCTGGACGCCGCGTTCGGTGGCCGGAAAGCGGGCGACGGCGGCGTGCCAGCCGGCCGGGGTGAGCGCGCCCGCCAGGTCGCTGAGGACCGTGACGTCGTCGGGGCACATCTCGGCCGGGCTGAACAGCACCGTGTCGTGCGGCCGGTGCAGGGTGTCGCGCCAGGTCTCGTCGCTGATGATGTGCAGTCCCTCGCCGACGGCCGCCTCGCAGGCCTCGCGCATGGTCTCGGGCGGCGCGACCGTCGCGGTCGGGTCGTCGGCGACCGAGAGCACCAGGATCCTGGGCAGCCCGCCCTCCGCACGCACCCGGCGCACGGTCTCCAGGAGCGCGTACGGATCGGGCACGCCGCCGCATTCGGCCGGGGTCGGCACATGGTAGGCGGGCCGGCCGAGCAGCCGGGCCTGCGGCGTCCACCACGCCGGGCACGGGCGCGGCAGCAGGATGTCGCCCCCGTACGCCGCGAGCAGCGCGAACAGGAGCGGCTGGGCGCCGGGCGCGGCGGCCACCAGGTCCGGGTCGGCGCGCAGTCCGCGCCGCTGCCAGTAGCCGCAGGCGGCGGCGCGCAGTTCGGCGCCGCCGCCGAGGGGTTCGGGGTCGGTGCGCCCGGCGGCGCCCGCCAGGACCTCGGCCAGTTCGGGCAGCACGGGCAGCCCGGGACCTGGCGCGGGCGGCCCGTAGCGGACGGGTCCACGGCCTTCCGCCACCGTCCCGTACATGCGCCGCCTCCTTCGCGCCCCGCCGTCTCGGGCCCCTGAGCCCTTTATACGGAGGTTTGCTCGGCGGCGCCGCTCCGCATGCGTACGAGGGTGGGGCGGTCGGGGCGCGCGGGGTCAGGCGGACGGGCGCAGGGCGGCCAGCTCGTCCTCAAGGCCACGGCCCTTGGTGCGCACGACGCCCTCGGCGACCTCGGACAGCTTGCGGTTGGCGCGCTGCGACAGGGTCCGCAGCACGCCGAACGCCTCCTCGGCGCCGCAGCCCAGGACGTGCATCACGATGCCGCTGGCCTGGTCGATGACCGGGCGGGAGCGCAGCGCCGCCTCCAGCTGCTCGACCTCGGCGAGCGCCGCGTGGTAGCGGCGTTCGCGCGCGAGCCGGGCCGTGGTCTCCTCGCCGAGGATGCCGATGACCGAGCGGGCGGCCTCGTCGAGGGGGCCGGGGCGGAAGCTGTAGAGGCTGAGGGTGACTTCGATGCCGGAGCGGCGGAAGGGGAGGGTGACACAGGCCCGTACGCCCGATTCGAGGGCCAGCGCACGGTATCCGGGCCAGCGGTCCTCGGTCAGCAGGTCCTCGCTGTCCACCGGCACGCCGACGTCCAGCGCGGTCGGGATGGGCCCGTCGCCGCAGGCGAGCTGGACGGAGGCGAGCGGCGCGAGGTCGGGGTGGGTGGCGGTGACCCGGCGCTCGGGTCCGCTGTCGGCGATGGTCGCGACGGCTCCGCAGGTGGCGGGAGCGCAGCGCACCGACTGCTCGGCGAGCCGGGACAACATGCGTACAGGGGTGGCGGATTCGGATTCCGGTCGTTGGCGTTCCAGCTCGGACAACATGGAAGACCTCCTGTCCGGCGCCTTCCCCCTGGCGGGCCCGGGAAACGGCTGGACCGGCTAACTTGCTGGTATGACGCAGACGGCGGACGAATTCGGCGAGGAACTGGCGGACTTCGTCAGACGGGTCGGCGAGCTGCGCACCGCGCGCTCGCAAGGGGCCGGGGAGCAGCTGACGGTCCTGGACGCGGCCCTATTCGAACTCCAGCACGTGGCCGAGCAGTTGTGGCCCCGCTACGAGCAGTTCGTCACCGGCGCGGGCACCGCGGGCGGCTCGCCCGGCGACCGGCAGGAACGGCAGCTCCTCAAGGCGCTCTTCCAGCGGATGCCGCTGCCGGTCTTCCTGGTCGACCGCGAAACGGTGGTCCGCAGGCTGAACTTCGCGGCGACCGGCCTCACCGGCACCCGGGCCGGATACGCGACCGGGCGGCCGCTGGCCGCCCTGCTGATGCCGGGCGACCGGGGCGCGTTACGCTCGCAGGCCGCCGCCGTGGCGCGCGGCGACGGCGACCGCGGCCTGACCGTACGGCTCCAGCAGCGCCCCGAGGAACCGCTGCTCGCCACGCTGACCGCGCTGCGCCCGCCGGACGAGCCGCACCCGGCGGTGCTCGTCGTCCTGCAGCCGGGGATATCCCGGGCGACGGCCGCCGCACCGCCGCCCGAGCTGCCCGATCTCGGCGAGTCGACCCGGCACGCCGAACTCATGGACCTGATCGACACGATGGCGGGGGCGCTGCTGAGCCTCGCGCCGGGCGAGCGGGGCGAGATCCTGGAGACGGCCGCCCGGGTGCTGTGCGGGCGCTTCGCCCAGTGGGTGGTCGCCGATCTGGTGGACGGCGGGCTGCGGCGCACCAGCGTGCTGGGCCCGGCCGCCCGCGAGTCCACCGCCCTGCGGCGGCTGGTCGCCGCGCAGGACCCCGCCTCCTGCCCGCTGGTGGCCGAGGCGGCCCGGGCCGGGACCACCTCGCTCCAGGTGCAGCCCGAGGACACGGACGGCTTCGGCCACGACCCGGCCGGTGCGCCGGTGCTCGCGCTCGCCGATGTGACGTCACTGCTGTGCGTACCGCTGGGGGCGCCCGGCCCCGTACAGGGAGTGCTGACGCTGTTCCGTACGGGGTCGGCGCGGCCCTTCTCGATGGCGGAGGGGCAGGCGATGGACGTGATGTCCCGCCATACCGCGCTGGCTATGCGGCGTCCCGCCGGGGCGGGCGACGATCGCGCGGAGCCTGGTCCCGAAGGGCCTGGTCCCGCAGCCGAGTGCAGCAGCGGGTGATCAGCCGGGAGACGTGCATCTGCGAGATGCCCAGGTCCTCGGCGATCCGGCTCTGTGTCATGTCCCCGAAGAACCGCATGTAGAGGATCTGCCGCTCCCTCGGCGGCAGTCGGCGCAGCCCCGGTTTGACGGCCTCGCGGTCGACGACGACGTCGAGCGCCGGATCGGGCGCGCCCAGCGAGTCGCCGAGGCTGAACCCGTCCTGTGCGCCCCGGAGTTCGGCGTCCAGGGAGAGCGCGGAGTAGCTGTCCAGGGCTTCGAGTCCGGCCTTGACCTCGTCCTCGGTCATCCCGGTGTGCGCCGCGAGCTCCGCGACCGAGGGGCTGTCGCCGCCCGCGGTCTGGGCGAGCTCCTGGCGGGCGGCGCGCACCCGGCCGCGCAGATCCTGCACCCGGCGCGGCACGTGCAGGGTCCACATGTGGTCGCGGAAGTGCCGTTTGAGCTCACCGGTGATGGTCGGCACGGCGAAGCTCTCGAACGCGGCGCCGCGCTGCGGGTCGTACCGGTCGACGGCCTTGACCAGGCCGAGCGCGGCGACCTGGCGCAGGTCCTCGATCGCCTCGCCCCGGTTGCGGAACCGCCCGGCCAGCCGCTCGGCCATCGGCAGCCATTGACGGATCAACTCCTGCCGCAGCGCTTCTCGCTCCGGCCCTTCCGGCAGGGAGATGAGGCGGGCGAAGGCGGCCGCGGTGTCGGGTGCGTCGTCGTGCGGGTGCTTCGCTGTGGCGTGTGCGTGTGTACGCATGCGGAACAGTCCCTCGAACGGTGGAATCGGATGGTTGTCACCGTGGGGAGGGCCCGAACCGGGTGTGCGGCCGGTGGGCTCGGTCACGTCCGGAGCGGGCAGGCGCTCCCACGGACGTGCCTCCGGTCCGAAGCACGACAAGCGCATGCCCGGGGCCACCCGGTCCAAACACCCTTGGATACGTGCATGGTTCGCCGTGAGAGGGGTACTGCGCCGCGATACACGAAAACGGGCACGAGACGGAGACGAGGCTGACTGCGATGGCAGAGTACGTCCGGGACGTCATGACGGCGGGTGTCGCGGCGGTTCGGCCCGACGCCTCGCTGGTCGAGGCGGCCCAGCTGATGCGGGCCCAGGACATCGGAGATGTGCTCGTCGCCAAGGGTGACGAGGTGGTCGGGGTGCTCACGGACCGGGACATCACCCTGCGCGCGGTGGCCGACGGGATGGATCCGCTGACCGTCAGCGTCCAGTCGGTGTGCACCCCTTCACCGGTGTGCGTGGGGCCCGACGACGAGCTGGAGACGGCGGTACGGCTGATGCGGCGGCACGCGGTGCGCAGGCTGCCGGTGGTGCTCGACGGGTGCCCGCTGGGCATGGTGAGCCTCGGCGACGTGGCCGAGGCGCAGGCACCGCGCTCCACGCTCGCCGCCATCAGCCGGGCCGCTCCGCAGACCTGGCCGGAGCGGCCGTCGCCGGGGTTCCGGCCGGGCGCACCGGAATCACCGCAGCTCTGAATGCATATGAGGGTGCGTCAGGCCAGCGTCAGGGGTTCAGGCGTCGCGGCCGAGCATCGCCAGGAGCCGGGTCTGCGCGTCGGCCCCGGCGGGCACCTTGACCGGCGCGTCGAACAGGCTCCGGGGCAGTTCGTCGGCGTACTGTCCGAACTCGCGCGCCGCCGCGTCGACCAGGGCGTCCGGCAGCCGCTCCTCGGCGCCGATCGCCCGCGACAGGTCCCAGGAGTGCACCACCGCGTCCGCCACCATCTGCGAGCAGTACGCGGTGGCGGGCGTCTTGCCGTACGAGAGGTGGACCGTGCCGTCGAGCGCGCCCGGCCCCGCGAACGCGGCGAGGGCCGCGTCCTTGGCCGAGTCCCAGGCGGCGACCGGGTCGTCGCCGAGCACATCGCCGTCGAAGGCGTCGCCGACGTCCGCGAGGGAGCGGCCCTCGACGAGCGGCGGCACCCACAGCTGCTCGACGACCAGATGGTTGACGAGGTCCCGCACGGTCCAGTCGGTGCAGGGTGTGGGGAGGTCCCACTGGTCGGGCCGGACGGCGTGGACGCGGGCCCCGAACAGGGCGAGGGCTTCGCGGTGGCGGTCGAGGAGCGGATCGCGGTCCGCGGCTGCGTGGGAATCCATGGGGCCACTCTCGCGAATGCGGCGCCACGGCTCAAGCGCTGATCGAGTCGCGGGCGCGACCCGAAGCGTCGGCCCCGCTCCGGGCGCGCGGCCCGGGCGCCGCCTGCGCCGCCCGCGCCGCCCGGCGCTGATCCCGTCGGCGGCATGCGGCTGAAGCGCTGATTGCGTCGGCGGTGGACGGGTACCCATGCGCCATGTCGTCACCGAACCCGCTTCCCGAGCCCGTGCCGTCCCGCCCGCGCGTCCTCGTCCGCTGGCCCGCCGGCCTCCCGCGCCGTCTCGACGCCCATGACCTGGCGCTGTTCCGGGTGGCCGCGGACCGGCGCTGGCCGGGGGCGCGGGCCGTGCTGCCCAGGCTGAGCCGGGCCGCGGACCACGGGCTGCTGTGGTTCGGCGCGGCCGCCGCGATGGCGGCCACCCGCTCGCCCCGGGCGCGCCGGGCCGCGCTGCGCGGGGTCGCCTCCCTCGCACTCGCCTCGGCGACCGTCAACACGGTGGCCAAGCGGTCGGTGCGACGGCCCCGGCCGATACTCGAACTGGTGCCGCTGGTACGCCAGTTGAAGCGTCAGCCGATCACCACGTCCTTCCCGTCCGGGCACTCCGCCTCGGCCGCGGCCTTCGCGACGGGCGTCGCGCTGGAGTCCCGGGGCTGGGGCGCGGTGGTGGCACCGGTCGCGTTCTCGGTGGCCGCCTCCCGGGTGTACACGGGTGTGCACTATCCGGGTGACGTCCTGGTGGGCGCGGCCCTCGGCGTCGGCGCGGCCTTCGCGGTACGCGGCCTCGTCCCCACCCGGAGCCAGCTGCCCACCCCGGGCCGCCCGCACGCCGACGCACCGGCGCTGCCCGGCGGCGAGCACCTGGTGGTCGTGGTCAACGGCGCCTCCGGCACGGCCGCCGCCCAGTCCGCCGCCGTACGCGAGGCACTGCCGCTGGCCGAAGTGATGGAGTGCGCGCCGCAGGACCTGACGGCGACGCTGGAGAAGGCGGCCCGGCGCGGCCGCGCGCTCGGCGTCTGCGGCGGCGACGGCACGGTGAACCGGGCCGCGGTGACCGCCTCCCGGTACGGCGTGCCGCTCGCCGTGTTCCCCGGCGGCACCCTCAACCACTTCGCGCAGGCCCTCGGCATCGACGAGGTCCAGGACACCGCGCGGGCCCTGGCCTCGGGCGACGCAGTGAAGGTGGACCTCGGCCGGTTCGCCCCCGGGCCGGACGGCGCCGCCGCCGGATACTTCGTCAACACGTTCAGCCTGGGCGTCTACCCGGAGCTGGTACGGCTGCGCGAGCACTGGTCGCCGCGCATCGGCAGCTGGGCGGCCGGGGTGCTGGCGGCGTACCGGGTGCTCGGCGGCGAGCGGCCGCTGGAGGTGGAACTGCACGGCCACCGGCGCGCGTTGTGGCTGCTGTTCGCGGGAAACTGCCTCTACCAGCGCCTCGGCCCGGCCCCGGCGCGCCGCTACGATCTCGCGGACGGACTGCTCGACGTCCGTGTGGTGCACGGCGGCCGTCTGCCCGGCCTGCGTCTGCTCGCGGCCGCGCTGGCGGGCCCGCTCAGCCGCTCCCCCGTCCACGCGGCCCAACGCCTGCGCCGGCTGCGCGTCGAGGGCCTGGCCCCGGGCACCCCGGTGGCGTACGACGGCGAAGTGTCGCACATAGAGGGCGAGTTGCTGGTCGACAAGCTCTCGGAGGCGCTGACGGTGTACCGCCCGCTGGCCCGCCCCTGAGATCCACGCCGACCCCGTAGGGCGACAAGGCGCCACCGCTACCCGGTGAACGCCTCGCCCGGCTTGAGCAGCCGCAGCCGGTCCCCGAGACCGGCGGCGGCGAACGCGTCGGCCAGCGAATCCGCGCCCTCGGTGAAGTGCCCCCAGTGCTCGAAGTGCAGCGGCACCACATGCCGGGCGCCCAGGATCTGCGCGGCCTCGGCGGCGGCCTCACTGGTGAGCGTGAGCGGCGCGCCGTCGAACAGAACCGTCCGCGCGGCCCCCGCGAAGAGCACGGCCACATCGATCGGCCCGAACCTCTCGGCGACGGCCCGCACATGGTCGAGCGAGGCGTTGTCCCCACTCACGTACACGGTGGGCAGCGCGTCGCCGTGCAGGACGAACCCGGTGACCTCGCCCGCCAGCGCCCGCGCCCCCTCGGGTCCGTGCAGCGCGGGCACCCCGGTGATCAGCAGCCGCTCACCGAGCGCGTACGTCTCCCAGTTGGCCAGCGGGGTCACCGCGTCCCCGAGCCTGCCGTGCGCGGCGGCCGTCGACAGCACCACCGGCACCCGGCCCAGATACGCGCGCCCGGACTCGTCCAGGTTGTCGGGGTGCTGGTCGTGCGAGAGCAGGACGGCGTCCACCGCCCCCGTCTCGTCCGCCTCGATCGCCGGTCCGGCCGTCTTGACCAGCTTGCGGTCGGGGCCGACGGGATAGTCGCCCGGGGTGTCGAAAGTCGGATCGGTGACCAGTCGTATGCCGTCGATGTCCACGACGGCGGTGGGCCCGCCCACATATCTGATCGAAACGGCGCTCATCTTGCCCTCCCAAGTGATCATTCCGGCTCGGCAGGGGTAACGCCCCCGACGCTAGGGGTTGTTCCGCACGGGCGGTAGTGCCGACTGGTTCGCCCACGGCCCGCCCGGAGCGCGCCCGGCTCGAACGCCCGCGCCCCGCGCCCCGCGCCCCGCGTCCCGTATCCGTCCCGCACCAACGCCATGTCCACATGGCGAAACGCAGGTCTCACCATCCGACACGAGCGCGTAGCGTTCACCTCACCACGCACCGACCGCGAGAACGTCGAGAGAGGGAGCCGGTCATGTCGTCCCTGCCGTCCACATCATCCGCGTCGCCCACGTCATCCACGCCGTCCAAAGAGACCGCCGTCTACACCCACGGCCATCACGAGTCCGTACTGCGCTCGCACCGCTGGCGCACCGCCGCCAACTCCGCCGCGTATCTGACCGGCGAACTCAAGCCGCACATGCTGGTCCTGGACATCGGCTGCGGCCCTGGCACCATCTCCGTCGACCTGGCCGGGCTGGTCCCCGACGGCCATGTCACCGCCGTCGACGCGGCGCCGGACATCGTCGAGCAGGCGCGGGCGCACGCCGCCGAAGCCGGGCGCGCGAACATGTCGTTCGCCGTCGCCGACGTCCACGCGCTGGACTACCCGGACGACACGTTCTGCGTCGTGCACGCCCACCAGGTGCTGCAACACGTGGGCGACCCCGTCCAGGCGCTGCGCGAGATGCGGCGCGTCACCAAGCCCGGCGGCATCGTCGCGGCCCGCGACGCCGACTACGCGGCCTTCACCTGGTTCCCCGAAGCGCCTGCCCTGGACGAGTGGCTGGACCTGTACCACCGGGTCGCCCGTGCGAGTGGCGGCGAGCCGGACGCCGGACGACGGCTGCGGTCCTGGGCCCGGCAGGCCGGGTTCACCGACATCGACTCGACGGCGTCCACCTGGTGTTACGCCACCGACGACGAGCGTGCCTGGTGGAGCGGGCTGTGGGCGGACCGCACGGTGGCCTCCTCGTACGCGCGTCTCGCGACAGAGGGCGGCCACGCCACCGAGGCCGAACTGGCCGCGATCGCGCGGGGGTGGCGCGAGTGGGCCCGCGCCGAGGACGCCTGGTTCATGGTCCCGCACGGCGAGATCCTCTGCCGGGTGTGACCGTCCCCAACTGGGGCGGATTTGTGGGGAGTCGACGCGATTCCGCGCAACCTACAGGGGCGCGGGGAACTGCGCGACCAGCCACAGGCGGTCCGCAGCCGAATCACCACACATCCAGCGAAGCGCCTAGGCTCGTACGCATGGAGATCCTCGGAACCACACTGCGCATCTGCGTCGACGACCTGGAGACCTCGGTGGTCTTCTACGAACGGCTCACGGCGAGCAAAGCCCTTCGGTTCGAGCGCGGCGGCGTCTCGGTCGCCGCGGTCGGCTGCTTCCTGTTGATGAGCGGCCCGGAGTCGGAGCTGGAGATCCTGCGCAAGGTGGCCGCGACGATCGCCGTCAAGGACGTGGACGACGCGCACCGCACCCTCACCCAGGTGGGCGCCCGGGTCATCGCGGGCCCGGTCCCCACCCCGGTGGGCCGCAACCTGATCGCCGTGCACCCGGACGGCTCGGTCTTCGAGTACGTGGACCGCAAGTCCGCGTAATGAAGCCGCTGTTCGGGGCCGCTACTGGGGCCGCATCCGGTACGCGTACCGGTCCGGCAGCGGCTCGTCCGTGAGGCGGGACCACACCTCGTCCAGGATCTCGGCGCCCTCGCGCAGATCCGCCACCTCGAAGCCCTCGTCGAAGATCGCGCGGGCGGCCGCCGGGTCGCCCTCCGCGAGCAGCAGCCGGGCATCGAGGAGCCGGAACGCGCCACGGGCCCGTACGGACGGGCGCAGCCGGTCCAGGACCGCGCGGGCGTCGGCCGGACGGCCCGCCGCGAGCAGCGCCGTGATCGCCTCGCGGCCGAGCGCGGCCGTGGCGGCCGTCCAGTGCTCGCCCTCGCGCCGCTCCTCGCAGAGGTCGTCGAACGCCTCGGCGTACTGGTCGGCGGCCCGGTCCGGGTCGCCCGCCAGCTGGTCGGCGACGGCCAGACAGCGCAGCAACGGCCACCGCGACGGGGCGAGTTGGAGCCCGCGCTCCCAGCTGCGCACGGCCTGGGCGCGGTCGCCCGCGTGCCACTGCGCGACCCCGAGGTGGTACTCGGTGAGCGGTGACGCGGGCGCCGTCTCCAGCATGTCCCGCCAGTGCGGGGCGACGAGCGTCGGCCCGGGCGGCGTCACCCGCCGCGGCTCGGGCAGCACCCCCGTGTGCAGCAACTCCAGCCAGGGCGCCTGCTCCTCGCCGAGTGTCGACTCGGCGAACGGCGTCCCCGGCAGCTTCAGACCGCCCCGCAGCACTTCCAGCGCGCCCCAGCCCGACCCGGTGGCCAGCGACTCGGCGGGCTCGGTGTCGGCGCACGGGCGCCAGGCCGCGTACGCCTCCTCCACCGCCTCGCGCGGCAGCGCCGCCGCCAGCCGGTCGGCGACCTCGGTACGGGCCGCCGCCCAGTCGTCGCCGTGCACCCGCGAGGGGTCGGCGGCGAGCGGCCCGTACGCCTCCAGCCAGGCGAACTCCGCGCCGGCGTCGAGCGGAACGTGCTCCAGCTGGGTGCGGGCCAGGCCCGCCTGGATCTCCGCGTAACCGGGGGTGCCGGGCTCGGTCAGCCACTGCTGCCAGCGCCGCCCGCCCCGGCCCGACCCCCACAGGAACAGCTTGCGGCCGCGCAGCAGATCGGTCGACGTCTGCACCAGACCGCGCCCGGTGCCGTCCAGCGCGGCGATCCAGCGGCGGGCGCCGTCCGGCACTTCGTAGAAGTAGTCGGCGGGGTACTCGCTGCGCAGCGGATACGTCCGGTCGGCGCCCTCCCAGTGCGGCACCGGGACCCGCCGCAGGGTGCGCGCGTATCCGAAGTGCCAGGCCTCTTCGGCGGGGACGAGGACACGGCCGTGCTCGTCCTCCGGCACGGCGATGTTGGACCACCAGTAGACGGGCACGGTCCGCTCGTGCGGATTGCGCAGCCGTACGCCCACGTACAGGAAGTCGGAGTCCTCGGGGAGCCAGAGGTCCACCTGGAACGGCACGTCGCGCAGCTGCTCCCACTCCCACAGGCGCAGCATCTCACCGCCGTCCGGGGCGGTGACGACGGCCGCGTGCACGGGTGCGCAGGCGAGGGTGGTGTGGCCGGTGGCGCCGATGTTCCACTCGATGCCGCCGGAGAACCAGGCGCCGTTGAGCGCGAAGTCGGCGGGCTGCAACACCGGGTTGCGGTAGAGGAGTTCGCGGCCGGTCGGCTTGTGGAAGAGGGAGTGGATCCGCCCGCCGAGCCCCGGCAGCACGGTGACGCGCAGCCGCTCGTTCTCGACGACGAGGGTGTCCAGGGCGGTGTCGGTCCGCTCCCGCCCGTACCCGTCGAGGACGCGCACCGGAAGGACCGTGCGCAGCGGCTCGTAGCCGATCTGGCGCGCCATGTCGCGCGGCAGCTCGGCGCGCGCTCTGTCGTCGAGCGTGTGGACCTCGTCCAGTGGCCGCAGCGGGGGCAGGGGGTTGGGCTGCCCCAACGGGGCGGCGGGCAGGGTCAGTACGGCGCGTCGCACGCTTGTGGCCAAGGCAACCTCATTCCCTCGCGCGGAACGGCCACCCGTCCTGGAGCCGCCCCCGTGACCATGGAACACGGCAGTGGGTGCGGTGACCAGAGGACGCCCTGGTCAGGATTGCGCAAAGGCGTGACGGAACCCGGACCGCGGGGACGGGTCCCGAGACTTCGTGACCTGGACCGCGGGACGGGTCCCGGACTTCGGGCCTTCGGGCTACGGGCGGACCATCTCCGCCGTGATCGCCCAGCGTTCGTGGTCGCGCCAGGCGCCGTCGATGAAGAGGAAGTCCGGCGAGAAGCCCTCCAGGCGGTATCCGGCCCGCCGGACCAGACCGATCGAGGCCACGTTGGCGGGCTGGATGTTCACTTCGAGCCGGTGCAACCCGAGCGTGCCGAACGCGTACCGGGTGACCAGGTCGAGCCCCTCGCCCATCAGCCCCCGCCCGGCGGCGTGCGCGAAGGCGCCGTACCCCAACGCCCCGCACAGGAAGGCACCTTGGACGATGTTGTTGATGTTGATGAAGCCCGCGATCCGGCCGTCGTCCCGCGAGCAGACCAGGAACCCCTGCTTCGTCGGGTCCTCTATCAACCGCCCCGCGTACGTGGCGTACGCCTCGGGGTCGGCCGGTGGGAAGAGCCAGGGCGCGTGCAGATCCCGGCTCTCCCGGGCGAGCACGGTGAACTCCGCCGCGTCGTCGTACGTGAAGTAGCGGATCCCGACGCGGGGCCCTTCGGCGAGATAGGTGATCTTGTCAGGCATCGCGTCAGGGTACTGCCCGGGGTCGCCCCCTCCCCACCCCTCGCCAGTGATCACTTGCCCCGGAGTGATTCGACCATCTTGTCGATGCGCCGCTGCCGCGTCTCCGGGCTCTTGGCGCTCTCGATCTCGCCCACCTGCTTGCGCTTGAGGCTGAAGGCCATACGGTCGTACGCCCCGCGCAGCCCGGGCTCGGCGTCCAGCGCGGCGGCGAGGTCGGCCGGCGCCTCCACGACCCGCGGCTCGTCGTCGAGCTGGAGGTCGACCTCGATCTCCTCGCCGAGGTCCACCCCGCTGGCCTCGCGGTTGGCCGCGCTGATGCCGATGAGGATCTGGCCGCGCATCGCGGCGACCCGGGTGCGCCAGGAGTGGCCGTTGATCGCGACCACGACCGGCGGCCGCTTGCCCTGCCCCAGGTCGTCGATGACCTGCTGCGGCACCTCGACCCCGAGGGCGTTGCCGGACGGGATGACCGTGGCCTTGAACTTCATGCTCGCTCTCCTCGTCGCCGTGCCGCGCGGTGGCCGTGCCGTGTCAACGGGCCACGATATACCGGACGTTGACGATCATTTGGCCCGCCGTCTGATGAAGTAGCCGCCGCAGATGACCCCCACCACGAAAACGGCGAGCAGGGCCAGATAGAGCGGCATGGAGACCTCGGGGATCAACAGCCGGATCTTGACCTGCCGGGTGTTCTCGAAGATGAAGATCAGGGCGAGCACCGCGATCACGATGACCGCGATCCGGGCCGGGGTGAGGGCACCGCCGAACCGTGTACCGGCCTTCGTGCCGCCCGACGCGTCCTTGGGGCTCATGACCTGGCCCTTCCTGGGGGTGGCGTACCCCCTTCCGGCCAGGATGAGCGCAAGGGCGGCGGGACGACCGGCGGGGCGGGCCGGACGGGTGAGTCGCGTTCACGGCTGGGGCGAGTCCGGGGCACAGGTGCTCGTTCCCTACCCGCCTTGTCAGACAAGTGACGATCGGGCCATGCTTGCCCCATGGCAGTCAGCGGACAGCAGCGCAGGCCGGTCGTCGTCCTGTACGAGCGGATCGCCGACGCGATTCACGACGGTACGTACCCGCCCGGCTCCACCCTCCCCTCCGAGCCCCGGCTCGCGGCCGAGCTGGGCGTGAGCCGCCCCGCGCTGCGCGAGGCCCTGCTGCTGCTCCAGGAGGACGGGCTGCTCACGGTGCGCCGGGGCGTGGGGCGGACCGTGAACGACCGGCCCCCTCGGCGCGGCTTCGAGCAGCTCCAGCCGCTGGAGGACCTGCTCGGCGCGGGCGGCGTGGTGCACGTACGGGCGCTGCTGCGCAGTGTCGAGGAACCCACCGACTTCAGCACCCAGCATCTGCTGCCGACGGCCGGGGCCGAGCTCCGGTTCTGGGAGTCCGTGCTGGTCGCCGACGGTGTCCCGGTGGCGCTCAGCCATGAGTGGGCGGCCCCCGAGGCCGTACTGGAAGGCACGCATCCGGCGTTCCTGACCGCGCTCGGGGACGGGGCGCCCGCGTCCATGCTCGCGGTGCTGGCCGGCGCCTCGCGGGGGGTGCAGCTGACCGCGCACAGCGGGGTCACGGCGACCCTGCTGGGCCGCCGCCGCGGCGACCAGCTCTCCCGCCCGGCGGACACCCCGGCGGTCCTGATCACCCAGGTCGTCCGCCTGGACGCCACCCCGATCCTGGCCGCCAAACACATGCTCCCAACGGGTTCCCCGGCACTGCCGCTGCTGCAGAGCAACTGAGATGGGCCCGCAGGGCCCAGTGAAGGGGCGCGGGGCTGTGACATTGTGCGGCTCCGCCGCGTGGGCGCGAGCAACCCAGCACGGTCCGCAGCCGAAATGAGGAGGGCCCGCAGGGCCCAGTGAAGGGGCGCGGGGAACTGCGCGACCAGCCCCCACCGGCCCGCACGCGAACGCCACGCACCCCGCAGGGTGCGGGCCGCACAACCCGCACCCAAAGATCACCCCCGGTGGAACTCTCAGCCCGGACCAAGGGGCTGTACACTCCTCCGTCATGCACTTGTCTGACAACCCCGCCACCACCCCCGTCGCCGACTGGATACGCCGCGCGCCCAAGGCCGTCCTCCACGACCACCTCGACGGCGGGCTGCGGCCCGCGACCATCGTCGAACTGGCCCGCGCGTGCGGGTACGAGGGTCTGCCGACCGAGGACCCGGCCGCCCTCGCCGTCTGGTTCCGCGACGCCGCCGACTCGGGCTCCCTGGAGCGCTACCTGGAGACCTTCGCCCACACCTGCGCGGTGATGCAGACCCGCGAGGCGCTGGAGCGGATCGCGGCGGAGTGCGCCGAGGACCTGGCGGCGGACGGGGTCGTCTACGCGGAGGTGCGTTACGCCCCCGAGCAGCACCTGGAGCGCGGGCTCACCCTCGACGAGGTCGTCGACGCGGTGAACGCCGGATTCCGCGAGGGCGAGCGCCGCACCGGCGGCCGGATCACCGTCCGCGCCCTGCTCACCGGCATGCGCCACACCGACCGGTCCCTGGAGATCGCCGAGCTGACCGTCGCCCACCGCGACCGCGGCGTGGCCGGTTTCGACATCGCGGGCGGCGAGATCGGCAACCCGCCGGCCCGCCACCTCCCGGCCTTCCAGCACCTCAAGCGGTCGAACTGCCACTTCACCATCCACGCGGGTGAGGCCGTCGGCGCCGAGTCGATCCACGAGGCCGTACAGATCTGCGGCGCCGAGCGCGTCGGCCACGGTGTGCGGATCACCGACGACATCACGGTGCACGACGACGGCACGGCCGACCTCGGCCACCTCGCCTCGTACCTGCGCGACAACCGCATCGCGCTGGAGGTCTGCCCGACCTCCAACCTGCAGACGGGCGCCGCGAAGGACTACGCCTCGCACCCCATCGACCTGCTGCGCCGCCTCGGCTTCCGGGTCACCCTCAACACCGACAACCGGCTGGTCTCCGGCACCACCATGAGCGAGGAGTTCCAGCACATGGTGGACGCCTTCGGCTACGGCCCCGAGGTGTTCGAGCAGTTCACCGTGGCCGCCGTCGAGGCCGCGTTCCTGCCGCTGCCGGAACGCCGCCGCATCATCGACGAGCTGGTCCGCCCGGGATACGCGGCCCTCTAGGGATCCCTGAAACCCCGGAACAGCTACGCCAGCGCGGGCACCTCCAGAGTGAGTGTGCCCGCGTCGGCGTCCAGCAGCGCGGGTACGCCGAGCGGCATCGTGAGCGACGGGGCGCAGTGCCCGAAGCCGAGGTGCTCGACGACCGGCACGCCCAGCACGGCCAGCCGCTCGTACAGCACCGCCCGCACCCGTTCGTAGGGCCCGCACTTCTCCCACGAGCCGAGCGCGACCCCCGTGACGCCGTCCAGCCACCCCGAGCGCAGCAGCTGGGTGAGCAGCCGGTCGATCCGGTAGTCGTCCTCGCCGACGTCCTCGATCAGCAGCAGCCCGCCGCGCGCCGACGTCCTGGCGAACGGGGTCGCGAGGTCGGAGGCGAGCAGCGCGAGACAGCCGCCGAGGGTCGTCCCGCGCGCCCGGCCGGGTACCAGCGGGCGGGCCGTCCCCGAGCCGATCACCATCGCCGCCTCGGGCTCGAACAGGGTGGTGCGCAGATGCCGCTGGGTGGCGTCGTCCTTGAGGAACGTGGCGGCCGACACCATCGGACCGTAGAGCGTGGAGAGCCCCATCCGTACGGCGAACGCCTCGTGCAGTACGGTCACGTCGCTGTAGCCGACGAACACCTTGGGCCCGGCCGCGCGCAGCGCCGTCCAGTCGAGCAGGTCCACCATGCGCTGGGCCCCGTAGCCGCCGCGCGCGCAGAGCACCGCGTCGATGCCCGGGTCGCACCACGCCTCCTGGAGGTCCCGCGCCCGGCCCTCGTCGTCGCCCGCGAGATAGCCGAACTCCCGGTGCCGGGCGCGCACATGGGGCATGACGACCGGGTCCAGGTCCCAGCCGCGCAGAATGTCGAGGCCGGTGTCCAGACGCTCGTCCAGCACGGGGCCGCTGGGCGCGACCACGGCGACCCGGGCGCCCGGGCGCAGCCGTGCGGGCCGCGTGAGCGCGGCCGACGGGATCGAAGGGTGGTGCGTAGAGGTCACTTCTCGATCTCCAGGAGGGGGACGTCGGGCCGGTCGATCCCGAACGTCTGGGCGTACAGGGACAGTTCGGCCTCCAGAACGCGGATCATGGTGTCGGCCCGGCGGAAGCCGTGGCCCTCGCCCTCGAAGGCGATGTACGCGTGCGGTATGCCGCGCCCCGCCACCGCGGCCAGGAACCGCTCGCACTGGACGGGCGGGCAGATCACGTCGTCGAGCCCCTGGAGCAGCAGGAACGGCGCGCTGATCCGATGGGCATGGGTGATCGGCGAGCGGTCGGCGTACCGGCCGGGATACTCGGCGGCGGGCCCGATCAACGACTCCGTGTAGCGCGACTCGAAGTCGTGCGTCCCGCTCCGCGACGACCAGTGCGTGAGGTCGAGGACCGGGTAGACCACGGTGGCGCAGGCGTAGACGTCCGTGGTGGCGAGCGAGGCCGCGGAGGTCCAGCCGCCCGCGCTGCCGCCGCGGATCGCGAGCCGCCGGGGGTCGGCGGTGCCCTCGTCGGCGAGCGCCTTCGCCACCGCCGCGCAGTCCTCGACGTCGACGACGCCCCACTGCTCGCGCAGCCTGTCGCGGTACTGGCGCCCGTAGCCCGTGGAGCCGCCGTAGTTGACCTGGGCGACGCCGATGCCCCGCGAGGTGAAGTAGGCGATCTCCAGGTCGAGGACGAGCGGGACCTGGCTGGTAGGGCCGCCGTGGACGCGGATCACATACGGCGGCAGCTCGTCGGCGGGCGCCACCCGGCCGGGGTGGTGCGGCGGGTGGAGCAGCGCGTGGATCTCCCGGCCGCCGGGCCCGGCGAAGGTGCGCATCTGGGGTTCCGGGTAGTACGCGGGGTCCACCGGGTCGTCGTGCCCGCAGCCGATGACCCGGGTGCGGCCCGAGCGGGTGTCCAGCTCGACCACCTCGTACGCGGTGCGCGGGCTGGCGGCGACGCCGACGACCCGGCTGCCGTGCACGGCCAGGGTGCAGTGCCAGGCCGTCCAGGGCCCGGCCGCGTCGACCACCTCGCCGGTCTCCGGGTCCAGGATGCCGAGGGCGGTGGCGCCCTTGCCGTGGACGACCGCGATCAGTCCGTTCTCCAGCGGGTGGAACCACTGGCGGCCGATCTGCCAGAGCGGCCCGGCGAACTCCTCCTCGCGCGCGCAGAGCGCGACCGCCTCCCCTTCGGAACCGGCCTGGTAGAGGTTCCACCAGCCGGAGCGGTCGGAGGCGAAGAGCAACCGGCCGTCGGCGCTCCACTCGACCTGGGCCACGGACTCCTCGGGCCCTCCGGCGACGGTCCTCGCCCGCCGGAAGACCCCGTCGGCGTCCACGTCGGCCAGGACGGCCTCGGTGCCGTCCCACGGCATGTTCGGGTGGTCCCAGGCCAGCCACGCCGCCCGCGCCCCGTCCGGCGAGAGACGCGGGCCGGTGACGAAGCGGTGCCGCCCGTCGGACAGCTCCCGCACCCGGCCGCGGTCCTCGGCGGCCGAGCCGTCCAGCGGCACGGCCGCGATCACCCGCCGTACATCCGTCGGCGCCTCGCCCGTGAACTCCTCAAGCACGCACCACACTTCGCCCCGGTCCACCAGCACGACCGGATCCGCCCAGCGCAGCCCCTCACCGACCGCCGACAGCGGGGTGAGCGGCCGGGGCGCCGCGGTGCTGTTCGGCTCGTACGCGTAGAGGCGCTGGTCGGCGAAGTGGGCGAAGACCACCAGCGGTCCATCGGCGCCCCGTCCGGCCCCGGCCCAGGGGCGGCCGCCGTACTCGATCACCCTCGACCGTACGTTCCACGGCGCGGGCAGCACCGACTGCGCCCCGCCGTCCGCTCCGCGCCGCAGCAGCGCGCGGCGGCCGCCCTCGACGGGGCGCGGCTCGGTCCACCACACCTCGTCGCCGACCACCCCGACCCACTCGGGCGACCCGTCGTGCGCGGCGGCGAGCCGGGCGTCGATGGGCGACGGCCAGGTTCCGTAGGCCTCCATGGGCACCATGTCGTCAACTCCCCTATGCGGACCGCAGATAGTCGTCCAGGACGCGCACCCCGAAGTGCAGCGCGTCCACCGGCACCCGTTCGTCGACGCCGTGGAACAGGGCCTGGTAGTCGAAGCCGGGCGGCAGCCGCAGCGGCGAGAAGCCGTATCCGGTGATGCCGAGACGGGAGAACTGCTTGGCGTCGGTGCCGCCCGACATGCAGTACGGCACGACACGGCCCTCGGGGGCGAACTTCTCCACGGCGGCGCGCAGCTTCGCGTACGTCGGCGAGTCGACCGGCGCCTGGAGAGCCACCTCGCTGTGCTGGAACTCCCAGGCGACGTCCGGCCCGGTGAGCCGGTCCAGGGTCGCGCGGAACTCCTCCTCGCCGCCCGGCAGCACCCGGCCGTCCACATACGCGGTGGCGTGTCCCGGAATCACATTGATGGTGTAACCGGCCTCCAGCATGGTCGGGTTGGCGCTGTTGCGCACGGTCGCCTCGACCAGGGCGGCGGCCGGGCCGAGCTTGGCCAGCAGCTCGTCCACGTCGAAGTCCGGCGCCCCGGGGTCGGCCGCCACCCCGCACACCGCCGCGAGCTCGGTCAGGGCCGCCGTGACGGTCGCGGTGAGCCGGACCGGCCACTCGTGCTCGCCGATCCGGGCGATCGCGGCGGCGAGGCGGCTGACCGCGTTGGCCCGGTTCACCCTGGAGCCGTGCCCGGCCCGGCCGTGCGCGGTCAGCTTCAGCCAGCCGGTGCCGCGCTCGCCCGCCGCGATCGGGTAGATCTCCAGGCCGGGGCCGGCGTGGAAGGTGAACGCTCCCATTTCACTGATGCCTTCGGTGCACCCCCGGAACAGACCCGGGTGGTGGTCGGCGAGGAAGCCGGAGCCGTCGATCGCGCTGGCCTCCTCGTCGGCGGTGTAGGCGATGACGATGTCGCGGCGCGGGCGGATCCCCGCGCGCGCCCAGGCCCGTACGACCGCGAGGACCATCGCGTCCATGTTCTTCATGTCGACGGCGCCGCGCCCCCACACCACGCCGTCGACGACCTCACCGGAGAACGGGTGCACGCTCCAGTCGGCGGGCTCGGCGGGCACCACGTCGAGATGGCCGTGGACCAGCAGCGCGTCGGCCGACGGGTCGGTGCCCTCGATCCGCGCCACCACGTTGGTGCGCCCCCGGGTCCGCTCCAGGAGCGTGGGCTCCAGACCGGTGTCGGCCAGGCGCTCCGCCACGTACTCGGCGGCGGGCCGCTCGCGGCAGTCGCCGCCGCCGCGGTTGGTGGTGTCGATACGGATGAGGTCCGAGGTGAACGTCACCACCTCGTCCAGTGCCCGGCCGTCGATGTGCTCAGCCATACTGCTCCTCCACCGCGGCCGAGACGACCGTGGTGACGGCCTTGAAGGTGCGGATGCCGTCGTACATGGTGTCGCTGGTGTAGGCGACCCGGCGCTCGCCGGTGCGCGCCGCGCCCGGGACCACCGTCGCCGCCATCGCCAGGTGTTCCGCGTCGAATTCGAGCTCCACGGTGAACGGTCCGCGGCGCACCGGGTCGTGGCGCACCGCGAGCGCGGCGGCCTGCTTCGCCGCCGCCCTGATCTCGGCCGCCGTACGCGCCGGGGTGCGGCACACCGCCGCGTACCGCGAGACATGGTCCTTCACCGCGACCTTGCGCGCGTCCCGCGCGTACCCCTCGGCGTCCGCGCAGGTCAGGTCGTCGCCGGTGACCAGGACCACCGGCACGCCGTACTCCGCGACCACATGGGCGTTGAGCAGGCCCTCGCTCGCGCGCGTCCCGTTGAGCCAGACGCTGGTGATCGAATTGGAGAGATAGGTGTGGGCCAGCACCCCTTCGCTGCCCGCGCCCGTGTGGTACCCGACGAACGCGATGCCGTCCACGTCGCCGTGCTGCACGCCCTCCACCATCGACAGCGACTTGTGCCGCCCGGTGAGCATCTGCACCCGCTCGTCCAGCCGCTCCAGGAGCACATTGCGCATGGCCCAGTGCGCCTCGTTGACGAGCACCTCGTCGGCGCCGCCGTCGAAGAAGCCCAGCGCCGCCGCGTTCACATCGGAGGTGAACATGGCGCGGCAGCGCTCCCATTGCGGGGTGCCCGGCAGCACATCGGCGGGCCAGGTCACACCGGTGGCGCCCTCCATGTCGGCGCTGATCAGGATCTTCATGCGTACGACGCTACCGGCCGCCGAATACGCCGACCAGAGGCCACACCACCGCAGTGGGTCCACGGGCCGAGATCAGTCGCCGACGAGGCGGGGCCGCGGGCCGTCGTGCCCGCGGCCCCGCCGGGGCGTCGGGGTCAGGACGGGTCGCCGTACAGCAGGCCGCGTCCGTTGGTGCCGACGTACACGCGGCCGAAGGTGTCGGGGTCGCCGGTGATGACGCCGACACCGCCGATGCCGCCCCACTGGTGGGCGTCGTCGTTGACGCGCAGCCAGCTGGCGCCCTTGTCGGTGGAGCGGAAGACCCCGGTGACGTCCTTGACCGTGCCGATCAGATACAGGGCCTGGTAGGAGGCCCCGGGTGCGGCCTTGCCGAAGCCGAGGGCGGAGGCGGACCTCACCGTGGTGAGCGTGGTGAAGGTGCGGCCGCCGTCGGTGGAGTGCAGCAGCCCCTGGCCACCGGCCGCGATCCACAGGTCCCCCGCGACGCCGGGGACGGCCGTGAGCCTGCCGTCGGCGGGCAGCTGGGCGGCCCGGGCGGTGAAGGTCGCTCCGCCGTCGGTGCTGGCGTAGAGCGTGCCACCGGACAGCGAGTAGAACGTCCCGGCCGAGGAGCGGTCGGCGACGACCACGGCGTCGACGCCCAGACCAGCGACCTTCGACCAGCTCGCCCCCTTGTCCGTGGAGCGGTAAGGAACCTGGCCGGCCTCGGTCCAGACGATGGAGGAGCCGTCCGCCGCGAGCGCGACACGCCCGTCCTGGGCACCGGCCACCGGCTCCGCCTTGAAGCCGTTCCAGCTGATGCCGCCGTCGGTGGAGTAGGCGCCGTCCTGCGCGCCGCCATGGCCGACGCGGACCATCACCGAGGGGTTGGACTGGGCGAAGTCGATATCGGTGCTGTTGCTCATCATCGGGTTCGCCAGCCGCCCGGCGGGCACCTCGGTCAGGGAGCCGTGGCGGAAACCGCCCTGGTCGCCCATGGCGGTGATGACGGCGGCGCCGCCGGGCGGGGCGATCGCGTCCATCAGCGCGGTCTCCTCAAGACCCCGTGCCCCCACCGTCCAGTGGCTGGTGCCGCCGCTGTCGCCGGCGTTGGCGTCCTTGCTGCGCCAGATGCCGTTGCCGGTGCCGTACAGCACGTGCCCGGAGTCGAAGGGGTCGATGGCCAAGGCGGTCATCCAGTGCCCGATGTGGGTGCCGATGTACGGAGCGGCCGAGGCGTCGCGCACCGATTTCCCGGCCAGTGCCGTCCACGTCGTGCCGCCGTCGGTGGTGCGGTAGATCTCGTCCTCGGGCCACCAGCGGTCGAGGGTGGTGACCATCACCGTGGACGGCTTGCGCGGGTCGACGGCCAGGCCGGAGAACCCGTAGCCACCGCTGGACGGGGAGACGTTCTTCCACGCCCCGCCGGCCGGTGTGTACTTCCACACCGAGCCCGCCGTCACGCCGTTGGGTCCGAGGGCGTTGGTGTACGTCAGGTACAGCGAGCCGTCCCCGGAGAGCACGCCGTGCTGCGGCAGCCGGCCGGTGGGCTGCCCGGACACGGCGTGCCAGGTGCTGCCGCCGTCGGTGGAGCGGTACAGCGAGGTCGACTTGTCAGCGACGCCGACGTAGACCGTGTGGCTGCCGGCCGGTCCGTACGTCACGAAGGAGATTCCCGCGCCGCTGCCCGCCCCGTCCTTGACGGGGAACGAGGAGACCTGCCGCCATGTCACACCGCTGTCCGTGCTGCGCCACAGGCCGTTCTTACGGGTGCCAAGGAGCAGGTTGCGGTGGTCCGAGGGGTCGATCACGAGCCGTTCGCCCGCGCCCCGGCCGTCCTCGTTGCCGCCCAGCTTGAACGGCAGATCGGTGCGCTGGAAGGTGCGGCCCCGGTCGGTGGAGCGCAGGATCGCGCCGTCGCCGGCCCAGTTGTTGGTGTAGGTGCCCGTCGCGAGGTAGAGCCGGTCGGGGTCCACGGGGTCGGTGGCCAGCGCGTCGATGCCCAGCAGGTTCCAGTCCTTCTCGCCGAGCCAGTCGGTGAGCGGGATCCACTGCTCGGCCGCGGCGTCCCAGCGGTAGGCGCCGCCCATGTCGGTGCGCGCGTAGAGCAGGCCCTTCTCCCGTGGGTTGAACACCAGCCCGGTGACATAACCGCCGCCGACCACCTGGGCGTTCTTCCACACATACGGTCCGGCCGCGGGCGTCTGGGGGCCGCTCACCTTCACCAGCTTCCACTGCTGGTTGGCGCTGCCCCTGCCGGGGTACTGGATGATCGCCGCGCCCTGGGCCGTGGAACCCCCGGAGACGTCCAGGACCTGGCCGCTCCTGCGGGAGGTGAAGGTGACGGCGCCGGAACCGCTCACGTCGTCGATCCGCCACTGCTGGGAGGCGGAAGAGCTGTCGGTCTGCTGCTCGGCGGCGGCCGACCGGGCGGTCGAGCCGCCCGCTATGCCCAGCACCTTTCCGCTGTTGCGGTTCACGAGCGCGTAGTAGCCGTCCCCGGTGGGCCGCAGTCTCCACTGCTGGTTGACGGTGCTCTGGTCGGTCCACTGCTGGACGCGGGTGCCGTCGGCCGTGGAGAAGGCGTTGACGTCCACCACCTTGCCGCTGCGCACCGAGACCAGCCGGTAGTAGGCACCGGCGTCGACCGTCGCGGCCTGCGAGTCCTCCTGGGTGAGCAGGAGGTACGGCACGACGGCTGCGGGCACACCGAGCAGCAGGGCGGTGGCGCTCCAGCGACGACGGTGGCGCCCGCGGCGCCCGCCGTTCGTGGGGTTGTTCATAGGGGGGTGTTCTCCTTGCGTGTCACCGTGGATCGGGCAGGTCAGCGCTGGAGCGTGAGGAGGCCCGGCCGGTACGGCAGTTGGTCGTACGGGCCGGTCGCGGTGGGTGACTTGCCCTGGTAGAGGAGCTGCAGGTGGCAGGGGTCGACGGTCATGGTCTGGTCGGGGTTGGCGCGGACCAGGTCACCGTGGCTGATGTCGTCGGTCCAGGTGGCACCGCTGTTGGCCTTGCCCGCGAAGGGGTTGCTCTCGCCGGCGGCCTGCGGGGTCCAGGAACGGTTCAGGCTGGAGGCCGTGAACGAGCGGAAGTAGCGCTGCTCGTTGGCACCCCGGGCCTCGACGATCATGAGGTACTGGTTCTGGCCCTGGACCTTGTAGACCTGCGGCGCTTCGAAGAGGTTCTTCACCGTGTCGCTCATGACCGTGGTGTACGAGGAGCCGAAGCTGCCCGGGAAGTTCCCGATCGGCATGCTCGCCCGGTAGATCTTGCCGTTGTCACCGGCGAAGAACAGGTACATGTTCTGGTCGTCGGCGATCAGGGTCTGGTCGATCGGGGCGGCGCCCGGGATGCCGCCGGTGAACAGCGGCTGCGGCGCGGACCAGCCGTTGGGGTTGGACGGGTCGCTCGACGTGCGGTAGATGAAGGGCCACGCGCCCCACTGGTACGCCAGCACCCAGATCTTCCTGGGCGCGAAGTAGAACAGCGTGGGAGCCACCGCGGACTGCCCCATCCCGGTCTGGCGGGCCGAGGACATGTCCGACCAGTTGGTGAAGGGGGCGAAGGCCATCGAGCCGTACGACGACCCCGACACGTTCGAGGCGTAGACCAGGTGCTTGCCGTTGTACATCACGTGGGTGAAGTCCTTCACCGACCGCCACCCGTTCGCGGGCTGCGCCAGCGCTCCGGTCGACGTCCACCGGTACGTCGACGGAAGGGCACAGGTGCCGCCCGTCGGCGCGGGCGGCGTGGGAGCCGGTGTCCCGGAAGGGCCGGTCCACTTCTGGTTGGCGCCGGACCAGCAGGAGTACAGCTGGATCTTGGTGCCGTTGGCGGTGGCCGCGCCGACGGCGTCGAGGCACAGCCCGGACCGGACGCCGGCGATCGTGCCGTCGGTGTTGACGTTCCACTGCTGGTCGGAGCTGCCGTCGCAGTCCTGGATGACCACCGCGGTGCCGTTGCCGGTGCCCTTGGCCCTGGCGTCCAGGCACTTGTCGCCGTAGACCATCAGCTGTTTGCCCGCGGTGCGGGTCCAGCGCTGGTTGGTCTGCCCGTTGCAGTCCCACAGCTGCGCCTGGGTGCCGTTGGCGGTGGAGAAGCCGTCGATGTCGAGGCAGCGACCGGAGGGGACGCCCTTGATCTCCCCGCCGCCGGATCCGCCGGGAGGGTTGCCGGACCCGCTGGGCGTCGGGCCCGGGGCGGACTTGAAGGCGTCCATGACGGCGTAGTAGGCGGGCTTGGGTTTGCCGTCGTTGTCGAACAGCAGGGGGCTCTCGCCGCTGCGCCAGGAGTCGCGGTCGCGGACGCCCCACACCGTGATGCCGTTGCACCGGGCCACGGACAGACAGGCGTTGACCGCGTTGGCGTACTGGGTGGGCGGGGCACCCGCGATGTCCAGCTCGGTGAGCTGGACGTCGACGCCGAGGGCGGCGAAGTTGGACAGGGTGGTCCGGAAACCGGGCGGCGGCCCGCCGGCGCCGAAGTGGCTCTGGAACCCGACGCAGTCGATGGGCACGCCTCGGGACTTGAAGTCCTTCACCATGCGGTAGACGCCCTGGGTCTTGGCGTCCGTCCAGTTCTCGATGTTGTAGTCGTTGTAGCAGAGCTTGGCCGACGAGTCGGCCGCCCGGGCGGTACGGAACGCCTCCTCGATGAAGCCGTTGCCGAGCACGTCCTGGAACACCGAACCGCGGTGCTGGTCGGAGCCGTCGGCGAACGCCTCGTTGACCACGTCCCAGGCGTAGATCTTGCCCTTGAAGTGGGTCATCTCGGTGGTGATGTGGTTCTTCATCACGTCGCGCAGGGTGGTGGCGTCGTGGATGGAGCGGACCCAGGCGGGGAGCTGCGAGTGCCAGACCGTGGTGTGGCCGCGCAGGCGCTGGCCGTGTGCCAGGGCGTGGCCGACGATCTGGTCGGCGGCGCCGAAGGTGAACGTGCCGCGGGACGGCTCGACGGCGTCCCACTTCATCTCGTTCTCCGGCGTGACCATGGTGAACTCGCGGTCCGCGATCGCGGTGTACACCGGGTCGCCGAGCCGGCCGGCGGCCAGAGCGGTGCCGAAGTACCGGCCCCCGGGCGGCGCCTGCGTACCCGGGGCGGCGGCTCCGGCGGAGTGGGGAAGCAGCGTCAGGGCACCGGCCACCACCGCGGCGGCCGACACTCCTGCCACCACGGTGCGGCGACGCCGGCTGAGCCGGTGCAGGCCCTTCATGATGCTCCTCGGGGGTCGTGTATGTGTCGCGTCATGGGAGCGGCTTCCTTCGGGGGATACGTCAACGGGACGTCGGGGCCCCTGCCGCGCCGGCACACCAGGGCGAGCGGCGGGAAGAGCACCCCACACAAGAGGAGGCCGGTGAACTCGCGGTCCCGTAACGGAAAAGTGGCGCCGTCATGCGGATTGCCCGGTGATGCATCTCGCACGCAAAAAGCGTTACGCGAGGCCCTGTGATCTGGTCGTCCTGGCGGGAAGGGCGTGCCTCGCCCTGGGGTGCCTACAGGTGGCGGTCGCGGCGGGGCGGCCGTCGTCCCGTCCGTCCCGCCCGCTCAAGGAACGATTCCTCAGACCCAGGCCCTGCGCACGATGAAGGAAGCCTGTCCGGCGAAGGCGCGGGTGCCGTCGGAGCCGTCGAGCCAGATACCGCCGTCGCGCCGACGCAGGACCGACCCGGGGTAGTTGTGGGCGTGCAGGGTCACCGACCCGGCGACCGCCCCCGGGCGCGCGCAGAAGGTGGCGTCCTCGCGGAACAGGGCGCTGCCGTCGCTGCCGCTCAGCCGCAGCCGCAGTTCGAAATGGCGCAGATAGCGGCCGTCGGCGGCACGGAAGGTGACGCACCGGGAGTCGGCCAGCCCCCTGATGACCGTGAAGGTGACCCGCTGGCGTGTCTGCGCGTCGCTGGACGCGGAGACCGGGCCGAGCGTCGCGAAGTCGCCGGAGTACGTCAGGTACTGGTCGGGGGCGTCCACGGACTCCAGCGACTGGGCGCCCAGCGGAACCGTGCCGGCGGCGGACGGACTCGCCGCCGGGGACGGTCCGGCCGACGCGGTGGTACGGGACGGGCTCGGCGTGGCGGGGTGCGCGGAGGTCGGCGTCGGCGGGCCGACCGTGGGCCGGGCGGCCCCGGGTTCGCCGGCTGTGGGAGCGGCGCTGACGCCGGGCACCCGATGCGCCGGTTCGGGCCAGGTCGCATAGACGGCGGTCCCGGTGACGAGCACCGCGCCGGTGGCGAGGGCCAGCAGTGGATGCGCGGTCACCGCGGAGAGCTTGCCGACCAGCGAACCCTGCACACCGCCTCCCCCCGCCGCCGTGCCGAGGGCGACGGGGGTGGTGGCCAGTCCGGCGGCGCTCGCGGCCGTACCCGAGAGCAGGCCCTTGGCGGTCAGCGCGGCGACGAGCCCGGCCGGGACCGCCAGCGGCGCGAGGCCGAAGAGCAGGAGTTCGGCCGGGACCCGGGCCGCGGTCGTCGCCCCGCAGCGGGGGCATCCGCGGGTGTGCCGCGCGATCCGCTTGCGCCACATCGACGCAGGCAGGCCGTCCCACCCGGCGACGGTCTCGTCCAGCCCCGGGCAGCGCGGTTCGGCCTCCAGCGCGGCGACGATCGTCCTGCTCAACTCCAGCTGCTCGCGCATGCGTTGCAGGCGCACGCCGACGTGCGCGGCCGTGAGCCCCGTCGCGGCGGCGATGTCGTCACGGCTCAGCAGACCGGCGCGTTCCTGCCACCACAGCGACAGCAGCACCCGATGGTCCGTATCGAGCCATCGGGTGGCTTCGACGACCTGCCGGCGCTCGTCGGACATGCGCAGACGCAGGATCGTCACGTCCTCGGGCTCGGCGCCGGCGTCCGGTATCCCGTGTGCCTCGTCGATGACCGTGGTCCGCCCGGCGAAGGCGCGCTGCCGCTGGCGGTGGGTACTGATCTGACGGATCGTGATCGACACCAGCCAGGACCGGAAGCTCTCCGGGGCGCGCAGGGCGGGCAGGTCGCGCACCGCGCGCAGCAGCGTTTCCTGGACGACGTCGTCGACGTCGGCATGCCCGCTCAGCGCCCGCCCGACGATGTTGTAGAGCAACGGCAGGTACGCGGCGATGAGTTCCTCGCGCGCCCGGTCATCACCGGCCTGCGCCGAGACGACCAGCTCCGCGTGGTCCGCATCCATGAGCCCCATTCCCACCTTCTTCAGGGGAGCGATCCGCCGAGTACGGCGGCATACCTTAGCGTCGGCAAAGGTGTACGGCCAAAGCGCGCGACGAACGCGAGGCCGCTCTCGCCCTGCGGGAAGCGACACCCCTTACGTCATCTGCGACTGCCGGACGCAGTCTTCGACCGGGTTCAGGTAGGGCAGGTCGTCGAGTGGTCGGTCGGTGAAGAAGCGCGCCATCAGGTCGGCCAGATCGGTGTCACGTTCGATCTGGACAAGGTGGTCGGCCTCCTTGATCGTGGTGAACCGGCCCCCGAGGCCCCGAGCGACGCGCCGCCCTTCCTGGGGTGGCGTGATGGTGTCGTGTTCGCCGGTGAACACCAGCACGGGAGCGGTGACCGCAGGGGACGGCAGGCTCCACGGGTGCGTCAGAAGACGTTCGTGGTGGTCCACGTCCATGGCCAGTTCACGCTCGGTGAGTTGGGCGAACCTCTGGCGCATGAGGCGTGCCACAGCGGCCTGGCGCCGTACGACTCCGTGGCCGGGCGGAGCCATGAACTGCTCGACCATGTCCTGGGCCATGTCGTCGAAGCGTTTGTCGTCGACCATGCGGCGCCATCGCTTGGCAGCCACGATGTATTCGGGGGAGATGGCCACGGCGGTGCCTCCCAGCATCAACCGCGCGACCCGGTCCGGGTGCCGCTGGGCGAGGCGCAGGGCGATGGCCGCTCCGAAGCAGGCGCCGAACACGTTGACGGGCCCGAGTGAGAGGGCCTCGGTGGCATGGCGGACGGTGTCGGCGAGGAAGTCGATGCCGTACTCGACCGGCAGGGGGTCGGCCTCCCCGTAGCCGGGCAGCTCCAGGGTCAGCACGGTGGTGTGCGGCAGGAGCTGTCGCTCGTACCGCAGCCAGGAGAAACGATCTTGCGATGAACCGCCGAGTACCACGACGGGTTCGGTGGTCGAGGGGCCCGCGGTGGCCGTGCGGGCCACGAACCGGAAACCGTGGAATACCAGTTCGCGATCCGCCGTCTGAATGTCGATGCAGTGAGACATGCTGCCTGCATAACAGCGGTGGAACGGAGGCCGCACGTGTTTCCCGGCCGGTTCACCCGGAGGCGTCAACTACCTGTCGCCCGTTGCTCTTCCGGGCGGCAGCGGAGGAATCGCGTCCCGGCCGGTCGGGGCCGCGACGCATACTCGGCCGCATGCGGACGCTGCTGGTGACATGGGGCTCGACGGGCGACGCGATGCCGTACGCGGGCTTGGGCGTACGGCTGAAAGCAGCGGGGCACGAGGTCGTCGTCGCCACGTCCGAGCGCCTGGCGCCCGCCTTCCGCCGGCACGGCATGCCGGTCCACGTGCTCCCCCTGGCCCGGCAGGAGAAGTCCGCGCTGGCCGCCGACCGGTTCGACCGATGGCAGAGCCCCGCCCGGCTCCGGCACCGGATGCGCAATGCCCAGGACATGGCCCACGTCATCGCGCGCGGGGTCCTCGATGCCGTGGACCAGGGCGTGGAGGTGATCCTCGCCCACCCCTTGGCCCATCCCCTGTGCGCCGTCATCGCCGAGGGAAGGGGCGTTCGCTGCATCGGGGCCTACACGGCGGCGCCCGGGATGCTCCTGCCCCGGCTGAGCGCCGGCGGCGCGCTCCCGGCCCACGGCCACCGGCTCGCCGAAACCCTCGTGCGGGCGGCCATCAGCCCCCTGTACGCCCCGGCCCTCTCCTGGGTCGGGCGCCGACTGGGCACGCGCCGACGCAAAGCCGGCGCTCTGGTCGATGTCCTGCGCGGCCAACGCGTCCTGCACGGATACACCAGCACCTTGCTGCCGCATGATGCCGCTCTGCCCGACGGCCAGACATGCGTGGGGTACTGGTGGCCTGTCCGGGACAGCGGCTGGCAGCCGGACGAGCGTCTGGCCGATTTCCTCGCCGCCGGGCCCTCTCCGGTGTACTTCGGCTTCGGCAGCGTCTCGCCGGGCGACGCGGAGCGGCTGAGCGCCGTGATCGACGAAACGGTCCGCGGACTGGGCGTCCGCGCGGTGGTGCAGGCCGGCTGGCAGGGCTTGGACGTCTCGGGCGACGACGTCCTCACGATCGGGGAATGCCCCCACGACTGGCTCTTCCCCCGTATGGCCGCCCTCGTCCATCATGCGGGCCCCGGAACGGTGGGCGCCGGCCTGCGGGCCGGCGTGCCCGCCGTGCCGGTGCCCCTCGCGATCGACCAGCACTACTGGGCGCGCCGCATGACCGCTCTGGGCCTCGCCCCCGCCCGCCTGGACGCCCGTCGCCTGACGGCGGGGACACTGGTCGACGCCCTGCGCACGACCCTGCACGACGAGCGGTACCGCGACCGGTGCACCGAACTCTCACGGATCGTCAAGAGCGAAGACGGAGCGGCGGCCGTCGTGGCCTCGCTGACCGCCTGACGGCGGCGCCGAGCAGCGGTGGTCACCCGGTCCGCCCCACCACCAGCCATGTCGAGGGCAGCTCGATGCGGGTGCCGTCGGGCCGGTACTCGGTTGTGGTGAGCGGCAGTTCGCCCCGGGCGAGGACCGTGAGGCCCGCGGAACGGACGATCTCGGGCAGGGCCGCGTCCGTGACCTCGCCCGGGGTCAGGCCGTGGGCGAAGACCGGGCGCAGTTTCGGCGGCGGTCCGGCGGGGCTCTGCGCGAGGCCCATGAGGACCGGCTTGGCCGCTTCCGCCAGTTCCACCAGGAACGCCCGGCCGCGCTCCCCCACCAGGGTCGCCACCGCCTCGGCCAGCCGCGCCCGGTCGGCCGGTTCGCACTGGTGGAGCACACCGCGTACATACACGTTGGCGTCGCCCAGACGGTCGTGCAGCTCCTGGACGGCCTTCTCGTCGGTGGCGTCCAGCTGGGCGAACCGGGCGCGCCCGTCCGGGTCCTGCGCCCTGGCGTGCTCGACGGCGGCGGACGAGAGGTCGACGCCGGTGACGCTGTCGTAGCGGTCGGCCAGAAAGCGGGTCTGGGTGCCGTTGCCGCAGCCCAGGTCGACCACGGGCAGCGAGAGATGCGCCATGTGCGGCTCGAACAGGGCGAGATGGAGGCCCGCCGTCAGGGCCGGTTCGGCGTCCCAGAAGACCCCGCCCGGCTCGTCGGGGGCCTCGCGCCAGAAGCCTTCCCAGGCATCCCTGTACCGACTCGTCACGCTCATGACCGACTCCCCAGGCAGCATGCACAGTGTCAAGATCGGTCTATCGCGCCGGGAGCGCGCCGACAAGCACCCGGCGCCTACCTTCACTCCGCGTTCGAGCCGGTTCAGCGCCTCGTGCGCCCCCTGCGCGGCAGCGGCACCTCGAACCACACGGTCTTGCCCCCGCCGGTACGGCTGGTGCCCCACTCCCTGGCCAGCCTGCTCACCACCCGAAGCCCGCGGCCGGACTCGTCGAGCGGGCCCGCGTGCAGCAGCATCGGAAGGGTGTGGTCGTCGTCGACCACCTCGCAGCGCAGCGTCTCGGCCCGTACCAGACGCAGCTCCACCTGATGGCTGTGCGCATGCCGTACGGCATTGGTGACGACCTCGCTGACCAGCAACTCGACCGTCCCGGCGACCTCTTCGAGGTCCCACTCGCCCAGCTGATCGGCCACCAGGCGCCGGGCGCGGGCCACCTCGCGCGGGTCTATGGCGAGCCGCCATTCGGCGACGTCCTCGCGCGCGATGCCGTTGAGCCGGGCCATCAACAGGGCGACGTCGTCCTTGCGGCCGCCCCGGGTGTTCAGGGCGCGGATGATGGTGTCGCAGGCGTCGTCCATGGAGGCGGCCGGATGCGCGGCGGACTCGCAGAGCGTCGCGAGCCCCACGCCGATGTCCTCGCCCCGCACCTCCACCAGGCCGTCCGTGCACATGACCAGCCGGTCGCCGGGGTCGACGGGCACGCGCGCGGTCTCGAACGGCACGCCGCCGACGCCGATCGGCGCACCGGTGGGGAGGTCGATGAGCTCGCTGCGCCCGTCGGCGGCCCGCACCAGGACCGGCGGCACATGGCCCGCGTTGGCCATCAGGAGCTCGCCCTTGATGGGGTCGTACACCACATAGAGGCAGGTCGCCAGATAGTGCTCGCCGAGCCGCTGGGCCAGGTCGTCGAGGTTGCGCAGCAGCTGTGCGGGCGGCAGGTCGAGGGCCGCCATGGTCTGTACGGCGGTGCGCAACTGGCCCATCATGGCCGCCGAGTTCAGGCCGTGGCCCATGACGTCGCCGACCACGAGGGCGATGCGCGACCCGGGCAGCTTCACCGAGTCGAACCAGTCGCCGCCGACCCGGCCGAGCAGCGTGCCCGGCAGATAGCGGGTCGCCGTGTCGCAGCCGGTCATCTGCGGGGTGACCTGCGGAAGCATCGAGTCCTGAAGGGTCTCGGCGACGCTCTCCTGGTAGGTGTACATCCGCGCGTTGTCGAGGACGAGGCCCGCGCGGGCGGCCAGTTCGGCGCCGGTCACCCGGTCCATGTCGTTGAACATCGCCCGCTCGGCGTGGCGCAGCAGGATCATGAAGCCGAGCACCACGTTGCGGGCCTTGAGGGGAACCACCAGCATCGACCGGCCGTTGATCAGAGGCCGGATGTCGCGCTTTTCGAACTGCGAGGCGATGGCGGTGCCCATCTCCTCGCTGATGCGCGGGACGAGCACGGGCTCGCCGGAGGTCATGCACTGGAAGAAGGGGGTGTGCGCGGGGAACGGCATGGACTCGCCCACGGGCACGACATCGTCCCAGCGCCCCGGCTCGTCGACGTGCTCGACGGCGACCCGGTGCCACAGCGTGGTCTCGTCCGGCGGCCCGTCGGGGAACCCCTCGCCCGCGATGACCTGCTCGCGCAGATAGGTGCCCGCGACATCGGTGAAGCGGGGCACCACGGCGGCGCTGACTTCGTGGATGGTCCGGGCGAGGTCGAGCGAGGAACCGATTCGGCCACTGACCTCGTTGAGGAATTCCAGCCGCTCGCGCACCGCCGCGTACTCAAGGTCCTGGGGGAACTCGGGTGCGGGCACCCGCGGTTCGGCCGTCGGCGCGTGATCGCCCTGCCGCCCGGCCCGGCGCTCGGCGCGGCGGGGCACACCCCAGTCGGGGGTCACCGGCACCCGGTCGTGCTGGCTGAACTCCAGGATGGGATAGCCGAGTTCAAGGACCTGGGAGACGATCCGGGAGCTCTCGCCCACGCTCATGCTGGGCAGGATCTCGGGCAGCCGCCCGGCCAGCTCGTCGGCGCCCTGGAACTCGGTGTGCAGGGCGAACCCGGGTGCTATCCGCTCCACGCTGCCCCGGTCCGGCGCCGGGTGGTCGGCATGCAGCTGCGCCGCGTCCGCGGCCAGCACGAGCAGCCGCTCGGGCCCGGGCCCGACCAGGGGATACGCCCACCACAGCACGTCTACGCGGTCCCGCCCCAGGTCGGAGAGGGTGGCGCGACCGGCCGTCGGATACGAGGTGAGGCCGTGCAGCGGGGCCTCCAGGCCCGGACCGAACGCGCCGTACCCGTCGAACTCCTGGAGGATGTCGATGGGGCGGTCCGGGTCGAGCGCGCCGGAGACCGGCAGCAGATCGAGCGCGGAGCGGCCGACAGCCTCTTCCCGGGCGGGGCCGAACAGCCGGCGCGCACCGGTCGACCAGTGCGACACCAGCCCGTCGCCGTCCACGACGATCACGGCAAGCGGGATCCGGCCGGCCACGGCTGACTGCCGTGGCGGTGTCGGCGGAGTGCCACTGTCCATGGGTGGAGGCTCCTTCCCCGCCGCAAGGATCTGCGGCTGTGCCCCCACCGTACGGCCATTCGCGGGCCGCGCGCGGGGCAACGCCGGAATCGGGCGCACGCCCGCGCGCACCGCGCGAGCTGCTGAAAAATAGTCAGTCCTCGTGGCCCAGCTGGAGATCGCGCTCGGTGCGGCCGCCGCCCGCGACCTGCAGCACCGTGGCCACCGGCGGATACCCGGCCGCGATGACCGTGTACTCGCCGGACGACAGGTCGATGAAACGGAAGGTGCCGTCGGGGCCGGTGGTGAGCGTGTCCACCACGTTGCCCGCGGCGTCGAGCAGCGTCACGCGCGCGTCCTCGACGGGACGCCCGCCGGTGGCCCGTACCGTGCCGCGCAGCACCGCGCCACCGGCCAGCTCGATGTCCTGCCGGGTCTCGCGCGCGGCCTGCACGCTCACCGGCAGAGCCGCGGGCCGGAAGGCGGGGGCGCTGGCGGCGAGGGTGTACTCGCCCGCCACCAACTCGCTGATCACATAGGTGCCTTCGCGCCCGCTGCGGGTGGTGGCGACGACCTCGCCGCGTACGTCGGTGAGGGTGACGGCGGCGTCCCTCACCGGGGTGCCGTCGGCGGTGACCACCAGGCCCGCGAGGCGGCCCGCGCCGCCGAGCACCACATCGAGGTCGACCGGCCGTTCGCCGACGGTCACCGAGACGGCCTGCGGCTGATGCCCTCCGGCGGCCGCGATCAGTACGTAGCTGCCGGAGCCGGGCACGCTCAGGGCGTAGCGCCCGTCGTCGCCGCTGGCCCCGCGCCCGACCTGCTGGCCCCGTACGTCCAGGAGCGTGAGGGCGGCGCGCGGCACGATGGAGCCGTCGGGGTGCTGAACCGTTCCGCAGACCGGGACACCGCTGGAGTACGGGGCGTTGGGCACGCGCGCGTGGGGCACGGCGGGCGGTTCGATGGTGGGGGCGTTCTGGGACACCAGCGGTTTCTCCTTGAGAAGGAAGGCGAGCAGGAGGCCGAGCACGAGCACCGGCACCAGATACAGGAAGATCCGCGGCATCGCCTCGGCGTACGCCCGGACATAGCCGTCCCGCAGCGCCGGCGGCATGGCGTGCACCAGCTGCGGGGTGATCGACTCGGGGTCGGGCAGCCGGGAACCCGCGGGGAACTGCTCGGTGAGGGCGTGGGCGAGGCGGTTGGTGAACAGGGTGCCGAAGACCGCGGCGCCGACGCTGCCGCCGATCTGCCGGAAGTAGTTGTTGGCGCTGGTGGCGGTGCCGAGGTCGGCCGGGTCCGCGGCGTTCTGCACGGCGAGGATGAGGACCGGCATGACCAGGCCGATGCCGATGCCGAGTACGGCCATCCAGATGCTGTAGTCGAGCCGGGGGGTGTCGGTCTTCAGCCGGGACAGCAGCCACATGCCGACGGCCGACACCGCGCTGCCGAGCACGGGGTAGATCTTGTAGTGGCCGGTGCGGCTGATGAGCTGGCCGGAGACGATCGAGGCGCCGACGATGCCGCCCATCATGGGCAGCACAAGGAGACCGGACTCGGTGGCGCTGACCCCGTCCACCATCTGCAGGAAGGTCGGCAGATAGCTGGCGGCGCCGAAGAGCGCGACACCGATGACCGCGCCGACCAGGCCCGAGATCGTGAAGGTCGGGTCGCGGAACAGCCGCAGCGGGATGACCGGTTCGCGCGCGTAGTTCTCGACGACGACGAACAGCAGGGTCGTGCCGAGGGCACCCGCCGCGAGCCCCAGGATGGTGCGCGAGCCCCAGGCGTACTGTGTACCGCCCCAACTGGTCAGCAGCACCACGCACGTTGACGCGGCGACCAGGAGCAGCGCGCCGAGGACGTCGAGGCTGGGGCGGGCCACCGGCTTGGGCAGTTTCAGGACGACCGCGATGACGGCGAGCGTGACCAGGCCGAACGGGACGTTGATGTAGAAGCACCAGCGCCATGAGGCGTGGTCGGTGAAGAAGCCGCCGAGCAGCGGGCCCGCCACCGAGGCGAGGCCGAAGACGGCCCCGATGAGCCCCATGAAGCGGCCGCGCCGGCGGGGCGGCACGATGTCCGCGATGATCGCCTGCACGCCGATCATCAGCCCGCCGCCGCCGACGCCCTGGACCGCCCGGAAGGCGATCAGCTCGTTCATGTCGCGGGACCAGCCGGCCAGCGCCGAGCCGATGACGAAGACGACGATCGCGAACTGGAAGACGGGCTTGCGGCCGAAGAGGTCGCCGAGCTTGCCGTAGATGGGCAGCCCGATGGTGGAGGCGAGGAGGTAGGCGGTGACGGCCCAGGAGACCTTGTCCAGGCCGTGCAGATCGCCCACGATCCGGGGCAGCGCGGTCGCGACGATCATCTGGTCGAGCGCCGCGAGCAGCAGGGTGAGCATCAGCCCGAGGAAGACGAGCCGCACCCGGCGCGGGCTGAGCGCGACCGGCGCCCCGGTGACGTACTCGTGTGGCTCATGTGGCGCCGTCGCGTCGGTGAGGTCCAGGACGGGCCCCCCGGCCCCCCGACGCTCCCCCGACGACCCGTCCCGCGCCCGGTCCTTGACCAGAGTGATCCCGCCCACGTCTGCTCCCCTCGTCGCACCGCCGGTTCGACTGCGCGGCGTACATACTGCGCATTGGGCGCTAATGGGGAGCAAACGCGAAAAGGAGTGGGCGCGGGCGCACAACTCGCCCTGGGCGGGCGGCTGTCGACCGCCTCATCAGGGTCTTTCACGCAGCCCGGAGTGCGCGGGCGCACCACCGGGCCACCGCGAAATCCACTCGAACCGGTGACGTCGACCGGATTCGAGCGGGGGCAACTCCTCGACCTGGCGGGCTACTTCTCGACCTCGGCGGCGAGCTTGGCGAGCACCGCGTCGTAGATACGGGCGAGGCCCTTGGGGGCGAAGGTCTTCTCGAAGAAGCCGCCGATGCCGCCCGCGCCGTTCCACACCGTGGTCACGACGACCTTGGAGCGGTTCTCGCCGGCCGGGGTGACGGTCCAGGTGGTGACCATGGACGAGTTCCGGTCCTTCTCGACGAGCTGCCCCTCGGTCGGCTCGGCGACCTCCAGGAGACAGTCGCGCACGCGCTTGCTGGTGGCCTGGAGCTTCCAGTGGACGAGGGTGCCCTCGCCGTCGCCGCCCTCGCGTACCTGGTACTCGCTGAAGTGCTCGGACAGGAGCCTCGGACGGCTGTCCTTGTAGTCGGCCACGGTGTCGAACACCGTCTCCGGGCTCGCCGCGATGATCCGCTCCGTGGTGGCCTCGACCTGCGCCATGGCTCTTCCTCCAGCACTCGTGAGATCCGGGGGGTGCGCCCGGATTCGGGGTGGTCAAAGCCAATCACCTCACGCCCGGCCCCCAAAATCGGGGTTGCTGCGATCATGGGAACAGGTGTTCTATTCTGAGCTCAGTGCTACGGAAGAGGCCCGAGGAGGCGTTCATGCGCTGGGACAATCTGGCCGAGAATGATCCGCTGCCGCCGGGAGCGGGCCGCGCGGCCGCGCTGTTCGACGCGGACGCGGTGGTCACCCGTACGTTTGACACCCCGGAGTTCCGCGGGGTCACCTTCCACGAGGTACGCGCGCGTTCGATCGTCAACCGGGTGCCCGGGGCGTCCCGGATGCCGTTCGAGTGGACGGTCAACCCGTACCGGGGCTGCACGCACGCGTGCGTGTACTGCTTCGCCCGCAAGACGCACAGCTACCTCGACCTCGACACCGGGCTCGGCTTCGACTCGCAGATCGTGGTGAAGGTCAACGCCCCCGAGCTGCTGCGCCGCCATCTGTCGTCGCCGCGCTGGCAGGGCGCGCACATCGCGATGGGCACCAACGTCGACTGCTACCAGCGGGCCGAGGGCCGCTACCGGCTGATGCCGGGCATCATCGAGGCCCTGCGCGACCGCGCCAACCCGTTCTCGATCCTCACCAAGGGCACGCTGATCCTGCGCGATCTCGAACTGCTGCGGCAGGCGGCCGAGGTCACCCACGTCGGCATCTCGGTCTCGGTGGGCTTCGTGGACCACGACCTGTGGCGCACGGTCGAGCCGGGCACGCCCGCGCCCGAGCGCCGCCTCGACGTCGTACGCACCCTCACCGGGCACGGCATCGACTGCGGGGTGCTGATGGCGCCGGTGATCCCGTTCCTCGGCGACCACCCCGACCAGCTGCGCGCCACGGTCCGCGCGATCGCGGCGTCCGGCGCGACCTCGGTGACCCCGCTCGTGCTGCATCTGCGGCCGGGGGCGCGGGAGTGGTTCATGCGGTGGCTCGGCGAGCACCATCCGCATCTGGTGCGGCGCTACGAGCGCCTGTACGCGGAGGGGGCGTACGCGCCGAAGTGGTACCAGCGCCGGATCACCCGGCAAGTACACGATCTGGCGGCGGAGTTCGGCATCGGCCCGGCGCGTTCCGCAGCGCGTGGAGGCGGAGCCGGTCGGTCCGACCCAACTCACCCTGCTCTGACCGGAACCCGGCGCCCGGTTGTCAGTGGCATGGGTCAGGATGGGCCCATGACTTCGCTTACGCACATCGCCACCCCGGACGGCGTCGCGCCCGGTGTCAACTACAGCCATGTGGTGTGGGGCACCGGCCGGTTCATCGCGATATCCGGCCAGTGCGCGTTCGACGAGAAGGGCGACGTGGTCGGCGAGGGCGACCCGGCGGCGCAGGCGCGGCAGATCTTCGAGAATCTGCGCCGCTGCCTGGAAGCCGCGGGCGCGACCTTCGACGACGTCGTCAAGCTCACCGTCTTCGTCACGGATGTCGCGTATCTGCCCGCGATACGGGAGGCCCGGGACGCCCACATCAACAACGGACGACTGCCGGCCAGTTCGGCGGTCCAGGTCGCGGCACTCTTCCGCCCCGACCTCCTGATGGAGATCGAGGCGTTCGCCGTGGTGTCCGACCGTTGACCCTGGACGGCCTGAGCGAGGAGCGGGACGCGGCGTGGCGCCGGGAGTATCGGGCGCGGGCGCGGGCCTCCGGCTCGGCCCTCACCACCCGGCTGGCAGCCGTGGACCAGTGGCGTGCCGGGTTCGTCCCCGACGGGGGCAAGGAGGACTTCGACGTGGCCGGAGTCGCGGTGCCCGAGGTGCGTTATGCGATGCGCCTCAGTGCCACCGCGGCGGCCGAGGCCAGGCGGGGCTGAGCCAGGGCCGTCTCCAGCACCTCGACCGCTCGTTTGTCGCCCAGCTCCCCCAGGCCCTCCACACAGGCGAGCGCCACCCGCCAGTAAGGGGTGTCGGGCGAGAGCAGCGGCCGCAGGGTCGTGATCAGGGCGGGCACGGACTCGGGGGCGCGCAGGGCGGTCAGCAGCCGCACCGGATGCAGGGCGTACGCGGTGCGCAGCCCGTTGGTGGCGAGGGCCGCGGCCGCCCGGGCCGTGCGGGGATCGCCGAGCCGCTCCAGGGCGTACGCGGCCGCGACGCAGCGCGCCGCGTCGCGGTGGTTGAGCAGCAGCACCAGCGACTCGAACGCCCGGCGGTCCCCGGCGCAGCCGAGCCGGAAGGCCGCGATCTCCCGCGCCCAGAGCGGCCGTTCGCGCTCGGTGAGCACGGCCGCCAGTTCGTCGTGGTCCCGGGTCGAGAGCAGTCGCTCGTACGCCGCCGTCGCATCCGACGCCCTGGCCTCGTCCCGCACCCGGTCGGCAAGGGACCGGAGCTCCTCGTCCATGGGGGAAGGGTAATGGCGCGGGCGGGCGGGAGGGCGAGCCAGATCACATCGGTTCCGCTTGTCCGGGGGCTGGCGCGCTCGTTACTCGCCAGTTAATCTCAAGTGAGCGGGTACCCCCCGCGAAAAACTCCGGCGGCCTGGTGACGCAGCCGCCGCGAGTGTTGTCGGTTCGGCAGTTCCCACGACGCGACCCCGGGACAGGGTCCGTCGGCCCTCAGCACCACGACTCACAACTCCCGCACGCCGTGCGCCCGTCGGCAGCTCCGCACACCGCCGACGCCCCCGTACGTCTTCCTCGCGACAGCCGTATCTCCGGCCGCGTGCGCCCTCTCCTCAGTCGTCACTCACCCAGGAGTCCCGTGATGGACACCCCCCTGAACACCGTCGCCGTGGTCGGTCTCGGCACCATGGGCACCGGCATCGCCGAAGTGCTCGCCCGCGCGGGCCGCGAGGTCATCGGCATCGACATCAGCGAGCACGCCGGACGGCAGGCCGTGGCCTGTCTGGAGGCGTCCACCGCCCGCGCCGTGGCCCGTGAGCGCATCACCGAGGAGGAGCGGCGCGACGTCCTCGCCCGGCTGCGCACCTTCACCGATCTCCAGGCGGCGGCCGAGGCCGACCTGGTCATCGAGGTCGTGCCGGAGTCGTACGAGCTCAAGCAGCAGGTGTTCGCCGCGCTGGACGCGATCGTGGCTCCCACCGCGATCCTGGCGACCGGCACCAACGCCCTGTCGGTGACCCGGCTCGCCGCCGAGTCGTCGCACCCCGAGCGCGTCCTCGGGCTGCACTTCTTCAACCCGGCCCCGGCCATGAAGCTCGTCGAGGTGGTCTCCTCGGTGCTCACCGCGCCGCCCGCCGTGGACGCGGTCACCCGGCTCGCCCTGGAGCTCGGCAAGGAGCCGGTGGCGGTCGGCGACCGGCCGGGCTTCGTCGCCGACGGGCTGCTCTTCGGCTACCTGAACCAGGCCGCCGCGATGTACGAGGCGAAGTACGCCTCCCGCGAGGACATCGACGCCGCCATGAAGCTGGGCTGCGGGCTGCCGATGGGTCCGCTCGAACTGCTCGACCTGATCGGCATCGACACCGCCCGCACGGTCCTGGAGGCGATGTACACCGCCTCCCACGACCGCCTGCACGCCCCCGCGCCGATCCTCGGCCAGCTCGCCGAGGCCGGTCTGACCGGCCGCAAGTCGGGCCGCGGCTTCTACACGTACGAGGCGCCGGGCAGCGCTGTCGTGGTGGCGGACGGGCAGACGCCGTCCACCGCCGAGGGCACCACCGCCGGCCGCTTCATCCGTTCGGTGGGCGTGGCCGGTTCCGGGACCATGGCGTCCGGGATCGCCGAGGTCTTCGCCAAGGCCGGCTACGACGTGGTGCTCGCCGCCCGCGGCGCGGAGAAGGCCGAGACCGCCAAGTCCCGTATCGCCAAGTCGCTTTCGCGCTCCGTCGACAAGGGCCGGATGACGGCCGAGGCCCGGGACGAGACGCTGGCGCGGATCACGCCCGCCGGCGCGCTCGAATCCTTCGCCGAGGTCGATCTCGCCGTCGAGGCGGTCGCCGAGGACCTGGAGGTCAAGCAGCAGCTGTTCGCGTCCCTCGACAAGATCTGCAAGCCGGGCGCGGTGCTCGCCACCACCACGTCCTCGCTGCCGGTCGTCGCCTGCGCCCGGGCCACCTCGCGCCCGCAGGACGTCATCGGGATGCACTTCTTCAACCCGGCCCCGGCGATGAAGCTGGTCGAGGTGGTCCGTACGGTCCTGACCTCGGACGAGGTGCACGCCACCGTCCGCGAGGTCACCGCCAGGATCCGCAAGCACCCGGTGGACTGCGGCGACCGGGCCGGGTTCATCGTCAACGCGCTGCTCTTCCCCTACCTGAACAACGCGATCAAGATGGTCCAGGAGCACTACGCCTCGCTGGACGACATCGACGCGGCGATGAAGCTCGGCGGCGGCTACCCGATGGGCCCGTTCGAACTCCTCGACGTGGTCGGCCTGGACGTCTCGCTCGCCATCGAGAAGGTCCTGCACGCCGAGTTCCGCGACCCGGGCCTGGCGCCCGCGCCGCTCCTGGAGCACCTGGTGGCCGCCGGGTGCCTGGGTCGCAAGACGGGCCGTGGATTCCGCGAGTATGCCCGGCGCTGAGCCGTGGGCTTCCCCCGACCACCGGCCGGGGGAGGGCTGGGGCGGGCTGCTCGAACCCTCGGGCGGCCCGCCCCCGCGAGCGCGACTTCCTGCACATATGCAGTACGTTCGGTCCATGCCCCAGCCCGCTGCCTCATCGAAACGGCCGTCCCGCACGTCCGCCACGCCCGACGCCCCGGAAAGTGCCGCCGGCAGCCGCGCGGCCGCCCAGCGGCTCAAAATGCGCCGCGAACTGGCGGCCGCGGCAATGGAGCTGTTCTCGGCCAAGGGGTACGAGGCCACGACGGTCGACGAGATCGCGGCCCGCGCCGGGGTCGCCCGCCGCACCTTCTTCCGCCACTTCCGCTCCAAGGAAGAGGCGATCTTCCCGGACCACGACGACACCCTCGTACGGGCCGAGGCGGTGCTCAACGCCGCTCCCCCGCACGAGCACCCGCTGGACACCGTGTGCCGGGGCATCAAGGAGGTCATGAAGATGTACGCGGCCTCCCCCTCGGTCTCGGTCGCGCGCTACAAGCTGACCCGTGAGGTGCCCACCCTGCGGGAGGCGGAGATCGCCTCGGTGGCCCGCTACGAGCGGCTGTTCACGCGATATCTGCTGGGCCACTTCGACGAGCACGACCACCAGCCCGGCAACGACGACCCGCTGCTCGCGGAGGTGGCCGCCTCCGCGGTCGTCACCGCGCACAACCACGTACTGCGGCGCTGGCTGCGGGCCGGCGGCCAGGGCGATGTGGAGACCCAGCTGGACCACGCCTTCGCGATCGTGCGGGACACCTTCGGCTCCGGGATCGGCGCGGGCCGCACGGCCAGGCCGAAGCCCGCGGCCGCGTCCGTCTCCACCGGCGACGAGGTGCTGGTGGCGGTCGCCCGTACCGACGCCCCGCTGGACGAGATCATGCAGTCGATCAAGAAGGCGCTGCGGCAGCGCTGACCTGTCCGGAAAGTGAAGGCCCGCCCCGATTCGGGGCGGGCCTTTCGCATGTCCCGGGGTGGCATTCGATCGATCATCGCTCATCCGTGCAGGTCATTACGCAATTGAGAGAAATTGTTGGCACGCAGTGTCTTGCCCACTGGCACCGCGTGCCATACGTTGATGTTGTCCGGGCGGCCGGCGTGCAGAGACCTTTCGTACGCCGGCTGTCCCCGCAAGCCCATGGCGAGCGCGCCCGGACGCCTGCGTCACAGGCACCCCTCCCGCGCCCACCAGGCGCCGCCGAGCTGTATCGCCGAAGTACCGCCGAACCGACGGCACACCTCCACAGCAGCAGTCCCCTCAGCGTTCCCCCCGAAAAAACGTGCTTCGCCGGAGGCATCACCGTGAAGGAAATCCTGGACGCGATTCAGTCGCCGGACAGTACGTCCGCCGACTTCGCCGCCCTGCCGCTCCCCGACTCGTACCGCGCGATCACCGTGCACAAGGACGAGACGGAGATGTTCGCCGGGCTCACCACCCGCGACAAGGACCCCCGCAAGTCGCTGCACCTCGACGAGGTGCCGGTGCCCGAACTCGGGCCCGGCGAGGCCCTGGTGGCCGTCATGGCCTCCTCGGTCAACTACAACTCGGTCTGGACCTCGATCTTCGAGCCGATGTCCACCTTCGGGTTCCTGGAGCGCTACGGAAAGCTCAGCGAGCTCACCAAGCGCCATGACCTGCCGTACCACGTCATCGGCTCCGACCTCGCGGGCGTCGTGTTGCGCACCGGCCCCGGCGTCAACGCCTGGCGGCCCGGCGACGAGGTCGTCGCGCACTGCCTCTCCGTCGAGCTGGAGTCCTCCGACGGCCACAACGACACGATGCTCGACCCCGAGCAGCGCATCTGGGGCTTCGAGACCAACTTCGGCGGCCTCGCCGAGATCGCGCTCGTCAAGTCCAACCAGCTGATGCCCAAGCCCCAGCACCTCAGCTGGGAGGAGGCGGCGGCCCCGGGCCTGGTCAACTCCACCGCGTACCGCCAGCTGGTCTCGCGCAACGGCGCCGGGATGAAGCAGGGCGACAACGTGCTGATCTGGGGCGCCAGCGGCGGACTCGGCAGTTACGCCACGCAGTTCGCGCTCGCGGGCGGCGCCAACCCGATCTGTGTGGTGTCCAGCCCCGAGAAGGCGGACATCTGCCGCTCCATGGGCGCGGAGGCGGTCATCGACCGCAACGCCGAGGGCTACAGGTTCTGGAAGGACGAGCGGACCCAGGACCCCAAGGAGTGGAAGCGCTTCGGCAAGCGCATCCGCGAGTTCACCGGCGGCGAGGACATCGACATCGTCTTCGAGCACCCCGGCCGTGAGACCTTCGGCGCGAGCGTCTACGTCACCCGCAAGGGCGGCACCATCACCACCTGCGCCTCCACCTCGGGCTACATGCACGAGTACGACAACCGCTACCTGTGGATGTCCCTGAAGCGCATCATCGGCTCGCACTTCGCCAACTACCGCGAGGCGTGGGAGGCCAACCGGCTGGTCGCCAAGGGCAAGATCCACCCGACGCTCTCCAAGGTGTACTCCCTGGAGGAGACGGGCCAGGCCGCGTACGACGTGCACCGCAACCTGCACCAGGGCAAGGTCGGCGTGCTGGCGCTGGCCCCCCGTGAGGGCCTGGGCGTGCGCGACCACGAGCTGCGCGAGAAGCACATCGACGCCATCAACCGCTTCCGCAACATCTGAGCACGGAGCGATACATGACAGAGCGTCACAAGGACCGGCCCTGGCTCATGCGGACGTACGCCGGCCACTCCACGGCCGAGGCGTCCAACGAGCTCTACCGCCGCAACCTGGCCAAGGGCCAGACCGGCCTCTCGGTCGCGTTCGACCTGCCGACGCAGACCGGCTACGACCCGGACCACATCCTCGCCCGCGGCGAGGTGGGCCGGGTCGGGGTCCCGGTCTCGCATCTGGGCGACATGCGGCGGCTGTTCCAGGAGATCCCGCTGGAGCAGATGAACACGTCCATGACGATCAACGCGACCGCGATGTGGCTGCTCGCCATGTATCAGGTGGTCGCCGAGGAGCAGGGCGTGGACATCACCCTGCTCCAGGGGACGACGCAGAACGACATCGTCAAGGAGTACCTGTCGCGCGGGACGCATGTCTTCCCGCCCGGTCCGTCGCTGCGGCTGACCACCGACATGATCACCTACACGGTGAACAACATCCCCAAGTGGAACCCCATCAACATCTGCAGCTACCACCTCCAGGAGGCCGGGGCCACCCCGGTCCAGGAGATCTCGTACGCGATGTCCACCGCGATCGCCGTGCTCGACGCGGTGTTCGCGTCCGGGCAGGTGCCCGAGGAGCGCAAGGGCGAGGTGGTCGCCCGGATCTCGTTCTTCGTGAACGCGGGTGTGCGGTTCGTCGAGGAGATGTGCAAGATGCGGGCGTTCGGCCGCATCTGGGACCAGGTGACGCGCGAGCGGTACGGCATCGAGAACGCCAAGCAGCGCCGCTTCCGCTACGGCGTCCAGGTCAACTCGCTCGGCCTGACCGAGGCGCAGCCGGAGAACAACGTCCAGCGCATCGTGCTGGAGATGCTGGCCGTGACGCTCTCCAAGGACGCACGCGCGCGTGCCGTGCAGCTGCCCGCCTGGAACGAGGCGCTGGGCCTGCCCCGCCCCTGGGACCAGCAGTGGTCGCTGCGCATCCAGCAGGTCCTGGCGCACGAGAGCGATCTGCTGGAGTACGAGGACATCTTCGCCGGGTCGCACGTCATCGAGGCCAAGGTGGACTCGCTGGTCCAGGAGTGCCTGGCCGAGATCGACCGGATCCAGCAGATGGGCGGCGCGATGGCGGCCGTCGAGTCGGGCTACCTCAAGTCGCAGCTCGTCTCCTCGCACGCCGAGCGCCGGGCCCGGATCGAGGGCGGCGAGGAGAAGATCGTCGGCGTCAACTGCTACGAGTCGACCGAGCCCAGCCCGCTCACCTCGGACCTGGACACGGCGATCATGACGGTCGACCCGGCGAACGAGGCCCGGGTCGTCGCCAAGCTGCACGAGTGGCGCGACAACCGGGACGAGACCCGGGCGTCCGAGGCGCTGGCCGCCCTGAAGAAGGCGGCGGCCGGCACCGAGAACCTGATGGCCGCGACCCTGGAGTGCGTCCGCGCGGGCGTCACCACGGGCGAGTGGTCCTGGGCGCTGCGCGATGTGTTCGGCGAGTTCCGGGCTCCCACCGGCGTCTCGTCCGCGCCGGTCGCCATGCCCGCCGAGGCGGGCACGCCGCTCGCCCTCGTCCGCGGGAAGGTGACCCGTACGGCCGACGAGCTGGGCGCCGGACGGCTGCGGCTGCTGGTCGGCAAGCCGGGCCTGGACGGCCACTCCAACGGCGCCGAGCAGATCGCGGTACGCGCGCGTGACGCCGGGTTCGAAGTGGTCTACCAGGGGATCCGGCTCACCCCCGAGCAGATCGTGGGCGCCGCGCTCGCCGAGGACGTGCACTGCGTGGGCCTGTCGATCCTGTCCGGCTCGCACGCCGAGCTGGTGCCGGACGTCCTGACGCGGCTGCGCGAGGCAGGCGCACCCGACATCCCGGTGATCGTCGGCGGGATCATCCCGCCCGCGGACGCCGAGGAGCTGTGCCGGGCGGGTGTCGCCGCCGTATTCACCCCCAAAGACTTCGGTATCACGGAGATCATCGGACGTATCGTCGACGAGATCCGGAAAGCGAACAAGCTCGACCCTCTGGAGGTCTCCGCATGACCAGCTCTGTCAACCGTCTCCGGCCGCGCCGTTCGTGCCTCGCCGTTCCCGGCTCGAACCCGCGCTTCCTGGAGAAGGCGCAGGGTCTCCCCGCCGACCAGGTCTTCCTCGACCTGGAGGACGCCTGTGCGCCGCTCGCCAAGCCGGAGGCCCGGCACACCATCGTGAAGTTCCTCAACGAGGGCGACTGGACCGGCAAGACCCGGGTCGTGCGGGTCAACGACTGGACGACCGAGTGGACGTACCGCGATGTCGTCACGGTCGTCGAGGGCGCGGGACACAACCTCGACTGCATCATGCTGCCGAAGGTGCAGAGCGCCGAGCAGATCGTCGCCCTCGACCTGCTGCTCACCCAGATCGAGAAGACCATGGGCTTCGAGGTCGGCAAGATCGGCATCGAGGCGCAGATCGAGAACGCGCAGGGCCTCAACAACGTCAACGCGATCGCCCAGGCCTCCCAGCGGGTCGAGACGATCATCTTCGGCCCGGCCGACTTCATGGCCTCGATCAACATGAAGTCGCTGGTCGTGGGCGAGCAGCCGCCCGGCTACCCGGCCGACGCGTACCACTTCATCCTGATGAAGATCCTGATGGCGGCCCGCGCCAACAACCTCCAGGCGATCGACGGTCCCTACCTCCAGATCAAGAACATCGACGGCTACAAGGCGGTCGCCCAGCGCGCCGCCGCCCTCGGCTTCGACGGCAAGTGGGTGCTGCACCCCGGCCAGGTCGAGGCGGCCAACGAGGTCTTCTCGCCCTCCCAGGACGACTACGACCACGCCGAGCTGATCCTCGACGCGTACGAGTACTTCACCTCCGAGGCCGGCGGCAAGAAGGGCTCGGCGATGCTCGGCGACGAGATGATCGACGAGGCCAGCCGCAAGATGGCGCTGGTCATCTCGGGCAAGGGCCGGGCGGCCGGTATGCAGCGCACGTCGAAGTTCGAGATCCCGGAGGCGTAACACCATGCAGTTCGGCCGCACCTACGAAGAGTTCACCGTCGGGGACGTGTACAAGCACTGGCCCGGAAAGACGGTCACCGAGTACGACGACCACCTGTTCTGTCTGCTCACGATGAACCACCACCCGCTCCACATGGACGTCAACTACGCCGAGAACACCACCGACTTCGGCAAGAACGTCGTGGTGGGCAACTACATCTACTCGCTGCTGCTCGGCATGAGCGTCCCGGACGTGTCCGGGAAGGCGATCGCCAACCTGGAGATCGAGTCGCTGCGGCACGTGGCGCCGACCTTCCACGGCGACACGATCTACGGCGAGACGACCGTCCTCGACAAGACCCCGTCGAAGTCCAAGTCGGACCGCGGCATCGTGTACGTCGAGACCAAGGGCTACAAGCAGGACGGCACGCTGGTCTGCGTGTTCCGCCGCAAGGTGATGGTCCCGACCGAGACGTACATCAAGGAGCGCGGCGGCGAGCAGCCCGGCCGCCCGGAGCTGAAGGCGCAGGAGAAGTAGCCATGGCCCGTCTCGCGCAGACCGCCGGTCTGACCGACGTCCAGCAGGAAATCCTGGCCACCGTCCGGGACTTCGTCGACAAGGAGATCATCCCGGTCGCGACCCAGCTGGAGCACAAGGACGAGTACCCGACCCAGATCGTCGAGGGTCTCAAGGAGCTCGGCCTGTTCGGGCTGATGATCCCCGAGGAGTACGGCGGTCTCGGTGAGTCGCTGCTCACGTACGCGCTGTGCGTCGAGGAGATAGCGCGCGGCTGGATGTCGGTCTCCGGCATCATCAACACGCACTTCATCGTGGCGTACATGCTCAAGCAGCACGGCACCCAGGAGCAGAAGGACACCTTCCTGCCCCGGATGGCGCTCGGCGAGGTGCGTGGCGCCTTCTCGATGTCGGAGCCGGCGCTCGGCTCGGATGTGTCGGCGATCACGTCCAAGGGCGTCAAGGACGGCGACGAGTACGTCCTGAACGGCCAGAAGATGTGGCTGACGAACGGCGGAACCTCGTCGCTGGTGGCCGTGCTGTGCCGAAGTGACGAAGGACACCCGGAGGGCACCGCCCCCCACAAGTCCATGACGACCTTCCTGGTGGAGAAGGAGCCCGGCTTCGGCGAGGTCCGGCCCGGTCTGACCATCCCCGGGAAGATCGACAAGATGGGCTACAAGGGCGTCGACACGACCGAGCTCATCATGGACGGACTGCGCATTCCGGCCAATCGGGTCCTCGGCGGGGTCACCGGCCGAGGGTTTTACCAAATGATGGACGGCGTCGAGGTCGGCCGCGTCAACGTCGCGGCGCGTGGTTGCGGCGTCGCCCAGCGTGCATTTGAGCTGGGTGTCTCGTATGCCCAGCAACGTCACACTTTCGGCAAGGCGATCGCTCAGCACCAGGCGATTCAGTTCAAGCTGGCCGAGATGGCTACCAAGGTCGAGGCCGCTCATGCCATGATGGTCAACGCAGCACGCAAAAAGGACTCCGGGGAACGAAACGACCTTGAGGCAGGGATGGCGAAGTACCTCGCCTCCGAATACTGCAAGGAGGTCGTGGAGGATGCCTTCCGTATCCACGGTGGCTACGGCTTCTCGAAGGAGTACGAGATCGAGCGCCTGTACCGCGAGGCGCCGATGCTGCTCATCGGTGAAGGTACCGCCGAGATCCAGAAAATGATCATTGGTCGTCGGCTTCTCGAAGAGTACCGATTGCAGGGTTGATTGTCGCTTTTGGGTCGGTTCGGCCGCGAAGAAGATCACACCCTGTAGGCGTTTTCCGAGGGTATCCGGCCGACCGACTCGGCTTCTGGCTTTCCCAGTTGCGGCTCGCAACCGATAGCATCGCTGGTAAACCAGCCGCCGTCCCCCATGCCACGCGGCATCATCCGCTACGAAGGTCATCCATGCCCCACAGCCAAACCTCTGCACCTCGCGACGGTTTCCTCTCGGGACGTCTTGCTCGCGGAGCATCGCCGTGGCTTCTGCCGACCGTCGCCACCGCAGCAGTGAGCCTCGTACGCGCGCGCCGTTCCAAGGCCGCCGCGATCGTCGCCGTGCCCACCACCGCCCTGGCGGCGGGCATGCTGTGGTTCTTCCGCGACCCCGAGCGCGAGATCGCGGAAGGCCGCGTGATCTCCCCGGCCGACGGTGTGGTGCAGAGCATCATGCCGTGGAAGGACGGGCGCACCCGCGTCGCGATCTTCATGAGCCCGCTGAACGTCCACGTCAACCGCGCGCCCCTGGCCGGCACGGTGACGTCCGTCGAGCACGTGCCCGGTGGATTCGTTCCGGCGTTCAACAAGGAGAGCGAGAACAACGAGCGCGTTGTCTGGCACTTCGACACCGAGCTCGGCGACATCGAGATGGTGCAGATCGCGGGTGCGGTGGCGCGGCGGATCGTCCCCTACATCCCGCAGGGCACCAAGGTGGAGCAGGGCGAGCGGATCGGTCTCATCCGGTTCGGCTCGCGGGTCGACATCTACCTCCCGGAGGGGGTCGAGGTCGCGGTCGAGGTGGGCCAGCCGACCACTGCGGGGGTGACTCGAATTGACCGTGATTGATCCGGACACCCAGACCGGCTGGGTCCCCGGGGCGGACGCGGACGAGGACGCGGAGGAGATGCCCCTCTCCCTGCGGCTGTCGATAGCGGACACCCTCACGCTCGGCAACGCGACCTGCGGATTCATGGCGGTGTACTTCACCACCACCGGAATCCTCATCCCGCACCTCTCGGGCAGCCAGGAGACGGGCATGGCGCGGCACTCCGCCGCGACCGCCGTGATCCTGATGCTGCTCGCGGCGATCTTCGACCTCTGCGACGGCCTGGTCGCGCGGAAGCTGCGAAGCTCGCCGATGGGCGCCGAGCTGGACAACCTCTCGGACCTGATCAGCTTCGGGCTCGCCCCGGCGTACTTCGTCCTGGTGTACGGCATGGTCGCCGACGACGCGCACCAGCGGGTGGCGGCGCTGGCGGCGATCACCGTGCTGCTCGCGGTGGTGCTCAGACTCGCGCGGTTCTCCTGCGTGACGATGAAGGACGGCATGTTCCAGGGCATGCCGAGCCCGTTCGGCGCGCTGACCGTCGTCTCGATCGTGCTCCTTGAGATGCCGTTCGTGCCGACGCTGCTCGCCGTCATAGGAGTGGCGTGGCTGATGGTCAGCCGGGTCGAGTACCCCAAGCCGCGCGGGATCCTCGCGGTGGCGATGCTCAGCTGGATCGTGGGCGCGATGGGGCTGCTCGCGGCGTGGGCGTTCGACGCGCCGGGTGGTCAGCTGCTGCTCCAGACGGGCTGTGTGCTCCAGGTCGTCATGGGTGCGGTCATTCCGCTGTTCGCCACGGCTCGCCGGGTGAACTCGATTCGCGACAACCGCCGCGAGGCTCGGGCTACGCAGGTGCCTTAGCGCTGCGCGCTGTGCCTGCGTACTGCAAGAAGGCCTCGGACCGTTTCGGTCCGGGGCCTTCTTGCTGCGCTTGCCGTGCGCCGGAGGTGGTGCGGTCGGTTCGTCTGCCGGTCCGCTGTGGCCGGTCGCGCAGTTCCCCGCGCCCCTCAAGCGCTGGCCGATGCGGGAACGCGCTCCTTACGGCTGCGGGCCGTCTGTGGCTGAGCGCGCAGTTCCCCGCGCCCCTGGAGCTCGGGCCGACGCAGGGGCGCCCTATAGGGGCGCGGGGCTGTGACATGTGCGGCTCCGCCGCGTGGGCACGACCAGCCCCCCACCGGCCCCGCGGACGGAACGGTCAGACCAGGAGGAAGTCCTGGGCGATGCGTTCCGCCGTGCGCTCAAGCAGCGGTCCCGCCTCGGCCATGCAGCGCGCCGGGTCCGGCTCCAGGTCCGTGAGGGCGTAGGCGCGCCGGATGCCCGCGCGGCCCAGGGCCTGCGGGGGCAGGGCGAGGCGGCCGCAGACCGCGACGACCTCGATGCCCGCCGCACGGGCCGCCGCCGCCACTCCCGCCGGGGCCTTGCCGTGCAGGGTCTGCTCGTCCAGCGAGCCCTCACCCGTGATCACCAGGGTGGCCCGGGCCAGCGCCGGGGCGAAGCCCAGGACGTCCAGCATGACCTCGATCCCGGGCCGGAACCTCGCGCCCAGGGCGACCAGCGCGCCATACCCGATGCCGCCCGCCGCGCCCGCGCCCGGGGCGAGGGCCGCCTCGGCCGCACGGGCGCCCACGGACGCCTCCAGGACCTTGGCGAAGCGGCCGAGCGCCGCGTCCAGGGCCGCCACGTCCTGCGGGTTCGCGCCCTTCTGCGGGCCGTACACCGCCGGCGCCCCCTTGGGGCCGGTCAGCGGGTTGTCCACGTCGCTGGCCAGCACCAGGTCGACCGAGGCGAAGCGCGGGTCGAGAGACGAGAGGTCCGCCGTCGCCAGGGACGCGAGAGGGCCGCCACCCGGTGCCACCGGGTCGCCCGCCGCGTCCAGGAACCGGGCGCCCAGCGCGGCCAGCATGCCCGCGCCGCCGTCCGTCGTGGCGCTGCCGCCGACGCCGAACACGATGGTGCGCGCGCCCGCGTCGAGCGCGGCGAGCAGCAGCTCGCCCGAGCCGTACGTGGTGGCGGTGAGCGGGGCGAAGACGCCGCTCGGGAGGTGCTGGAGGCCGGACGCCTCCGCCATCTCCACCACGGCCACCCCGTCCCGTACCGCGAAGGCCGCGGTCACCTGGGTGCCGAGCGGGCCGGTGACCCGGGCCTCCCGGCGTTCGAAGCCGGCCGCGATCGCCGCCGCGACCGTGCCGTCGCCGCCGTCGGCGACCGGCAGGGTCTCCACCGGCAGACCGGGCACGACGCGCCGGAGCCCGGCCGTCACCCGCTCCGCGACCTGTACGGCCGTGAGCGAGCCCTTGAACTTGTCCGCCGCGACAAGCACGCGGGCGGTTTCGAAAACTGCTCCGTCCGTCACCTTGCTATCCCTTGCTTTCGAACAGGCAGTCGCGCCACTGCGACCCTATCCGCCCGTCGCGGCCCTGCCCATAGGCGTCATGCACGGCGGGACGGCGTGCCACCCCACAAAACCTCCATATCGCGGACCATAGTGGGGCGGCATGAGCGAGGAATCGATCGATCATCCGGGCCCGCACTCCATGCCCGGCGGCCCGCCCCCGCACTCCGAGAGCCCGGCCCCCGACCTCACCGTCGTCACGATCGGGGTGGTCGCGGTGGTGGCGGCGGTCGCCTGGGCCGCGCTCGGCAAGCACTCCTTCGACAGCGCCTCCTCCACCGCGCTGGCCTGGGTGCTCGACAACTTCGCCTGGCTGTTCGTGATCGCCGCCGACACGTTCCTGGTGCTGTGCGTGGTGCTCGCGATCAGCCGGTACGGGCGGATCCGGCTCGGCGCCGACGACTCCGAGCCCGAGTTCACCAATCTCGCGTGGATCGCGATGATGTTCAGCGCCGGAATGGGCATCGGGCTGATGTTCTACGGGGTGGGCGAGCCGCTCACCCACTACCTCACCCCGCCGCCAGCCAGCGGCGCGGCCCCCCGTACCGGCGACGCGGCGCGCACGGCCCTGGAGTACTCGTTCTTCCACTGGACGCTCACCCCCTGGGCGATCTACGGCATCGCCGGGCTCGCCCTCGCGTACGCCGGATTCCGCAAGGCGCGCGGCAACCGGCTCTCCGCCGCGTTCGTCCCGCTGATCGGCGCCCGGCGGGCGGACGGCTGGCCGGGCCGGTGCATCGACCTGCTCGCGGTCTTCGCGACCGTCTTCGGCACGGCGACGAGCCTGGGCCTCGGCGCGCTCCAGGTGTCCAAGGGCCTGAACATCACGGCGAGCGTCGACGACTCCACCACCACCCAGCTGATCATCATCGCCTCGCTCTCCGCCGCGTTCGTCCTGTCGGCGTTCTCCGGGCTGCACAAGGGCGTGAAGTGGCTGTCCACGCTCAACATCGTCCTCGCCGCCGCGCTGATGCTCTTCGTCTTCCTGCTCGGCCCCACGGTGTACGTCCTGGACACCGTCCCCGCGTCCGTCGGCGGCTATCTGCACGAGCTGCTGCCGATGGCGAGCCGCACCGGCGCCTTCACGGACCGCGTCTGGCTCGGCGCCTGGACGATCTTCTACTGGGCGTGGTGGCTGTCCTGGGCCCCGTTCGTCGGGACGTTCATCGCCCGGATCTCGCACGGCCGGACCATCCGCGAGTTCCTGGTCGGGGTGCTCCTGGTGCCCAGCGGCGCGACCGTCCTGTGGTTCTGCGTGATGGGCGGCACCGCGATCCGGCTGGACTCGACCGGCGCCGCCGATCTGGCGGCCAAGGTGAAGGACGGCGCCGAGGCGTCGCTCTTCGCGATGCTGGACGGGCTGCCGATCGGCACGGTGACCTCGTACCTCGCGATGGTGCTCGTCATGACGTACTTCATCACCAGCGCCGACTCGGCCTCGCTGGTGATGGGGTCGCTGACCAGCCGGGGCGCGCTGCACCCGCCGACCTGGCTGGTGGTGCTGTGGGGCGTGCTGATGGCGGCGGTCGCGGCGGTGCTGCTCGTGGCGGGCGGCCTCAAGTCGCTCCAGACCGCCACGATCCTGGTGGCGCTGCCGTTCGTGCTGGTGATGCTCGGGCTGTGCTGGTCGCTCCTGAAGGAGCTGCGCGAGGACCCCGGCGCCGGTCCCGCCCGCCAGCACGCGCTGCACGGGATGCGGGACGCGATCCGGGCCGTGGTCGGCGACGCGCTCACCGAGCAGGGACCGTCCCGCCACCACCGCCTGCGCCGCGCGGCCAAGTCCCGTACGGCGGACGACAGTTCGGGCACACCGCAAGGATGACGGAGCGGACGGACCGCATACGCTGACGCGTGTGAGAACCGATGACCACGCGCAGTACATCGCCGGACTCCCCCGCGTCCTCGCGGGCGCGGCCACCCTCCTCCGTGACGCCGAAGGCCGCGTGCTCCTGGTCGAGCCGAACTACCGAGAGGGCTGGGCGCTCCCCGGTGGGACGATCGAGTCCGACCACGGCGAGAGCCCCCGCCGGGCCGCCCGCCGCGAGACCCTGGAGGAGATCGGCCTGGACATCATGCCCGGCCGACTGCTCGCGGTGGACTGGGTGCCCGGGGAGGCCCGGCCGCCGATCGTCGCGTACGTGTACGACGGAGGTGTCCTCACCGAGGACCAGCTCAAGGCGGTCCGCCTCCAGGAGGAGGAACTGCTCTCCTGGCGCCTGGTCGCGCCCGACGAGATCACCGCGTACCTGCTGGGCGAGCTGGGACTGCGGGTCCTCGCGGCGCTGGACGTACTGACCACCGGGACGGGCGCGGCCGAACTGGAGAGCGGACGGGCCCCGGACTGACCGCCCCATGCGGCCGTCAGAACAGCGACGACTCCCCCGCCCCCCGCTCGAACGCCAGCAGCCGCTGCTTGCGGTCCAGGCCGCCGCCGTAGCCCGTCAGGCTGCCCGACGAGCCGATCACCCGGTGGCAGGGGACGATGATCCCCACCGGGTTCTTGCCGTTGGCCAGGCCCACCGCGCGGGAGGCGCCGGGGTTGCCCAGCGCCTCGGCCAGTTCGCCGTAGGAGCGTGTCTCGCCGTACGGGATGCGGCACAACTGATCCCAGACGGAGCGCTGGAAGTCGGTGCCCCGCAGGTCCAACTCCAGGTCGAAGTCGGTGAGTTCGCCCGCGAAGTAGGCATTCAGCTGGCGGATCACCTCGGGGAAGGGGCCACCGTCGTCCCGCTCACCGAACGTCTCCTCGGCCGGGCGGTGCCGCTGCCCCTCCATGTGGAGGCGGCTGAGCACGCAGTCCTCGGCGACGAGGGTGAGCGGGCCGTACGGGCTGTCCGTCACGGTGTGCGTGGTGGTCATGGCAAGGAACTCCCTTATGCCGGAAGGACGTTGATGGGGTGGTCGTCCGTCGCCCAGAGGTACTGGACGGCGTACGCCCGCCAGGGGCGCCAGGCGGCGGCGCGCGCGGTGAGGGCGGCGGGGGACGACGGCAGGCCAAGGCCCTCGGCCGCGCGGCGCACGCCCAGGTCGGAGGGGAGGAAGGCGTCCGGGTCGCCGAGCGCCCGCATCGCGATCACCTCCACCGTCCAGGGTCCGAAGCCGGGCAGCGCCAGCAGCTGCGCCCGGGCCCGGTCCCAGTCGGTGTCGAGGCCGAGCCGCAGCGTCCCGTCGGCCAGCGCGGCGACCAGTGTGGTGAGCGTGGTGCGGCGGCTGCGCGGCAGGGCCAGCTTCTCCGGGTCGAGGGCGGCCAGCGCCCGGGAGGTGGGGAAGAGGTGGGTGAGGCCGCCGCCCGGGTCCTCGACCGGCTCGCCGTGCGCGGTGACCAGGCGGGCCGCGTGGGTGCGCGCGGCGGCGGTGGAGACCTGCTGACCGAGCACCGCCCGCACCGCGAACTCCGCCGCGTCGACGGTACGCGGCACCCGGCGTCCCGGCGACTTGTCGACCAGCGGGGCGAGCAGCGGGTCGGCCCGCAGCCGGTCGTCGACGGCGACCGGGTCGGCGTCGAGGTCCAGCATCCAGCGGCAGCGGCTGATGGCGATGGTGAGGTCGCGCAGATCGGTCAGCGAGAGCAGCGCGCCGATGTGGTCGGGCCGCGGGGCGAGTTCGACGATGCCGTGTCCGTACGGGAGCGAGAGCGTGCGGCGGTACGCACCGCCGCGCCACTCCTCCACGCCCGGCACGGCAGTCGCGGCCAGATGCCCGAAGAGGTTGTCGGGAGTGAGCGGGGCGCGGTAGGGCAGGCGCAGCGCGATCGAGCCGGGGGCCTGGCGGGCGATTCCCCGGGCGGCGCGGGCGCGCAGCTCGGTCGGGGCGAGCGCGAAGACCTCGCGCACGGTGTCGTTGAAGGTGCGCACGGAGGCGAAGCCCGCCGCGAAGGCGACGTCGGCCATCGGGAGCGCCGTGGTCTCGATGAGGATGCGGGCGGTCTGGGCGCGCTGGGCGCGGGCCAGCGCGAGCGGCCCGGCGCCGAGCTCGGCGAGCAGCTGGCGCTCGATCTGGCGGGCGCTGTAGCCGAGCCGGGCGGCGAGCCCGGGCACGCCCTCGCGGTCGACGACGCCGTCCCGGATGAGGCGCATGGCACGGGCGACGGAGTCGGCCCGGGCGTTCCACTCGGGCGAGCCGGGCGTGGTGTCCGGGCGGCACCGCTTGCAGGCTCGGAATCCGGCCTGCTGACAGGCGGCGGCACTCGGGTAGAAGGTCATGTTCTCGACCTTCGGCGGCACCACCGGGCAACTGGGTCGGCAGTAGATGCGGGTGGTCAGAACGGCAGTGAAGAACCAGCCGTCGAAGCGGGCGTCCTTGGACTGGACGGCCCGTACGCAGCGCTCGGTGTCGGTGTGCATGGCCGCGGTCGCGGCCGGGGCGGCGGGGTTCATGGCTCAAGCATCGGGCAGGGCGAACGTCCGGTGCTGGCAGAAATACGACATCAACCTTGCGTGGCCAGCACGTCTGCACATGCCCACGTGTCCAGCGTCCCCCCGAGCGCCTACGTGGTGGCCAGCGCCTCTTCGAACGCCTTGTACGCCGTCTCGTCGAACAGGACGAACCGGACCTCTTCGACCGGAGCCGCGGCCGCCTGCCGTACGGTACGCACCGCGATCCGGGCGCCGTCGTCCAGCGGCCAGCCGTAGATCCCGGTGGAGATCGCCGGGAACGACACGGTCCGCGCGCCGAGCTCGCCCGCCACCCGCAGGGACTCCCGGTAGCAGGAGGCGAGCAGGGCGGAACGGTCCTCGTCGCGCCGCCAGACCGGGCCCACGGTGTGGATCACCCACTGGGCGTCGAGGCGGCCCGCCGTGGTGGCGACGGCCTCGCCGGTGGGCAGGCCCTTGCCGTAGTGGGAGGCGCGCAGTCTGCGGCAGTCGGCCAGGATCTCCGGGCCGCCCTTGCGGTGGATGGCGCCGTCCACCCCACCGCCGCCGAGCAGTGAGGAGTTGGCCGCGTTCACGATCGCGTCGACGCTCTGCTCGGTGATGTCGCCCCGGACCAGGACGACCGGGGTGGGGCTCGTCACTTCTGGTCCGCCTTTCGCAGGGCGCGCCACACCGCTTTCGCCGCGTTGTGCCCGGACATGCCGTGGACACCGGGGCCGGGCGGGGTGGCGGAGGAGCAGAGGAACACCGAGGGGTGCCGGGTCGTGTACGGGAACAGGGACAGTGTGGGCCGCAGCAGCAGCTGAAGGCCGCTCGCCGCGCCGCACGCGATGTCGCCGCCCACATAGTTGGCGTTGTGCGCCGCGAGCTGGGGCGGGCCGGCGGTGGCGCGTGCCAGGATCCGGTCGCGGAAGCCCGGCGCGAAGCGCTCGATCTGCCGCTCCATGGCGTCGGTGAGGTCGCCGTCCCAGCCGTTCGGAACATGTCCGTACGCCCAGAAGACGTGCTTGCCCTCGGGCGCGCGGGACGGGTCGACGAGGCTCGGCTGGGCGGTGATCAGGAACGGCGTCCCGGGCGCGGTTCCGCCGGACGCCTGACCGAGCGCGGCGCCGATCTCACGGCTGGACGGGCCGATCTGCACGGTGCCGGCCCGTCGCGGCTCGGCCGCGGTCCACGGGACCGGGCCGTCAAGGGCGTAGTCGATCTTGAAGACGCTCGCCCCGTACCGGTACCCCGCGTACGCGCGGCCCAGGCCCGCGATCCGGGCGAGGGCGGTCGGGGAGGTGTCGAAGACGTACGCGCGCGCGGGCGGCAGGTCGTCCAGCCGCTTCACCTCGAAGCCGGTGTGGACGGACCCGCCCAGGTCGCGCAGGTACGCGGCGAGCGCGTCCGAGATCGACTGCGATCCGCCGCGCGGCAGCGGCCAGCCGTTCTCGTGCGCGGCGAGCGCGAAGACCAGGCCGACGGCGGAGGTCGCCACCCCGCTCAGCGGGGCGATGACATGGCCCACGAGCCCGGCCATCAGAGCCCGCGCCCGGTCGTCGCGGAAGCGGCGCATCAGCCAGGTGTACGGCGGGAGGCCGTCGACGCCGAAGCGGGCGAGGCCGACGGGGTCGCGGGGCAGCGCGGTGAGCGGCAGCGACATGAAGTCACGCACCAGCACATCCCACTTGCCCCGGTACGGCGCCATGAGTCTGCGATACGTACCCGCGTCGCGCGGGCCGAACGAGGCCGCGGTCTCGGCGACCGAGCGGGCGAGCACGGCGGCGGTGCCGTCGTCGAACGGGTGCGCCATGGGCAGCTCGGGGTGCAGCCACTCCAGGCCGTACCGGTCCAGCGGCATCCGGCGGAAAGCCGGGGAGCCGATGCCCAGCGGGTGCACGGCGGAGCAGGGGTCGTGGCGGAAGCCCGGGAGGGTCAGCTCCTCGGTCCTGGCGCCGCCGCCGATGGTGTCCTTGGCCTCGAAGACCTCAACGGACAGGCCCCGCCTGGCCAGTTCGACCGCGGCGGTCAGTCCGTTGGGCCCCGCCCCCACGACGACGGCATCCAGCATCGACGGCACCTTGGACTCCTCACACCCTTGTGGCCAAGACACCCAGCATATTCCGGGCCACGGACAATCCGGTCGGGGGTGGGGCGATGGTGCCGTGCCCGGCCGCAGGCGTGCGGGGCCGCCGGTCGGGCGGGTGGCTCACTCCCCCGCGAGCAGCCTCCGCACCCGCTCGGCGGTCGCCGCGTCCCGGGCGGCCGTGAACGGCAGCGCGTTGCCGCCGGTTATCCGGAACGGCTCGCCCGCGACGGTCACATCCGCCCCGCCGGCCTCGGCCACCAGGAGCAGTCCCGCCGCGTGGTCCCAGGCCAACTCCCAGGAGAACGCGACCGCGTCGAGCTCACCGCGCGCGACGGCCAGGTACTCAAGCCCGGCCGAGCCGCACGGGCGCGGGTCGACGCCCGCCGTGCGCAGCCCGAGCAGGGCCCGCTTCTGGTCGTCCGTCGTGTAGTCCGGGTGGGACGTGGCCACTTCGAGCACCTTGCCCGGCTCGGGCGCCCCGGACCGGATCGGCACACCGTCACACGTCGCGCCCCGGCCCCGTATCGCGACCGCCATCCGGTCCAGCGCCGCCGCGTACGTCCACGAGGCCAGCACCTCGCCGTGGTGCGCCAGCGCCACCAGGGTGCAGAACCCCTCCTCGCCGCGCACGAACTGCCGTGTCCCGTCGACCGGGTCGACGATCCACACCGGCGCGTCACCGCCGAGCGCGTCGTACGACGACGGGTCGGCCGCGACCGCCTCCTCGCCGACGACGACCGACCCGGGCAGCAGCGCGGGCAGCGCCTGCGTCAGAAACTCCTCGGCCCGGCGGTCGGCCACCGTCACCAGGTCGTGCGGGCCGCTCTTCTCCAGGACTTCATGCGCGGCGAGCTGGCGGAAGCGCGGCATGATCTCGACGGCCGCCGCCTTGCGGACCGCCTCTTCGACGTCGGACGACCGGTCTTCCAGAAACTCTGCGAGAAATCCTTCGATCATGCGTCCAGCAAAACATGCCCCACTGACAATCGGCGAACGTGATCTGAACCACGGCCGACATCGAGGTGACCTCGTGCGACCGGGGTGACGCGTCAGCGCCCCACCGCGTACCCCTGCATCCCGCGCGGGTTCGCGGCGGCGGACAGCACACCCGTGTCCGGGTCGCGGGCCACCGCGCAGAGCCGCCCCTGCGACCAGGCGTCGCCCACCGTGACGAGGTGTCCGCGCCGCCGCAGCCCGTCGATCACGGCCGCGCCGATCCGCGACTCCACGGTGACGCTGCCGGGCAGCGTGACCCTGGGGTGGAAGGAGCCCGGGAAGGAGTCGTTGTGCCAGTTCGGGGCGTCGATCGCGCCCTGGAGGTCGAGCCCGCCGCGTACGCGCGCGCCCAGCGCGACCGCGAGGAAGAAGTGCAGCTGCCACTGGTCCTGCTGGTCCCCGCCGGGCGTCCCGAACGCCAGCACCGGCACACCGTCGCGCAGCGCCAGCGAGGGCGACAGGGTCGTACGGGGCCGGCGGCCCGGTGTCAGCGAGTTCGGCAGGCCCTCCTCAAGCCAGGTCATCTGGAGCCGGGTGCCGAGCGGGAAGCCCAGCTCGGGCACGACCGGATTCGACTGGAGCCAGCCGCCGCTCGGGGTCGCGGCGACCATGTTGCCCCAGCGGTCGACGACGTCCAGATGACAGGTGTCGCCCCGGGTCGCCCCGTCCGGCGCCACGACGGGCTCCCCACCGGCCACGGTCGGCTCTCCCGCACCGGGCGCGTACGCCACATCGCCGCCACGCGCGCGTAGGGCGTGCGCGGGGATACGGGGTATGCGGCCACCAGGACTGCCGGGGCGCAGCTCGTACGAGGCCGCCGGGCCGACGAGCGCGCGCCGGGCCGCGTTGTAGCCGTCCGAGAGCAGATCGGCGAGCGGCACCTCGGCCGCGTCCCCGTACCAGGCCTCCCGGTCCGCCATGGCCAGCTTGCACCCCTCGACGAGGAGGTGGACGTACTCGGCGGAGCCGTAAGGCGGCAACTGCGCCGGAAGAAGCGCCAGTTGCTGAAGAAAGGCCGGTCCCTGACTCCAGCCGCCCGCCTTGCAGACGGTCCAGCCGTGCCAGTCGTACGTCAGCGGCGCCTCGTACGACGCGGACCAGCTCGCGAGATCGACGGCGGTCAGCGTGCCGGTGTGACGCTCGCCGCTGGTGTCCGTGGTGGGGCGGGCGGACTGGGCGAGCAGGGCCTCGGCGACGAACCCCTCGCGCCAGATCCGCCGGGCCGCCTCGATCTGGCGGACCCGGGCGTCGCCGGAGGCGGACGCGCGCGTGGCGGCCGACTCCGCGAGGAGCCTGCGCCAGGTGTTCGCCAAGGCGGGGTTGCGCAGCGGCTCGCCCGGCCGAGGGACCCGGCCGCCCGGCAGATACACCTCGGCGGACGAGGGCCACTCGGTCTCGAACAGCGCGCGCACGCTCTCCACCGTCTCGCCGACCCGCTCGACCGGCGGGTGACCGTCGGCCGCGTACCCGATCGCGTACTTCAGGACGTCGGCGAGCGGCTTGGTGCCATGGTCGCGCAGCAGCACCATCCAGGCGTCGAACGCGCCGGGCACGGCGGCGGCGAGCGGCCCGGTGCCGGGCACCAGGTCGAGGCCGAGCGCACGGTAGTGCGCGACGGTGGCCCCGGCGGGCGCGGGCCCCTGCCCGCACAGCACCTGCACCCCGCCGCCGGCCGGGGCGAGCAGGATCGGTACTTCTCCCGCGGGACCGTTCAGATGCGGCTCGACGACATGCAGCACGAAGCCTGCGGCGACCGCCGCGTCGAAGGCGTTCCCGCCGTCCTCCAGGACGGCCATCGCGCACTGCGAGGCGAGCCAGTGGGTGGAGGAGACCATCCCGAAGGTGCCCTGGAGGGTGGGCCGGGTGGTGAACGGAGTCTGTGGCACACGGAAGGCACGGGCTATGTGATCGGCCATCTGGGCAGGCTAACGACGCCCGCCCTGGAATGTCAGACCCCCCGTCTACGGTTGATTCTGCTCGGTACGGATGGAGGAGCAGCGGTGCACGGTGAGTACAAGGTCCCCGGCGGCAAGCTCGTGGTGGTGGATCTGGATGTCGAGGACGGGGTCCTGAGCGGCGTGCGGGTCGCGGGTGACTTCTTCCTGGAACCGGACGAGGCGATCCTGTCCATCAACAGCGCGCTGGAGGGCGCCCCGGCCGACACCGACGCCGCCGGGCTCGCGGCCCGTATCGAGGCGGCGCTGCCACCGGGCACGACCATGTACGGCCTGACGGCCGAAGGGGTCGGCGTCGCGGTGCGCCGGGCGCTGGCACACGCCACGGACTGGACCGACTACGACTGGCAGCTGATCCACGACGGCCCCCAGTCCCCCGCCCTGCACATGGCGCTCGACGAGGTCATCACCGCCGAGGTCGCGGCCGGCCGCCGCCCGCCGACGCTGCGCGTCTGGGAATGGGGCGCGCCCGCCGTCGTCATCGGCAGCTTCCAGTCCCTGCGCAACGAGGTCGACCCGGAGGGCGCCGAGCGCCATGGCATCACGGTGGTGCGCCGGGTGTCGGGCGGCGGCGCGATGTTCATCGAGCCTGTCAACCCTGCCTAGTGATGACCTAGTTCCCGCAGGTCAGAGCCTCGCGACTGTTCCAGGGTACGCGTCAGCCCCGGCCGGGTGTCCGTGCCGGGGCTGTCGTGGTGCTGCTGGGGTAGTGGCTAGCTCTCGGTGGCGCGCACGTCCGCAATGAACGCGGACCACGCGGCGGCCGGGAAGGTGAGCGCGGGACCGTGGGGGTTCTTCGAATCGCGGACGGGCACTATGCCGGGGCAGTCGTCGACGACTTCCACGCAGCTTTGGCTTCCGTTGCTGTAGCTGCTCTTACGCCACCTTGCGTGTCGTAGATCAACCTTGTGCATAACTTCCTGCCGTTTCGGAGATCAGTTCCTTCGATGCTTGTTCGTCAAGCGCCTTGTCCCAAATTTCTTGGAAGGCTGCGGTATAGCGTTCTGCCTCGTGTGGCTTGTCTAGGTATAGGGCTCCTGTGTAGCCATCCGCGTATACGGTGGGCGGCTCGGTTGGGTGTCCGTCCCCGTTGAGCGGAAACCTGAGAATGGTGAACTGACCGGTCATGACGCCCGGGTGTAGTCCAGCGCTGAACGGGATTACCTTGATCGTGACATTGGGCAGTTCGCTGACCTCGGCCAAGTGGTCGAGCTGCCCCGCCATCACGTTGTTTCCGCCGATCGGGCGTCGCAACACCGCTTCACCGAGTGCAACGTTCAGAGTCGGGGGTTCGGTCGCTCTGGTGATGAGCACTTGCCGGGCGATACGAAGGTTCACGCGACTGTCGATCTCGCCTGCCCCCTCGTCCGGGTGGTCGGCGCTGATGATGGTGCGGGCGTAATCCTCGGTCTGGAGTAGTCCCGGGATCAACTCACTTTCGTACCAGTCGAGTTGTGACGCCGCCTCTTCCAGCCCGATGTAGAGATCGAATCCCTCGGGGATGGCGTCGCCGTACGCATGCCACCAGCCACGCGCCTTGGTCTCCTTGGCCAGCCCCATGAGGGCCTCTGTCATGTCGGACCGTGCGCCATAGACCTTGCACATGGCCTCAACGTCCAGGCTGCGCAGGGATGTTTGCCCAGTCTCGATGCGCCACAGCTTGGCCTCTGACCACTCCAGCTTGCGCGCTGCGGCCCGTACGGTGAGCCGTGCCTGGTTGCGTAGTTCGCGCAGGTATCGCCCGAGTTGCCTACGAGGCACGGTAGATCCCGTTGGTCCTTCTGCCATGCGCCGCCCCCTTTCCTTGCACCTCAATGTGAAGGACTTCAGACACTCAAAATGAAAGCACTGGAGGGCCCGTTTCACAATGGGGGTCAACTTTGTGGGGCATTCGCTATGAAGTCTTGCAGAGTGCAGGTCCCGGGCCCATTCTGAAGCCTCGCCACTCCCTCTCAACTGCCGGATGTAACAGGGGAGATGAGGGTGGTGAACCTCTGTGCGATCTGCGGACGCAGTGGACCCCGGCGACCGTGTCAGCGGCCCCGGGGCGTGGCCCACCAGCTACTGAGGAGCTGATGAACGTGAACCACCCTATCGTTCGGATCTTCGAGCCGCTGTTGCGGTTCTTCCGGCCCGAACGGGGCGGCCGTCCCCGAGTGGTGGCCGTCCGGCCGCCGGTGGCTGAGCGCCCGGACGCGCCGACGCTGCCCCTGCCGCGTGTGCCGGTGCTGCGGGGCGAGGACAGCGCGCTTGTGCGTCCGTACCTGGTGGCGTACGAGCGACGCGAGAAGGAACTCGAACAGCGGGCTCGGCGGCGGGCGTTGTTCCTGGCGGTGCACGGGATCGACGTGGGGCCGCTGGTCATCCACGGGGTGGTGGTGGCCCGGTGAACGTCCCTGAGCGGATCGCGTGGGAGAGGCGTGTGTGGGAGGAGACGCCGCCGGTGGGGCTGGGGTTGTGCTGGGAGCCGACGCCCGGGAGTGCGGTCCGGAACTGCACGCTGGGCAACGGTCACGATGGGCCGCACTGTCACGAGTACTCGGGGGTTCGCTGGGACCGGGCGGGCAGGGCGCTGTGAGCGAGGCCGTGGCGCCAGTGCCGCCGCAGACGCTGATGACGCTGCGGGTCTCGCGGGACGGTGGCCGGACGTGGGGTTGTCTGCGGGAGATCCGCAGCACCGAGCCCCTTTCACCGGAGCTGCCCACCGCGTGGCCGCCGTGCCGGTGCCCACTGTGCCCCCCGAGATAGGCGCCGAGACGACTTCCGCCCACGAGGGCGGAGCCTGACCCCCGCGCCATGCCCTTCCAGGCGGCGGGCGCGGTATGGCCCGACCCTGTGGCGCCCCCCATTCCGGCGCTGTCGGGCCAGCAACGGGCCCCGGGTGACTGCCGATCGGTCACCTGAGGGCCCGTTGTCAACGAGGGTCTAGTCTGGAGTCCGCTTCACAGCAGCCCCGTTCGCCTGTCTCTTGTGGCAGGCGGGCGGGGCCTTGTCATGCCGCCGGGTCGGGGGCGTCGTCCTCGGTGGCGTGGTCGTGGTCGTCGAGCAGCTGCTGTGCCCGGTCGATGGTGATGCGCGGATGGGATTCGGTGCCCGAGGCGATCCGGCGCAGCCGGGCCACCTCGTCCGGGCGCAGCGCGCCCAGCATGGCGAGCTTGTGCCAGCCCAGGGCCGGAAGCACGGTGTAGCGCGACAGGTAGCGTTCCGGCACCCCGAGCGCGCGCCACTGTTCCTCGGTGCGTTCCAGGAACGCCCCTTGCGGGTCTTTGCGGGGCCTCACGAGACCCTGCCCAGGGTGTACGTCCCGCGCACCCCGCTACGGCGCTGTGGGCGGCCGTCCGTCTCGTCCCCGGTGGGCAGGCGCAGTGCGGCGGCCAGCCGGGCAAAGGCGATCCGCAGTTGCCGGGACTCGACCAATGCGGGGTTCACGCGTCCGCCGACGGTGTGGCCCTGGGCGCGCACCCGCTCGGCGAGCGCGTCCAGGTCGTCGGCGGTGCGTGCCATCTCCTCCAGCAACGCCAGTTCATGCGCGTCGAGTTCGTACCGTTCGGTGACCTCGTGCCACAGGCGTGCGCCCCGGGGGCCGAGTGCGTCGGGCGCGGGGTTGGGGCCGCTGTCGGTGACGTGGTCGTGTTCGGTGTCCGTTTTGATCACTTCCTCGTTTGTTTCAGGTCTCGCGCGTGTCTGGGGGATGGGGGGCAGGGTCCCGGGATGATCTTCGTGTGGACTTTCACCCACCCCCCGGGGTGTGCGCGGCGAACATGAAGGGTGATGGGCCTGAACCGCTGTGACCTGCGCGGTCCTTGATCATCATCCGGGCCGGCGGGGCCATGATCGTTACGCTCTGTGGTGGTGTGCGGGTGGTCGGCTCGGGGTGGGGTACTGCTCCGCCCGGGGCCTGTGTCGGCTGGGTGGGCGGAGCAGCGGGCGGCGCAGGCAGGGTCACGGGACCGCAAGGACGGCGGTCCTCGTCTGCCTTGGCTCCGGCGGGCGCGTCCCAGGGCGGGGCGCGGGCCGGTGGCGTTGACGCCGTGTCGTGGGGGCCTGTGGTGCTGCGGGCGCGGTCCGGTGCGGTCGGCCGTGTCCGGCGGACGGCCGGGCCGCTCGCCGTGCGGCAGCGCAGCGACAGGGGACGGGATGCCTGGCCCCGGTGAAGGGGTGCCGGAAAACTGACCCCCCTCGAAACTTGGACGGGGGGTCGGAACTTGGACCCGGGGGTCAGAAGTCAGAAGGTGGGGGTGACGAGGCCGGTGCCGGAGATGATCCCGGTTGCCTGCGGGTAGCGGTGGGGGATGAACGCGGCGTAGTTGTACAGGCGCACGAACATGGACAGGTTCTGTGCGTAGGTCTGCGGGAGCGCTTCGGCGCGCAGGTGGGATTCCCACAGGTACAGGTCGCTGCGGCGGGTGAGGATGATGCGGTCCTCGTTGGTGCCCGCGCCCAGGTTGGTGGGGATGTTGGGGTCGGTGAACACGGGCAGTCCGAGCAGGGTGCCGACCGGGCCTTGTGCTGCGGGCAGGTCGGCGTTGACGCCCATGGCGTTGATGGGTCCGGCGGGTCCGGGGACGATCATGGGCCGGTTCTGGGTGTCGGACTGGGCGGAGCACCAGGCCCAGCGGCGGGGGTGCATGACGATGGCGTCCGGCGGGGCGTAGCGGGCGGTGTGGATGGCTTGCAGCGTCGAGGCGAGCTTGCCGTAGAGTCCGCCGCTCCCGGCCAGCGCGGGGGTGGCCTGGGTCCAGGTGACCGCTTGGGCGCCGGACATGACCAGCAGCCCCGTCACGTGCCCGGCCGCGCCGGTGCCGGACAGGACCTCTTGGTCGAGTTTCGCGGCGTAGTCGGCGGCGAGGTCGGCCAGGATCACCCCGTCCACGTTGATCGGGGACTGTTCGATCAGCTGGAGGGAGACCGTCTGCCCACCGGCGATGGTGATCACCGGGGAGGAGACGGACGTGGTCGTCATGTCGGTCTGCTGGATCGCCGTGTTCTGCGTGGCCTGCTGGGCGGTCGCGGTACCCCCGGACACCTTCGGCAGGTTGATCACATCCGTCCCGGGCGGGAGCACGTCCGACGCGCACAGGTCGGCTGTCACCCTCCCGGGCCGGGCGAGCGCGACCCATTCCTCTTCCAGCCACAGGGGCGGGACGAACTCCCCGCCCGCGCTGTTGACCGTGCTCAGAGCCCGGGACTCCCCGGACGCTGTGCGGCGCCGGTCAAGGCTGAGCTTGTTGTTGTGGTCGAGGCGGTCGAGCGCGTCACGGTCCTGGTGCTGGCGTGCCTGCCACAGGTCGCGGAAGAACGAGGCTCCCGCGCGGGTGTAGACCTCCGGCTCCCCAGTCACCGACCAGCCTGACGCCGCCCGGGGCGTGCCGGGCATGCCGCTGGAGCGCGTCAGCGGCGCGGACAGGTACTTGCGGGCGGTCTGGCCTGCTTCCGCGTCCCTCAACGCCTGCTCGGTCAACTCGTCGATCCTCTCGGTGTAGTCCTTGAGCCGTGCCTCGCTGCGGTCGAACGCGGCGTGTTCGGCGGGTGTCAGGCCGCGCTTTGCACGCTGCGCCGTGTTGAGGATGCGGTCGAGTTCGGCTTTCTCGTCGGCGCGGCGCTCCTTGAGCTGGGTGATCATCTGCTGTCGGTTCATGCGGGCCGTCCTGGGTCGGGGGTGGTGTCGGTGGTGAAGTCGGCTTCCAGGGCGGCGCGTTCGCGCTCGGCCCGGGTGTTGGCGGCGTGGAGGTCGGCGGCAAGTGCCCTCAGGAGCGGCGTGACGGACGTTTCGAGGGCCAGGGCGACGATGTACCGGTCCCTGCCGGTCATGTCCGCCAAGACGCTTTCCAGGGCAGGGAATCGGGTGGTGGTGGGCATGGGTGGTGTCTTCCTCTGCGGGTTGGGGGTGGTGCTTCGGCCGCTGCGCGGCCGAAAGGGCAGATTTCGAAAACCGCTGGTCACGGGGTTTCTGTCTCACGTCTCACCCACCCCTAAAGGGGGTGAGACGTGAGACAGACCAGTGAGACAGGCGTGAGACACGGTGAGACGGTGAGACAGACGGGTGTTCAGACGCCATCGGCAGGGAGGTAGCGGGGTGCCCGCTCGCTGCCGATGTTGCGGATCGCACCGCGTTTGAGCAGGGCGTTTACGGCCCGGTAGAGGGTGGCGCGGGACAGGTCGCAGGATTCCTTGAGCTGCGTCACGCTCGCCCCGGTTGCCTCAAAGGCGTCTCGCAGCAGGGCGAGGATTTCGGCCTCGGAACCGGTGCTTGTCTCACAAGATCGTGAGACACGGATCACCGCCGACTCGGCCACCGGATCGAGCCTCAGCAACAAGGCTGGGAAGTCCTCGGCGTCCTTCTGCTTGCGGCAGTCCAGCCGGATGTGCGGGCCGTCCTTCGTGGCCCGGATCACCGTGGTCGCTGCCCCGTCGAGGGCGGATGCGCCACGCAGGTCGTTTCCGGCTTTGTCCCCGTGGTGGACCATGAGCACGCACGCGCCGGACGCCTGCCGCAACTGGTCGGCTGCGGCGACGAGCCGTCCCATCTCCCCGTTGCTGTTCTCCTCCGCGCCGACCGTGACCCTGGCTTGGGTGTCGATGACGATCAGGAGCGGCCGCAACTCGGCTACCAGGGCGACGAGTTCGAGGCGTGGCCCGGTGTTCAGGAGCTGCACCGCCTCGGGCAGGAACCACACCCCGGTCATGGGCTGCCGGGTGTTCGTCTCCCACGCGCGCACCCGGCGGCGCAGACCACCCCCGCCTTCCGCGACGAGGTACAGCACGGGGCCCCGGGTGGTTTCGTGGCCCTGCCACGGGAGCCCGGATGCGACGCTTCCCGCCCAGTCGAGGGCGACGAAGCTCTTGCCCGAGCCCGGGCGCCCCCACAGCCACGCGAGGGAATCCGCGTACAGCACCCCGTCGATCAGCGGCAGCGGGTCGGGTACGGAGTCGAGGGCGGGACTGTCGAGGAGTAGGGAGCGTAGCCGTCCGGCTGGATCGCTCGGGGGCGCGTCCTCGTTGGTGCGGTCGTGGTCGTCGTCGGGGTGCTCGTGGCGGCTCACGCGGGCCGCACCCGCGTGTCGAGGGTGCGCGGATGGAAGCGGCAGCGCAGCTCCCACGCACGCCGCCCGGCCGCCCGGCAACGGCGGATCTCCGCCCCGAGCTCACCCGGCGACAACCCGAACGCGGCGGGTCCCGGCGGCCGGGCGGCGCAGTGCAGCGGGTCACGATGCCCACATGCCAGGGGTGGCAGCCGCTCGGCGGCCGAGCGTCGCAGCTTCACGGCGGTACCTCCCCTGTCGGCGGCTCGTCGTCGTCCGTCGTTGGCGTGGCAGCGTCCGGCGGGGTGTCGGCGGCCGGTCGGCGTGCTGCGGCGAGGATGAGCCGCAGTCGGGCCCGCTGCCGCTCCGACAGCGGTGGCGCGGCAGCCACCACCCGTGCCACGGCGGCCAGGACACGGGCCCGCTCCGCCTCGTCCCGCTCCTTGCGTGTCGGCATGGTGTGCGCTCCGTTCCCCTGGCCGCCCGGGGCCGGGCATGCCAACGGCCGGGGCGGTCGCTCCCTGGGGAGGTCCCGCGCCCGGCCGTCGTGGTCGGTGTTTGGTTATGCCGCTACGCAGCGGCGGTCTGCTCGTGCTTCCAGGTGATCTCAAACCGGTTCGGGTCGAAGGTCCGGCTCCCCTTGCCCTTACGCGCGGGGTGGAGCTTGATGGTCATCAGTGCGTCGATCACCGCACGCTGATGTTCGAGTTCGAGAGTCGGCCAGACTTCGGCGATGTCCGGGCGGATCACCTCCCGCAGGACCGGGGAGACCCGCAGCGCGGCGGCCCGATTCTCGGCGGTGCGGATCTCGGGCAGCAGCCGGGCCTCGATCCGGGACAACGCGGCGGGCGACAGCCCCCCGCTGGCGGCCTGGTCGTAGAAGCCATCGAGACGCGCGCGCTTCTCTGCCGCTTCCGCCAACGCGGCCGTGAGTTCGTCGGTGCGGTCCTCGCACAGCAAGTCAGCCGCGTCCGGCCGGGCAAGCCGTGCGGTGACGAGCCCGACGATGTAGGTGTCCATACGCCCCATCCGGATACCCACGCACCCCCGCTTCGCGCTGATGTCGTTCCCGTAGCAGGTGTAATTCCGCTGCCCGCTGCTCTTCATGGTCCGGATACGGCCGCCGCATGAACCACACCGGGCCATCCCCGACAAGAGGTGCACATATCTGCCTTCGCGCTTCTGCTTGCGCTCGGGCTGGGCGAAGCGCGCCACGACCGCGTAGAAGGTTTCCTGATCCAGCAGCGGCGGCCAGTCCGCGTCTCCGATGACCTTGCCCTGATAGATCCGCTTCCCGATGTAGCCCGGATTGGTGATCATGCTTTTGACGGCGGTCCAGTCCCACCGGTTCCCCGCGCGGGTGGGGATACCGCGCTGATTCAGGGACAACATCACCGAATGGACCGACTCGCCTGCCGCGAGCCGTCGGGCGACCTCACGCACCACGGGAGCCTGCTCCTCGTGGGGCACCTGCCGCAGGTACTCACTCGTGTTCGGGTCGTACTCACGCCGGTACCCGAACAGGGTCCGTCCGTTGGGACGGCCCTTCATCGCGCACGAACGCTTCGCCCGCAGAACCCGGTCCCTGGTCTCAGCAGAGGCACGCTCGTCCACGAGCGCATCGATCCCCGTGGTGAACTGATCATCGGTGCGGGACAGGTCGTGAGTGCGGCCCTTGTAGTTCCACAGCACCCCGAACTCCCGGCACAGCTCCCGCAGCTCGACATACGCCCCGAGATCCCGCTGGGCACGGGACGACTCCCACGTCACCAGCACATCGGCGTTACCGTCCCGGATGAACTCCTTCAACTCCGGGTAGTCCTTGCGTTCCTTGACGGCGTAACGGGACGCGCTGCGGTCGTTGTCCTTGAACACCCGAGGAAGGACCGTCCAGCCCTCCCGCTCGCACACGGCGCGGCACTCCGCCTCCTGCTCACTGACGGAGCGTTGCCGGTTGAGCCGGTCCTGAGACACCCGGACGTAGATCACCGCGCGCAGTGGCCGGGCATTCCGGCGGGTGGTGTCGGTAGCGCTTTCGAGTACGGCGGCGCGGGTCATGACGCACCCCCCGCCTTGCGCGCCCGGAGAACCAAGGACGCGATGGTTGCCACGGTCGGAGAGTCCCACCCGGCAAGCCACTCGATGATCCGCCGGTCGTATGCGCCGAGCTCTACACCCGCGAACGCTTCCGCCAGTACGGCCGGGAAATCCCCGATCGGCAGATTCCACGGGGCGGACTCAATCGGGCCCACGGGAATGGGAATGTTGCTTTCGCCGTCGCTCGGACGGCCGATACCGTATGACACGGTCCTCGCTCCCTCTCGTACAGGGTTCGGGATCAAGGCCCCGTTCGGTGTTCCAGCACCGTGCGGGGCCGCTCACTTACGGAAGTAGTGTCCAAGCGGGATTAGAGCCGGGCAACACCATCACGTACTCGCTGTCGGTCCCCGACGCCCTGGTCTCCGGCCTCTCCTTCGCCGACTCGTACGCCTACCTCGACGACTGGGTCCTGGGCGCGCTCGGCGACATGGGCGTCAAGGCGTGGTACCAGCCGCTCAACGACATAGCGACCGACGCCGGAAAGATCGCGGGCGCCGCCCAGAAGCGCGTGGTGGCGGACGACGGCGCGGTGCTGCACCACGTGACGATGGCGTACGACATCGACGCCGACAAGATGCTGGAAGTGCTGCGCATCGGCCGCGAGAAGCTCTCGGACAAGGGCACCAAGAGCGCCAAGAAGCGCGTCGACCCGCTGCGCCGCCAGACGGGCCTGCCGCGCGAGGCGGTGATCGACCGCATGGTCGCCTCCTTCCGCGACCGCTACGGCCTGGCCGAGGGCAAGGTCACGGACGAGGAGATGGCCCGCGCCCGCGAGCTGGTGGAGACGAAGTTCTCCACGCAGGAGTGGACGGCACGGGTGCCGTAAGGGGCGGTGGCGCCGTACTCACCGGGGGTGGCGGTCACGCCCGTGCGTATAGCTGTCCACTGGTCCTGACGCGAGGACCAAGCCCACGTACACCACCAGCGCCGACCCGAGCCCGACCGCCCACCCGTAGTCCGCGAGCGGTTTCAGGGCCGGGATCAGGCCGTCGACCGGGAACGGGCCCAGTTTGGCGCCCTTCGGGTCGACCGTGGAGTACGAGCCGCCCACCGCAAGTACGCCGCCGACCGTGAACGCGGCCACCGCGCGCCAGTTCCAGCCCGCCGTGTACCAGTAGCGGCCGCCCGGACGGTAGAGGTCGGCGACGTCCAGGACCGTGCGGCGGATGATCCAGTAGTCGGCGATCAGGATGCCCGCGACCGTGCCGAGCAGGCCGCCGACCACCCCGAGCCAGGTGAAGATGTAGAGCTGGGGCGTGGACGTCAGCTTCCACGGGAAGATCAGGACGCCCACCACCCCGGTGATCAGCGCGCCCCTGCGGAAGGTGATGAAGCGGGGCGCCAGGTTGGCGAGGTCGTACGCCGGGGACACCACGTTCGCCGCGATGTTCACCGAGATCGTCGCGACCAGGACCGTGACCAGCGCGAACAGCAGGCCGAAGACGTTGTCGGTCTTGGCCACCAGGTCCACCGGGCTCCAGATCGGCACCCCGTACACCGCCTCGGAACCCGAGGTGACCAGGACCGACAGCAGGGCGAACGCCGTCATCGTGGTCGGCAGGCCCAGCGTCTGGCCCCAGACCTGGGCACGCTGGCCCTTGCCGAAGCGGGTGAAGTCCGGGATGTTCAGCGACAGCGTCGCCCAGAAACCGATCATGCCCATCAGCGACGGGAAGAAGACCGGCCAGAAGTCGCGGCCCCAGCCGTGCTTGGAGGGCTGGTCAAGGAGCGGGCCGAAGCCGCCCGCCTTGTGGGCGATCCAGATCAGCAGCACCAGCGCGCCGACCAGGACGAACGGCGCCGCCCAGTTCTCGAAGCGGCGCAGGGTCTCCATCCCCCGGTAGATGATGGCGAGTTCGAGCGCCCAGAAGAGGACGAAGCAGAGCCACAGCGTCCAGGGCTCGCCGCCCACCTCAAAGGCGTCCGCCCAGCCGCCGAAGATCTTGCCGAGCAGGACGAAGACGCCCTGGCCGCCGATCCAGGTCTGGATGCCGAACCAGCAGCAGGCCACCGCCGCGCGGATCAGCGCGGGCAGATTGGCGCCGCGCAGCCCGAACGAGGCGCGGGCCAGGACCGGGAAGGGGATGCCGTACTTCGGTCCGGCGTGCCCGGTGAGCAGCATCGGGACGAGCACGATCACATTGGCGACCGCGATGGTGAACACGGCCTGCTTCCAGTCCATCCCGAGGGCGACCAGGCCCGAGGCGAGTGTCCAGGAGGGGATGTTGTGGGCCATGCCGACCCACAGGGCGGCGAAGTTGTACGTCGTCCAGCGCCGTTCCTCCGGCGGCACCGGCCGCAGGTCCTCGTTGGCGAAGCGGCCGTCCGGCGCGGCGGCGTCCGTCGGTATGGCGGTGTCGGTCATGGGCGTGCCTTCGTTCGGGCGGGGGGCGAGGGGGGAGAAGAAGGCGAACGGGCCGTACGGGGAGGCGTGTTGAGCGGGCACGCGAGTGATCGGCAGGCTCCTGGCGGCGGGCTCCCGCCAGGGGCGCCGCGCCCCGTTCGGCTTCTCCCGGGGCGCGGCACAGCGGCGGACGTCAGGCCAGCGCCGGGATCACCCGCTCCCCGTACGCGTCGATGACCGCCTCCCGGGCGTCGTGCATCGCGTACACCGCGAACTGGTCGACGCCCAGGTCCCGCAGGGCCTTCAGCTTCTCGATGTGCGCCTCGACCGGGCCGAGCAGACAGAAGCGGTCGACGATCTCGTCGGGAACGAAGGCGGTGTCGGGGTTGTCGGCGCGGCCGTGATGGCTGTAGTCGTACCCCTGGCGCGCCTTGATGTACTCGGTGAGCGCCTCCGGAACCAGGCCCGAGTGCTCGCCGTAGCGGCTCACCAGGTCGGCGACGTGGTTGCCGACCATCCCGCCGAACCAGCGGCACTGCTGGCGGGCATGGTCGAGGTCGTCCCCCACGTACGCGGGGGCGGCCACGCAGATCGTCACCGACGCCGGGTCGCGTCCGGCGTCCGAGGCGGCCTTGCGCACCGCCTTGATCATCCATTCGGTCAGGAACGGATCGGCGAGCTGGAGGATGAAGCCGTCGGCCTTCTCCCCCGCCAGGGCCAGCGCCTTGGGCCCGTACGCCGCCATCCAGACGGGGAGTTTGCCGTTCCTGACCCACGGCAGCTTCAGCGCCTGGCCGTCGACCTCGGCCTCGCGGCCCTCCGCGAGGTCGCGGATGACGTCGATGGCCTCGCCGAGGCGCGCCAGGGTGTTGGGTTTGCGCCCGGCGACCCGCATCGCCGAGTCGCCGCGGCCGATGCCGCACACGGTCCGGTTGCCGTACATGTCGTTGAGGGTGGCGAACGTGGAGGCGGTGACCTCCCAGGTTCTGGTACCCGGGTTGGTGACCATCGGGCCGACGTGCAGCCGCTCGGTGTGCTCCAGGATGCGGCTGTAGATGACGAACGGCTCCTGCCACAGCACCGCCGAGTCGAAGGTCCAGCCGTAGTGGAAGCCGTTGCGTTCCGCGCGTCGCATCAGGCCGACGACCGTCGAGGCCGGCGGGTCGGTCTGCAGGACGAGTCCGAAATCCATGTGGTGCTGCTCCTGGTCGCTTAGCCGAGGTACTGGGTGGTCGCGCGCGGGGTGTAACTGCCGTGGCCGGAGCGGCCGGTGAACTCCCGCTCGGTGATGACGGGTTCGCCGCGCGAGAGGACCGTCTCGACACGACCGGTGATCCGCCTGCCCTCGTACGCCGAGTAGTCCACGTTCATGTGATGGGTCTCGGCGGAGAGGGTCTGCTCGGCGTGCGGGTCGTAGATGACGACGTCGGCGTCGGCGCCCGGCGCGATGGTGCCCTTCTTCGGGTAGAGCCCGAACATCCGCGCGGGGGCGGCGCAGGCGATCTCGATCCAGCGGCGCCGGGTGATGTGGCCGTCGAGCACGGCCTGATGGAGCAGGTCCATCCGGTTCTCCACGCCCGGCAGTCCGTTCGGGATCTTGGAGAAGTCGCCCCGGCCGAGCTCTTTCTGGCCGGTGAAGCAGAACGGGCAGTGGTCGGTGGAGACCACCTGGAGGTCGTTGCCGCGCAGCCCACGCCAGAGCGCGGCCTGGTGTTCCGCGGGCCGCAGCGGGGTCGAGCAGACGTACTTGGCGCCCTCGAAGCCGGGCTCCGCCAGGTTGTCGGTGGACAGGAACAGATACTGCGGACAGGTCTCGCCGAAGACCGGAAGTCCCTTGTCCCGGGCGGCGGTCAGCTCCTCGACCGCCTCCTGGGCCGAGACGTGCACGACGTAGAGCGGCGCTCCGGCGACCCGCGCCAGCTGGATCGCGCGATGGGTGGCCTCGGCTTCCAGCAGGGCCCGGCGGACCTCGCCGTGGTAGCGCGGATCGGTGTGCCCGGCCGCCAGCGCCTGCTCGACGAGCACGTCGATCGCGATGCCGTTCTCGGCGTGCATCATGATCAGCCCGCCGTTGGACGCCGAGCGCTGCATGGCCCGCAGGATCTGGCCGTCGTCGCTGTAGAAGACGCCGGGGTAGGCCATGAACAGCTTGAAGGAGGTGATGCCCTCCTCCACCAGCAGGTCCATCTCCTTGAGCGAGTGCTCGTTCACATCGGAGAGGATCATGTGGAACCCGTAGTCGATGGCGCACTGGCCGTCGGCCTTCGCGTACCAGGCGTCCAGGCCCTCGCGCAGCGCGTGGCCCGGCGACTGCACGGCGAAGTCCACGATCGTGGTGGTGCCGCCCCAGGCCGCGGCCCTGGTGCCGGTCTCGAAGGTGTCGGAGGCGAAGGTCCCGCCGAAGGGGAGCTCCATATGGGTGTGGGCGTCGACGCCGCCCGGGATGACGTACTTGCCGGTCGCGTCGATCGTACGGTCGGCGGTCCAGCTCTGCGCCGGGCCGGAGCCGTGCGCGGCGAGGGCGGCGATGCGGCCGTCCTCGATCAGTACGTCGGCGTGGGTCTCGTCGGCGGCGGTGATCACCAGGCCGCCGCGGATCAGTGTGCGGGTACTCATGGGTTGTCCCTTCGTACACGTACGTACGCGCTCCGCGGGGAGCGTTGTTTCTCGGCTGCGGGTCGGTGGGGGCTGGTCGCGCAGTTCCCCGCGCCCCTAACTGCTCGTCCGCAACGCTCGTTCCAAGATCGCCGCGCCCTCCTCCGCCTCCGCCACCGTCAGTGTCATCGGTGGGGCGATGCGCAGCACGCTGGTGTTGTGGCCGCCGCCCTTTCCGATGAGCAGGCCGCCCTCGCGGGCCGCCTCCAGTACGGCGGCCGCCGCCTCCGGGTGGGCGTCGTCCGTGCCGGGCTTGACCAGTTCGATGCCCGCCATCAGGCCCCGTCCGCGCACCTCGCGTACGAGCGGGAGCTGGGCGCCGACCGCCCGCAGGCGTTCGATGAGCAGCCCGCCGACCCGGCGCGCGTTGCCCTGGAGGTCGTGTTCGAGGAGGTAGGAGAGGTTGGCGAGACCGGCGGCCATGGTGACCGGGGAGCCGCCGAAGGTCGAAATGGAGTTGGAGTCGAGGCAGTTCATGATGCGGGCGCTCGCCACCACGCCGCCGATGGACATGCCGTTGCCGATGCCCTTGGCGAAGGTGAGGATGTCCGGAGAGCCGTTCTGCGCATGGGCCTGCCAGCCCCAGAAGTGGTCGCCGGTGCGGCCCCAGCCGGTCTGCACCTCGTCACTGATCCACAGGATGCCGTGCCGGTCGAGGACTTCACGGAAGGCGGCGTAGAGCCCGTCGGGCGGCGAGGTGAAGCCGCCGACGCCCTGGACGGGTTCGGCGATCAGGGCCGCGACGTCGCGGGTGTGGCCGAGCAGGTCCTCCAGATCGGCGACGCACGCGTTGATGAACTGACGGTCACTCAACTCCGCGTACGGGCCCCGCGATCGGACGCCCCCGTGCACGTACAGCGTCTGCAGCGGCGAGAGACTGGTGGGCGACCAGGAGTGGTTGCCGGTGATGCCGACCGCGCTGAACGAGCGGCCGTGGTAGCTGTTGCGCATCGCCAGGATCTGGTTGGAGCCGCGGTAGGCGGTGGCGAGCAGGAGTGCGGTGTCGTTGGCCTCGGTGCCGGACGTCGTGAAGAAGACGCGCGCGTCCGGGATGCCGGAGAGGTGGGCGATCCGCTCGGCGAGCTCCACCATCGGCCGGTTGAGGTAGAGCGTGGAGGAGTGGATGATCCGCCCCGCCTGTTCGGCGACCGCCTTGGTGACCTCGGGGAGCGCGTGGGCGGTCATCGTGGTGAGGATGCCGCCGAAGAAGTCCAGATAGCGGTTGCCCGCCGAGTCCCAGACGTGGCGGCCCTCGCCGTGGGTGATCTCGATGGGGTGGCGGTAGTAGAGCGCCAGCCACTCGGGCAGGACCGCGCGGTGGCGGTCGAAGAGCGCGGTCACGGCTTCACCAGCCCTTCGTACGCGTCGGGGCGGCGGTCGCGGTAGAACGCCCACTGCTGGCGGACCTCGTCGATCAGACCGAAGTCGAGGTCCCTGACCAGGAGTTCCTCCTCCTTGTCGCTGGCCGTCTCGCCGACGAACTGGCCGCGCGGGTCGACGAAGTAGCTGGTGCCGTAGAAGTCGTTGTCGCCGTACTCCTCGCGGCCGACCCGGTTGATGGCGGCGACGAAGTACTCGTTGGCGACCGCCGAGGCGGGCTGTTCCAGCTGCCAGAGGTAGGCCGAAAGTCCGCGCGAGGTCGCCGACGGGTTGTAGACCAGCTGGGCGCCGTTGAGCCCCAACTGCCGCCAGCCCTCCGGGAAGTGACGGTCGTAGCAGATGTAGACGCCGACGCGGCCGACGGCGGTGTCGAAGACCGGCCATCCGAGGTTGCCCGGTTTGAAGTAGTACTTCTCCCAGAACCCCTTCACCTGGGGGATGTGGTGCTTGCGGTACTTGCCGAGATAGCTGCCGTCCGCGTCGATCACGGCGGCGGTGTTGTAGTAGAAACCGGCGTCCTCGATCTCGAAGACGGGGACGACGATCACCATCCCGGTCTCGCGCGCCAGCTCCTGCATGCGCCGCACGGTCGGCCCGTCCGGCACGGCCTCCGCCCACCGGTAGTGCTCGGGCTCCTGCACCTGACAGAAGTACGGGGCGTTGAAGACCTCTTGGAAACCGATGATCTTCGCGCCCTGCCGGGCCGCCTCGCGGGCGTGCTCCTCATGTTTGGCGATCATGGATTCGGTATCGCCGGTCCAACTGGCCTGGACCAGTGCGGCGCGGACAACAGTGGCCATGAGCTGCTCCTTAGACGGGCCGTCAGCCAGGCATCGACACGCGTAGATTGCGTGTGGAGAGACGGTAAAGCCCGTCACGCACCGTGGCAAGACCATCGCCGTTACGCCACGAAGTCGATCACATTTCCCTCGGTACGGGGGCGGGCAGCCGGGCCCAGTTGCCGCGCCGGGCGTGCCTCAGCAGCACCGGGTCGTCGCCGACGACCACCGGATTGCCCACCTCGGCCAGGAGCGGGAGGTCGGCCGCCTCGTCGGCGTACGCGTAGCAGCGGGCGGCGAGGATGGCGCGCTCGCGCAGCAGGGCGCGGGCCGCGTACCCCTTGCCCTGTCCGCGCATCGGCGCTCCTGGCCGGGAACAGAGCACCGTGTCCACCCCTAGGTGACCGGCGAGCGGCGCCACGGCCCCGGCGGGCGACGGGGTCACCAGGACGAGCAGGTGCCCCCGGGCGGCGTGGTCGTGCAGGGCGGCCAGGACCGGCGCGTGCCAGAGCCGGCCCAGTGGCGGCCCCTTCCCGTCCGGGTCGAGCGTGGGCACGGCCAGGAGCGTGCCCTCGACGTCGAAGAACGCGGCGGCCTCGGGCGTACGCGACCGGAGCGCGGGCGAGCGGGGCGCGCCCGGCCGAAGCGCGGGCGACGCGGGCGTGCTCGGCTGAAGTGTGCGGGGCCTTATGTCCATTGCTACGGACCCTGCCCAGCCGCACGCCCGCCTCAACCCGGAATTTCAACGTTCTGTTGCAATTCTGGCCACCCGGAACGCATGGACCACGTCCCGTCGTCGCCCGTCCGAGACCTCCCCGGCGGCCGCGAGCAGCAGGGGCGCGAGCCGGTCGGGGGCGTGCGCCGCGAGGTGCGCCGCGTCCTCCGGCGTACGCACCCGGACGAAGACGCTCAGCAGCGTGTCCGCCTCCACGCCCCGCCCGGCGTCACGCAGGGCGAGCACCGCGTCCGCGATCTGCTCGGCGGGCCGGGCCACGCCCTGGCGCAGCAGCCGGTGGCAGTCGGCCGACTGCCCGGCCGCCGCCAGCACCCCGGCGGCCTCGGCCAGCCGGTCGGGCGGCAGCGAGGCGGCCTCCCACAGCAGGGTGGCCCAGTCGGCGGCGAGTCCGGCGCGGTGCAGTTCGGCGGCGAACACCGGCAGCAGCCGGGCGGGTCCGGTGGCGGCCTCGCACAGCACGGCGTGCGCCTCGCCGGTACGGCCCTGGCGTCGCAGCCGCACCAGCTGGGCGACGGCCGCGCCCACGGACCGGCGCGCGCCGTCGTCCGGCCGCGTCTCCTGCCGCTCCGGCTCGCCCTTTCGGCGCGCGTGGTCACGGCGGGTCTGCGGACCGCCGCCGAACCGGGCCCCGCTGGGCGCGGCGCCCGCGACGGGTAAGGGCCCCGAGTCGCCGGTGGCCGTGTCACTCGCGTCGAGCCCCGCGAACCGGGCACCGCGCCCGATGCGCCGCTTGGCGGGACGGGACACCGGCACCCGCGGTGACGGAACACGCGCGATGCCGGCGGCCGGTGCCTCGGGACCGGCGGCCGCCTCGCCGCCCCTGGGCCGCACCACCGCCCGTTCACTGAACCAGCCCTTGGGCACCTCGGGGCCCAACGCGGCGATACGGGACCGCAGTTCACCGCAGCGCGCGGTCGCCCGGGCGAGGTCGTCGTGGATCCAGGGCAGCTCGTCGGAGGCCGCGCCCGGGAGGCGGTCGGCCGCGTACGCCTGTTCGCGCAGCATCAGGGAGAGCCGGTCGCGCAGGGCCTCGCGGCCTCCGGGCCGACTGTCGAACGCGGCGGCGGCCGCGGCGTGCAGCGCCCGCGCCCGCACCTTCTCCTGCTCCACCGCCTGCGCCCCGTGCGCCGGCGCGAGATCCTGGAGCAGCGACTCGACCACGTCCCACGGCGGGATCTCACTGCCCGCGAGACAGGCCGCCAGGCCGTCGGGATCGCGCTGCCGAAAGACCCCGTACCAGCCGCCGGAGCGGTCGAGCAGACCCGTGAGTCTGCTCAGGTACCGCACGAACACCCCTATGTTCACAGGGAGTTGATTCACCGTCATAGCGCATTGCCCCCAACCGCCGACTGAACCCCCACGGTCCGTGAGCATTCGATACCCGCCGCATTGCGCACGTATTACACAGAGGTCTTCCCCGTGATACCGGTACATGGCCGTCCGCCGAACGGCGTGGTGAAGAAAGATGTCGCGCGCCCCCCGAAGAAGCACGTCGCGCGCCCCCAAGCGCCGGTCAGACCTTGGCGCCCGGGTTCTCCGCGTGCGTCAGCGTCTCCCAGGCCACGAACAGGTCGTCCGTGCCCGCCGGGCGCTGGCGCTCGGCCAGTTTCTCGGTCTCGGGCAGCTTCAGCCGCAGCCGGTTGCGCAGATGGTTGAGCGCGACCTCCACATCGGGCCCCATGGTGCGCTCGACCCTGCCGCCGCACAGCCAAGGCGGCGCGGCCTCGCCCAGCTGATAGCGGGCGTGGAACTCCAGGGCGGCCCGCAGCCGTTGAGCCATGGGACCGTAGAGATCCACGCCCTGCTGCCAGGCGGTCTCGGCGATGTGCGCGGAGGCGGCCAGCGAATAGCCGATGTGCATCAGGTTGCGGCAGGTCTCCTGGCCGAGCCCGTCGGCGTAGGTGCGCTGCCCGAACCAGTACGCGGCCAGCTTGTCCGGGGTGTTCATGGTGCCGCCCGGGGGCGCCTTCGGGAGCTTGCCGTCCGAGCTGAGGTAGAAGTACGCGGGGACCCGGGCCCGGTAGCGGGCCAGCGACTCGGCGAAGAGGTCGCGGTCCTCCAGGAAGACCGCGATCCCGATGGTCGCGTCGGTCATCGCCAGCTCCCAATTCCCGTTGTAGTCCGGGACTTCGGCGGTGACGGCGGGCAGATACGCCTTGCGCAGCATCCACTTGAACCGCTGCACGTCCGCGCCCGGCCACTTCGGATAGCCCGCGTGCACGATGTCGGCGGCCCGCGCCCAGGACGAGCCCGCCCAGGCGGTCTGCAGGCCCGCGTTGCCCTCGGTGTGCCCCTTCATCACCTTCGACCAGCCGTCCATGATCTCGACGGCCTTACGGACATGCGCCTCGTCGCCGTTGACGCTCCACAGCAGCGCCTGGGTGTACGCGGCGATGGCGTCCTCGCGCTCGGCGAGACAGGCCGGCGGCCCGGCGTTGGGCGGACACGGGACGACGTCGACGGGGTGGGCGGTGTAGTCGAGCGAGCCGTACTTGCTGGTCCGCATCTTCTCGTACGCAGACCGCCAGGGCTCCTGCCCGGCCCGCACCCTCGTACGCACGGTGTCGAGCTGACTCCGCCCGACGACGACTCCGGGATGGTGGAACGCGGTCACCGCGTCCTCGTCACCAGCGGCGGCGGAGAGCCGATTGGCGGGCGCACAGGCGGCGAGCGCGAGGGCGCCGGTGATGACGAGCGCGGCGAGGCGGCGGGGGCGCGGCGGCCTGGGGACCGCGGACGGCGTGAACACGCTTCCACGGTGGCGCCGACGGCCGATGCCCGCAGGATCTATTGGGCCGACCGGGCCTAGGGCCTGTCCGGTGGATCTGGCCGCCTTCGGTCCGGGCCGCCGTTTCGGTGCCGGTGAGTGGGGGTGTGGTGCGTCCAGCTGCAAGGCGGAGGAGGGCGGCGACGCGGAGCGTCGGCAACCGACGACAACGCGGCAGATGGGCGTGCCACACCCCCGCGTCCCAGGCAAGATCCACCGGACAGGCCCTAGCCCTGCGGGCAGGGGCTACGGACTTGTGGGGCGCCGTTCAGGGGCGCGGGGAACTGCGCGACCAGCCAAGCACGGTCCGCAGACAAACAACCGCACCCGGCGGAGCTCAGGCCGGGAGGAGCGTGCAGTGCCCGGCGACCTCGTCCAGCGAGAGGCCGAGCACACCCGCGAGCGCGGCCACGGTGAAGAACGCCGGGGTCGGGGCCCGGCCCGTCTCGATCTTGCGCAGGGTCTCGGCGGAGAGCCCGGCGGCCGCGGCGACCTCGGTCATGCTGCGCCCGCCCCGAGCGACCCGCAACAGTCGGCCGAGCCGCTCGCCACGTTCGCGCTCTTCGGGGGTGAGTGGGGTGCGGACCATGGGGCGAGTGTAGTCCCGGCTCCCGGGAATCACCCGGCCTCCGGTCCCCCCTCCGTCCACCCCGGCACCTGGAACCGCGAGGTGAGGTCACGGCGGTGGACCTCCTCGCCGCAGGAGCGGCACACGATCTCCGGGTCGAGGTCCGCGCCGCAGGAGTGCCGCCACACGAGCGGCGGCACATCCGCCAGATGCCGGTCACCCCACCGCATCAGCATCAGCAGCACCGGCCGCAGCTCCTGCCCCGCCTGGGTGGCGCGGTACTCGTACCGGGCCGGCCGGTCGTGGTACAGCACCTTCTCCAGGACGCCCGCGTCCACGAGCCGGCGCAGCCGGGCGGTGAGGATGTCGCGCGGGGCGCCCACGTTGCGGGCGATCGCGTCGAAGCGGTGGACGCCGAGGAAGACCTCGCGGAGCACGAGCAGCGCGTACTTCTCCCCCACCACGCCGAGCGCGTCGGCGATCGAGCAGGGCCGGGCGTTCTTCTGCGACGTCGTCATGCCTCCACCGTAAGCCAGAAACAGAAGTGCATTGGATTTTCCAACCCATAGGGTTACAGTGAATCCAGTTTTCCAACCTACTCGCGAGTAGAAGTCGAGGAGCACGCCATGCGTGACGCCGTGATCGTGGAAGCCGTCCGTACCCCGATAGGGAAGGGGAAGCCGAACGGGGCACTGGCCCAGACGCACCCCGTCGAACTGCTCGCCCACACCCTGCGCGCCCTCGTCGAGCGCAGCGGCGTCGACCCGGCGCTGGTCGACGACGTGATCGGCGGGACCGTCGACCAGGTCGGCGAGCAGGCGATGAACACCACCCGCTACGCCTGGCTCTCCGCCGGGTTCCCGGACAGCGTCCCCGCCACCACCGTGGACCGCCAGTGCGGCTCCTCGCAGCAGGCCGTGCACTTCGCCGCGCAGGGCGTCATGTCGGGCGCGTACGACCTGGTCGTGGCGTGCGGGGTGGAGTCGATGAGCCGGGTGCCGATGTGGTCGAACGTGCCGCCCGGCGCCGACCCGTTCGGGCCGGGCGTCGCCGCCCGCTTCCCCGAGGGGCTGGTCCCGCAGGGCATCAGCGCGGAGCTGATCGCCGCGAAGTGGTCGATCGGGCGCGAGCAGATGGACCGGTTCGCCACCGAGTCGCACCAGAAGGCCGCCCGGGCCTGGGACGCGGGGCTCTTCCACGCCGAGACCATGCCGATCGCCGGACTCACCCGCGACGAGTCGGTCCGCCCCGCGACGACCCCGGCGGTGCTCGCCGGACTGAAGCCGTCCTTCGTGGACCCGGCCTTCGCCGAGCGGTTTCCGCAGATCGACTGGTCGGTGACGGCCGGCAACAGCAGCCCCACCAACGACGGCGCCTCCGCCGTGCTCATCACCTCCAGCGAGACGGCCGCCCGGCTGGGGCTGCGGCCGCTCGCACGGCTGCACAGCTTCGCCGTCACCGGCTCCGATCCCATCCTGATGCTCACGGGTGTCATCCCGGCCACCGAGAAGGTGCTGCGCAAGGCGGGGCTGACGCTCGGGGACATCGACCTGTTCGAGGTCAACGAGGCGTTCGCCAGCGTGGTGCTCGCCTGGCAGCAGGAGACGGGCGCCGATCCCGCGCGGGTCAATGTGCACGGCGGCGCGATCTCGCTCGGCCACCCCCTCGGCGCCAGCGGCACCCGCCTGATGACGACACTGGTGCACGCGATGCGGCTGCGCGGTGCGCGGTACGCCCTCCAGACCATGTGCGAGGCCGGAGGACTCGCCAACGCCACGATCCTGGAAGCTCTCTGACGCTCCATCAATCGCCGCGACCATTCCGTACGAACCGGACGGCCACCCTCGTACGCGGCCGTGCGCACGCGATCAGACCGGTATAGTAATTGGAATGGTAGAGATCAAGACCGATATCCAGATGGACGCGATGCGCGAGGCCGGGCGCGTCGTCGCCCGGGCGCTCGCGGCAGCGCGGGACGCGGCCGGCGTCGGCGTCAGCCTGCTCGAACTCGACACGGCGGCGCATGAAGTGCTGCGCGCGGCGGGCGCGTCCTCGCCGTTCCTCGGCTATCACCCCGAGTTCGCGCCCACCCCCTTCCCGGCCGTCGCGTGCGTGTCCGTCAACGACGCGATCGTGCACGGCATCCCGAACTCCTACCGGCTGCGCGACGGCGACCTGGTCAGCGTCGACTTCGGCGCGATCCTGGACGGCTGGGTCGGCGACTCGGCGATCAGCTTCACGGTCGGCCGGGCGCGGCCCGAGGACGTACGGCTGATCTCCACGGCGTACGAGGCGCTGGAGGCGGGGATCGCGGCGGCGGTGGTGGGCAATCGCATCGGTGACATCGCGCATGCGATCGGCACGGTGTGCCGGGGTGCGGGATACGGCATTCCCGACGGGTTCGGCGGGCACGGTGTCGGGCGCCATATGCACGAGGATCCGGGGGTGCCCAACGAGGGGCGCCGGGGGCGGGGGATGGTGCTGCGGCACGGGATGGTGCTGGCGATCGAGCCGATGCTGATAGCCGACGGGACGGATGACTACTATCCGGCGGCGGACGGGTGGACGCTGCGCACCGTCACCGGTGTGCGGGCCGCGCATGCGGAGCACACTGTTGCCGTCACGGATGCCGGGCCGCGCATCCTTACGCGGGTGTAGCGGTTCGGGGTGCCTCCGGGCGCCTGTTCGGCCGCGGGCCCGTCTGTGGCTGGTCGCTCCCCCAAGTTCTCGACTCCGCTCGAACAGGGGGGACCCCCATCGCGGCGGAGCCGCACATGCCACAGCCCCGCGCCCCTTACGGGGCGCGTGTGAATGACAACTCGTTCGGGCCATCCACGCGACCCCTCAAAGCCCCCACCGTGGCTGGTCCGTACCTGTCGCGGAACGTGACCTTCTGCTGCCATGGACCTGCCAACCCCCCACAGGAGAACCGGGCTGGCGACATGACCGAAGGGAGCGTCATGTTCAACGCACTGGCCATCGGCGGCGCGGCCGCCGTCATGCTGGCCGCCCCGCTCAGCACAGCCCAGCACCCGTCCGGCTGGGGCACCCCGCCGCCCGACAAGATCGTGATCGACCTCGTGACCGTCAACGGCTCGGGGTGTCCGGCGGGCACCGCGGCCGTCGCGGTGTCGCCGGACAACACCGCGTTCACCGTCACCTACAGCAACTACCTCGCCCAGGTCGGCAAGGGCGCCCAGCCCACCGACCTGCGCAAGAACTGCCAGCTCGCGCTGAACGTCCACGTACCGCAGGGCTTCACCTACGCGATCGCGTCGGCCGACTACCGGGGCTTCGCCCACCTGGAGAACGGCGCGACCGCGCAGGAGAGAGCGAACTACTACTTCCAGGGCATGTCGCAGACGGCCTATATCGCGCACCCGTTCAAGGGTCCGCTCGATGACGACTGGCAGACCAACGACACCACGGACGTGGCGGCGCTGGTCTTCAAGCCCTGTGGCGAGGAGCGCTATCTGAACATCAACACCGAGCTGCGGGCCGGCGTCGGCACCTCCGACCCCGTCCACACCACCAGCTTCATCAGCATGGACTCCACAGACGCCAGCATCACCACCACGTACCACTTCTCGTGGAAGGAGTGCCCGCCGGCGGCCCGGTGAGCCGACCCCCGCACGCACGAGCGCGGACCGCCGGTCGCAACGGCGGCGGTCCGCGCACGCTCCCGCACCCGGCCTAGTTGTTCGCCAGGAACTCCTTCGCCAGCCGGTCCCCGAGCGCCACCGCCGCGCTGTGGCTCTCGATCGGCTTGACCCGGGAGTTCTTGAACAGGATGTACGTGACACCGGAGGAAGCGCCGCCGGTGGCCGGGTCGGGGTTTATCCCGAGCGCCTTGGCGGTGGCGTACGACGCCTCGCCGATGATCTTCGACGGACCGGTGTCCCCGACCACCGCGTACGTGACCCTGTCCCGGTAGATGACGGCGACCACACCACCGCCCTTGATGCCCGCCGCGCTGTAGTTCCAGATGGCACTGGCGCTGGGCACGACGACGTACGGCAGCTTCTCCGCGCTCAGCGCCCTGCCGTCGGACTGGTGGAACGCGGTGTCGCCCTGGAACCACGGGTCGGTGGAGTGGTTGCAGGCGGTGGTGGTCTGGCCGTCGCAGTCGACGTCGAGGTCGGCCTTCCAGAACACCGCGCCGTTCTTGCCGCACACCGGCACCGTCGCCGCGGTCTCGTTGTCGGTCTTGTACTTGCCGTTCGAGATCTGCGAACAGGTCGTCACCTTGGAGAGCAGCTCGGCGGCGCTGACCGAGCCCTCCTCGGTACGGGTGGGGGCGTCGGCGGCGCGCGCGGCCGGGAGGGCCGCGGTGGCGAGCAGGGCGGCGCCGGAGGCGGCGGCGAGGGCGAGCGTTCGAGTACGCACGTGGGGAGACCCTTCTGTTAGGAAAGTTTCCTTACCCGACGCGGACAATCTCACCCGTTTGCATGAGCGCGTCAACCCCGGCTGCACCAAATAGAACGCGGCCCCCGTCCGTCAAAGGACGAGGGCCGCGCCCGCTTCACCCGCCCGGCGGACGGATTCTGACGATTAATCACCCGGCTGGGCGCACCACCATCGCCGAACCGCCGCCGCGCCGGACCTTCTCGGCGGCGGCCACCCAGCGGCCGTCCGCCAGCCGTTCCACCCCGGTCGCCGCGCCGATCTCCGGGTTGAGCGTGAACGTGTGTCCCAGCGCCTGGAGTTGGGCCTTGAGCGGGCTGTCGAAGAGCGCGGGCTCCAGTTCGGTCTTCGCCGCGTTGCGCTGACTGGCGCGCGGGGCCGCGATCGCGTCCACCAGCGGCAGATGCCGGTCGAGCCGGTTGACCAGCGACTGGAGCACGGTGGTGATGATGGTCGCACCGCCCGGCGAGCCGAGCGCGAGCACCGGGCGGCCGTGCCCGTCGAGCACGATCGTCGGCGACATCGAGGAGCGCGGCCGCTTGCCGGGACCGGGCAGGTTGGGGTCGTGGACGGCCGGGTTGGCCGGGGCGAACGAGAAGTCGGTGAGCTCGTTGTTGAGCAGGAAGCCCCGGCCCGGGACCGTGATGCCGCTGCCACCGGTCTGCTCGATGGTGAGCGTGTACGAGACGATGTTGCCCCACTTGTCGGCCACCGTCAGATGCGTGGTGTTCTCGCCCTCGTACGTGGTGGGCGACGCCTGGCCCGAGGTGGCGCACGGCGCCGGGTGCCGGGGGTCGCCCGGTGCCAGCGGGCTGGTGAGCGCCTTGCTGTCGCTGATCAGACAGGCGCGCGAGTCCGCGAACTTCTGCGAGAGCAGCCCCTTGGTCGGGACGTCCTCGAAGGCCGGGTCGCCCACCCAGCGCCCCCGGTCCGCGAACGCGACCCGGCTCGCCTCGATGTAGTGGTGCAGATACTGGACCTCGGACGCCTTGGAGAGGTCGGTCCGCCCAAGGATGTTGAGCGCTTCGCCGACCGTGGTGCCGCCGGACGAGGAGGGCGCCATGCTGTACACCTTCAGCCCCCGGTAGTCCACCTTGGTCGGGGCCTGCCGCTTCACCTCGTACGACCGCAGGTCCTTGGCGGTGAGGTCGCCCGGGCGCGCCACCCGCGTGGAGCCGGGGGCGAGCGGGGGCTTGCGGACCGTTCGTACGATGTCCCGGCCGAGGTCGCCGTCGTACACCGCGTCGACGCCCTCGCGGCCCAACTCCTCGTAGGTGCGGGCGAGATCGGGGTTCTTCAGCTTCGAGCCGACCACCGGGAGCCTGCCGCCCGGCAGGAAGAGCTTGGCGGTGGCGGGGAAGTCGGCGAACCGCGCCTGGTTGTCGGCGGTCTGCTGACGGAAGGTGCTGTCGACGGTGAACCCGTCGCGCGCGATGCGCTCGGCGGGCTTGAGCAGCTGGCTCAGCGGCTTGGAGCCCCAGGCGTCGACGGCCGCGTCCCAGGTGGCCGCGGTGCCGGGGGTGCCGACGCTGAGCCCGCTGGTCACCGCGTCCGGGAACGCCAGCGGCTTGCCGTTCTCCAGGAACAGCGAGGAGGTCGCGGAGTGCGGGGCACTCTCGCGGCCGTCGATGGTGTGCACGGTGCGGGACTTGGCGTCGTAGTAGACGAAGTATCCGCCGCCGCCGATGCCCGACGAGTACGGCTCGGTGACGCCGAGGGCGGCGGCCGTGGCGACGGCGGCGTCCACCGCGTTGCCGCCGTGCTTGAGGACGTCGATCCCGGCGGCGGTGGCGTCCGCGTCGACGCTGGCGACCGCGCCCCCGTACCCCACCGCCTCCGGGCTCTTCACCGGCGGTGACGCGGCGGTCGGCGGCGCGGCCGCGACCGAGGCCGCCACGGCCGCGGCGACGGCCAGTATCGAGAGACTGCGGACGGCGGTGCGACGCATGCGTACCTCCTGGGTGCGAACGTCCGCGCAGCGTAACGCCGCCCCGGGCGTCGCGTCAGGACCGCCGCCAACGCGACACGAACATGACATCGAACGCCCGCTACCATGCCCGCTCATGAACGACGACGTGCGCAATATCGTGCTGGGTGTGGTCGCGGCGGGCGTCAGCGCCTCGCTGGGCTGGCTCACCCGTACCTATCTCTGGAAACGCCGACTCCGCCGCAAGCAGACCTTCTTCGGCCTGCCCGACCACTCCGAGTGCCTGCTGGTGGTCAACCGGGACGCGGGGGCCGAGGGCGCCGTGCACCGGTTCGACGTGTTCGCGCTGCTCGAACTCTCCTCGCTCATCAAGGACTGCGGCTCGCACGCCCAGATCGTCCAGCACGACATGACCCAGCAGGGCTTCGGCGAGCGCACCGAGTTCTGCCTGGGCGGGCCGTACTCGAACCGGCGGATGGCCGCGCATCTGGCCTCCCTGCTGCCCGGCGTCTCGATGAACGTGGACACCGAACCCGGCCCGGACCGGGGCTCGTTCACGATCGGCAGCGAGCGCTACCGGGTGGAGGGCGGGGTCGCCGAGTACGTCATCCTGGCCCGGGTCACCGCCGGGCAGGGCGGCCGGCCCGTCTTCCTCTTCTGCGGCCAGCGCGCCATCACCAACCAGGCCGCCACCCGCTATCTCGCCCGCAACCACGAGAAACTGGCCCGCAAGCACGGCAACGGCTCCTTCTGTCTGCTCCTGAAGGTCGTCAACTCGCTCGCGTACGGCCCGGACGTGGTGGAGGTCGTCGCGGACGTCACCCGCGCCGCCCTCGCCCCGGCCCCGTCGGCCCGCACCTCGCACCGCGCGGCCGGCTGAGTCAGCTCCCGTGCAGGGGAAGCGACTTCACCCCGTTGATGAAGTTGGAGACCAGCCTGCGCGGCGGTCCGGCCAGGGCGAGGGCGGGGAACACGCGCAGCGCCTCCTCGTGCAGGACGCGCAGTTGGAGCCGGGCGAAGTGGGCGCCCAGGCAGACGTGCGGGCCGTCGCCGAAGGAGACATGGGGGTTGGGGGTGCGGGCGAGGTCCAGGCGGTGGGGTGCGGTGAAGACCCGCTCGTCGTGGTTGGCGGAGGCGTGGAAGACCACGACCTTGTCCCCGGCCCTGATCCGCTGCCCGGCCAGGGCCGTGTCCACGGCGGCGGTGCGGCGGAAGGTGAGGACCGGCGGGTGCCACCGCAGGAGTTCGTCGACGGCGGTGTCGAGCGCCACCTCGCCCGCCCGCAGCGCGCGCCGCTGGTCCGGGTGCTCGGCGAGCGCCAGGAACCCGCCGGGCGCCGCGCCGCGTACCGTGTCGTTGCCCGCCACGGTCAGCAGGAAGAAGAACATCTCCAGCTCGGCGTCGGTGAGTTCGCCGTGCGCGAGCGCGGTCATGAGGTCGTCGCCCGGCTCGCGCCGCTTGTGCGCGGCGAGCTCCTGCGCGTACGCGAACATCTCGCGCAGCATCGCGGGCGAGCGCGGGTTCACCGGCCGCCCGTCGGGCCCGAGGACCGGCGGCTCGTCGGGGTCCTGGTAGCCGATGACCCGCTCGGTCCACTCCAGGAGCAGCCCCCGGTCGGCTCCCGGCACCCCGAGCAGATCGGCGAGGTTGAGCAGCGCGTAGTCGTCGGTGACCTCGCCGACCAGGTCGAACACCCCGTCCTCGGCGCCGTCCCGGGCGGCGGTGAGCAGGGTCCGCGCCCGAGCCCGTACCGCCGTCTCGAAGCGGTCGACGCGCCGGGGCGTGAAGGCGCGGCTGACCAGGCGCCGCAGCCTGCCGTGGTCATGGGTGCCCGCCCCGCCCGCGCCGGGCCGCGGGTCCTGGTTGAGCATCATGCGGCGGATGAACGGCAGGTCGTCGGGGGCAGGGTCGCGGATCTGGGTGGCGCCGAGCGCGGAGGAGTACGCGGTCGCGTCCTTCAGCACCCGTACGACGTCGGCGTGGCGGGTGACCGCCCAGAATCCGGGCCCGGCGGGCCAGCCGAGCACCTCGTACTCCTCCTGCCAGGCCACCGGACGCCGCTCGCGCAGGTCGCGGTAGTCGTCGTGCGGCGGTCCGGCCGCGTACCGGCGCGGGTCGAAGACATCCGGCAGATCACTCATCGCACCAAGGTGGCGCGGACGGGCGCCGCCGACAAGACCATCCGCCCACGGGCGCGGCCCCGGCGTCAGAAGGGGCAGGTCGCGGGGCCCAGCTGCCCGTCGCTGCCGTTCACGGTCACCGTGACGCGCCGGTCCCCCGGCATCGCGTGCGCCACCGTGCAGACCAGCTGCTGCCGGGCGATCTCCGGGAAGTCCAGCACGGCGCGCTCCAGCCGGATCCGCACGCTGTCGCCGTCCCTGCTGAGGGCCATCACGCCGTAGTAGTGGGGCAGTTCGGTGGTGAGCCCCGCGTCCGTCTCGGCCTCGGTGGGGCCGCTCAGGAGCAGCATGACGGCGTTGCCGGGCGCGGCCCCGGCGCGGACCACCGGCAGCAGTCCGTTCGGGCCCTTGAAGTACAAGGTGGTGCCGTCGGGGCCGCTCGGCACCACATGCGCGAAGGCCGGGTCGCCCACCTCGACGACTTCGGTGGAGCGGATGCCGCACCCGGCCAGCAGGAGCAGCGCGGGCAGCAGCAGCGCGGCACGTGCGCCTCTCATGGCAGCTCTCCCTCCCCCGGCGGCCGCGACGGCAGTGCGACGGTGAACACGGCGCCCCCGTCGGGCCCGTTCGCCGCCCGGACCGTACCACCGTGCAGCCGTACGTTCTCCAGGGTGATCGCGAGGCCGAGCCCGCTGCCCGCCGAGCGGGTACGGGCGGCGTCCGCCTTGTAGAACCGGTCGAAGATGTGCGGCAGCACGGCCGGGGCGATGCCGGGGCCGCCGTCCGTCACCTCGGTCACCAGCCGGTCGCCGTCGGCGCGCAGCGACACGCGGACCGGCGCGGCGCCGTGCCGCAGCGCGTTGCCGACCAGGTTGGCGATGACGACGTCGAAGCGCCTGGGGTCGAGCATCGCCCTGATCCCGGGCGGCAGTTCGGCGCCGACCAGGTCCTCCCAGCGCCTGTTCTGGAGGGTCTTGCGGATCGTCTCGGCGACGTCGACCTCGTCGAGGTTGAGCTCGGCGGCCTTGGCGTCGAAGCGGGAGATCTCCATCAGGTCCTCGACGAGGGTGGCGAGCTTGCCGGTCTCGGCGGAGACGAGCCGGACCGCGGCCGCGGTGTCGGGGTCGAGCCGGTCGGCGTCCTCGTCCAGGACCTCGGTGACGGCGAGCATCCCGGCGAGCGGGGTGCGCAGCTCGTGCGAGACGTCGGAGGCGAACCTGCGGGCTCTGGCCTCGGCCTTCTGGAGCTCCTCGACGGACCGTTCAAGGGCCTCGGCCGACTCGTTGAACGTCCAGGCCAGATCGGCCAGTTCGTCCGAGCCCTTCACCTCGATACGGGTGTCCAGCCGGCCCTTGCCCATGCTGCTGGCGGCCCGGCGCAGATCGCGGACCGGCCGCAGCACACTGCGGGCGGCGAGCAGCGCGGGCACCAACGCGACGGCGAGCGCGGGCAGCGCGCCGTCCCGCGCGGCGGTGACCATCGCGCGGACGTTCGCCTCCTCCGTGGTCAGCGGCATCACCGCGTACACGGTGATGCCGGTGGGCTGCGACGGCTCCTGCCCCGCGATGCCGAGCATCACCGGCATGCCGACGGTGAGCCAGGGCCGGCCGTCCTTCACCACCCGCTGGAAGGTGCCGTGCGGATTGGCGCGGGTGCGCCGGCGCAGGTCGTCGGTGATGACGCCGGACGTGGTCTGGCCGACGTTGGAGGCGCGCAGCGAGCCGTACTCGGCGAACACGTACCAGGGGTGCGGCTTGCCCTGGCGGCCCACGGCGAGGCTGAGTTCACGCAGCGACGTGCGGGTCATCGGCAGCTTGACCGTCTGGGCGCCGATCTGGTCGCGGAGCTGGGCGACCGCGGTGTCCTGGGACTGCTTGAGGACGGCCGAGCGCGCCTCCTGGTAGATCAGGGTCGCGGTGGTGGCCGCGGCGATCGCGGCGACCAGCAGGAACGCGGCGATCAGCCGGGCCCGCAGCCCCAGCCGCCCGGCCCGCCTGAGCCTGCGTATCCGTATCCGGAAGCGGCCGGTCACCGCAGGGGGCCGAAGCGGTAGCCGAAGCCGCGCACGGTCTGGATGTAGAGCGGGCTGCCGGGCACGTCCTCGATCTTGTGCCGCAGCCGCCGTACACAGGCGTCGACGAGCCGCGCGTCGCCGTGGTAGCTGTGCTCCCACACCGATTCGAGCAGCTGCTGGCGGCTGAAGACCTGCTCGGGCGAGGCGGCCAGATGCAGCAGCAGCTTCAGCTCGGAGGGCGCCAGCGGCACCCGCTCGCCCGACTTGGCGGCGGTCAGACCGGCCCGGTCCAGGGCGAGTTCGCCGTGGAACTCCAGGCCGGGGCGCGCGCCCGGGTCGGCGAGCCGGCGCAGTACGGCCCGGATGCGCGCCTCGATGACCTCGGTGCGGGCGGGCTTGACTATGTAGTCGTCGGCGCCCGCCTCCAGGCCGACCACCACGTCGAAGTCGTCGCCGCGCGCGGTGAGCATGATGATCGGCAGCTGGCTGGTCTCGCGTATCTGCCGACAGACCTGTACGCCGTTGATGCCGGGCAGCATCAGATCGAGCAGGACCAGTTCGGGCTGGAACGTCTTGAGCGCGGCCAGCCCGGCCTCGCCGCTTTCGGCGGCGCTCACCTCGTGGCCGCGCCTGCGCAGCCCCAGCTCGACCCCTTCCCGTACGGAGGGGTCGTCCTCGATGAGCAGCACGCGTGGCATGAAGATCAGTATCCCAGCAGTCGCAGATGTCTCAGTTGACACACATAACGCAGTGAACTCGGCACTACCGGGCGCCTCAACGGCCCCGGCCGCCCCGCAGCTTGCCGACCATGTCGTTGATCGCGTCCAGCCGCAGCGGGCGGGCCAGCACCGCCACCGTCACCAGGAGCACCGCGGCCCCGGCCCCGGCCGCCGCGAAGTCACCGAGCGGAGCGCTCGCGCGGGCGGCGCCGTAACCGAGCAGGGCGGCGGGCGCGCAGCCGAGCAGCAGCCGGCCGTGCGCGCCCAGGGCGGGCGAGCGCAGCAGAGCGCCGCCGCCCAGCCTGCGGTCGAGGGTGTACGCGGTGACCGCGAGCCCGATGAACAGGGCCAGCGAGTACGCCCCGGCCATCCCCGTCACCGCCCAGCGCGCGGGCAGCACCACATAGGCGAGCGCCGAGAACCCGGCGTTGCACCCGGCGATGACCAGGTTCAGCAGGAACGGGGTGCGGGTGTCGCCGAGCGCGTAGAACCCGCGCGAGAGCACGTACTGCCCGGAGAAGGCGATCAGCCCCGGCGCGAACGCCCGCAGCATCCCCGCCATCACCGCCACGTCGTCGGGGCCGGTGCGCGCGTACCCGAAGACGGCGCCCATCACCCAGGGCGCTAGCGCGAGCAGCGCGCACGCCGCCGGGACGATCATCGCGGCGCTGGTGCGCAGCCCGTAGGAGAGATCGCGCCGCACCGCCGCCGGGTCGTCGTCGGCGGCCGCCCGGCTCATCCTCGGCATCAGGGCGGTGAGCAGCGAGACGGTGACGATGCCGTGCGGCACCACCCACAGCTGATACGCGTTGGTGTACGCGGCATAGCCCGCGCCGCCCGCCACGCCCTCGGTGTGCGCGTGCTGCCCGGCCAGCGTGGACAGGCGGGTCACCACCCAGTACGCGATCTGGTTGGTGAGCACGAGCAGCACCAGCCAGCCCGCCGAGCGCAGCGGGCGGGTGATGCCGCTGCCGCGCCAGTCGAAGCGGGGCCGCCAGCGGAACCGGGCCGCGCGCAGCGCCGGGACCAGGGCGAGCGCCTGGACGGCGATCCCGGCGGTGGTGCCCCAGCCCAGCAGCCGGGTGTCCGCGGCGCTGAGGGTGTTGCCCGCGGTGCCGGCGGTGGCGAGGTACAGCCCGAACACCGCTATGACGACGACGTTGTTGAGGACCGGCGTCCACATCATGGCGCCGAACCGGCCGCGCGCGTTGAGGACCTGGCCGAGCAGCGTGAACAGGCCGTAGAAGAGGATCTGCGGCAGGCAGTAGCGGGCGAAGGCGAGGGTGAGGTCGGCCTGGGCGCCGGTGTAGTCGGTGTAGAGGCCGACGATGGCGGGCGCGGCCAGCACCGCCGCCGCCGTGATGACGACCAGCGCGGCGGTGCAGGCGGTGAGCAGCCGGTCGGTGTAGGCGGCGCCGCCGTCGCGGTGCTCCTTGGCGGCGCGGACCAGCTCGGGCACGAAGACCGCGTTGAGCGTGCCGCCGATGAGCAGGGTGTAGAGGATGTTGGGGACGTTGTTGGCGACCGCGAAACCGTCGCCGACGAGCCCGACGCCGAGGGCCGCCGCGACCACCGCCGACCGCACGAACCCGGTGGCCCGCGAGACGATCGATCCGGCGGCCATCACCGCCCCGCTGCGCCCGACCGACGCCTTCGCCGCGTGCCGGGGGCCGGTCCTGGTCTGGGCCGTCACCGGCGGGCCAGATAGGCCTGGAACGCGCGGTACAGCGCGTGGTTGGCGGTGCCGTTCATCGGTGTCTCCCACTCCCCCAGCGTCTCGACGACCTGTCCGCCGGTGCCCAGTTTCCACCGCAGCAGACCGAAGGGACGGTCGCCCGGATCAAGGGTCGAGGGTATCCCGCGCATGTCGTAGACCTCGGCGCCGAGCGCGTGGGCGTCGAGCAGCATCTGCCACTGGAGCGCGTTGCTGGGGCGCACCTCTCGGCGGTGGTCCGCGGAGGCACCGGTCTGGTACCAGACCCGCCGCCCGGTGCTGATCATGGTGTGGGCGGCCAGGATCTCGCCCTGGTGGACGGCGAGATACAGCCGCATACGGCCCGGCTGCTCGTTGTTGAGCACGGCGTACTGGCGCTGGTAGTACGCGAGGTCGCGGCCGAGCCGGAAGCCGTCGCGCTCCTCGGTGATCCGCAGCAGCCGGTAGAACTCGGGCAGCTCGGCGGCGCCGCCCACCAGGACCTGGACGCCCGCCTTCTTGGCGGTGCGCACATTGCGCCGCCACTCCTGGTTGAGGCCGCTCCACAGCTGGTCGGGCCGGCGGCCGGCCAGCGGCACCTGGAAGACGAAACGGGGCTGGGCGTCGGCGTCCCCGTCGTCGTCCCCGCCGCACCGCTTCCAGCCGCGCGCCCGCAGCCGCTCGGCGACCGCGGTGCCGAGCGGGTCGACCTCGGTGGCGAGCACATCACCGATCCTGCGGCCGGGCCCGGTCGACGACTTCAGCAGCGCCGCGTTCCAGCGCCGGTAGGCGGGCGAGGGCCCGATCCGTACGGCGAAGGCGCCCGCCCGGCGCAGATGGCGCAGCAACGGTCCCAGCCAGCGGTCGATTTCGGGGTCGGCCCAGTCGGCGACCGGCCCTTCCGGCAGATAGGCGAAGTATTTCCGGGTGCCCGGGAATTGCCGGTAGAGAACGAGCGCCGCTCCCTTCAATTCGCCGTTGTCAAGGTGCCAACCGACCCTTTCCGAGGACCATTGGTCCTTCACCTCGGCCCACGAGGGATGCTGCAGGAAACTCACGCCGCCACGCATCGCCAGAAAGGACCGGTACTCGGCGACGCTGAGGCCGCGCACCTGCAGGTCCTGGTCACGGTCACCGGTCACAAGCAGTGCGGACACGCGTGTGGCCTCCCAAGTGCGCCCCGTCGTCGGTCCTGCGGGGATGCACAGGATGCTCACAGCGGTCCATGACCGGCCCGCGCGGCGAATGTGACCGGACGATGACCGTTCCTCTGCGGTCCTCGTCACATACGAAATCCCGAGATTTCCGGCGTTCTTCGCAACCTAGAGTCGAGCTGTCGACTCTCTCCTACGGAGAAGCATTGCTACGGGAGGTTTTCCAGTTGAGCCGCATACGCCGTCACACCCCGCTCGGCCGCTCGGTCCGTCTCGCCGCGATCGCCGGCACCGCGGTGCTGGCCGCCGCCCTGACCGCCTGCTCGGGCGGCTCGGGCGGCTCCGGCGACGGCAAGGGGGGCGCCGACATGGCCGGTGCCAAGAAGGCCGAGATCTCGGTGAATCTGACGGGGCAGCAGGCGAAGGCGGGGCAGCCGGTGACGGTGACCCTGGCCGCCGGGAAGCTCCAGCAGGTCACGGTCACCGACGCCAAGGGCGGCAAGCTGACCGGGAAGGTGTCCGCCGACGCGAAGACGTGGACGTCGGACCGCAAGGCCGCGCCCGGCACCTCGTACACGGTCGAGGCGAAGGACGACAAGGGCTCCACCGCCAAGGCCGCCTTCGCGACCGCCGCGCCCGACAAGGTCAACAAGCTGACCCTGGTGCCCGGCAAGGACTCGACGGTGGGCGTCGGCCAGCCGCTGTCGATCGTCTTCGACCACCCGGTGAAGAACAAGGCCGAGGTGGAGAAGCAGCTCAAGGTGACCACCTCGAACAACACCGAGGGCTCCTGGGGCTGGATGGAGGACTACTCGGGCAAGACGCGGGTCGACTGGCGGCCCAAGGAGTACTGGAAGAGCGGTACGAAGGTCACGCTCAACGCCGACCTCAACGGCATCGACTCCGGCGGCGGCTGGTTCGTCCGCGACTACGCGACCACCATGACCATCGGCCGGAACCAGGTCGTCAAGGTCGACATAGACAACCACCGCCTCAAGCTCTACCGCGACGACAAGCTGGTGAAGGACACCCCGGTGTCCGCCGGCACGCCCGGCGGCGAGAAGGGCTCCTGGCGCGGCAAGGCCGTCCTGATGGCGAAGGAGGGCACGATCAACATGAACTCCGAGACGGTCGGGCTCGGCAAGGCGTACGACAAGATGGTCGACTACTCGATGCGGCTCACCTGGTCCGGGATGTACGCGCACGCCGCGCCCTGGAACGCCGCCTACTTCGGCAACACCAACCACAGCTCGGGCTGCATCGGCATGAGCGACGCCAACGCCAAGGAGCTGTACGGCACGGTGCAGATCGGCGACCCGTTCGAGATCACCGGCGACGAGGCCAAGGGCACCCAGGCGCTCAACAACGGCTACGGCGAGTGGAATCTGAGCTGGGCGGACTGGCAGAAGAAGAGCGCCCTGACCGGCACCGCGGGCACCTCCGACACCACCAGCGGCTGACAGCACGTCGAATAGGCACCACCACCAAGGAGAGCGGCACCCTCGTCGCGTCTCGCTGCGACGTGGGCCCGCTCGGCCTCGGCAAGCCGGTCGGCAACGCCCCTTGCGCCACCACGGCCGGACGTCCGTCCGGCCGTGGTGGCGGACACCGTCGACCCGCTGTACATCGAGCACAACCCGACCGGCGCGCAGCTGACCTTCTCCTCGCCCGCGTCAGACCCGTCGTATCTGACGGTCCCTCTCCGCGAGGAGTGATCACCGGCTGCTGCCGGGTGGGCCTTGCCCCCTTGCCACTGCTCCCCCAGGGCCTTGTCAAGGCCCTGGGCGGGGTCCCCCCGGCAGTAGCGTTCCTGGTTCGGCCGGGGCGACTTCCACGGCCTCCGTCTTGGGATTGCGCTTCTGTCTCCTGGCCATCCAGGTGGCGAACCAGGAGAGCAGCATGCACATCCCGATGTAGATCGGCGAGATCACCATCACCACGGGGATGAACGGCAAATCGTAGTCGAGATTCGATGCGATGAGCTTCCCGGCGTGCAGGAACTCCTCATAGGTGATCAGATAGCCCAGCGAGGTGTCCTTCAGCGCGACCACCAGCTGGCTGATGATCGTCGGCAGCATCGCCCGGATCCCCTGGGGGACCAGCACGTACGTCATGACCTGCGTCTTGCGCATCCCGAGTGAGAATGCCGCCTCCTTCTGGCCGCGTTCCACGGAGTTGACGCCTGAGCGGAACACCTCGGCGAGCACCGAGCCGTTGTAGAGGGTCAGTCCGGCGACCAGCGCCGGCAACGGCTGCACCTTCAGCGCCACGAAGATGAAGAAGATCATGACCAGTACGGGCATGGCGCGGAAGAACTCCACCAGCAGCGTGGCGAGCCAGCGCACCGGCCGGTGGTCGGAGAGCCGCCCGGTCGCGAGCACCGCGCCCAGCGCCAGCGAGAGCACCGCCGCGACGGCGAAGGCCCGCAGCGTGTTGCCGAGCCCGCGCAGCAGCAGCCGCTGGATGCCCTTGTACTCGAACGGGGCCCACTTGCCGGCGGTGAACTGGTTGGTGTCGAACAGGAGATAGACGATCCAGCCGACCAGGGCGAGGATCAGGACCGTCGAGGCGAGCCCGTAGAGCAGGTGCCGCTGACGGGTCCTGGGGCCCGGGATGTCGTAGAGGGCGGTGGCCTGCGTGGACAGCTGTGCGGTCATCGGGCGACTCCCCAGTACTTCTCCATGAGGTTGAAGATCGCGCTGATGGTGAGGGTGATGATCAGGTATCCGACGGCGATCCAGAGGAACGTCCAGATGATGTTGTAGCCGAGCTCGCTGAGCGTCTTGTAGGTGCCGAGCAGCTCGGTGACGCTGAACGCGCCCGCGATCGCCGAGTTCTTGGCGAGCGCGATGAGCGTGGAGCCGATCGGCGGGATCACCGACCGGAACGCCTGCGGCAGCACCACCGTCTGGAGCGTCTGGCCGAACGTCATCCCGAGGCTCCGGGCCGCCTCGCCCTGCCCGGTGGGCACGGTGTTGATGCCGGAGCGCAGCGCCTCGCAGATGAACGCCGAGGTGTAGCAGCCGAGCGCGATCACCGCGAACACCTTGAAGGGCAGCACGAGTCCGAAGCGCGGCAGCCCGAGCAGCACCGCGAAGAACAGCAGCGTCAGCGGGGTGTTGCGCAGCACGTTCACCCAGACCGTGCCGAGCGCCCGGAACGAGCCGACCGGCGAGACCCGGAAGGAGGCCATCAGAAAGCCGAGCACCAGCGCGACGGCCGAGGCGTAGACCGTCAGTTCGACGGTGCCGAGGAAGCCCTTGCCGTACAGCGAGAAGTTCTTGGTCAGTACGTCCATGCGGGGCCTCAGCTCGCCGGGTAGCGGTCGATGGGCGGGGCGGGCGCGGCCTTGCGCCCCGACAGGCCGAGGGTCGCGTCGTACGCCTTCTGCCAGTCGCCGTTCTTCTCGTGGGTCGCGATGGCGTCGTCGAGCGCGAACCGCAACGCGTTGTCGCCGCGCGGCACACCGACGCCGTACGGCTCCTTGGAGAAGGGCTTGCCGACCACCTTCAGCTCGTCGGGCACCTTGGCGGCATAGCCGCTGAGGATGGTGTCGTCGGTGGTGACGGCGGCGACCTGGAAGGTGAGCAGGTTGTCCACACAGACGGAGTACGTGTCGTACGCGACGAGTTCGGCCTTCGGGTAGTCCTTCTGGATGCGCTGGTACGGGGTGGAGCCCGCGGCCGAGCAGACGCGCTTGCCGTTCAGGTCCTGCGGCCCGTTGATGTTCTTCTCGTCGGCGCGCACGAGGAGACCCTGTCCGGCCAGGTAGTACGGCCCGGCGAAGCCCACCAGCTTCTTGCGCTTGTCGTTGATGGTGTAGGTGCCGACGTAGTAGTCGACCTGGCCGTTCTGCAGGGCGGTCTCACGGTTGGCCGAGGCGATGGTCTTGAAGTCGATGGTCTTCGGGTCGAAGCCGAGCGAGGCGGACATCGTCTTGGCGATCTCGATGTCGAAGCCCGAATAGACCCCGGTGGCCGGGTCCTTCTCGCCCATGTACGGCTGGTCCTCCTTGGCCCCGACGACCAGATGGCCACGGCTCTTCGCCCGCCGCCAGACCTGGGAGTCCGGCAGTGTGAACCCCGTCATGACCTGGTAGTGGGGCAGTTGCCCGGCTTTTGGGCCCTTCACCGGCGGGCTGCCCGACTTGCCGCACCCGGCGGCGGCCAGGACCAGCGCCAGCGCGGCGAGCGCGCGTCGCGTACGCGTCATCGTTGCGTCCACTCCCCGTTCAGTGCTTGAGGATCTTGGAGAGGAAGTCCTTGGCCCGTTCGCTGTGCGGGTTGGTGAAGAAGTCGTCGGGGGTGCGGTCCTCGATGATCCGGCCGTCGGCCATGAACACGACGCGGTTGGCGGCGGAGCGGGCGAAGCCCATCTCATGGGTGACGACGACCATGGTCATGCCGTCCCGGGCGAGCTGCTGCATGACTTCGAGGACTTCGTTGATCATCTCGGGGTCGAGCGCCGAGGTGGGCTCGTCGAAGAGCATGACCTTGGGGCTCATGGCGAGCGCGCGGGCGATGGCGACGCGCTGCTGCTGGCCGCCGGAGAGCTGGGCGGGGAGCTTGTCGGCCTGGGAGGCGAGCCCCACCCGCTCCAGGAGTTCGCGCGAGCGTGCGTCGGCGTCCTCCTTCTTGCGGCCGCGGACCTTGATCTGGGCGAGCGAGACGTTGGCGAGGACGGTCCGGTGGGCGAAGAGGTTGAAGGACTGGAAGACCATGCCGACCTCGGCGCGCAGCCCCGCGAGCCCCTTGCCCTCCTCCGGCAGCGGCTGCCCGTCGATGGAGATCGAGCCCGACTCGATCGTCTCCAGTCGGTTCATCGTCCGGCAGAGCGTGGATTTGCCCGAGCCGGACGGGCCGATGACCACCACCACCTCCCCGCGTCCGACGGTGAGGTTGATGTCCTGGAGGACGTGCAACTTCCCGTAGTACTTGTTGACGTCACGCAGCTCGATCAACGGATCGACGGCCATACGCTGTCCTGCCCACTCATCGCTGTGTCGAGGTCAGCGCAAACTATCCAGCCTGGAAAGGGACTTCACCTCGACACGCACGAACAGGACATAAACCGTATTTTGGGTTACGCGTTCGTGGGGTTATGGGTCAGGCCTCGGCCGCCTCCGCGTACACCTGGGAGAGCTCGGGCGTGCCGCCCGCCGCCCACTCGACCCCGGCGCCGACCACGTCGACCTCGCGCCCCGAGGCGAGCCGCACCACCGGCTGCCCGCCGGGCCACACCTGCCAGGAGGCGCCCTCGACGGTGCGCACCAGCACGGTGCCGAGATAGAGCCCCGCGTCGTTGCCCAGCCAGGGCAGCTCCTCGGGGTCGTCGCGCCAGCGCGGCGGCAGCTGGTCGAGCGCCGCCAACGAGGCCGGGCTGTCGTCGAGTTCCAGGCCGGCCTGCTGCGCCCTGACCCGCAGCAGCTCGCACTCCGCGAGCAGCTCGCCCACGCCCTCCGGATCGGTCTGCACCGCCTCGGCGAGCGCCGCCGTCCGCTGCGAGCCGTGCCGCTTGCGCCAGTTGTCCAGGATGTTCATGGCGCCAGCGTCCCACCGGCACACCGGCGCGCACCACTGGGCACGCGGAGTTGACGCCGGGTGCGCTTGTCCGATCCGCGGACCGGCTCTCAGAGCTCCAGGTCGACGACCACCGGGGCGTGGTCCGATGCGCCCTTGCCCTTGCGCTCCTCGCGGTCCACATAGCTGTCCTTGACCGCCCCGGCGAACGGCGCGTTGCCGTACACCAGGTCGATGCGCATGCCCTTGTTCTTCGGGAACGACAGCTGGCGGTAGTCCCAGTACGTGTACGGCCGGTCGTACTTGAGCGGGCGCGGCACCACGTCGGACAGGCCCGCCTCGCGCAGCGCCGCCAGCGCCGCCCGCTCGGCCGGGGTGACATGGGTCTGGCCCTCGAAGAACGCCACGTCGAAGACGTCCTCGTCGGTCGGGGCCACGTTGAAGTCACCGAGCACCGCGAACGGCCGCTCCCCCGCCGCGTCCTGGGCGACGGCCGCCTTCAGTGCCTCGAACCAGGCCAGCTTGTACGCGTAGTGGCCGTGGCCGACCTCCCGGCCGTTCGGCACGTACACCGACCACAGGCGCACCCCGCCGCAGGTCGCCGAGATGGCGCGGGGCTCCAGGGTGTCCTCGAAGCCGGGGTCGCCGGGCAGGCCGGTGACGACGTCGTCGAGGCCGACGCGGGAGACCAGGGCCACCCCGTTCCACCGCCCCGTCGCGCTGACCGCCGACTCGTAGCCCAGCTCGCGGAGCTCGGCGGCGGGGAAGCCCTCGGCGGTCGTCTTGGTCTCCTGGATGCACAGCACATCCGTGCCGGTGTTCTCCAGCCAGGCCAGGAGACGGGGCAGCCGGGCGGTGATCGAGTTGACGTTCCAGGTCGCGATGCGCATGTCCGACAGCCTAACGGCGGGGTGTGACACTCACAGATCCGTCGAGTCCCCCGAGGTCAGCCGCTCGTGCCGGGCGCCGCCGAGCTGACCGATCTGGCGGTCGTAGACGGGGCGGGCGAGGTCGGTCAGGAGCGCGTCGTGGATGTCGATGGCGCGGCGCGGCTTGACCTCCCGTACGTAGTCGATGACCTCGGAGATCTTGTTCCAGGGCGCCTGTACGGGCAGCATCAGCGTGTCCACCGGGTGGTCCGGGACCGTGAGCGCGTCGCCGGGGTGGAAGAGCGAACCGTCCACCAGATAACCGACGTTGGTGACCCGGGGGATGTCCGGGTGGATCACCGCGTGCAGCTCCCCGTGGACCTGGACGTCGAACCCGGCCGCGGTGAACGTGTCGCCGTGGCCGACGGTGTGGACACGGCCGGGGAAGGCCGCCGAGATCTTCTCCGCGACACTGCGCAGGGTCCAGATCTCGGCGCCCGGGTTGCTCTCCAGGCCCGCCCGCAGCCGCTCCTCGTCGAAGTGGTCCGGGTGCTCATGGGTGACCAGCAGGACGTCGGCGCCGAGCGCGGCGTCCGCCTCGGTGAAGTTGCCGGGATCGATGACCAGCGTCCTGCCGTCCTTCTCCAGGCGCACGCACGAGTGGCTCTTCTTCGTCAGCTTCAGGCTCATGACCCCATCCTGCTACGCCTGCGGGGTGGTCTCCTCGCGAATCACGGCGGCGGCCACCTTGAAGGCCGCGCCGGCGGCCGGGAAACCGCAGTACACAGCCGTCTGGAGCAGGACCTCGCGGATCTCGTCGGGGGTGAGCCCGGCCCGCAGGGCGGCGCGGGTGTGCCCGGCGAGCTCGTCCAGGTGCCCGCCACTGACCAGGGCGGCGAGCGCGACGACGGCCCGGGTGCGCCGGTCGAGGCCGTCGCGGGCCCACACCTCGCCCCAGGCGTACCGGGTGGCGAGCTCCTGGAAGTCGCCGGTGAAGCCGTCCGCGTCCGCCGTCTCCTCGTCCACGCGCGCGTCGCCGAGGACTTCACGCCGCAGCTTCATGCCCGCGTCGTACGGGTCGGGCCGCCCGGCCGCCACGGGCACGGGCGCCTCGGCGGGAGCGGGCGCCACGGGCGGTACGGGGATGTGCAGGGTCCCGGGCGACTGCGCGAGCCGGGGCGCGGCGGGGACGGAGGGCACGGCGGACACGACGGGCACGGCGGGCACGGCAGCGGTGGCGACGGGCGGCGCGGGCGGCATCGCGACGGCCGCGGGCGCCTCCTGCCAGGCGGTCTGGAAGTGGTGCACGAGCAGGTCCGTGACGGCGGCGGGCTGCTCGACCGGCGCCAGATGGGCCGCGCCCGGCACCACCGCGAGCCGGGCGTCCGGCACCCCGGCGACCAGCGTGCGGGCGTCGCCCGGACCGGTCACCCGGTCCTCGGCGCCGACGAGCACCAGCGTGGGCACCCCGATCCGGCCGAGGTCGGCGCGGATGTCGAAGGCGGCCAGCGCCTCGCAGGCGGCGATGTAGCAGCCGGCGTCGGTGGTGCGGACCATCTGGACGGCCCAGTCCACGATCGCGGGCTGCGCCGCCGCGTACACCGGGGTGAACCAGCGCTCGGGCGCGCTGCGGGCCATGGGGTCCATACCGTTGCTGCGCACGACCACCCCGCGCTGGCGGAACTCGTCGGCGGTGCCGAACCGGGGCGAGGCGGCGATCAGGGCGAGCGAGGCGAGGCGCTGCGGGTGGCGCAGGGCCAGCTCGGCGCCGACGGCCGCGCCGATCGCACTGCCCGCGTAGCCGAACCGCCCCACGCCCAGCTCGTCCAGGGTGGCGATCAGCCGCTCACCGAGCTCGGCGACCGTGGCCGCCGGGTGCGCGGGGGCGCCGCCGTGGCCGGGCAGATCGAAACGGACGATCCGCCAGTGCGCGGCGAGCTCGGGTATCTGGCGGTCCCACATGTGCCAGGTGGTGCCGAGCGAGGGGCCGAGCACCAGCACGGGGGCGTCGTCGGGGCCGTCGATCCGGTACTGCAGGGTCGGGCGCTTCGTCGTCTCGGGCGTCTCAGTCACTTCGCTCACTCGCTCCAGGGTAGTGAGCGAAGTGCCGCGCTCCGGGCAGGGGGTGCCCCTGCCCGGCTACGGCGTCGCCGTGGAGACGACGAAGACGACCGGGTTGTCCGGGTCGCTCTCGTTCACCGTGATGTCCTGGGTGGGCAGCGGGTCCTTCTGGGTGTGCGTGGTGCCCGCCCAGTCGTGGCCCGGCGCGAACGTCCAGCCGACCGCCTTGGCGTCGGCGGCGCTGATCGCCACCGAGCCGGGCCGCAGCGCCGCCGTACTGGTGCCGGAGTCCTTCAGGAACTCGGCCAGACCCGCGGCCGTGGTCTTGAACTGCACGTACAGCTTGCTGACCGCCCAGCTGTTGGTCTCGTAGTACTTGACGGCGGTGGCGGCCGACGGGACCGGTACGTCGTAGATGCGGCGCTGGGTCTTGGACGGCCAGTCGTTCTGCAGGCCGCTCGCCGACACCTCGGCCTCCTTGTCGCGGCCGCTGTCGCGGCTCTGACCGGCCGAGATCGCCAGGTATCCGGCCGGGACGCCGATGAGCAGCACGATGATGACCGCGGTGAGCCAGCGGCGGCGGATCATATGGCGGCGGTCCTCCGCCGGGCCGCTCTCGTCCGGGGACGGCGACTGGCGCGGCACGGCGGGCCGCTCCGCCGGGGCCATCACGCGGACCTCTGGGTGTTGTTGCGCGTCGGGCCCGACTTGCGTACGGCCTCGGCGACCTGGGCGTACCGCTCGTAGCGCTCCACCCGGCGGCGGTTGGCGCGGCGGAAGCGGCGGGCGACCAGGCGGGCCAGGTCGGCGGCGCCGACCATACCCGCCTCGGGGCCCAGCTGCGCCTTGGCGATGCGGGCCTCGGGCCGGTAGCCGCGGCCGGTGAGCTGGCGCTTGAAGGCGTCCCGGGCGGGGCCGATGAGCAGGTCGTCGGCCGCGCTGACGCCGCCGCCGACGACGAAGCAGGACGGGTCGAGGGCGGCCGCGAGGTTGGCGATGCCGACGCCGAGCCACTGGCCGATGTCCTGGAGCAGCTCGACGCACATGGCGTCGCCCTCCCGGGCGAGCTCGGTGATCAGCGGCCCGGTGATGTCGGGGATGTTGCCCTTGACCCGCTCCAGGATGTTGTACGCGACCGGGGAGTCGGCCACGGCGAGCTCGCGGGCCTCGCGGACCAGCGCGTTGCCGGAGCTGTACTGCTCCCAGCAGCCGCGGTTGCCGCACGGGCAGCGGTGGCCGCCGGGCACGACCTGCATATGGCCGAACTCACCGGCCACGCCGTACTTGCCGCGCTTGACCCGGCCGTCCTCCAGGATCGCGCCGCCGATGCCGGTGCCGAGCGTGATCATGACGAGGTGGTCCTCGCCCCGGCCCGCGCCGAACCGCCACTCGGCCCAGGCGGCCGTGTTGGCGTCGTTGTCGACCATGACGGGGACGGCGAGCCGGGCCTGGAGGGCGTCGCGCAGCGGCTCGTTGCGCCAGGCGAGGTGCGGGGCGAACAGGATGGTGGAGCGGTCCGCGTCGACCCAGCCCGCCGCGCCGATGCCCACGGCGTGCACGTCGTGGCGGTCGGAGAGGTCCAGGACCAGCTCGGTGATGGTGTCCTCGACGACCTTGGGGCTCTTGGACTTGTCCGGCGTCTCGGTGCGGATCTTCTCCAGGATGGTGCCGTCGGCGTCGACGACGCCCGCCATCACCTTCGTACCGCCGATGTCGATGCCCACGGTGGGCACGCGCGGGGCGGTCAGGTGCGAGCGGCGCTCGCGGGTGCCGACGGTGCGCAGGACGGTGGCCCGGGCGGAGCCCCGGTAGGAGGTGTTCATCGGGCCGCACCCCTTCGCGTCGGGAGAGGGGTGTCCTGGAGTGCTCGCACGACTGGTGTCGTCCCTGGAGGTCTCGGGGGGCCGGGGTGACCGGCGGCGGACGGCGCCCGCCGTGCCCGATTCTGCCACCCCGGCCGGGACCCGACCTCGTGTGCCTCCGTGGCCCCCGCCGTCACTCCGACGCGTCGGTGGGGTGCCCGCCCAGGTGGGTGGGCTCGGGGGCGCGCTGGAGCTCGTGGCTGAGCTCCTCCAGTTCGCTGCCGCCCGCCATCTGGCGGGTGAGCTCGTCCAGGGTGATCTGCGAGCGCAGATGGCTGCCGGTCATGGCGCCCCGCTTGAGCAGGACGAAGCGGTCGCCGACGAGGTAGGCGTGGTGCGGGTTGTGGGTGATGAGGACCACGCCGAGGCCCGCGTCGCGGGCGGCCGCCACGTACTTGAGCACCACGCCGGACTGCTTGACGCCGAGCGCGGCCGTCGGCTCGTCGAGCACCAGGACCTTGGCGCCGAAGTAGACCGCGCGGGCGATCGCCACGCACTGGCGCTCGCCGCCGGACAGCGTGCCGATGGGCTGGTCCACGTCGCGCAGGTCGATGCCCATGCGCAGCAGCTCCGAGCGGGTGGTCGCGCGCATCAGCTCGACGTCGAGGCGCTTGAAGGGCCCGGCGCCCTTGGTCGGCTCGGAGCCGAGGAAGAAGTTGCGCCACACCGGCATCAGCGGGACGACCGCGAGGTCCTGGTAGACGGTGGCGATGCCCCGGTCGAGCGCGTCGCGCGGGTTGCTGAGCGAGACGTCCTTGCCCTCGATGCGGAAGGCGCCGGCGTCGTGCCGGTGCAGCCCCGCGATGATCTTGATGAGGGTGGACTTGCCGGCGCCGTTGTCGCCGAGCACGCAGCTGATCTCGCCCGCGTGGACTTCCAGGGAGACCCCTTCGAGGGCCCGGATGTTGCCGTAGTACTTGCTGACGTCGTCCAGCTCGACCAGAGCCGTCCGCTCCTTAGCCGCCTGTGCGGTCATGCCGTCGCCTCCGCCCGCTTGCGTACCCATGCGTTGAGCAGGGTGGCCAGCAGGAGCATCGCTCCCAGGAAGAACTTGAACCAGTCCGGGTTCCACTCCGCGTACACGATCCCCTTGCTCGTCATGCCGAAGATGAAGGCACCGACCGCCGAGCCGATCGCGGAGCCGTAGCCGCCGGTGATCAGACAGCCGCCGATGACGGCCGCGATGATGTAGATCAGCTCGTTGCCGACGCCCTCGCCGGACTGGACCACGTCGAACGAGAACAGCAGGTGCTGACCGGAGACCCAGGCGGCGAAGGCGACGCCCATGTACAGGCCGATCTTGGTCTTGTAGACCGGGACGCCGACCGCGCGGGCCGCGTCCGCCTCGCCGCCGACCGCGAAGATCCAGTTGCCGAAGCGGGTCCGGAGCAGGATCCAGGTGGCGACCGCGACCAGGCCGAACCACCACAGGATGGTGACCTTGAGGTTGACCGATCCGACGGTCAGCTGGGAGGCGAACACCTTCTTCGCCGAGGAGAAGCCCTCCATGTCGGCGATGGACTTGGTGGAGACCGTGCCGCTGATCAGCTTGGTGAAGCCGAGGTTGAGGCCGGTCAGCATCAGGAAGGTGCCGAGCGTGATGATGAAGCTGGGCAGTTTCGTCCGGGTGAGCATGAAGCCGTTGAAGGCGCCCATGGCCAGCGTCGCCAGCAGCGAGACCCCGACGCCCACCCAGACGTTCGCCGTCATCTGGTAGCTGAACATCGACGAGACCAGCGCGGACGTCGTCACCAGGACACCGGCCGACAGGTCGAACTCGCCGCCGATCATCAGCAGCGCCACCGGCACCGCCATGATGCCGATGGTCGACGCCGCGTACAGGACGGTCGAGAGGCTGGAGGCCCGCAGGAAGCTGTCGGCGACGATCGAGAAGAAGACGAAGACGGCGATCGCGCCGACGACCGAGCCGAGCTCCGGGCGGCCCATGACCTTGCGCAGGACGGACCGGTGGATCAGACGCTCGTCGCCCGCCGGCGCGGGCGCGGGTGCAGTGGCGGTCATCGGGTCCCCCGCTTCGTGTATTCCTCCAGCTGGGCGGCCGCGTCCTTGGTGATGATCTGAGGTCCGGTCAGCACCGGCAGTCCGCCGCCGAGCATGTCGGCGTTGTACTTGTAGAGCCAGAGCAGGTCCACGGCCTCGTACCCCTGGAGGTAGGGCTGCTGGTCGACCGCGAAGCCGAGGGTGCCGTCCTTGAGCTCGGCTGCGACCTTGGCGTTCAGGTCGAAGGTGTCGACCTCGGCGGAGCTGCCCGCGGAGTTCTTCGCCTTGACGGCGGTGTCCGCGAAGGGCGCGCCGAGGGTGACGACGGCGTCGATGGACTTGTCGGCCTGGAGCTTGGCCTCGATGGACGACTGGACGTCGGGCATGTTGGTGCCGGTGACGTAGAGGTTCTGCAGCTCGCCCTGGAAGCTCTTCTTGGTGCCCGCGCAGCGCTGCTCATGGCCGACGTTGCCCTGCTCGTGCAGGACGCACAGCGCCTTCTTCCGGCCGCGCTTGTTGAGCTCCTCGCCGACGGCCTCGCCCGCGACGGTCTCGTCCTGCCCGATGTGGGTGAGGGCGCCGAACTCCTTGGACTTCTCGGAGCCGGAGTTCACCGTGATCACCGGGATGCCGGCCTTCTCGGCCTTGGCGACGACGTCCTTCATCGCGTCCGGCTTGGCGAGCGTGACGATGATCCCGTCGACCTTCTGGTCGATGGCCGTCTGCACGAACTGCGCCTGCTGCTGGCCCTGGTCGCTGTGCGAGTACAGGAAGTCGATGTTGTCCTTGACGGCGGCCTGCTTGGCGCCGTTCTGGACGATGTCCCAGAAGGTGTCGCCGTCGCCCGAGTGGGTGATCATCGCGATCTTCCAGCGCGGGGTGTTCACCGCCGCCTTGCCCTGGGCGGAGGCGGCCTTGCGCGCGTCCTCGGCGCGCTTGCCCCCGGTGCTGCTGCATCCCACCAGGGAAACTCCGAGCACCGCCGCCAGCACCGCGCCCACCGCGCGTACCCCTGTCCGAACCCTTGCCACGACGCCGTGCTCCTCTTGCTGTACTGCCAGGTGCCGCCGGGGCTGACACAGACCTGCCCCGGCCGCCCAAGTATGGGTCACGTGAGGTCGGCGGGCGATCATCGGGTACCGCGTGCGGTGTACTTCTCCAGCGTCGGCACGTCCTTCTCGGTGATGATCGCGGGCCCGGTGAGGACCGGCCTGCCACCGCCGACGACATTGCCGTTGGTCTTGTCCAGCCATAGTTCGTCCACCGCCAGATACCCCTGGAGATACGGCTGCTGGTCGACCGCGAAGCCGATCTCCTTGGCCTTGAACTGCTTGATCACGGCGGCGTTGAGGTCGAAGGTGTCGACCTCCGCGGCGCTGCCCGCGTCGCCCTTCGCCTTGACGGCGGCGGCCGCCATCGGCGCGCCGAGGGTGACCACCGAGTCGGTGTCCTTGGCCGCCTGGAGTTTCGCCTCGATGGAGGACGTGGCGGCGGGCGTGTTGGTCCCGTCGACGTTCAGGTTCTCGACCGTGCCCTTGAAGGTCCGCTTCACCCCGGCGCAGCGCTCCTCCAGCGACACGTTGCCCTGTTCGTGGATGACACAGACGGTCTTCTTCCTGCCGCGCGCGTTCAGCTGCTCGCCGACCGCCTCACCGGCCACGCCCTCGTCCTGGCCGATGTGGCCGATCGCGCCGAGCTCCTTGGAGTACTGGGCGCCGGAGTTGATGGTGACGACGGGGATGCCCGCCGCGACCGCCTTCTTCACCACGTCCCGTAGTGCCTCGGGCTTGGCCAGGGTGACGACGATCCCGTCGACTCTCTGGTCGATCGCCGCCTGGACCAGCTGCGACTGCTGCTGGCCCTCCTTGTTCGCCGAGTAGAGGAAGTCGACGTTGTCCTTGGCGGCCGCCTGTTTCGCGCCGCTCTGGACGATGTCCCAGAACGTGTCGCCCTCGCCCGAGTGGGTGACCATCGCGATCTTCAGCCGTGGCGTGGAGACGCCCTTGCCGCCGGACGCGGCGCCCTTGGCCTTGTCCTCCGAGCTCTTGCCGCCCGAGCTGCTGCATCCGGTGACCGTGAGCGCGAGCGCCGCGACGACCGCCGCCGCCGTGACCGCCGTGCGGGGTGTGCGCATGGGTTCCGCCTTCCGCCAGGGCCGCCCGGGTGCGGCACGTGAGTTCTAGCGGCGGGCGCGCGGCCCCGTCAATACTTTGTCCGAACATTCTTACGCGGCGTTCGAGAGCGAACCACCCCCGCGATCATGGCGTACGGGCAGATCACGGCCGGACGAGCAGCTGGAACTCGAAGGCGTACCGCGAGGCGCGGTAGATGTGCGAGCCGAACTCGACGGCCCGGCCGGTGTCGTCGAACGTGGTGCGCTCCATGGTCAGCAGCGGCGCGCCCACCGCCTCGGCCAGCAGCTCCGCCTCGGCGGCCGTCGCGGCCCGCGCCCCGACCGACTGCCGGGCGCTGTGCAGGGTGATCCCCGCGCCGCGCATCAGCCGGTACAGGCCCGTGGCCTCCAGCCGCGCGGTGTCCAGGGCGAGCAGGCCGACGGGCAGGACGTTGCGCAGCCGGGCCATCGGCTCGCCGTGCGCGTACCGCAGCCGCTCCACCACATGGACCTCGGCGCCCTCGGGCACCCCGAGGGCCGCCGCCACCTCGGCGCTCGCCGGCTCGACGGCGTTGCGCAGCACCGTGGTGGCGGGTTTCTGCCCGGCCGCCTCCAGGTCGTCGTAGAGGCTGCTCAGCTCAAGCGGTCGCTTGACCTGGCTGTGCACGACCTGCGTGCCGACGCCCCGGCGGCGCACCAGGAGGCCCTTGTCGACCAGGGCCTGGATGGCCTGGCGGACGGTGGGGCGGGACAGGCCGAGCCGGTTCGCCAGGTCGATCTCGTTGCCGAGGAGGCTGCCGGGCGTGAGGGTGCCCCGCTCGATGGCCGCTTCCAGCTGCTGCGAGAGCTGGAAGTAGAGCGGGACCGGACTGGTGCGGTCCACGCTGAGCTGGAGCGGAGCGACGGTCTCCGGCACGGTTCTGGGCTGCTTGGACACGGGGCGAGCGTAGTGCGCGGAGCATGTTGACGGGAAGTCCGGAAGTTAGATTGTCAGGACAAACTCTTGACAGGACGTCCCGGTGCCGCCACCTTTTGGCCATGCGCATCGGACTCATCGGAACGGGACGTATCGGCGCCTTCCACGCGGAGGCCCTCACCCGCCATCCCTCGGTCACCGAGCTGGTGGTGGCCGACGCCGACCCGGGGCGCGCGGCGGAGGCCGCCGCCCGGACCGGCGCCACGGCCGCCTCGGTCGACCGGCTCTTCGCGGACCGCCCGGACGCGGTGGTGATCGCCTCGGCGACCGCCGCGCACGCCGAGCTCATCGCCCGGGCGGCCCGGGCCGGTATCCCCGCCTTCTGCGAGAAGCCCATCGCCCTTGACCTGGCCGGGACGCTGGCGGCGCTGGCCGAGGTCGAGGCGGCCGGAACGGTCCTGCAGATCGGCTTCATGCGGCGCTTCGACGCCGGGTACACCGCCGCCCGTGAGCTCGTACGCGCCGGACTGCTCGGCCGGCTGCACACCGTACGGGCCATGACCTCCGACCCGGCGCCGCCGCCCGCCGCGTATCTGCCGCTCTCCGGCGGCCTCTACCGGGACTGCCTGGTCCATGACTTCGACATCCTGCGCTGGGTCACCGGCCGCGAGGTGGTCGAGGTGTACGCGACCGGTTCGGACGCGGGGCCCGCGATGTTCCGCGAGGCCGGGGACGTGGACACGGCCGCCGCCGTCCTCACCCTCGACGACGGCGCCCTGGCCACGGCGACGGCGACCCGGTGCAACGGCGCCGGGTACGACGTACGGATGGAACTGGCCGGAGAACTCGGCCAGTTCGCCGTCGGGCTCGGCGAGCGCACCCCGATCGTGTCGGCCGAGCCCGATGTGCCCGCGCCCGCCGGCAAGCCCTGGACCGGCTTCCTGGAGCGGTTCGCACCCGCCTACCGGGCCGAGCTCGACGCCTTCGTCCAGGTCGTACGGGGCGAGCGGGACAACCCCTGCGACGGGCGGGAGGCGCTGTACGCGCTGCGCGTCGCCGAGGCGTGCGAGCGCTCGCGGCGCGAGCGCCGCCCGGTCGCGGTCGCGGAGTTCACCACCTGACGGGCAGGCTCTCCGGCCCCCGCACCAGCATCCCCGAGCGCCAGGTGACCGCGGCCGGGTGGATGTCGAGCGCCAGGTCGGGGCAGCGCTCAAGGAGCGAGCGGATCGCGATGCGCGCTTCGAGCCGCGCCAGCGGCGCGCCCAGGCAGTAGTGGATGCCGTGGCCGAACGCCACATGGCCGCGCGCGTCGCGCCGGATGTCGAAGCGGGACGGCTCGGGGTAGCGGGCCGGGTCGCGGTTGGCGTCGGCCATGGCGACGAGCACCAGCTGCCCGCCGCCGGGCACCACCGTGCCGCCGATGTCGACCGGTTCGGTGGTGAAGCGGTACGTCGGGGTCTCGACCGGGCCGTCGTAGCGCAGCATCTCCTCGATGGCGCCCTCGATGAGCCCGTCGAAGTCGGCGCGCAGCGCGGCCAGCTGCTCGGGGTTGCTCAGCAGGGCGAGCACGCCGTTGGAGATCAGGTTGACGGTCGTCTCGTGGCCCGCGACGAGCAGCAGCCAGGCCATGCCGAGCAGTTCGGGGCCCGACAGCCGGTCGCCGTCCTCGTCCGCCGTGTGGATGAGCGCGCTCATCAGATCCCCGCCGGGGTTCTCGCGCTTGTCCGCGAGCAGCGCGGTCAGATACTCCGACATGGACTTGGCCGCCGCCAGCCGGTCCGCCAGCGCGGTCGCCGATATGGAGGCGTTGGACCACTCACGGAAGCTGCCCTGGTCCAGGCTCGGCACCCCGAGCAGATCGCCTATGACGGTGATCGGCAGCGGGAAGGACAGCGCCTGGACCAGATCCGCGCGGCCGGGCCGCTTCAGCATGGTGTCGAGCAGCGCGTCGGTCGTCTCCTGGACCCGCGGGGCCATCTGCTCCACCCGGCGCGGGGTGAACTCCCGGGTGACCAGCTTGCGCAGCCGGGTGTGGGCCGGGGCGTCGGAGCTGAGCATGGTGGTGCCGGAGGCGACCTGCTGCACACCGAGGTCGGGCGAGGCGTTGCGCCACTCCTTGGACAGGCGCGGGTCGGCGAGCGCGGCGCGGCCCGCCTCGTAGCCGACGACGAGCCAGGCGTCCGCGCCCTCCGGCATCCGGACGCGGTGCACCGGTCCGCGCTCGCGCAGCTCCGCGTAGACCGGGTACGGGTCACGGGTGAAGTCCTCGCCCAGTGCGGTGAGATCGACAATGGCATCGCTGGTCAACGCGGGTCCCTTCAGGACGTGGTGCACACCGCCCGGCGGGCACACCGTGATGGGTCGGCACACCCTAACTCTGCGGTAGCTTCGGGGGCTTCTACCCTGGTCGCAGCGAGGGGAGGCTCGGTGCTGAAGCGTTGGTGGTTCATGGGGATGCTGCGCCCGGCCGGTCCCGTACAAACGGCGCGGGAGCCGTCGAAGGAAGAACAGCAGCGGATCCTGGACGAGTGGGAGACCGCCCGCGAGCGGCTTGAGCGGCTGGTGTCGGCGCGGGTCACGGCCGTCGGCGACGTGCTGCGCCAGGCCGAACTCCCGGTGGAGCGGGCCGCTCTGGACCCGCTGGGCGAGCACGACTACACCTGGGCGCTCGACGCGTTCCAGGCCGCGGGCAAGCTGCTCGACGAGGCGGCCGACCTGCCGGATCTGGCGGCCGCGGCGGTCCTCGCGGAGCGCGCGCTTGTGCGGTTCGCCGCCGTGCACGCCCGCCGCGCGGGGCAGCAGGTGCCCCGGCCCGCCGAGGGCTGCTACTACAACCCGCTGCACGCGGCCGCCGAGCACACCGGCTCGCCCGCGCGCAAACAGCACCGGCGGCGGGCCCGGCGCCGGACCGGGCCGCGCGAGGCGGCCGCCGACCGCCGGCCCGCCTGCGCGTCGTGCCGCAACGCGATCCTGGCGGGCCAGCAGCCCGACGTGCTGCCCGCGCTCGTCCCGGTGAAGGTGTCCCGGCTGCGCAAGGTACGGATGCTGGTGCCGTACTACTCGGTGCCGCAGCAGTGGTCGCTGTGGTCGGTCTCGGCCTGCGGGGCGTACGGGGACGAGTGGCCGGGACTGGTCCTGCGCGGCGAGCACCGCAGACGGGCGGCGGCCGCGCGCAAGGCGTGAGCGCCGCCGGTCACCAGCGCACGGGAAGATGCCGTACGCCCCGGATCAGCAGCCCCGGCAGCCACTCCAACGGGCCGCCGTCCGGATCGCGTTCGAGACCGGGCGCGCGCTCCAGGAGCGTACGGATCGCGATCCTGCCCTCCATCCGGGCCAGCGGCGCGCCCAGGCAGTAGTGGATGCCGTGGCCGAAGGCGAGATGGCCCTGCGGGGCGCGGGTGATGTCGAAGCGGTCCGGATCCGGGTGGCGGCCGGGGTCGCGGCCCGCCGAGGCGAGGGCGACGAGGACGGACCGACCGGCCGGGATGACCGTGCCGCCGTATTCGACGGGTTCGCTGGTGAAGCGGTACGTGGAGGTCTCCACCGGGCCGTCGTAGCGCAGCATCTCCTCGACGGCGCCGTCGATCAGCGCGTCCGGATCGGCGCGCAGAGCCGCCAGTTGCGCAGGGTGGTCGAGCAGCGCGCGCACCCCGTTGGAGATGAGGTTGACGGTGGTCTCGTGTCCGGCGACGAGCAGCAGGAAGGCCATGCCGATGAGCTCGTCGGGCGACAGCGCGTCGCCGTCCTCGTGCCGGGTGCGGATCAGGGCGCTCATCAGGTCGTCGGCGGGCCGGGTGCAGCGCTTGTCCTCGATCAGCCCGACCAGGTACTCGCCCATCTCCCGTACGGAGGTGTTCTTGCCGTCGTCGGCGGTCGGGGCGACGGCCTCGTTGGAGAGTCTGCGGAAGGTCTCCCGGTCCAGGTCGGGCACGCCGAGCAGTTCGCAGATGACGGTCATCGGCAGCGGGAAGGCCAGCGAGTCGACCAGATCGGCCCGGCGGCCGGGCGCGGCCAGCATGGTGTCGAGCAGCCCGTCGGTGATCTCCTGCACCCGCGGGCGCAGGGCCTCGATCCGGCGCGGGGTGAACTCCCGCGCCACGAGCTTGCGCAGCCGGGTGTGGCGCGGCGGGTCCGACTCCAGCATGTTGGCGCTGACCGGGGTGTCCTCGTACTCCCAGTCTCCGAAGTCGCGCCAGTCCTTGGAGAGCCGGGGGTCGGCGAGCGCGGCCCGCGCCTCCTCGTGGCCGACGACCAGCCAGACCTCGTCGGCCTCGTGGGTGCGCACGCGGTGCACGGGCCCTTCCGCGCGCAGCTTCGCGTAGTACGGATACGGGTTCGCGGTGAAGTCCGCGTTGTCCCGCAGGTCGACCACCGTCATGGCACTGACCGCCTTCCCCCGCCGTGTCGCGTGGTTTTCAGCGTACGTCGCCGTCCTCGTCGAGGAGTCCGGCGTCGTGCACCAGGAGCGCGATCTGGACACGGTTGTTGAGGCCGAGCTTGGCCAGGACGCGCGAGACATGGGTCTTCACGGTGGGCACGCTCAGGAAGAGGGCGGCGGAGATCTCCGCGTTGGACTGGCCCCGGCCGACCCCGACCGCCACCTCCCGTTCGCGCTCGGCGAGTTGGCCGATCCTCGCCCGAGCCCGCGCCGCCCGGTCGCCCAGCGGGCCGGAGCCGCCCGCGACCTGCCGCATCAACTGGCGGGTGACGGCCGGGGAGAGCACCGGCTCGCCCGCCGCCACCCTGCGGACGGCGGCGACGATCTCGGCGGGCGGGGTGTCCTTGAGGACGAACCCGGCGGCCCCGGCGCGCAGCGCCCGTACGACCTGGTCGTCGGCGTGGAAGGTGGTCAGGACGAGCACTTCGGGCGCGTCGGGGCGGGCGCGCAGGGCCTCGGTCGCGGTGAGGCCGTCGACGGTCGGCATCCGGATGTCCATCAGGACCACGTCCGGGCGCAGCCGGTCCGTCAGCTCCCCGACCTGCGAGCCGTCCGACGCCTCCCCGACGATCTCCAGGTCGTCGGCGCCGCCGAGCATGAAGGTGAGTCCCGCACGGACGAGGGGGTCGTCGTCGACGACGAGGAGCCGGATGGTCATGAGGGCCACGGTAGCCAGGCGCCGACCCGGAAGCCGCCGTCCGGGGTGCCGCCGTGCTCCAGGCGGCCCCCGGCGAGCATGGCGCGCTCGGTCAGGCCGATCAGCCCCTGCCCGGAGCCGGGCACCTTCGGTACGTCGCCGACGGGTGCGGGGTTGCGCACCTCGACGGTGAGTCCGTCGCCCGGCCCGCCGGTGACCAGGACGGTCACCTCGGCGCCCGGGGCGTGCTTGCGGGCGTTGGTGAGGGCTTCCTGGGCGATCCGGTAGGCGTTGCGCCCGGTGGCCGCCGGGACGGCCTCAAGATCGCCGATCCGGCTGTCCAGGGTGACCTTCATCCCGGCCTGCCGTGACTCGGCGACCAGCGCGTCCAGGGTGGCGAGCGTCGGCTGCGGCCGGTCCTCGGCGCCCTCGCCGGGGCTGCGCAGCACGCCGATGATCTGGCGCAGGTCCTGAAGGGCCTCGTGCGCGCTGTCCCGGATCACCCCGGCGGCGCGGGCGACCTCGGCCGGGGGCGCGTCCGGGCGGAACTCCAACGCGCCCGCGTGCACGCTGAGCAGGGTGAGCCGGTGGGCCAGTACGTCGTGCATCTCGCGGGCGATGGACTCGCGGGCCAGCCGCTGGGCGTTCTCGGCCCGCAGCGCGGCCTCCTCCTCGGCGCGGGCGGCCCGTTCGCGCAGCGCGACGACGAGCTGGCGCCGGGCGCGTACGAGCATGCCCCAGCCGATGACGAGGAGCACGATCAGCGTGCCGACGACGGCGTTGGCCAGCATGCTCGACGTCGGATCGGGGCGGACCACCGGCTGGAGCACCGAACTGACCACGGCGGCGATGCCGACGAGAGCGACGGCCGGTTTGAGCGGCCGGTGCACGGCCAGGCTGAACAGGGCCACGAGCAGCGCCCCGGCGGCGGCGGGCGCCCCCACGGTGACGGCCACCAGCGCCGAGGCGAGCCCGACGGGATGGCGTCGGCGCAGCCACACCGCGCCGCAGGCGGCCGCGCCGACCAGCAGGTCCAGCGCCTGGAGCGGCGAGTCCCGGTAGCCGGCGGTGGAGTTCATGGAGTCGGCGGCGAGCAGGCCGACGAGGACAGCGGCGAGAAAGGCGAGGGTGTCGACGACCCAGTCCCGTACCGTCCGGCGCGGCCTGCTCTTCTGCGAGCGGTCGCCCGGCAGCTCGGGGGCGGCGACCGCCGAGGGCAGCAGCCAGCGGTATTCGGGACCAAGGCGTGTCATGCCCACCAAAGTACGCAGGCCACAGGCGGTCCGGCGGGATCCGGCCGCAGCGCGCTACCAAAGTCGCGGGAGCCGAGACTTTCGCCTCGGCGGGCGCGTCGGAAGAGGGGCGGGGTGTGTCCGGGGGCGGGCGCGGGTGGTGCGGCGCGGGGCGCCCCGGTGCTGTCGGGCCGGGGCGCCCCGGTGCTGTCGGGCCGGGGCGCCCCGCGCATGGGCGGCTGTGTCGTCAGCCGCCCAGCTCCTGGTGGCGGGCGGTCAGCCGCGCCGCGCCGTCGGCCGTGAGCGAGCCGAACAGGCGCAGGCGGGAGATGCCGCCGTCGGGGAAGATGTCGATCCGGACGTGGCTCGCGACCGCGGGAGCGGCGAGCACGAACCGGTGGTTGGTGTCGGGCTGCAGCCGGGTGCGGGGCAGGATCTCGGTCCAGTCGCCCGACTCCCCGTCGCGGACCGAGAGCGCCGCCCAGCCCGCCGAGTTGCCCTTGAGGTACGCGGTGTCGATCTCCACCGCGCGGATCTCGGACTGGGCGGCGAGCTGATAGCGGATCCAGTCGTTGCCCTTGTCGCGGCGGCGGCGGGTCTCCCAGCCGTCGTCCATCTTGCGGGAGCGGCCCGGCTGGATGGTGTTGGTGGCGGGCGAGTAGAAGCGGTCGGAGGCGTCCTCGACCTGGCCGCCGTTCTCCAGGGCCGCGAGGTCGAAGGTGCCGAGCGCCGCGAGCCACTTCGGGTCCGGGGCGACCTCGCCGTACACGCGCAGGCGGGCGATGCCGCCGTCCGGGTGCTGGTTGACGCGCAGGTGCGTGAAGCGCTGCTCGACGTCGACGGCGAACCCGTTGGCCGCGTGGCCGCCGACCGCCGTACGCGGTACCAGCGTCACCCACTTCACGTCGTCGGCGAGCAGGTCCTCGGGCGAGGGCGAGCCGCCGACCGAGGTGGCCTGCACCGACACGGCCTGCGGGTAGTTGCCGCGGAAGTGGGCGGTGTCGACGACGATGCCGCGTACGACGCCGGGGGCGCCCAGGCGCACCAGCGCCCAGTCGTGGTCCTCGTCGGCGGGGTGCGGGACGGCGGCCGAGACGCCACGGCGTCGGCGGGTCTCCCAGCCGTCCATGATCTTGCCCTTGTGGCCGAAGTGCTCGGGGTCGAACTCGGCGGCCTCGGGCTTCAGCAGGTTCTCGCGCTCGGCGAAGAACTCGTCGTTGGCGGCGATGGCACCCGCGCCCAGGCGCCGGTCGGCGAGGTCCGCGTACCGCGTGAACGGGAAGTCGGCGGTGCGGTAGTCCGCGTACGGGTCGCCGCCGCCGTAGGGGCTGGCGTCACCGGTGTAGGAAGGGATCGCGCTCACGGTTCAGTTGTTCCTTTCGAGCAGGCGGCCGGTGGGCTCGGTCAGGGTGCCGTCGTGCTGGATGCGCTCGCCGCGCAGCCAGGTCGACTTGACGACACCGTGCAGGGTCTTGCCCGCGTACGCGGTGACACGGTTGCGGTGCTGGAGGGCGGCGGGGTCGACGGTGAAGGTCGCGTCGGGGGCGAGCACCGCGAAGTCGGCGTCGCGGCCCGCCTCGATGGCGCCCTTCTGGGTGAGCCCGACGAGGGAGGCGGTGGCCGAGGACATCCAGCGCACCACGTCCTCCAGGGTGTGGCCGCGCTTCCTCGCCTCGGTCCAGATCGCGGAGAGGCTGAGCTGGAGGCCGGAGATGCCGCCCCAGGCGGTGGCGAAGTCGTCGGTCTTGAGGTCGGCGGTGGACGGCGAGTGGTCGGTGACCACGCAGTCGATGGTGCCGTCGGCGAGCGCGGCCCACAGCAGGTCCTGGTTGGCGGCCTCGCGGATCGGCGGGCAGCACTTGAACTCGCTGGCCCCGTCCGGGACTTCCTCGGCGGTCAGGGTGAGGTAGTGCGGACAGGTCTCCACGGTCAGCCGTACGCCCTCGCGCTTGGCGGCTGCGATCAGCGGCAGCGCGTCGGACGAGGACAGGTGCAGGATGTGCACCCGGGCGCCGACCCGGCGGGCGGCCGCGATCAGGCCCTCGATCGCGGTGTTCTCGGAGACCTTGGGCCGGGTGGCGAGGTAGTCCGCGTACTTGGGGCCGCTCAGCTGGGGCGCGGCGTCGAGCTCGTGCGGGTCCTCGGCGTGCACGATCATGAGGCCGTCGAAGCCCGCGATCTCGGCGAGCGAGCGGGCAAGCCGGTCCTGGTCGAGCTCGGGGAACTCCTCGACGCCGGACGGCGAGAGGAACGCCTTGAAGCCGAAGACCCCGGCGTCGTGGAGCGGCCGCAGGTCCTTGACGTTGTCCGGCAGGGCGCCGCCCCAGAAGCCGACGTCCACATGCGCCTTGGCCCGCGCGACCTCCTGCTTGGTGCGCAGATTGGCGACGGTGGTGGTCGGCGGCAGCGAGTTGAGCGGCATGTCGACGAGGGTGGTGATGCCACCGGCGGCCGCGGCGCGGGTGGCGGTCCAAAAGCCCTCCCACTCGGTACGGCCGGGGTCGTTCACATGCACATGGCAGTCGACGAGACCGGGCAGCAGGACGTCGTCGCCGAAGTCCTCCAGGCGCGCCCCGGCGGGGACGTCCGCGTCGTACGGCAGCACCGCCGCGATCACGCCACCGGCCACGGCGACCGAGGCCGGGCGGGTGCCCTCGGGGGTGATGACGCGCGAGGAGCGCAGTACGAGGTTGACGTCGGACACCCGAGCCCTCACTTCCGCAGTGGTTCAGCTGGTGCAGCTGATGTGGCTGATTCAGCCAGCGAAATTCAACGAACTGTTGAAGGAGTCTTCACGCCGATCAGGGAGCCGTCAAGGGTGTCCCGGCTCCGGCGACCGCCAACGGCGTGGGTCTTGGAGGTTTCCACAGAATGGAATTAGAATTTCACTTCTCAGAATGTAGCTATCGCCACGGGGCAGCCACCTCGACCGGACAAACCAGCCCTGACCGGCAAGGACGCCCCACGTACGCACTGTACGGCGACAATCCGCCAAGTAGGCTGCTCACCTGCCAGCATGAAAGGACCGCGCCGTGCCGACGTCCAGCGCCAGCACCACCGACGCCTCCAAGCCATCCGCCGCGAGCGGTGGCGTCCAGTCCCTTGAGCGCGCCTTCGACCTCCTTGAGCGGATGGCGGACGCCGGGGGCGAGGTCGGCCTCAGCGAGCTCTCCGCCAGCAGCGGCCTGCCCCTGCCGACCATCCACCGCCTGATGCGTACGCTCGTGGCCTGCGGCTATGTCCGCCAGCAGGCCAACCGGCGGTACGCGCTCGGCCCGCGCCTGATCCGCCTCGGCGAGTCCGCCTCCCGGCTGCTCGGCACCTGGGCGCGGCCGTATCTGGCCCGGCTGGTCGAGGAGACCGGCGAGACCGCCAATATGGCGCTGCTCGACGGGGACGAGATCGTGTACGTGGCGCAGGTGCCCTCCAAGCACTCGATGCGGATGTTCACCGAGGTGGGCCGGCGGGTGCTGCCCCACTCCACGGGCGTCGGCAAGGCGCTGCTCGCGCACACCCCGCCGGAGGAGGTGCGCGCGCTGCTCGCCCGTACGGGCATGCCGGCGGCCACCGAGAAGACCATCACCACGCCGGAGGGCTTCCTCGACGCGCTGGAGCAGGTGCGGCGGGCGGGGTACGCGGTGGACGACAACGAGCAGGAAATAGGAGTCCGGTGCCTGGCGGTGTCCGTGCCGAACTCCCCGACGGCCGCGGCGATCTCCATCTCCGGCCCGGCCGGCCGGGTGACGGAGGCGGCCACGGAGAAGATCGTGCCGATCCTCCAGGGGATCGCGGTGGAGCTGTCGGCGGCGCTGGCGAATACGGGGCAGGGCTAGCCCTGGAGGGACCGGGGTTTCGGGTTGCCTGTCGACTGCGGGCCGGTGGGGGCTGGTCGCGCAGTTCCCCGCGCCCCTTAAAGGCTCGGGCAACCCGTACCCCCCGTCAGCCGACCACCTGACCCGCAGGGCGCGCGCCCAACCGCCCGTCCGCCATCTCCACGACGTGGTCCACCCGCTCCAGGTGGGCCGCGTCGTGGGTGACGAGCACCGTCGCGGTCGCGCGCTCCCGGGTGAGCCGGACCAGCAGGTCGAGGACGGCCGCCCCGCGCGCGTGGTCGAGCGCACTGGTCGGCTCGTCCACCAGCAGCACCGACGGCGAGTTCATCAGCGCCCGCGCGATGTTCACCCGCTGGCGCTGGCCGCCGGAGAGCTGGTGCGGGCGCCGGTCCGCCCGGTCCGCGAGGCCGACCGCGTCGAGCAGTTCGAGCGCCCGAGCCCGGGCGGCGGCGGGCTTCGTGCCCGACAGATGCGCCATGACCTGCAACTGCTCGGCCGCCGTCAGCGACGGCAGCAGATTCGGCTGCTGGAAGACGATCCCGATCCGCTCGCGCCGCAGCGCCGCCCGCTCGGCCGCGCTCAGCTCCCCCGTCTCGGCCCCGGCCACCACCACCCGCCCCCGGTCCGGCGCGATCAGCGTCGCCGCCACCGCGAGCAGGCTCGACTTGCCCGAGCCCGACGGGCCCACGCACGCCGTCAGGGTGCCGCCCGGCACGGCCAGGGCGACATCGTCGAGCGCGGTGAGCCGGCCGTCGCCGTCCGGGTAGGTCAGCGTCACGGAGTCGAGCAGCAGCGGCACGGTCATCGGGCACTTCCCAACGCGGTCAGCGGGTCGACGGCGGTGATCCGCCGGATGGACAGGGCGGCGCCGAACGCGCCGAGGGCGATCAGGACAAGCGCCGGGATCAGCGTGGTGCGGGCGTCCAGGACGAACGGCACCGAGTCCTCGACCAGGCCCCCGACCAGCGCCGCCAGACCCGTCCCCGCCGCCGTCCCCGCGCACAGCATCAGCACGGCCTGCCCGAGCGCGTCCGTCAGGAGGTACGGCGTGGACGCGCCCAGCGCTTTGAGGACCGCGATGTCCCCGCTGCGCTGGATCGTCCACACCGTGAAGAACGCCCCGACCACCAGCGCCGAGATGACGAAGAGGAACCCCCGCATCAGCTGGAGCGAGCCGTTCTCGGCCTGGTAGGAGGGCAGCGCGGAGAGCGCGCCGTCCAGCGTGCGCGTCGTCGTCCCCAGCTCCCGGTCCGTCGCGGCCAGCGGCACCCCGTCGTCGAGCCGGAGCGCCACCACCGTGGCCGGGGCGCCGGACGCGAGAGCCGTCCAGACGACCGGCGTGTGGCTGTACGAGTCCTCGCCGCGCACCGCCGACACCTTCAGCGCACGGCCGCCGAGGACCAGCGTGTCCCCCACCGCCGCGCGCAGCTTGTCCGCCGCGCCCCGCGACAGCACGGCGCCCCCGTCCCGTACCGGTGCGAGACCGGAGCCGGGGCGGACGGCGAAGAGCGACACCGCGGCCGTCCGCTCACCCGCCCTGGCGTTCACCGTGGAGATCGCGATCGGCTCGGCGGAGCGCACCCCGGTCACCCGGCCCCACCGCTCCCACACCGACGGCCGCAGTATCGAGCTCGTGAAGGAGAGCGACTGCCCGGCGGGCGGGGCTGCCAGCGCGAGCCGGTCGGCGGGCAGCGCGGTGACGGCCGAGGTGTTGTCCCGGGCCAGCCCGGCGGTGAGCCCCGACAGCAGGCCGACGAGCAGGGTGATGAGCACCACCACCGTCCCCATCAGCGCGAACCGGCCCCTGGCGAACCGGAGATCTCTCCATGCGACGAACATGGCTCCAGCCTCGCGGCCGAAGCCCGCCCGGGCATCGCGCCACAGCACGCATGCCCCGGATCGAAGGACGGATCCGCATATCAAACTTTCGATTGACCGGGCCGGGGCCGGGCCCGCTTACGCTGGAAGTCCTATGAACCCCCTCCCCCACACCCCGGTCGCCCGGCTGCTGCGCCTGTGTCTGCACGCGCTGCTGGGCGGGCTGCTCGTGCTGGTGGCCGCACGGGCGCTGGGCCAGGTGCCCGTGCTGGTCGCGGTGGGCGCGCTGGCCGCGGTGTACGCGGCGGGGGCGCTCGCGCCGAGGGTGCGGCCGCGGACCCGGGAGGCGGCCTGGTGGCTCGGGGCGCTCGGCGGCATCTGGCTGGTGCTGCTCGCGCTCTCGCCGGACGCCCTGTGGCTGGCCTTCCCGCTCTACTTCCTCCAGCTGCATCTGCTCCCGGCCCGCTGGGGGACGCCGGTCGTCGCGGCGACGGCGGGCGCGGCGATCGCGAGCTTCCTGCTGCACGGCGAGAGGATCACACCCGGCACGTTCATCGGGCCGCTGCTGGGAGCCGCCGTGGCGGTCGCGACCGTACGCGGCTACGAGGCGCTGTACCGGGAGAGCGAGCGGCGGCGCGAGCTCATCGAGGAGCTGGTCGCCACCCGCGCCGAGCTCGCCGACGCCGAGCGCGCGGCGGGCACGCTCGCCGAGCGCGAACGGCTCGCCCGCGAGATCCACGACACCCTCGCCCAGGGCCTGTCGTCCATCCAGCTGCTCCTGCGGGCCGCCGAGCGCGCGCTCGGGCCGGACGACCCCGCCCGCGCCCATGTCGAGCAGGCCCGTACGGCCGCGCAGGACAATCTGGCCGAGGCCCGCCGTTTCGTGCGCGCGCTGACGCCGCCGGATCTGGAGCGCGCCTCGCTGCCCGGCGCCCTGGAGCGCCTGTGCGCCTCGACGCCGGGTCCGGCCGTGCAGTTCGGGGTCAGCGGCACACCGGTCGAGCTGCCCACTCCGTACGAGGTCGCGCTGCTGCGGATCGCCCAGTCGGCGCTCGCCAACACGGTCCAGCACGCGGCGGCGGCGCGCGCGGAGATCACGTTGAGCTTCATGGACACCTCGGTGGCACTGGATGTCGTCGACGACGGACGCGGCTTCGACCCGCGCGGCGTACGGCCGTCCGGCACCGGCGGCTTCGGGCTCCCGGCCATGCGCTCACGGGCGCGCTCGCTCGGCGGCACCCTGAGCGTCGAGTCGGCGCCGGGCCAGGGCACGGCGGTCGCGATCACCCTGCCGCTGGACCGGAGCACGTCATGAGCGGGCCGACGACCGGACCGATCAGGCTGCTGCTCGCGGACGACCACCCGATCGTCCGGGCCGGGCTGCGGGCGGTGCTCGACACCGAGCCGGACTTCACGGTGGCCGGGGAGGCCGCGACCGCCGAGCGGGCGGTGGAGCTCGCGGCCGGGGGCGGTTTCGACGTCGTCCTGATGGACCTCCAGTTCGGCGCCGGTATGCACGGCTCGGCGGCGACCGCCGCGATCACCGCACGGCCGGGCGCGCCCCGGGTGCTGGTGCTCACCACCTACGACACGGACGCCGACATCCTGGCGGCGGTGGAGGCGGGCGCGGCCGGGTATCTGCTCAAGGACGCGCCGCCGGAGGAGCTGGCGGCGGCCGTGCGGACGGCGGCGGCCGGGCACTCCGCGCTCGCCCCGGCGGTGGCGCACCGGCTGATGGACCGGATGCGCACCCCGGCCGAGGCGCTGACCCGCCGCGAGCTGGAGGTGCTGCAACTCGTCGGCGACGGGCTCTCCAACCAGCAGATCAGCAAGCGGCTGTTCCTGAGCCAGGCGACCGTGAAGTCCCATCTGGTGCACATCTACGCCAAGTTGGGAGTGGAGTCGCGCACGGCGGCGGTCGCGGCCGCCTCGGCGCGGCGGCTCATTCGCCAGCCGGGGTGAATTCGTCTACGCCCCCGCATCGGAGGTGGCGGGGCGGGGCATTGATGCGTCATGTGCCCGGCCTGACCCCGTGCGGAGGCCCGTATGCCACAGACAGCACGCCAGTACTGGTGGAACCTTCAAGGGCGCACCAGGCTCAACTTCAACTGGGGCATCATCAACCACGACTCGACGGTGATCGTCACCGCGTCCGAGTTCAGCGTGGACAACAACGACCCGCGCCACAGCCCCCGGTTCGTCGGCGCCGCCACGATCACCGTGGAGAACATCAGCCCGCACTCGCCGCCCTACGACCCCAACCACGGCGTCACGTTCACGGTCAACGTCGACTGGGGCTCCCCGCTGCACATCGTCACCGACATCACGGTGCTCGACGGGCCACCCGTCGACATCGAGTACCAGAACGGCTGAGGGGGGCCGATGCCGCGTACCGCACGTCAGTACTGGGCCGGTCTGCAGGGCCGGACGGCGCTGAACTTCAACTGGGGCATCATCGACCACGACTCGACCGTGATCGTCACGGTCTCCGAGTACAGCGTCGACCCGAACGACCTCCAGCACAGCCCGAGGTTCACGGGCGCGGCGCCGGTCCGCGTCAGCAACATCAGCCCGCACTCACCGCCGTACGACCCCAACCACGGTGTGACATTCGTGGTCACGGTTGACTGGGGCGCGCCGCTGCACATCGTCACCGACATCACGGTCCTGGACGACAAGCCGGTCTACCGGCTGTGGGACGGCGGCCGCCTCGCCTTCGTCATGCAGCACCAGCAGCAGACCAACTGGTGCTGGGCGGCGGTCTCGACCAGCATCGCGCTCTACTACAACGCGGGCAGCACCTGGACCCAGTGCGCGGTGGCCAACCAGCAGACCGGGCGCACCGACTGCTGCGCGGGCGGCGCGAGCGGCGCGGGCTGCAACTCCCAGCAGCCCCTTGACAATCCGCTGAGCATCGTCGGCCACCTCGACCACATGGTCTCCAACACGGTGGACTTCGCGACCGTCGAGTCCGAGGTCAAGGCGGGCCGCCCGCTGTGCATCAGGATCGGCTGGTCGACCGGCGGCGGGCACTTCCTCACCGCGATGGGCGTGGACGCGCCGTACAACAACTCGGACGCGATCGTGGCCGTGGACGACCCGATCTACGGTCCGTCCGACCAGGTGTACAACACGCTCGCGACCAACTACCAGGGCAGCGGAACCTGGACCCACAGCTACTACACCCGGGCATAGGGACGGACCATGGCGCTTCAAGTACCGCAGCCACCCGAGGAGTCGCGTTCCGCCGCCGAGGCCGGGGTCGAGCTCCTGGCGGGCCTCGGCCGGGTCCGACCGGCGGCCACGCTGGTGCCCGCCGGGGCCGACGAACTCCGGCTGGCGCACCCGCTCCAGATGTACGTGATCGGGCTCGCCGATCTGCCGGGCGGCCTGGCCGGGGCGCGGCCGGTGGCCTGGCGCTATCTCGTCCAGCACGAGTCCGGCCCGGTCGCGCTCGCCGAGACGGTACGCGACGAGGCGGGCGGCCATGTCTTCAGCCAGCTCAACTACGGCCCGTTCGTGGCCGGAACGGCGGCCGCGCTCGACGCGGCGGGGCGCGAGCCGGGCGACGCGGAGGTGCGGCTGCTGCATCTGCCGGCCGTCCACCTGATCGCGGTCTGGCTGCACGGCGAGGCGTCGGACACGCTGATCCCGGCGGCCCCGGCCCCGCCGAACGTCGAGGCGGACCACGCGTATCCGGCGACGGACCTCTTCACGCTCCTCGCCCGCGACGCCCCGCAGGACATCCTGCCGCCCGAGGCACAGGACGACCGGGGCGGCGGCTGACGCAGCCCCGCGGGCCTCACCCCCGCAGGGTGAAGTCCTCGGCCGTCGCATGACGCAGCTCCCGGGCCGCGCCTTTCGGGGGGCGCGGCGCCGGTACGGTCAGAAGCGGGCACTGGGCGTGCCGCAGTACGTACCGGCGCACCGGGGCCCACCGGGCGCCCGGGCGGCCGCCCACGACCAGCAGGTCGTCGGGCCGGCCCGCGACGGCGCACAGCACCCGGCCGGGCCGGTCCATGCCCGCCACCTTGCGGACCTCGACGCCCTCGGGCAGTCCGCCGAAGGCGTCCTCGAAGGCCCGGTCGAGGCGTTTGCGCGCCTCCAGTTCCCAGTGCGCGGCCCAGGCGGGTTCCGGGTTGCGCAGATACAGGGCCCTGCCCTCGGGCGGCTCCCAGGCGATCACGGCGACCAGCACGCGCCCGAGACGCCGGGCCTCCCCGACCCCCGCACGCAGGGCGGCGAGCCCGCCGAGCGACCCGCTGACGCCGACCGCGACCCGCCCGGGCGCGGGGTCCGTCGGCGCGCTCACTTCCGCCTCCTCGTACGCCCCCACCACGTCCTGAGCCGCCCCGGCGACACCCTCCTCGCCCCCTCCTCGCGGAGCCGCTGCATCTCGCGTTCGAACCGGTCCGTCACCACGACCGCGTCCGGTACCTCGCCGTACATGGTTCTCGCCCTCTCCCCACTTCCGCCAGGCCAATCGCGCCGACTTCCTTCGAGTCTGTACGCTGATTGGACTGGACAGCAGGGCCAATCCAAGGGAGTTGGTATGGCAGGGATCCGCATGGTCCACTCGGTGGGCGGCACGGCGGACACCAGCAGGACGCTGGGCAGCCGACAGCTGGCCACCCTGGTCGGCGCCACCGCAGGACCCCGCCCCGGCTACCGCCCGCTCGCCCAGGGCGTACGCACCCTGCTCCTGGACGGCCGGATTCCGCTGCACACCAGGCTCCCCGCCGAGCGGGAGCTGGCCACCGCGCTGGGGGTCAGCCGGGCCACCGTCACGGCCGCGTACGACCTGCTGCGCGAGGGCGGGTACGCGCTGAGCCGGCGTGGCGCGGGCACCTGGACCGAGCTGCCGGAGGGCCAGCGCCCGGCCAATGTGGCCAGCTTCGCGGACGGCTCGGACCTCATCGACCTGGCCATGGCGGCGCCCGCCGCGCCCGAGGCCGAGTACGCCGAGGCGCTGGCCCTCGCCGCGGACGAGCTGCCCGCCCATCTGCGCACGCCCGGCTACCACCCGCTCGGCCTGCCCCGGCTGCGCGCGGCCGTCGCCGAGCGCTACACCCGGCGCGGCCTGCCGACGCTGCCCGACCAGATCCTGATCACCACGGGCGCCCAGCAGGCGCTCTCGCTGGTGGTGTCCCTGCTCGGCCGCCCGGGCGACCGGGTCCTGGTCGAGAGTCCGTCGTACCCGAACGGCCTGGACGCGGTAGGGCACGCCGGGCTGCGCATCACGCCCGTACCGGTGACGGACAGCGGCTGGGACGGCGAGCTGATGGAGTGCGCGCTGCGGCAGACCGCGCCCCGGCTCGCGTATCTGATCCCGGACTTCCACAACCCGACCGGCGCGCTGATGCCGACCGAGCAGCGCACCCGGCTGCTGCGGTCGGCGCGGGCCACCGGCACCTGGCTGCTCATCGACGAGACGATGGCGGAGATGGCGCTGGACGTACCGGCGCCCGCGCCGTTCGCCTCGCTCGCGCACCACGGCGAGGCCGAGCAGATCGTGACGGTCGGCTCGCTCAGCAAGACGCACTGGGGCGGGCTGCGGATCGGCTGGGTGCGGGCGGGTTCACGGCTGATCACCGAGCTCGCGGGAACGCGGATCCATCAGGACATGGCGTCCTCGGTCCTGGACCAGCTGGTGGCGGTGAACCTGCTGCCCGGCATGGACGACGTACTGGTGGAGCGGCTGCGGCGGATGCGGGAGCAGCGCGCGGCCCTCACGGACGCGCTCACCGCCCAGTTCCCCGAGTGGCGCTGGCAGTCGCCACCGGGCGGCCTGACCCTCTGGGTCGACCTGGGCCGCCCGATCGCGGGCGCGCTGGCGCGGGCGGCGCTGGCGCACGGGGTACTGCTCCAGGGCGGCGCCCGCTTCGCGGCAGACCCGGGCACCCACGAGCACCGCCTGCGAATCCCGTACTGCCTGCCCGCCGACCTGACACGCGAGGCGGTACGAAGGCTGGCGGTGACGCTGGACGAGGGCCTGCCGACAGTGACGGGCGAGCCGTCCCAGCCGCACTGGGTGGCGTAAGCGCGATGCGGTACCGGGTACCTCCAGGGGCGCGGGGCTGTCACATTGTGCGGCTCCGCCGCGTGGGCGCGACCAGCCACGCACGGCCCGCAGCCAAACAACCGCAGGCGCAGCGCCTAGCGCGACGGCTCGCCGAATAAGTCAACGGCTTCCCGCACACCCTTCACCGCAAGGGACAACGCGCTGACAGACCCGATGGACCCGGCGATCAGGAGCAGCGAGCGGCGCAGCCGCGGAACCTCCGGGTTCCCGGAAACGGCCATGGCATCCAGCGCCGCCAGCTCGTCCTCGGCCACGGCCCGGTCCCGGAACTCCGCCGGATGCCCGGCCAGCTCCCGGCGCAGCCGTGCCACGGCCACCCGCAGTTCGGCCACTCTGGGGTCCTCACCACTGCCGGTCACGGGCCTCTGCTCCACGCGTCGCAACACAAGTCCTTCCCCCAGGCACCCCACGCACACCGTCGGGCCGGCGTTCACAGCCCGTCAGCGAAGGTCAACTGACGGGAGTTGCGGGCAAGTTAACGCCATCGCGCCGGGCGCGCGCCACTGTGCGGACGGAATTCGGCGGGCCCATTCGGTATACGTGGGGCCATGACGACACCGATGAACGACGAACCGCAGGTCGTGGGTCTGCTCCTGGCTGCGGGCGGCGGGCGCCGCCTCGGCGGACGGCCGAAGGCTCTGTTGACGCACCGGGGCCGCCCGCTCGTGGAGCACGCGGTGCGGGTGCTGCGCGAGGGCGGCTGCACGGCCGTGCACGTGGTGCTGGGAGCCTCCGCCGACGAGGTACGAAAGCGCGCCCGGCTCGACGACTGCGTGCTCGTCGACAACCCGGAGTGGGCCGAGGGCATGGGCTCCTCGCTGCGCGCGGGGCTCGCCTCGCTCGCCGGTACGGGCGCACCGGCCGCCCTGGTCTGTCTGGTCGACCAGCCCGGCATCGGCCCGGCTGCGATCGCGCGCGTACGGGCCGCCTACGCCTCACCGTCGTCGCTGGTCGCGGCCGCGTACGAGGGGCGGCGCGGCCACCCGGTGCTCTTCGGGGCCGACCGCTGGCCCGACATCGCGGCGAGCGCGGAGGGCGACCGCGGGGCGCGCGCGTATCTGAAGGCGCACGAGTCGGCGATCACGCTGGTCGAGTGCGGGGACGTGGCCGAGCCGTACGACATCGACACGGAGGCGGATCTCAAGCGGCTCGACTGATACTCCGGTACACCTGGAGTGAACGGGGTGGCACCGAGCGCCACGGTCTGTCGACCCGGAGAATCTCGACATCAACAAACCATTGAACTTCCACCATGAGGAAACTAGTATCCACTGTTCAGAAGCGCCCGATTGATTGAGACGGCGCCCCCAGTCGCATCCGGGGCCATGGCACTCAGTGCCATTTCTGCCTCCCGGCGGCCGGCGAGGGCACCGCCCGCGAAGGAGTGACAGCACATGTCCGCACCAGCGCCGTCCCCGCTGGCCATCGTCGACGCCGAGCCCCTGCCCCGGCAGGACGAGGTGCTCACCGACGCGGCCCTCGCCTTCGTGGCCGAGCTGCACCGGCTGTTCACGCCCCGCCGTGACGAGCTCCTGCTCCGCCGCCAGGAGCGCCGCGCCGAGATCGCCCGCACCTCCACGCTGGACTTCCGCCCCGAGACCGCCGCCGTGCGCGAGGGCGACTGGAAGGTCGCCCCGGCCCCGGCCGCGCTCAACGACCGCCGGGTCGAGATCACCGGCCCCACCGACCGCAAGATGACCATCAACGCGCTGAACTCCGGCGCCAAGGTCTGGCTCGCGGACTTCGAGGACGCCTCCGCCCCCACCTGGGAGAACGTCGTCCTCGGCCAGCTCAATCTGATGGACGCCTACGAGCGCCGGATCGACTTCACCGACCCGGGGTCGGGCAAGTCGTACGCCCTCAAGGACGCGGACGAGCTCGCGACCGTCGTGATGCGGCCGCGCGGCTGGCACCTGGAAGAGCGCCACCTGCGCTTCGACGGCCGCCCGGTGCCGGGCGCCCTGGTCGACTTCGGCCTCTACTTCTTCCACAACGCCAAGCGCCTGATCGAGCTCGGCAAGGGCCCGTACTTCTACCTCCCGAAGACCGAGTCGTACCTGGAGGCCCGCCTCTGGAACGACATCTTCGTCTTCGCCCAGGACTACGTCGGCATCCCGCAGGGCACTGTCCGCGCGACCGTCCTGATCGAGACGATCACGGCCGCGTACGAGATGGAGGAGATCCTCTACGAGCTGCGCGACCACGCGGCCGGGCTGAACGCGGGCCGCTGGGACTACCTCTTCTCCATCGTCAAGAACTTCCGCGACGGCGGCGCCAAGTTCGTGCTGCCGGACCGCAACGCGGTGACCATGACGGCCCCCTTCATGCGCGCGTACACCGAACTCCTGGTCCGCACCTGCCACAAGCGCGGCGCGCACGCCATCGGCGGCATGGCGGCCTTCATCCCGTCCCGCAAGGACGCCGAGGTCAACAAGGTCGCGTTCGAGAAGGTCAAGGCCGACAAGGACCGCGAGGCGGGCGACGGCTTCGACGGCTCGTGGGTGGCCCACCCGGACCTCGTCCCGATCGCGATGGCGTCCTTCGACGCGGTCCTCGGCGACAAGCCCAACCAGAAGGACCGGCTGCGCGAGGACGTGTCGGTGGCGCCCGGCGACCTGATCGCCATCGACTCGCTCGACGCCAGCCCCACCTACGACGGCCTGCGCAACGCCGTCCAGGTCGGCATCCGCTACATCGAGGCCTGGCTGCGGGGCCTGGGCGCGGTCGCCATCTTCAACCTCATGGAGGACGCGGCCACCGCCGAGATCTCCCGCTCGCAGATCTGGCAGTGGATCAACGCGGGCGTCGTGTTCGAGAACGGCGAGCTCGCCACCGCCGACCTCGCCCGCAAGGTCGCGGCCGAGGAACTGGCCGCGATCCGGGCCGAGATCGGCGAGGAGGCGTTCGCGGCCGGCCGCTGGCAGCAGGCCCACGACCTCCTGCTGAAGGTCTCGCTCGACGCGGACTACGCGGACTTCCTGACGCTGCCCGCCTATGCGCAACTGGTCGGCTGACCAGGGCATTTACGGCCGGCACTGAGCCAAGGGGCGCGGGTCCGGGGCGAATCGACCGCTCCGGGCCCGCGCCCCTGTCAGAATGAGTGAATGTTACGTGGAGGCAGGGTCGCCGTAGTCGGGGGAAGCGTCGCCGGATGTGCCGCGGCGCTGGCAGCGCACCGCGGCGGCGCCGCGCAGATCACCGTGTTCGAACGGGCGGCGGGCCGGCTCGCCGACCGGGGCGTCGGGCTCGCGATGCACAACGACCGGTACGCGGAGCTGGAGTCGGCCGGGTATGTGGACGCGGCGATGCCGTGGCTCCAGCTGAGCCGCCGCTGCTGGTACGTCAGGAACGGCTCGGCGCCGCTGGGCCGCCGGATCGGGGTGCTGCCGTTCCCGTTCCGTACGTACAACTGGGGTCCGCTCTGGCAGGAACTGCGCGACCGCGTGCCGAAGTCGGCGGAGTTCCGGGGCGGGGCGACCGTGACCGGCATCGAGGCGGACCCGGACGGGGTGGAGCTGACCACCGCGTCCGGCGGGAGCGAGCGGTTCGACCTGGTGATCGGCGCCGACGGCTACCGCTCGGCGGTCCGCACGGCAGCGTTCGCCGAGGTGCGCCCCGAGTACGCGGGCTATCTCGCCTGGCGGGGCGCGTTCCCGGCCGACCGGCTGATGGCCCCGGAGCTGTGGCCCGACGAGGACTGCGTGTACGCGGTCTTCCCCGGCGGACACACGATCATCTACCGCATCCCGGACGGCAAGGGCGGGCTGCGCATCAACTGGGTGCTCTACACCGCCCCGCCCGCGGACCTCGGTCTTGACTTCGACAACCCCACCAGCCTGCCGCCGGGCACCCTCGCCGAGACCCTGCACACCCGGCTCGCGCACATCGCGGACACCCGGCTCGCCCCGTACTGGGGCCAGTTGGTGCGCACGACCACCGCCGACGAGCTCTTCGTCCAGCCGATGTACGACTTCACCGCGCCGCACTACGCCAGCGGCCGGCTGGTCCTCGCGGGCGACGCGGCGACGGTGGCCCGCCCGCACACCGGCGGCGGCGCGGTCAAGGCGCTCCAGGACGCCACCGCCCTGGAGGCCGGTCTCATGGCCGCGCCCGACTGGCAGACGGCTCTTCGCGCCTACGACGAGGGCCGCGCTGCGACCGGCCGTTCCATGGTCGAACTGGGCCGCCAACTCGGCCTCGGACTGGTCGAGGAGACGCCCGACTGGAGCACGATGGACCAGCGGGGCCTGGAGAAGTGGTGGCAGCAGGTCGACGGTTCGGGCGGATTCGGCGGCCGCCGCCTCAAACCGTGAACGGTCGGGTCGCGAACAGTCGGGTCGGGAACGGCCGGGTCGTGCACAGTCGGGTCGGGAACAGTCCGGAGGAATCGTTCAGCCACCGATGAGTTCCACCCGCCCCACCGGTCTCCCCTGCATGGACGCACACACCCAGACCCCCGGGCCCGACCTGGCCCCCGCCGCCGAAGCCGTGGCCCGCCTGATCGACGGCGTACGGGACGACCAGCTCGCGGCCGCGACCCCCTGCCCCAAGTACTCCGTACGCGAGCTCGTCGGGCACATCGCCGGGCTCACCGCCGCCTTCACCGCGGCCGCGCACAAGGACTTCGGTCCCGCGACCGGCACCGACCCCGGGTCCGTCACGCCCGTACTGCCCGAGGACTGGCGCACCGGGCTGCCCGGGCGGCTCACGGCGCTGGCCGAGGCGTGGCGGGAGCCGCAGGCGTGGGAGGGGGACACCCAGGCGGGCGGCTTCACCCTGCCCGCCGCGATCGCGGGCGTGGTCGCGCTCAACGAACTGGTCGTCCACGGCTGGGACCTGTCCCGCGCGACCGGCCAGGCGTACGACCCGGGCGCGGCCGGCCCGGAGGCGGTGTACGGGTTCTTCGCGGCGAACCGGGACAGCGCCCTGCGCGCCCCCGCGTTCGGGCCGGTCGTCGAGGTCCCCGAGGACGCCCCGATGCTCGACCGGGTCGTCGGGCTCAGCGGGCGGGACCCGGGCTGGGCCGCCTGAGCCCGGCGGCCACGGCGGCTCCGGTGGCGACGAGCAGCAGCCCGGCCGCCCAGAAGGCACGTTGGGCTCCGTGGGCCGGATCCGCCGCGCCCAGGAAGACGCTGCCGAGCAGGGCGGTGCCCAGGGTCCCGCCGAGCTGCTGCACCGCGTTGAGCAGCCCGGCGGCCGAGCCGGTCTCGGCGGGGCCGACGCGGTGCAGGGCGGCGGTGAAGAACGGGACGGTGAACAGCCCGACGCCCGTGCCGCACACCGCGAGCGCGCCGGGGAGCGGCCACGGGTAGCGGGCGGGGTCGCTCGCCGCGTACACCGCCGTCGCGGCCAGGACGCCCACGAGGAGAGTGGCGAGCCCGGCGTACATCAGGCGCGGCCCGTACCGGGGCACGAGCCGGGTGCCCGCGACCCAGGACGCGACGGCCATGCCGAAGGACCAGGGCAGCAGAGTGAGACCGGCCGTCAGCACATCGGATGCCAGGCCGAGTTGGAGATGGAGCACCACGACCAGCATCAGGCCGTTCAGCACCGCGAAGAAGAGCGTGGAGGTCACCAGGGCCGCCGGGAAGCCCCGGTGCCGGAAGAGTGAGGCCTCGACCAGCGGGCTGCGGCCGCGGCGGCTCTTGCGGCGCTGGTCGAGCCCGAAGAGCCCGAGCACCGCCACCCCGGCCGCCAGGAGCACCCAGGACCAGGCGGGCCACCCGGCGTCCCCGCCCTCGATCAATGGGTAGACCAGCGCGCCGGATCCGGTCACCACGAGCGCGGTGCCGGTGAGGTCCAGGCGCGGACGCCGGGCCGCCCGGTCCTCGCGCAGCAGCGGGGCCGCGAGCAGCACGGCGGCGCCGAGCGGCAGGTTCACCAGGAACACGGACCGCCAGGACGAGCCGAACAGATCGGCGTGGGTCAGGAGCCCGCCGAGCGCGGGCCCGCAGACGGCGGCGAGCCCCATCACCGGACCGATGCTCCCGAGCGCACGCGCCAGCTCTCCACCGTCGAACATGGCCCGGATCAGGCCGATGGTCTGCGGGATGACCAGCGCGGCGGCGGCTCCCTGCGCGGCCCGGGCGCCGATCAGCACCCCGTACGAGGGCGCGACCGCGCAGGCCAGCGAGGCCGCGAGGAAGACCACCACCCCGACGCGGAACACCCGTCGGCGCCCGAGGATGTCGCCCAGGCGTCCGCCGGTGATCAGGAACATGGCGAAGGGGAGGGTGTACGCGGCGGCGTACCACTGGACCACGGAGTCCGGGCCACCCAGGTCGGTCCGGATGACGGGCGTCGCGACCTGCACGATCGTCGCGTCGAGCAGATTCATCGCCTCGGCGACTAGCAGCACGGCGAGCGCGGCCCAGCGCCACCGGTACGGCCCGGCGGACGACCCGGGTGATCCGGGCGCCCCGGGCGATTCCGGCACCACACCCACCCGTACGACCTTCGACACCTTCGGCACAGCCGCTCCTTCCGTAGAGCCGCCGGGCTCCCGGCGGCTCCCCCGAGCCTGCCGACGCGTACGCTTGTGGTTCCATCCACAGCGTCGGATTTGCCGATTCATTCCATTGGCGCGCCCGAGGTGAAGGAATCTCACGTGCTCGACGAGATCGACCGTGCCCTGGTCCACGCCCTGCACCTCGACGGGCGGGCCCCGTTCGCGCGGATCGCGGCGGTCCTGGACGTGTCGACGCAGACCGTCGCCCGGCGCTACCGGCGGCTGCGGGCCGAGGCGGGGCTGCGGGTGGTCGGGCTCGCCGATCCGGCCAGGGCGGGGCTCGCGCAGTGGATGGTGCGCCTGAGCGCGGTGCCGCGCGCCGCGCAGGATCTCGCCCAGGCCCTGGCGCGCCGCGAGGACACCTCCTGGGTCAAACTCGCCTCGGGCGGCACCGAGATCGTCGCGATCGTCCACGCCCCGCAGACCATGCTGCTGCGCGAGATCCCCCGCACCGCCGGAGTGACCGCCGTGTCCGCGCACTACGTCCTGCACACCTACCTCGGCGGCCCCACGGCCTGGCACGGCCGGGCCCGCGCCCTGGACGCGGAGCAGCAGCGAGCTCTCACCCCAACTGTCGCACCGGAGAAGGAAGTCGAGGGATCACGGGCGCTTCCCGTCCCCGCCGACGACCGCCTCCTCGCCGCCCTGCGGCACGACGGCCGGGCGGCCCTCGCCGACCTCGCCGCCGCCACCGGCCTCTCGCCCGCGACGGTCGCCCGGCGGATCGCCGAACTCCGTACCAGCGGGGCCCTGTTCTTCGACGTCGAGATCGACAGCGCCCAACTGGGCGGCGGCACCCAGGCACTGCTGTGGATGGCGGTGACCCCGGCGCATCTCGACGAGGTGGCCCGGACGCTCGCCCGCCACGACGAGCTCGCCTTCGTCGCCGCGACCACCGGCCCGAGCAACCTCGTCGCCCAGGCGCTCTGCCCCGACCCGGCCGCGCTGCACCACTACCTCACCCACCGGCTGGGCGCGCTGGAGGCGATCCGCACCCTGGAGACCGCGCCGGTGCTGCGCACGGTGAAGGCCGCGGGTCCGCTCGCCCCCGCGCGGCGCGCCGCTCCGGGCGGGCGCACCCTCAACTCGCCTCCCGCACCGGGACCTTGAGCTGGTTGAAGCCGTAGTACACCGCGAGCAGGCCGTGCACCGCGAGGGTCAGCGGCGCCGAGACGAAGGCGAGCCCGACCGTCGCCGGGTAGGCCAGCGACCCGAACGCGAAGCGGGCGCGGGCGGCCCGGGCCGCCCGGACGTCGACCCGGGAGTCGAAGAGGTGGCCGGTGCGGGTCAGATGCCACCACAGCGCCGTGAAGTTGAGGGCCATGACGACCATGAAGCCGCTGTACACGGCGGCGGCGACATGCGAGGCGTGCTCCTCCCGCAGATATTCGGCCATCAGCCCGGCCGGCCAGGGGATCGCGGCGACCGTCATGAGCAGCAGCAGATTGAGGAACATCAACGTGCGGTCGACGCGGACCACATAGCTGAAGACCGTGTGGTGGTTGACCCACATGATGCCGATGACCAGGAAGCTCACCACATACGCGGCATACGAGGGCCACTGCCGGCCCAGGTCGCTCCACAGGTGGTCGCCGGAGTGCTGGGGCACCTTGATCTCCAGGATGAGGAGGGTGATCGCGATGGCGAACACGCCGTCGCTGAACGCCTCGACCCGGCTTGATTCATTCACCGGGTGAACTGAACAGGACCCGGCCCGATTCTTCAACATCCTCGTGCCACAAGGGTGTACGGGCCCGCCCGACACCTGGTAGGAAAGTTTCCTAACAAAACAGGGAACGACGAACTCCCCCCAGGAGGTCCGGTGCTCACCCCCCACCACAGCGCCCTCGTACGTCGTCTCAGGATCACCGCCACGGCGCTGCTCGGCATCGCCGTCCTCGCCGTACCCGCCGCCAACGCCACCGCGGCCACCAGCCACAATGCCCCCATGGCAGCTGCGGCGACCGGGCTAGACGACCCGGCCAAGAAGGAAATCGCGATGGAGCTCGTCTCCAGCGCGGAGAACTCCTCACTCAACTGGAAGGCCCAGTACAAGTACATCGAGGACATCGGCGACGGCCGGGGCTACACGGCCGGGATCATCGGGTTCTGCTCCGGCACCGGTGACATGCTGGACCTGGTCCAGCTGTACAGCGACCGCGAGCCCGGGAACGTACTGGAGAAGTACCTGCCCGCGCTGCGCAAGGTGAACGGATCGGACTCGCACGCCGGGCTCGACCCGCACTTCACCCGGGACTGGAAGACGGCCGCCTCGGAGACCGCCTTCAAGAACGCCCAGAACGACGAGCGCGACCGGGTGTACTTCGACCCGGCGGTCAGGCAGGGCAGGGCCGACGGCGTGGGCACGCTCGGCCAGTTCATCTACTACGACGCCCTCGTGATGCACGGCGACGGCGACGACCCGACCACCTTCAGCGGCATCCGCAAGAAGGCGCTGGCCAAGGCCCAACCGCCGTCCCAGGGCGGCGACGAGACGAGGTATCTGAACGCCTTCCTCGACGCCCGCGTCTGGGCGATGAAGCAGGAGGAGGCGCACAGCGACACCAGCCGCGTCGACACCGCGCAGCGGGTATTCCTCAAGAAGGGCAACCTGAACCTCGACCCGCCGCTGGACTGGAAGGTCTACGGCGACCCGTACCACATCGACTGAAGACGGCCGATGAGCCGGTGAGACGGTGAACGAGCGGCGCGCACGGTACGGGCAAGGTACCGTGCGCGCCGCTCGCGTCCGAGGACCGTAGGCGGCGGGTCAGTGCGCGACCACCGCGTGCTCGGCCGCCACTCCCGCTTCCGATGGCGTCGAACTCACCTTCTTACCCAGGTGGTTGAAGGCCAGGTTGAGGACGATCGCGATCACGCAGCCGGTGGAGATGCCGGAGTCCAGGACGACCCGGACGTTCTGCGGGAAGGCGTCGTAGAAGGTCGGCGCCGCGATCGGGATGAGGCCGACGCCGAGGGCGGCCGCGACGATCAGCGCGTTCTCGCCCTGGTCGAGGGCGGCCGTGGACAGCGTCTGGATGCCGCTGGCCGCGACCGAGCCGAAGAGCACGATGCCCGCGCCGCCGAGGACCGGCAGCGGGACCAGCGCGATCACGGACGCGGCCACCGGGCACAGACCGAGCAGGACGAGGATCCCGCCGCCGGTGGCGACCACGAAGCGGCTGCGCACCTTGGTCATCGCGACCAGGCCGATGTTCTGCGCGAAGGCGCTCGCCATGAAGCCGTTGAAGAGCGGACTCACCGCGCTGCCGAGGGTGTCGGCGCGCAGCCCGCCCTCGATGGTGCGCTCGTCCGCCGGACGGCCGACGATCTTGCCGAGGGCCAGCATGTCGGCGGTCGACTCGGTCATACAGACCAGCATCACGATGCACATGGAGACGATCGCGGCGATCTCGAAGTGCGGGGCGCCGAAGTGGAACGGCGTCGGGAAGCCGACGACGTCCGCGTCGCGGAGCGCGTCCAGGCTGGTCATGCCGAACGGCACGGCGATCAGGGTGCCCACGACCAGGCCGAGCAGGATCGCGATCTGCTGGAGGAAGCCGCGCAGCAGCTTGCGCAGCGCCAGCACGATCACCAGGGTGAGCGCGGCCATCCCGATGTTCTTCGTCGAGCCGTAGTCGTGCGCGGCGGCGTTGCCGCCCTGCGCCCACCGGAAGGCCACCGGGAGCAGGGAGACACCTATCAGGGTGATGACCGTGCCGGTGACGACGGGTGGGAAGAAGCGGAGCAACTTGCTGAAGTACGGGGCGAGTACGAAGCCGAGGACGCTCGCGACGATCACCGCCCCGAAGATGACGGTCATGCCGTCGTGGCCGCGGTCCTTGCCGATGGCGATCATCGGGGTGACACCGGCGAACGAGACGCCGTTGACGAACGGCAGACGGGCGCCGACCTTCCAGAACCCGATGGTCTGGAGCAGGGTCGCGAGCCCGGCGGTGAACAGACTCGCGCCGATCAGGAACGCGGTCTCCTTGGCGGTGAGCCCGACCGCGGGCCCGACGACCATGGGCGGGGCCACCACGCCCGCGTACATCGCGGCCACGTGCTGGAGGCCGCTGGTGAACATCTTCAGTGGGGGGAGGGTCTCGTCGACCGGGTGCGCGGCACCTTCGGCGGCCGGGACACGAGGGGCGGGTGCTCCCTCGGGTGCTGCATCGTTGCGGGGCGCGGGCAGGGCGGCCACGGGCGGTTCCTCCGGTCGGGTAACGCGTCGGCGGCGACGCGGGTGTCAGGGAGGTGGTGCAGTGTGGTGCGGCTGTGTTTCGTGGGGCGTACGGTTCGGTCTCGTACGGCGAAAAGATCTTTCTCGCACGTCTCGTGCGAGGAAAAGACCTGCCTCGTGCGGGGATTGGCACGAGTCACCGTCCCGGGGGGTGCGCACCTTCCTGTGGTGCGCACCCCCCGGGCGCGGCTGCCGCGGGCCCCGCTCGGGTCCACGGCGACCGGCCGAGGGCCGTCCCCCTCGGCCGGACTCCTGGGCGGGAATCCCGGCCGGGATCAGGCCTGCGCGGCGATCCGCGCGAGGCGCTGCGCCTCGTCCCGCGTGGCGCGGGCGATGGCGTCCTCGTCGACCGTGAGGAGGCGGTTGTCCTCGACGATCTGCTTGCCGTTGACGAACGACGCCGTCACCGGGGCGGCGGCGCCGAAGACCAGTGCGATGACCGGGTCGGCGATGGAGGCGTGGGCGAGGGTGTCCAGCTTCCACAGCACGAAGTCGGCGAGCTTGCCGGCTTCGAGGGAACCGATCTCGGCCGAGCGGCCGAGCACCTGGGCACCGCCGTACGTGCCGAGCCGCAGCGCCTGGCGGGCGTTGAGGGCGGCCTCGCGGTGGGCGCCGAGGCGGTTGATCAGAAGCGCGTTGCGCAGTTCGGTGTGGAGCTCACCGGACTCGTTGGAGGCGGTGCCGTCGACGCCGAGGCCGACCGGGACACCCGCCTTCAGCATGTCGGGAACGCGGGCGATACCGGCGGCCAGGCGCGCGTTGGAGGACGGGCAGTGGGCGACGCCGGTGCCGGTGCGGGCGAAGGCGGCGATGTCCGAGTCGTTCATGTGGACGCAGTGCGCCATCCACACATCGGAGCCGAGCCAGCCGGTCGACTCGAAGTAGTCGGTCGGACCCATGCCGAACAGCTCCTTGCAGAACTGCTCCTCCTCGACGGTCTCCGAGCCGTGGGTGTGCAGCCGCACGCCCTTGCGGCGGGCCAACTCGGCGCCCTGCTTCATGAGTTCGGTGGAGACCGAGAACGGCGAGCAGGGGGCGACCGCGACCTGGGTCATCGAGTCGAAGGAGGCGTCGTGGAACCGGTCGACGGTCTCCTCGGTCCCGGCGAGCGCGCCCTCCAGGGTCTCGACGGCGAAGTCCGGCGGCAGACCGCCGTCCTTCTTGCTGCGGTCCATGGAGCCCCGGGCGAGCGTGAACCGTACGCCCATCTCGGCGGCGGCGCCGATGATCGCGCCGGAGAGGTCACCGGCGCCCCGCGGGTAGACGTAGTGGTGGTCCATCGCGGTGGTGACACCGCCGCGGGCCATCATCGCGAGCGAGCCCTGTGCGGCGACGCGCCCCATCTGCTCGTCGATGCGCGCCCAGGTCGGGTAGAGCGCCACCAGCCAGTCGAACAGGTTGTGGTCGGTGGCCAGGCCCCGGGTGATCCACTGGTAGAAGTGGTGGTGCGTGTTGACCAGGCCGGGGGTGACCAGGTGGCCGGTGCCGTCGATGCGGCGGACCACGTTCTCCAGGTTCCGCGGGGCCTGCCCCGCCCCGATCGACTCGATCCGGTTGCCGGCGACCACGAGGTACCCGGAGGCGTACTCGGTGTCGTTGGCGTCCACGGTCGCGATCGAACAGTTCTCGATGACGATGCGCTGGGCTGCCGATGGTGCCATCGTGCTTCCTCTTCTTCTTCATCTTGCAGAGCGGGCACGGCAGGACCCTAGAGGATTTGAGTGCCGGGGCCGGGTGGCCCACGGGTGCCGAGTGGGTGGAAAAGCGCCCCCGGGCGGCGGGGTCCGGGGGCGCTCCGCGTCAGAGGTTGGTCATGTCGACCGGGATGCGCGGCTCGACGCCGTCGCGCAGCACGGTGGCCTCGATCAGACCGTACGGGCGGTCGGCCGCGAAGTAGACCTCGTTGTCGTTCTTGAGCCCGAACGGCTCCAGGTCGACCAGGAAGTGGTGGTTGTTCGGCAGCGAGAAGCGGATCTCGTCGATCTCGCTGCGGCTGTTGATGACCCGCGAACCCATTTGGTAGAGGGTCTGCTGGAGCGAGAGCGAGTACGTCTCGGCGAAGGCCTGGAGTATGTGCTTCTTGGCCTGCTCGTACGACTTCTCCCAGTTGGGCATCCGGTCTTCGTCGCTGGTCCAGTTGTAACGCCAGGCGGCGGAGACGTCGGTGCACAGGATGCGGTCGTACGCCTCCTTCAGCGTCGTGTACTTGTCCTTGACGTAGCCCCAGAACTCCGAGTTGGTGGAGTTCATGACCGTGAGGTCCTTGAGACCGGAGATGATCTCCCAGTTCTCACCGTCGAAGGTGATCTGGGTGGTGCGCAGCTCCTGGCCCTTGCGGGCGAAGGAGTGCCGTACCTCGTCCGAGCCGATGAACTTGGAGTTGGCGTCCGAGGTGGCGATGCGCTCCCAGGTGTACTCCTCGATGCGGATGCGCGCCCGGTGGATCGGCTCCTGCGACGTCACGAAGTGACGGGCGAGGTGGATGCCGAACTGCTCGGCGGACTCGATGCCGTACTCCTTGGCGAAGGCGAACACCGTGTTCTTGGTGGTGTCCGTCGGCAGGACGTTCGCGTTCGAGCCGGAGTAGTGGACGTCGTCCATGTCGCCGGAGAGGGCGACCGAGACGTTCAGGTCCTTGATGTGGTGCGTGTCGCCGTCCCGCGTGATCTTGACGACGCGGTTCTCTGCTTTGCCGTACTGGTTCTGGCCGAGGATCACGGGGCGGGTGTGGCGGGAAATGTCAGTCATGTCTGCTAGCTCCCTCGGTAAACGGAGTAGCCGAACGGGTTGAGCAGCAGCGGTACGTGGAAGTGCTCGCCCGGCACGACGGCGAACGTGATCGCCACCTCCGGGAAGAACGCACCGCTGTCCCTTACGCGGGGGGCGTCCTGCTGCGCCTCGGCTTGCTTCTTGTCGAAGTAGGACTCGACCTCGAAGTCGAGTCGTACGTGGGTCGTGCCCTCCGGCAGCGCCGGCAGGTCCTTGCAGCGCCCGTCCGCGTCGGTCGCGGAGCCGCCGAGCGTCACCCATCCGGCGTCGCGGCCCGAGCGGGCGGCGAGCGAGACGGCGACGCCCTCGGCGGGGCGGCCGACGCTGGTGTCGAGGATGTGCGTCGACACCGACGCGGTGGTCGCGGTGCTCATCAGTTGGTGCCCTCTTCTTCCGCGGTTTCCACGAGACGGGTCAGCCGGATCCGGTTGATCTTCCCGAGTTCGGCGCGCACGATCTCGCGCTCCGCCTCGGCGGTGTTGCCGATCCTGGCCTTCATCGCGTCGCGCATCTGCTCACCGGTGGCCCCGGTGGCGCAGATCAGGAAGACATGGCCGAACCGGTCCTGGTAGGCCAGGTTGAGTTCGAGCATCTCGGCCTTGAGCTCCTCGGAGGCTCCGGCCATCCCCCGCTGTTCGCGGGCGGACGTCGGATCGCCCGGCTTCGGCCGCCCGATCGGCGGGTGCCCCGCCATCGCCTCCCGGAGGTCCGCCGCGTCCAGCTCGACCATGGCGGCGTCGCTGGCGGCGAAGAGCTCGTCGGCGGTGGCGTACGGGCGCTGGGCGAGCAGCTTGCTCCCCCATACCGAGCTGGCGCACACCTCGTGGAGCGCGGCGAGCGCCGTGCTGTCGTCGGAGGTGTTGAACCGGGCGAGGCCCGGCGTCGAGGTCGAAGTCACGAACGGCCTCCGTGGCCTTGGTGCTGGACGGGCTGCGGATAGCTAACGCCCTCGGAAACATCCCGTCAACACTTTGTTGAAAACTTGGAGCAACAAAAAGCCGCCGTCCCATTCGATGGACGGCGGCTCTGTGCACGAGGCTCCGTGGCGCGCCGCGCTCACTCGCCCTTGGCGGCGTTTTCCCTGTTCAGATAGTTGTACACGGTGAAGCGGCTCACCCCGAGCGCGGACGCGACGGTCTCCACCCCATGGCGTACGGAGAACGCGCCGCGCGCCTCAAGGGTCCGTACGACCGACTGCTTCGCCTTGCGGTCGAGCTCGGCCAGCGGCACGCCGTGGCGCCGCTCCATGGCGGCCAGGATGTGGTCCAGGGAGTCCGACAGCTGGGGCAGCCGGACCGCGACGACGTCCTCGCCCTCCCAGCTGAGCACCACGTCGTCGGGCTGGGCCTGGTCGGGCCCCAGTATCTCGGCGCCCATGGCGTCGACCAGCGGCTTGACGGCGGTGACCAGCGGGTGGTCGGCGGGCTCGGTCACTTCTCGCCCTCCCCCACCACGTTGACCTGGAGCGAGACGCGGGTGGCACCGGCCGCCAGGGACTTGCGCAGCAGCGCGTCGACGGCGGTCAGCACCTCGTCCGCGCCACCCTCGGCGGTGTTGCCGAAGGGGCCCACGTCCACGGCGTCGAGCGCCGCCGTCTGCAGGACCTCACGGGCGGCCACCGCGTGCGGGGGCGCCTCGTCCAGGTCGAAGGGCTCGGTCGTGAACTCCACTCTCAATCGCACGCGCACAACCTACTGCGCGGATTCGGCAATCCGGGAGGCCAATCGGACAGGGCCCCCTTGACAAGCTCGGCACTCTGCCTGCAACCTTCCATCAAGCAGAAAGTAACTTCCGCAATACGGAAGGAGCGCCGACCCTCATGGGATATTCGGACCAGCGCTTCGATGTGAACCTCTCGATCCTCTTCACGGAACTCCCGCTCCTGGAGCGCCCCGCGGCCGCCGCCGCGGCGGGCTTCACGGCGGTCGAGCTGTGGTGGCCCTGGATCGAAACCCCCACTCCGGCGCAGGCCGAGCTCGACGCCCTGAAGAAGGCGCTCGACGACGCCGGCACCCAGCTGGTGGGGCTGAACTTCTACGCGGGCGCCCTGCCGGGCCCCGACCGCGGAGCCCTCTCCGTACCCGGCGAGGAGTCGGACCGCTTCCGCGCCAACATCGAGGTCGCGGCGGACTTCGCCGCCTCGGTGGGCTGCAGGGCCCTCAACGCGCTGTACGGCAACCGCGTCGAGGGCGTGGACCCGCAGGTCCAGGACTCGCTCGCGCTGGAGAACCTGGTGCTCGCGGCCCGCGCGGCCGACCGCGTCGGCGCGATCCTCCTGGTCGAGACCCTGAACAAGCCGGAGTCGCCGCTGTACCCGCTGGTCAGCGCCCCGGCCGCGATCGAGGTCATCGACAAGGTGAACGCGGCGACCGGCCTCGGCAACGCCAAGTTCCTGCTCGACATCTACCACCTGTCGATGAACGGCGAGGACGTCGCCCAGGTCATCGAGGCGTACGCGGACAAGACCGGCCACGTACAGATCGCCGACAACCCGGGCCGCGGCGCCCCCGGCACCGGCTCGCTGCCTCTGGAGTCCCTGCTCGACCAGCTCGCCAAGGCGGGTTACGAGGGCTGGGTCGGCCTGGAGTACAAGGCCGCCGACGCCGCCGCGTCCTTCGCGTCGCTGCCGTCCGAGGCCCGCGCGGCGCGCTGAGGCTGAGGCAATGGGCTCAGCCGCCCCCTGAACTTCCTGACGCAACACCGCAGTTGAGAGAGGCCCCCCAATGAGCACCCTTCCCAAGATCGCATGGATCGGCCTCGGCATCATGGGCTCCCCCATGTCCGAGAACCTGATCAAGGCCGGTTACCCCGTCACCGGCTTCACCCTTGAGCAGGACAAGCTGGACCGTCTGGCCGCCGCCGGTGGCACCGCCGCCGCCTCGATCGCCGACGCGGTCAAGGACGCGGACGTCATCATCACGATGGTCCCGGCCTCCCCGCAGGTCGAGGCCATCGCGTACGGCGAGGCCGGCATCCTGGCGAACGCGAAGGCGGGCGCCCTGCTGATCGACATGTCGTCGATCACCCCGCAGACCTCCGTGGACCTGGCGAAGGCGGCGGCCGACAAGGGCGTGCGCGTCCTGGACGCCCCGGTCTCCGGCGGCGAGGCCGGCGCGATCGAGGCCGTGCTCTCCATCATGGTGGGTGGCGACAAGGCCGACTTCGACGAGGCCAAGGGCATCTTCGACGCGCTGGGCAAGACCATCGTGCTCTGCGGCCCGCACGGCTCCGGCCAGACGGTGAAGGCCGCCAACCAGCTCATCGTGGCGGTCAACATCCAGGCGTGCGCCGAAGCCGTGGTCTTCCTGGAGAAGTCCGGCGTGGACCTCACCGCGGCCCTGGACGTCCTCAACGGCGGTCTGGCCGGCTCGACCGTGCTGACCCGCAAGAAGGACAACTTCCTCAACCGCGACTTCGCGCCGGGCTTCCGTATCGACCTGCACCACAAGGACATGGGCATCGTCACCGACGCCGCCCGCAACGTCGGCGCGGCGCTCCCGGTCGGCGCGGTCGTGGCCCAGCTGGTCGCGTCGCTGCGCGCCCAGGGCGACGGCGGCCTGGACCACTCGGCGCTGCTGCGCGCGGTCGAGCGCCTGTCGGGCGCCCAGATCTGAGCCCCGGCCCGCCGATACGGGCGGGCCCCCTGACTTCCGGGCGGCGGTGGCGCTGACACCTGTCCTGTCGCGCCCAGGCGTCGCCGCCGCCCGGAACACCCCACTTCATTTTCAACAAACTGTTGACGTTCGCTTCGGGGCGTACCTACGCTCCTGACACCGCAGACCGTTCAGCAGTGCAGCTCCCGTACGGAAGGTCACGATGTCGAAGCGCGTGCTTACGACCGAGTCCGGCGCCCCCGTCGCCGACAACCAGAACTCCGCCACCGCCGGCGTCGGTGGCCCCATCCTCCTCCAGGACCAGCACCTGCTGGAGAAGCTCGCGCGCTTCAACCGTGAGCGGATCCCGGAGCGCGTGGTCCACGCCCGCGGCTCCGGCGCGTACGGCTACTTCGAGGTGACGGACGACGTCACCGGCTTCACGAAGGCCGACTTCCTCTCGCAGGTGGGTAAGCGCACCGAGACGTTCATCCGCTTCTCCACGGTGGCGGACTCGCTCGGCGGCGCGGACGCGGTCCGCGACCCGCGCGGCTTCGCGCTGAAGTTCTACACCGAGGACGGCAACTACGACCTCGTCGGCAACAACACGCCGGTGTTCTTCATCAAGGACCCGATCAAGTTCCCCGACTTCATCCACTCCCAGAAGCGCGACCCGTTCACGGGCAAGCAGGAGCCGGACAACGTCTGGGACTTCTGGGCGCACGCCCCCGAGGCGACGCACCAGATCACCTGGCTGATGGGCGACCGCGGCATCCCGGCGTCGTACCGCCACATGAACGGCTACGGCTCGCACACCTACCAGTGGACGAACGAGGCGGGCGAGGCCTTCTTCGTGAAGTACCACTTCAAGACCAACCAGGGCATCCGCAGCCTGTCGTCCGAGCAGGCGGCCGAGTTGGTCGGCAAGGACGCGAACAGCCACCAGACCGACCTCCTCCAGGCGATCGAGCGCGGCGTGAACCCGTCCTGGACGCTGTACGTGCAGGTCATGCCGGCGGCCGAGGCTGCCGACTACCGCTTCAACCCGTTCGACCTGACGAAGGTGTGGCCGCACAGCGACTACCCGCTGCAGCGCGTGGGCCGCCTGGTCCTGGACCGCAACCCGGACAACGTGTTCGCCGAGGTCGAGCAGGCGGCGTTCTCCCCGAACAACTTCGTTCCGGGCATCGGCCCCTCCCCCGACAAGATGCTCCAGGGCCGCCTGTTCGCGTACGCGGACGCGCACCGCTACCGCCTGGGCGTCAACCACACGCAGCTGCCGGTGAACGCGCCCAAGGCGACGGTCGCGGACAACTACGGCCGGGACGGCTACATGGCGACGCGCAACGGCCGCCGCACCGACAAGAACTACGAGCCGAACTCGTACGCGGGCCCGTCGCAGACGGACGCGGCCCTGTCGGCCCCGCTCGCGATCGCGGGCTGGACGGGCACGCACGCCGCCCCGACCCACGTGAAGGACGACGACTTCTTCCAGGCGGGCGAGCTGTACCGGCTGATGTCGGACGACGAGAAGTCCCGCCTGATCGCCAACATCGCGGGCGGCCTGTCCCAGGTGACCCGCGACGACGTGATCGAGAAGAACCTGGCCCACTTCCACGCCGCGGACGCCGAGTACGGCAAGCGCGTGGAGGAGGCGGTCCGCGCCCTGCGCGAGGACTGAGCGGGTTCGTTTCATGAGACCGCGCGAGGAATCTGACGGGAGGTCACATTCCCCGCGCAGTCCGGACCGCCGGCCCGATGAGGGGTGGCCGGCGGCCCCGGACGGGCCGAGGATCGCGGCGGCATTTCGTGATGCCAGTGCGGTGGTCAAGGTCGTCCCCGCCCCCTTCTTGACCTGAAGGAAGGGAGCGCCGGGGCCGAACCAATCACTGGCCGCCGCGATCCCGGACGCCCATTTACCCCTCTCCACAAGACTCCGCCCGGCGGCGCGAACGTCCTGTCGCGCCAGCCTCGTTCCGTCGGGCGGCCACCACTTCACAGCCAGGGCGCTGGGTTCGGTTTACGGTCCCGAATCGAGCGCTCGATGATCAAGGCTTCACCTGGACGTTGTCCGGGTGGAGCCTTGATCGTTTTTAAGCCCGTGGGGCAGTTGAGCCTTGAATGCTGTCACTCTCCGCACTCAGTCGCGACGGTCGTCACCAGATCCACATCGCTCGCGCGTCAGTCTGACCTCTCCCGTCAACGCCGATCAGATGGGCCGCCTCGGGACCCACGCGCGAAGCCTGGTCCAACGGGATGGCAAAGCGGTGCTCTCCGAAGTCCACCGCGAGGAGCCGGTCCGCGAGCAGCTCGTAGTCGTCGACGGTCTTGCCGATGAAGGAGCGCATGAGCTCTAGGGATCCCGGCGCGGGGAAGTGCCATCCGCGGCAGCCATAGAGGCCGAAGGGGGTGCTGAGTGCCCGCAAGACCGGCCCGTCGAAGTGCAGCTCGACCCAATCGCGCACGAAGCAGAGGGCGCTCACCTCCCGCCCCAGAAGCAGCCGGAGGGGGTCACTCGACTCGTCGACGATGGTCACGGGCTCATGCTGCCAGACGCTCCCGCTCCAGCAGGCTCGGCCTCCTGCGCCCATCACCGAAGGTCTGCATGGAGATTTGGCGCGCCCCCTGACGGGGTCTGCTACAAGGCAGGGCACCACGATCACGACGCTGCCCCGGTGATGGTGAGCCTGCAACAGGCCGGCGCAGGACACCGACACCGGACAGGGGTGCGGGGTGGAGGGGGCGCTCCCGTGGTGCGCGTCGCCGAGCCCGTGCTGCACGCCGAGTACACGCTGGTGCCGCCCGAGCCGCTGCGGGACGCACGTATCACGCGTCTCGCCGGGTTCGTCGGCGATCTGCTGGCCGAGTACGCGCGGGCGGCCGGACTGCCGTACGAAGGTGGGGACGCGGTTCGGGCGGAACGGGGCCTCTTCGTCATGTGCCGGCAGCCCGCGCGGCTTCCAGGGCCAGGTGCCACGGGTATGCCTCCGGCCGCCCCTGCCCAGGCTGGTTGGGCACGAATCCGCCCTCGCCGTACAACACGGTCACGCCGGCTCCACGCAGTGTCTCCACCGATCGGTCGAACGCCGGATGCTGGACATATGCCGCATTGACGCAGGGCATCGTGACCATGGGGATGCCCTTGCCGATCCCTTCGGCCACCACCCCCACCACGAAGGCCGTGGTCAGCCCGAGCGCCCAAGCGTTGATCGAATTGAAGGTGGCCGGCGCGAAGAGGATCACGTCCGCCTTCGGCCACACGTCCGGTTCCCCGGGCCGCTTGTAGTCGCATCGCACCGGATGACCGGTCAGAGCCGCGAGCCCCTCCAGGCTCTCCTCCAGCCACCGAGCCGCAGTCGGCGTGAGCCCTAGGCACACGTCCCAGCCGTCCGCCTGGGCCTCCTCAATCACCCGCGCCACGTCGAAGACCGGCGGAGCGGCCGAGCAGAGCAGATACAGGGTTCGAGACGTCGTCATGGGTCCATCCCATCGCGCCTGATCGATCACATGCAACCGCCCCCGCACCGGGTGGAAGCGGGGCGGAGCAGGCACCAACGCGCGGAAGCGCGAGTACCGTTCCAGATGACGAGTCAGGAACTGGAGACCGGTATGCCGACACTGGACGACGACCACACCGGCGCGCGTATCAAAGAGCAGCGACGACTCGCCCGTCTCACTCAGCGGCAACTCGCAGCGATGATCCCGTACTCGTACAGCCTGCTGAACCAGGTCGAATGCGGGGCTCGCGCGGCCACGGTCGACTTCACTGCGGCTTGTGCACGCGCTCTGCGGATCGACGTCACCGTCCTGACGGGACAACCCTACGTGACCGAACTTCAGCAAGACCGGCTGGCCAACCTCGTGCGTCCCATCCGCGAGGCCCTTGATCTGTACGACCTCGGTGCCAGTGACGTCCTCACCGCCCGGCCTGCCGCGCAGTTGGTGGCCGCCGCCGACCAGCTGTGTGCTGAGGTCCGCGCCACCCACCTGCGCAACGCTGCCACCCTGCTGCCCGATGTCATCGCCGAGCTGACGAGTGCCGCCTGGCGCACACCCACGACGGAGCTGTGGCAGGCTCTTGCCTCGGCGTTTCGCACCGCCCACGACGTGACTGTGAAACTCGGCTACTACGATCTGAGCTCTGTGGCCCTTGACCGCATGGACTGGGCGGCCCACCGGGCATCCGATCCGTGTCTCGCCGCTGTGCGCCAGTACATGCGCGCCCTCGTCTACTTCCGCGAGGGCGAGTACACGATCGGGCAGCGCCTCATCACGTCCGGGCACGGCATTGTCGGCCAGGCAGACGGCACACGCGAATCCCTCGCGGTGGCCGGCCAGTTGCATCTCGGCGCATCGGTCATCGCGGCCCGGGCCGACGACGAGAACGCGGTGAAGCAGCACATCGCCGAGGCGAAGGCGTACGCCCGGCGCACCGGAGACGCCTCGGACGTGCACTGGCTGTCGTTCGGCCCCACCAACATCGCGCTGCACCGCATGTCAGCTGCCGTCGAGATGCACCAGTACGACGACGCGCTGAAGCAGGCCCGTAAGGTCAGACTTCCCGCCAGCCTGGCAACGTCCCGCCGCGCTCACTTCTACATCGACCGAGCCCGGTCGGAGATGGAGACGGGACGCGCCTCAGCCGCCCTGGCTTCGATCGTGAAGGCCCGCCGCGCAGCCCCCGAACAGACTCGATATCACCCTGGCGCCCGCGAGACCATCACGGGCCTGGTCCATATCTCCCGCCGTACACCCGACACCCTCGGCCACATGGCCACATGGATCGGGCTCTGACGCTCACTCACCACCTCGACCCCGCTCACAAATCTGTGAGCGTTGTGGCCAATCTCCCTTGTCTGGCTGGGCATTGAACCCAATCAGCCGACGACAGGGACTGAACCCGTGTTCGCCATCCCCATCGGAACAGGCAGGGGCGACAGTCGCGTACCCGTCGCCCTGTACGCCTGCATCTCAGACGGCAGCGACCCCGACGCAGCGCTCAACACGCTGCGCGAGTACGCCACGGCACAGCCGTGGACCGTGACGGCCGCGCTGTACGACATTGGCCCGCTGGACCGCGCGAAGGACCAGCGCCCCGGCCTGGTGCGCGTACTGCGCCTCATGGAGGACGGGCGGGTCAGCGGAGTGGTGACGCCGTCGGCAGCCCACTTCGCCGTCGCGCTCCCGCTCCGCAGCCGCGCGTCCGCCGCGTTCATCCGCTACCTCCAGGCCGTCGAGGGCACTGCCGAGGTGGTGTCACCGTGATCGACCAGGCCGGAGCCGCCATCACCAACTGGCTCGCCTCAGCCCACGACACACCGACTCGGGCCCGGCGGGAGTTCGACGTGGGCATCGCTCTCGTGCCGACCGGCACCAAGTTCGACGCGATCCGTCTGCCTGCCCCCGTCGTCCACGCTGCCGCAGGCAGCTCAGCCCCCGAGGCCGTCGTCGCGTTCCTCGCCGAGGGCCTGAAGGTCGGAGCGGTCATCCACGACGCGTACGGCGTCGGCGTCTGGTACTACGCCCTCGTCCCGCCTGGCACGTACGACCACTGGCGGGTGCCCGGGGTAGAGTGCCTGGCGCCGGGGACGTGGCTGGGGGTGCCGCGGCTCGATTTCCTGTCACGGCCCGGCCCGCACTGGGCTCTCCCGCCGCGCGCCGTGGGCAGCGTCTGCGACGCCCGCGCTGTGGCCGCCCTCGTACTGCGTGGGCGAGACCGACTGGACGTCGTCCCAGGCGCGGAGCGGACGCTATGAGCCTCCGCTCGGTGATCCGCTACGCGGAGTGGATGCTGGGTCCGGACCGGACGCCCGGCGCCCTGACTCCGGTGTACCTGATGGAGTGAATGACCTGCCTCGACCACGTCCGAGCCCTCCGACGCTCCGCAGGGCCCGGAGGATTGGGCGATCCGGCACACTGCCCGGCAGCACGGCCACAAGAAATTCCGGGCTCTGCTGTCGTCGTTCGTCCGGGTCACCCCGGCCCGGGCAACCCGCTGCACGAGGAGCCCGATCCCGGTGACCGCCCGCCCCCGGATAGTTGGGCGCCCCGGGGGCGGGTGCCCGTCTCGGCCGCTCCAGTCGCCGGCGCGGCTGGGCGCGTCCTGACGGGGAGCGCGATGCGATCCCGGGCAATGCGCCGGCAACTGCCCTCAATGCGGAGCCATCGTCGGAGCCCCGCCGGGCGGGCAGACTCCCCCGCATCAGGCGCAGGGGAGTCGCGAGATGTGCCCGGGTAGCGGCGCGCCTGCTGTCCAGGCCGGCCGTTGACCGCCCGCCCTCGGATGGACTGGGCACCCCGGGGACGGGTGCTCATCTCGGTCGCCCCAGTCGCTGGAGCGGCCGGGGCAGCGAGCCGGATCACAGACCGTAGGCAACTCCAAGATCGGCAGAAGACCGCCCGCCGTACCGCCGCTCCGACGCGTCACCACCTACCGGCGGACGCCCTTCGTCGCCAGTTCAGTAGTACATGAACGTCGGGATCAGGCCGCCGCCGCTGGCATTCGGTATCGTCACCAGCCCGCCGGCAGCGACGCCCCTGCTGTTCGCGACGTTGACCACGTCGTAGACCGAGCCGTAGTTGCCCATCCAGTGCCACGAGGCGTCATCCTTCCGAGCCTTGCAGGCGCTGACGAGCTGGATGCCCTCCTTGGCAGTGAGAACCTGGTCGGCCCGCGGCGTGTAGCAGCCGGCGTTCGGCGTTGTCGGCGCCTTCGGCGCGGGTGCGGCGGAAGCCGGAATCGCAAGGCCGATCAGCATTGCCGCGGGCGCGGCCGCGATGGCGAGGGTGCGAAGTCGCTTCATGGTTGACCTCCCTGGCTGGCCACCTGTCTCGGAACCGAGATCTTGACCGACCGTAGGTCGCCGGATGCGGTACCGCCATTCGGGTGCGTCCATTCGGGTGATGGTGAGGCGTCGATGCCGCTCCTGTTCGATCCACCGGCGGGTCCGGTCCAGGTCGTCACGATCCGCTTGCGGCCGCCCCTCCGATACCGGCCACACCACAGTGGCCGAGTCGGGCCCTCCCGCATGCCGACGGCGGCGTGCCGGGCTAACGTCACTGTCTCGTGAGGCGCCGTAGCGCCGACGGTGACCACCTGAGCACCGGTGAAGGGCGCGATGGCCGCCCTCACCAGTTCGGGGCGTTCGACCGCAAAGGTCACCATTTGGGCTTGGATGCAGGCCAAGCTGATCCTTGGGCACCGAGCCCGTTGTGCCCGGTCCGATCGACCTTGGGGAATCATGAAGACATCGAAGTACCGTGCCGTTCCGCTGGCTGTAGGGCTGGCGCTGGCCACGGGCGCCGCTGCCGTGCCGGCGGCCGCCCAGTCCCACCTGGCCGCCGCCCAGCGGGTGGTGCTGACCAACGCGGACAACGGCCGGAGCCTGGCCCTGGCGGCCGGGGACGACGTCGACGTCAAGCTCACCGGCTACCGCAGTCAAGGGCTCAACTACACCTGGAGCGTTCCGCAGTCCAGCGCCCCCGACGTGCTCCGGCGCACGGCCGGCGGCACCACGCCGACGGGCAGCGCCAGCGGAGTCCTCCACGCGGAGCACCTCGGCACCACCACGATCACCGCAACGCGCCACTGCCGCCCCGACCCGGGCCGCATCTGCCCTGGGGCCGTCCTGCTGTGGAAGGTCACGGCCGAGGTGAAGTGAGGCGGCATCGATCGCCGACCTCTTCGGAACGCCTTTGACCAGGACCGCAAAGACTTCTTCTCGAAGAACCCTTCGCGAAGAAGTCTTTGCGGTCTATCCTGCGTGGCATGGTCGACTCAAGTGACAAGCACATAGCGGGCATTGGGGCGAGCGACGCTGTCGTCCTGGATGCGAAGGGGCTGCGCGCCATGGCGCATCCCGTACGAGTGCAGCTGGTCGGGCTGCTGCGGCGGCACGGGCCCTCGACGGCCACGCGGCTGGCCGAGCGGCTCGGGGTCAATTCCGGTACGGCCAGCTATCACCTGCGCCAGCTCGGCGCGGCGGGGTTCGTCGAGGAGGACGTCGAGCGCGGGAACGCACGGGAGCGCTGGTGGCGTTCGGTGCATCAGACGACGTGGTTCGACGAGTCGGAACTGGCCGAGCGGGAGCCCGAGGCCGCGCTGACGTATATGCAGTCCGTGGCCACCACGTACGCCCAGCGCGCCCAGCGCACGATCAACGAGCTCGCCACCATGCCCGCTTCCTGGCGGTCCACCTTCGACATGAGCGACTGGACGCTGCAGCTCACGGCGGAGGAAGCCACGTCCCTCGACGAGGAGTTGAGGGCCGTCATCAACCGCTACCGGCGCGCCGCGCCAGAGGGTGCGGCCGATGCCCCCGAGCACTCCGAACGCGTCTCCGTCGTCGTGCACATCCTGCCCGACCCCGATGAACACGCCCCGCGGGAGCCGGGACCGGAGGCGTCGTGACGGTGGCCGCGGCGGCGTCGGAACGGATATCCGGCGAGCGGTCCTTACGGCCGCTCGGTGGCGTACTCGCGGCGATGGCCGTCTCGTTGACCGGCACCCGGATCTCCGCCATCGCCCTGCCCTGGTTCGTACTCGCCACCACCGGCAGCGCCACCCGGACCGGGCTGGTGGCGTTCTGCGAGATGGTCCCCTACGTCGTGGCCAAGGCGTTCACCGGGCCACTGGTGGACCGGGCCGGGCCACGTTCCGTTTCGTGGGTGACCGACGTGGTCAGCGCGAGCGCCGTCGGCGCGGTCCCGCTGCTGCACGCCCTCGACATGCTGTCCTTCTGGCCACTGCTGGTTCTCGTCGCGGTGATCGGCGCGGCGCGCGGTCCCGGCGACCTGGCCAAGGAAGTCATGGTTCCGGAGGCGGCCGAACGCGCGCTGATACCGCTGGAGCGGGCCGCCGGGCTGACCGGTGTGACCGAACGGCTGGCTGCCACGGTCGGTCCGGCGATCGGGGGCGCGACCGTGGCGCTCGTCGGCCCGCTCGCCGCTCTCACCGCCGACGCGGTGTGCTTCGCGTCGGGCTCCGTGATCATCGCTCTCGCCCTGCCCCGGCGGAGCGCGCACGTCTCACCGGCGGCGGAAGGGCCTCCCGAGCCCGGCTACTGGAGCCGCTTCGGGGACGGGTTCCGGTTCCTGCGGCAGGAGCCGCTGCTGCTCACGATCACCGTCACGGTCGGCATCCTCAACCTGCTGGACGCGGCGTTCAGCACGCTGCTCATGCCGGTCTGGGCCCGGGAGTCCGGCCACGGCCCGTCCGTGATCGGCCTGACCGGCAGCGTGCTGGGGATCGCCGCGGTGGGCGGCAGTCTGATCGCCGCCGCGGTGGCTCACCGGATGCGGCGCCGACTGGTGTTCTTCGGGGGCTTCCTGGTCGCCGGAGCGCCGAGGTTCCTCGTGCTGGCCGCCGGCGCCCCGATGTGGGCGGTGCTCGCGGTGTTCGCCGCGAGCGGGTTCGGCATGGGGTTCCTCAACCCGATCCTGGGGGCCATCACCTTCGAGCGGGTGCCGCGTCCGCTGCTGGGCCGGGTCAACGCCCTGGGCGACTCGCTGGCCTGGGCCGGTATCCCCCTGGGCGGGCTGATCGCCGGGGCGGGCGTGGCCTCCTTCGGGCTCACGGCGGTCCTGCTGGTGGCCGCGGCCGCGTACGTCCTCACCACGACCGTGACCGCGCTGCGGCCCCAGTGGCGGGAGATGGACCGGGTGCGCGCGAGCGGCAGCACCCCGGCTCCGGGTCTGGCTCCGGCTCCGGCTCCGGCGACAGAACAAGGCCCCGACCCGCTGACGCGGACGGAGCCCTGATCGTATGGCCTGCCTCGCCTCAGAGGCGGTGCATGCGTGTGTAGGGGCTCAGGATGCGTGCGCGCCGGGAGCCGAAGTCGACGAGCATGGCGACTCCGTCCTCGACGCCCACGATCCTGCCCAGGCCGAACTGGTCGTGGGAGACCCGGTCGCCCAGTTCGAAGGTCTTGGCCTGCGGGTCGACCGGAGCTTTGAAGGGACTGGTGGGCAGGTGGCGCCTCGGCGCGGACGGCTGCGTCATGGTCCTACCAGTATGCGCCGTCGCGGCCCGTCCCACTGGCCTTCACTCGTCTCGGATTCGACACGATTGGCCTGTGGGCCCAGTGACGCCGGGCTCGGGGCGGGTCGGGAACGGGCGCGAATGGGCAGATGGTGCATCGCGGGCGGCTTTCCTTCGGGGTGAACGCTAACGAGTGAACGGCGACGGCTCCGGTGCCACCCCCCACGGGAAACACCGGAGCCGTCGGTCTTACGGGCGAGCTCGCTCACGTAACGGCACGTACCGGATTCGTACGTACGTGACGTACAAATCCGTTACATACGGAGTGTTACGACTTCTGCAGCGGGCGGATCGCCGTCGGGGCGTGGCCCGGCTCCGTCGCGAGCTCCTCGAACTCGTTGATCGCGTCGATCTTCACGCCCATCGAGATGTTGGTGATCCGCTCCAGGATCGCCTCGACGACGACCGGGACGCGGTACTCCGCGGCCAGCTTCTTGGCCTCCTCGAAAGCCGGGAGCAGCTGGTCCGGCTCGGTCACGCGGATCGCCTTGCAGCCCAGGCCCTCGACGACCTTGACGTGGTCGACGCCGTAGACGCCCAGCTCCGGGGAGTTGATGTTCTCGAACTCCAGGTTGACCTGGAAGTTGATGTCCAGGCCGCGCTGGGCCTGGCGGATCAGGCCCAGGTAGGAGTTGTTCACGAGGACGTGGACGTACGGGATGTTGTGCTGCGCGCCGACCGCCAGCTCCTCCAGCATGAACTGGAAGTCGTAGTCGCCGGAGAGGGCGACGACCGGGGTCTCCGGGTCGGCCGTGGCGACACCCAGCGCGGCCGGGATGGTCCAGCCGAGCGGGCCGGCCTGGCCGCAGTTGATCCAGTGGCGCGGCTTGTAGACGTGCAGCATCTGCGCGCCGGCGATCTGGGAGAGGCCGATGGTGGTGACGTACCGGGTCTCCGGGCCGAAGGCGCGGTTCATCTCCTCGTACACGCGCTGCGGCTTCAGCGGGACGTTGTCGAAGTGCGTACGGCGCTGGAGCCGCGCCTTGCGCTCCTGCGTCGACGCCGCCCAGGCGCTGCGGTCGGGCAGCCTGCCCGCGGCCTTCAGCTCCTTGGCCACCTCGACGAAGAGGGTGAGCGCGGCCTTGGCGTCCGAGGCGATGCCGTAGTCCGGCGCGAAGATCTTGCCGATCTGGGTCGGCTCGATGTCGACGTGGACGAACTTGCGGCCCTTGGTGTAGACGTCCAGTTCGCCGGTGTGGCGGTTGGCCCAGCGGTTGCCGATGCCGAGGACGAAGTCGGACTCCAGGAAGTTCGCGTTGCCGTAGCGGTGCGAGGTCTGCAGGCCGACCATGCCGGCGTTCAGCTCGTGGTCGTCGGCGAGGATGCCCCAGCCCATCAGGGTGGGGATGACCGGCGTGCCGGTCAGCTCGGCGAACTCGACGAGCAGGTCGGACGCGTCGGCGTTGATGATGCCGCCGCCCGCGACGATCAGCGGCCGCTCGGAGTCGAGCAGGAACTGAATCGCCTTCTCGATCTGGGCGCGGGTCGCGGCCGGCTTGTAGACCGGCAGCGGCTCGTACGTGTCCGGGTCGAAGTCGATCTCGGTGAGCTGGACGTCGATCGGCAGGTCGATGAGGACCGGGCCGGGGCGGCCGGAGCGCATCAGGTGGAAGGCCTGCTGGAACACGCCCGGGACCTGCGCGGCCTCCAGGACGGTGGTCGCGGCCTTGGTCACCGGCTTGGCGATGCTCGCGATGTCGACCGCCTGGAAGTCCTCCTTGTGGAGCTTGGCGACCGGCGCCTGGCCCGTGATGCAGAGGATCGGGATCGAGTCGGCGATCGCCGAGTACAGGCCGGTGATCATGTCGGTGCCGGCGGGGCCGGAGGTACCGATGCAGACGCCGATGTTCCCGGCGTTGCTACGCGTGTACCCCTCGGCCATGTGGGACGCGCCCTCGACGTGGCGGGCCAGCGTGTGCTTGATGCCGCCGCCGGCCTTGAGGGCCGCGTAGAAGGGGTTGATCGCCGCGCCCGGCACGCCGAACGCGTTGGTGACGCCTTCGCGCTTGAGGATCTCAACTGCCGCTCGGGCAGCGGTCATACGAGGCATGGAGTGCTCCTGCTTCGGCCTGGCGGAGTCGGGCTCTGTCGCGCCACCTGAGAGCCTTGATTCCGTAATGCGGAAGTTTAGTTCTGCGATATGGAAGAAACATAGGGGGCGTACGCAGGCGCGTCAAGGGATCCCCGAAGTCGCCTCCCGCACGGCCCTCAGTGGAGGACGATGGGCGGATCGGGCAGGCGAGCGCGGGGTGAAGGGCATGAGCGACGGGGTGGACGGCGGGGGTGGCTTCGGCGGGGCCGGCGGTCCTGGGGGCGTCGGAGGCGGGGACGGCTTCGGCCGCGGTGAGAGTGCGGGAGGCGTCGGAGGCGGGGACGGCTTCGGCCGCGGTGAGAGTGCCGGGGGCATCGGCGACGGGCCCGGCTTCGGGCTCGGTGAGGGTGCGGGAGGCGTCGGAGGCGGGGACGGCTTCGGGCTCGGTGAGGGTGCCTGGGGCATCGGCGACGGGCCCGGCAGCGGCCAGGCCGAAAGCACGGGAGGCGTCGGCGACGGGCCCGCGAGCAGCCGGACCACAGGCCCAGGAGGCCCCGGCGGCAGCCGAAACGGTGGTCCCGGCAACGCCGGCGGCGCGGGCAGCGGCGGCCCCGGTGGTGGGTATCGGTCGCCCCGGCCCGGCGTCAGGCGTGGCGACGGTGTCCCCGTGCGGTGTCCCGCCTGTCGGCGTGAGCACCGGTACACGCCGACCTCCTACCCCTGCCCCTGCGGCGCCCCGCTCGCGCCCCCGCTCGCGCGCGGCGGGGCGCCCGAGCCGATTACTCATCGCACCTGGAACGAGGACTGGGTCGTCGTGCGCTGCGGGGTCTGCGGGCGGGAGGACCAGTGGCCGCAGCCCGAGCTCGGGTGCTCGTGCGGCACGGTGCTGCGGATCCCCGTACGGCCGGTCACCGCGCCGCCCGTCCCGCTGCCGGTCCACATCCCGGTCCCGCCGACCGCCCCGCCCCCGCGTACGGCGTTCCACCCGGTGACCATCCGTACCGCCCGGGACGCGGTGACCGCGGCGGCGCTCTATCTGAAGTGGCTCGGGTTCCGCGACGTACTGCAGTCCGAGGCGCGCCCCGCCTCCGGGATCGATCTGCGCGGGCCCGGCCTGGTCGCGCAGGTCGATCCGACGACGCGCCCGGCCTCGCTGCGGGCCGTGGAGTGCCTGTGGCTCAACGGGCTCAGCAACTCGTCCACCAGCGTGTACTTCTCGCTCGCGGGCTACACCAAGGACGCCCGCACCCGTGGCGACGAGCTGCGCATCCCGCTCTTCGTCATGGACCTCACCGGCACCCCGCAGCCCGTGAACGACGCTGCCGACGAGCTCATCGTCACCGGACCGTGAGCCCGTGAGTCAGAAGGATCTCCCAGCCCCCCTCGGCCCCCGCCCCGGACCCGGACCCGGACCCGTCAAAGCTCAAATCAAGCTCTGAAAACCGGCCCTGCCGCTTCGCCCCTCCCCCCTGCGGGGACATTCCCCCCACGGGCACCCTCGGGGGAGGCGGACGGCCATGTGGTGGTTCATCGGGGCGGCGGGCATCCAACTGATCATCGCGGCGGCACTGCTGCGCCCCGCCCCGGCCCGGCGTGCCACGCTCGACGCCGTGGCCGCCGCGTGCGTGCGGGGCGGGCCCCGCGCGGCCGTGACCGTGGCGCTCGCCGGGCTCCATCTGAGCGGCACGGTGGACGCCGACCCCGACCGCCCCGGCGCCGTATCCGTACGCGTCGACGAACTTCCCGTACGGCTGCCCGATCCGCTGCAGCACGCCGTCGCCACCTCCCTGCGGACGCCGATGGACGTACGGGCGATCATCGCGCGGCCCAGGGTGCGGCAGGCCGTCGGCAACCTGCTCGACGGCCTCACCGCCGACGGCCTGCTGCGCCGCCGTGCGCGATGGACCGCCGCCCAGATCCTGCTCGCGGCCGTCCCGCTGAACCTGATCACCGCCGTGGTGTTCGGTCCGCGCCACCCCACCGTCACTCAACTCGCCGTCACCGCACTGGCGTTGACCGGTGCCACCGCGCTGTTGTGCCTGCCCCGCCGCACCCCGGCCGCGCACGCGCTGCTCGTCTCGTTGCGCGCCGCGCACCCGCTGCCCATGACCCGGCCCCGGCCTCCCGACGGGGAGATCCTGATGCTCGTGGCCCTGCACGGCGACCGCGCCCTGGCCCAGTCGCTGCCCCGGTTCGCCCGGGAGGCGGGGCTCCTGGCCAGGGGCGGCGGCGAACACGGCGGCCGCAACCCGCTGCGCCAGGTTGTCCCGCCCAGCCCGCACACCTGAGCCGAACCGTCGACCAGCTGAACAGCCGAGCAGCCGACCAGACGAACAGCCACGCGCGCCCCGACTACTCCCCGTACCCCTCCCTCAGCTCCACCTTCCGCACTTTTCCGCTCACGGTCATCGGGAACTCGCGCAGAATCCGCAGCCGCCGCGGCACCTTGTAGTGCGCCAACCGGTCGCGGCAGAAGGCGGTGAGGTCGTCGAGCGTGGGCGGGTCGGCGGGGTCGCGCGGGATGACGCAGGCCAGGATCTCCTCGCCGTACCTCTCGTCCGGCACGCCCACCACCTGCACATCCGCGATCTTCGGGTGCGCGTACAGGAATTCCTCGATCTCGCGCGGATAGACGTTCTCGCCACCTCGGATGATCATGTCCTTGATGCGGCCGACGACCTGTACGTAACCGTCCTCGCGCAGCACGGCCAGGTCGCCCGTGTGCATCCAGCGCCCCGCGTCGATCACCTCGGCGGTCCGCTCCGGCTCGTCCCAGTAGCCGAGCATCACGCTGTATCCGCGGGTGCACAGCTCGCCCGCCTCGCCGCGCGGCAGAGTGACACCGGTCGCCGGATCCACCACCTTCACCTCGATGTGCGGCATCACCCGCCCCACCGTCCCCGTCCGGCGCTCCAGATCGTCGTCACGGCGGGTCTGGGTGGACACCGGGGACGTCTCCGTCATGCCGTAACAGATGGACACCTCCGCCATGTTCATCTCGGCGACGACCCGCTTCATCACCTCCACCGGACACGGCGAACCGGCCATGATCCCGGTGCGCAGCGAGGACAGATCGTACGAGGCGAAGTCCGGGAGGTTCAGCTCGGCGATGAACATCGTCGGGACCCCGTACAGCGAGGTGCACCGCTCCTGCTGGACTGCCCGCAGCGTCGCCGCCGCGTCGAAGGACGGCGCCGGGATGACGACGCACGCGCCGTGCGAGGTGGCCGCGAGGTTGCCCATCACCATGCCGAAGCAGTGGTAGAACGGCACCGGCACACAGATCCGGTCCCGCTCGGTGTACGCGATCGACTCCCCCACGAAATACGCGTTGTTGAGGATGTTGTGGTGGGAGAGCGTCGCCCCCTTGGGGAAGCCGGTGGTGCCCGAGGTGTACTGGATGTTGACCGGGTCGTCGCACGTCAACTCAGCCTCCCGCGAGATGAGTTGAGCGCCCGTCACCTCTTCCGCGTCGGCCAACAGCGCGTCCCACGACTCGTCGCCGATGTAGTGCACCGACCGCAGCTCCGGGCACTGCGGGCGCGCCTGCTCGACCAGCGCCCGGTAGTCGCTGCCCTTGTGCCGCTGCGAGGCGAAGAGCACCGAGATCCCGGCCTGCTTCAGTACGTACGCGAGCTCGTGCGCCCGGTACGCCGGGTTGATGTTCACCATGATCGCGCCGATCCGGGCGGTCGCGTACTGCACGAGCACCCACTCCGGACAGTTCACCGCCCAGATGCCGACCCGGTCGCCCTTCGCGACCCCGGCGGCGAGCAGAGCGCGCGCCAACTCGCCTACGGACGCGGCGAATTGGATGTAGGTCCAGCGCCGGCCCGACGCCATGTCGACCAGCGCCTCGCGCTCGCCGTACAAGGCGACCGCCCGGTCCAGGTTGCGTCCGATCGTGTCGCCGAGCAGCGGCGTATCACTCGTGCCGTGGCTGTACGAGAGGTCCGGCACGGCGGGTTCCGTCATCCCAGGTCCCGTCACCGCAGGTCCCCCTCGTCGTACTCGGCCGTCGAACCGGCCGCCGTCGCCTCCCGCAGTTCGATACGGCGGATCTTCCCGGACACCGTCTTGGGCAGCTCGCCGAACTCGATCCGGCGGATCCGCTTGTACGGCGCGAGGACCGCCCGCGAGTGCGCGAAGAGCACCTTCGCGGTGTCCGGGCCGGGCTCCCAGCCCTCCGCGAGCACGATGTACGCCTTCGGAACGGCGAGGCGCAGCGGGTCGGGCGCGGGCACGACGGCCGCCTCCGCCACGGCCTCGTGCTCCAGGAGCGCGCTCTCCAGCTCGAACGGCGAGATCTTGTAGTCGGACGCCTTGAAGACGTCGTCGGCGCGCCCGATGTAGGTGATGTAGCCGTCGGCGTCGCGGGCGCCGATGTCGCCGGTGCGGTAGTAGCCGCCGGCCATCGACTCGGCGGTACGTTCCGGGTCGCCGTGGTAGCCGGTCATCAGGCCGACCGGGCGGGCGGACAGGTCGAGCGCGATCTCGCCCTCGGCCGCACCGGGCGCGCCCGTCACCGGGTCCAGGAGCTCCACCGTGTAGCCGGGGCTCGGCCGCCCCATCGAGCCCGCCTTCAGCAACTGCCCGGGCGTGTTGGCGACTTGGACGGCCGTCTCGGTCTGCCCGAAGCCGTCCCGGATCACCCGGCCCCACTCCCGCCGGACCGTCTCGATGACCTCGGGGTTGAGCGGTTCACCGGCAGCGACGACCTCGCGCGGCGGGTTCCGCAGCGCGCCGAGATCCGCCTGGATCAGCATCCGCCACACCGTCGGCGGCGCGCAGAAGCTGGTGACGCCCGCCGCGTCCATCGCGGACATCAGCCGGACCGCGTCGAAACGCGTGTAGTTGTGGATGAAGACGGTCGCCTCGGCGTTCCACGGGGCGAACAGATTCGACCAGGCGTGCTTGGCCCAGCCGGGCGAGGAGATGTTCAGGTGCACATCGCCGGGCTTGAGCCCGATCCAGTACATGGTCGCCAAGTGCCCGATCGGGTACGACACATGGGTGTGCTCGACGAGCTTGGGCCGGGCGGTCGTCCCGGAGGTGAAGTAGAGCATCAACGGGTCGTCGGCCCGGGTCACACCGTCGGGCTCGAACGACGCGTCCATCCCGTACGCGTCGTCGAAGTCCAGCCACCCGGGAACGGGGGCGTCGGCGGCTCCCCCGGAGCCCGGAGCGGCACCCTGCGACCGCACCGCGATCCGCGTGTACTCCCCCGGCACCTCCCCGAACTTCCCGGTGTCCTCGGCCCGCACGACGACGTGCCCGGCCCGCCCCCGCTCGATCCGGTCGCGCAGGTCCGCCGGGCCCAGCAGGGGCGTGGCCGGGATGACGACCGCGCGCAGCTTCATCGCCGCGAGCGCGGTCATCCACAGCTCCTGCTGGTTGCCGAGCATCACGACCACCCGGTCCCCGGCCCGTACGCCCTGGGCTCGAAGCCAGTTGGCGACCTGGTCGGAGCGCAGCGACATCTCGGCGTACGAGAGGACGGTCTCACGGCCGTCCTCCTCGACGATGTGCAACGCGGTCGCGGCGTTGCCCTCGGCGATCACGTCGAACCAGTCGAGTGCCCAGTTGAAGTGCTCGGGGCGCGGCCAGGCGAACCCCTGACAGGCCGTCGCGTAGTCGTCCCGGTGCTCCAGCAGAAAATCCCGCGCGGCCCGGAACTCCTCCGTGGCGCCGTGTGTGTCCATATGCCCTCCTCGTTGACCTGGCCTCTCTCTACCATCCTGGAGACCTCGCCGCCGTCCGGGGAAGGCGGCGAACCCTACTTGTCCGGCGACGGTCACGACGTAGCCGAGCTGCCGCGGTTCCCCACGGGGTCTCCAACCAGGGGTTTCGCCCGGCCCGGCCCGGCGGCGGAAAGGGGCGGCGCTAGAGAGCCGTCAAAGTCGGGCGGCACGGAGTCAGCGCCGCGTCAGGACGCGACGCCGGGGCCCGGGCGCGGGCATAGCGTCGAAATCGCCGCGGCCAACGGCTTCGGCATCGAATGCCTCGAACTCCCACCGGAGGGCACCACCATGGACAGCCTCACCATCGACGACGTCGCCGACGCGGACCCCGACGAACGCCGCCCGGCAGGGCCCTTGTACGTGCCGGTTCGGCTCGGCTCTGCCGGAGGAGAGCAACTGCGCTTCGTGCGCACACCACTCGGTGTACGGACCGCCGTCGGCTTCACCAGCCCGGAGCGGCTGTGCGCGGTGCTCGGGCGCGAGCAGCGCTGGATCAGGCTGGCCGAGCCCGCGCTGCGCGCGCTCGCGGCACCGCTCGGGGTGACCACCGTGACGGTCGACCCGCAGCTCACGGCCCCGGCACCGACGACCGTACGAAAGCGTCGGGAGCCCGTCGAGCAGCCCTGCGCCCGCCGCTCCCGACTGCACCCGGACACGGTCGGCGTGCTCCGCGTGACGGGCGCGGCCGCCGCCGTCTGGACCGCCGTCACCGCGATCCACGCTTTCGTCGACTGAGGGAGACACCTCCGCATGACCACTGAACCCGACCTTTTCGTACGGGAGTTGAGCGCGCCCTCGGTGTGGCCCGACTCCGCCGTGAGCGCGCCCGGCGGCGATGTCGCCCTCGGCGGCGTATCCCTCGCCGAGCTGGCCGAACGGCACGGGACGCCCGCGTACGTACTCGACGAGGAGGAAGTACGGTCGCGGGCGCGGGCCTGGCGGCGGGCGCTGCCGGACGCCGATATCGTCTATGCCGCGAAGGCGTTCGTGTCGCGGGCGGTCGTCGACTGGATGGCCGAGGAGGGGCTTGGCCTCGACGTCTGCTCGGCGGGCGAACTGGAGCTCGCCGCCACCCGCGGCTTCCCGCCCGAGCGCGTCGTGATGCACGGCAACGCCAAGTCCCCGCAGGACCTGCGCACCGCGCTGCGGCTGGGCGTGGGCCGGATCGTGATCGACTCGGACTGCGAGATCGCGCGGATCGCGGCCCAGGTGCCCGGTGCCGAGGCCCAGCGCGTGCTGGTCCGCGTACTGCCCGGCATCGAGGCGGGCGCGCACCGCAAGATCCAAACCGGTTCCGAGGGACAGAAGTTCGGCCTCTCCATCGCCAACGGCGACGCGGAGGACGCCGTGGCACGCGTCCTCGGCCAGCCCGAGCTCGAACTCACCGGACTGCACTGCCACTTGGGCTCGCAGATCGCCTCGCCCGAGCCGTACGGGGAGGCGGTGCGCCGACTGGTCGCCCTGCTGGCCCGCATCCGCGACCGGCACGGCGTGACCCTGCCCGAGCTCGACCTGGGCGGCGGTTTCGCGGCGGCGTACCTGCCGGGCGACCCGGCGCCGCCTCCGGCCGCGTACGCCCGCCGGATCACCGAGGAACTGGACCGCGCCTGCGCCGAGTTCGGCGTACCGACGCCCCGGCTGACCGTGGAGCCGGGCCGCTCGATCATGGCTCCGGCCGGGGTCGCGCTGTACCGGGTGCTCTCCGTGAAGCGCTCCGGTGCGCAAGTGTTCGTCGCCGTCGACGGCGGCATGAGCGACAACCCGCGCCCGGCGCTCTACGGGGCTCGCTACACGGTCCGCATGGTCGGCCGCAGCACGGCCGCGCCGATGCGCACGACGACGGTGGTCGGCCGGCACTGCGAGGCGGGCGACATCCTGGCGCAGGACGTGGAACTGCCGGAGGACGTACGCCCCGGCGACATCCTCGCCGTACCGGCGTCGGGTGCGTATCAGGTGTCGATGGCGTCGGGCTACAACATGACCGGGCGGCCGCCGGTGGTGGCGGTGTCGCAGGGGCGGTCGCGTCTGCTGATGCGGCGGGAGACGTTCGAGGATCACCGGTCGCGGGATGTGGGGTTGTGAGGTGCGAGGTGGTGACGTGGTGAGGGACGTCCGGAGAGTCAGCCCATGACGTCCCCGAACCGGACGTCGTACGGGGTGGTGGCGTCGGTCATGTCGGAGAGCAGCCGACGCCCCTCCGCGGCCACCTCGTCACGGGCGGCTCGCCCGAGCGTCCCGAACGGCTGAACGGTGAGGCCGGTGATGACCTTCGTCTTCTTGTCCTCGTCGAACCGCCACACCCCCGCGAGGAAGCCGTCGACGAGGAGCGTACGGAAGGCCTGGTTGCCCTTCCAGGCGCGGCCCCAGTGCTCGGCCGGGATGACCCGGGTGCGGTCGGCGTGCGAGAGCAGCAGGTTGTCGAACTCGGGCAGGAAGCGGGGCGGCGCGGGCGTGTCGGCGTCCGGGCGGGGGGCGTCCGGCAGGTCGAAGAGCTCGACGCCGTTCTCGTCCCGGAAGGTCACGAGCCGGGGCCGCAGCCGCTCGAACACCTCACCCAGCCGGGTGAGCCCCGCCCAGGTCTGCATGTCCTTGACCGAGGCGGGGCCGAAGGCCGCGAGATAGCGCAGGACGGTGGAGTCCGGCGCCGGGACCGGCTCCGGGGCGCGCCCCAGCCAGTGCTCGGCGGTGGTCAGCGCGACCTGCCCACCGCGCCCCCACAGCCCGCGCGGAGTGACCTGCACCAGCGGCAGCACGCACCGCGCGGCGAGCGAGAGGGCTTGGCCCGACGCGTCCGGCCACTCCTTCAGGAGTACGTCCCGGATCTCCTTCATGGTGTACGGCCGCTCCTCGACCAGGGCGCGGACGACCTCGGCGAGCCGGTCCAGATCCACGCCCACCAGCCCGCCCCGGAACAGCTTGAGCTCACGGTCGCGGGCCGCCTGGACGAGCGGGCGCAGGGTGAGGGCGTCGTCGGCGGTGTGAAGGTGGATGGTCGAGCGGATGGTGACGATCCGGACGAGTTCACGCGCCTCGATCAGCGCGGAAAGGCTCTCCGGCCGAAACCCTTCGAGCCGGGCCCACAGCGCGAAGTACGGCGGCTTCACGTTCTGCGCCTGAAGCCCGACGAGGTGGGCCACCGCGTCCTTCGGAGTCAGGGCTGCCGTGCGGCGGAGCAGGTGCTGACGGTCGAGGGTGGCGCGGTTGAGTGCGCGGGGGGTGAGGAGGGGGGCGGTGGCGGGGCGCGAGGGGCGCGGCGTCTGCGGGGCCATACGAGGCACGTTATCGCCGATGGAGGACAGCTTCTGTCCTCGATGTGTCCTCGATGTGTCCTCAATGAGGGTGTGGTCCAGTGGTCCAGCAGGGGGTCGGGGAGGTCGGCCGGGGTCCCGGGCGTCCGGGGCGGGGGGGGAGGGCGACCGGGGGTCCGCGAGCGCGGCGTCCGGACCCGGGGTCCCCAGGCTCGTCGTCCCCGGACCCGGGGTCCCCAGCCTCGTCGTCCCCGGACCCGCAGCCCCGAGCTCGGCGTCCGGACCCAGGGCCCCCAGGCTCGTCGTCTGGACTGTCGGCCCCCAAACTCGCGCCCGGACCCAGGGCCCCCAAGCCCGGCGTCCGGAACGCCGAGCCTGCGGCATTTGATCCGTATATCCTGCTCCGAGACCGGGCAGCAGACGCATGCGCACTGGACGCGAACACGAACGCGCCGGAGCCGATGTCGCGCGGGAGGTGAGGCATGACCGACCGAAGGGCCAGGGCCCGAGGCGACGAGTCCGGACGCACGCCGCCGCAGCCTCCCGCAGGGGCGCAGCAACCCGCAGGAACACCGCAGGCGCAGCCGCCCTCCGGGGCGCCGCAGGCACAGCCACCTACGGGGACGCCGCAAGCGCAGCCGCCCTGGCGGACGCCGCGGGCGAAGAAGCACTCCTGGCGCCGCCAGCACGCGGCGCCACCGCCCCCGCCCGCACCCACGCCACCCGCGACCGGCTCACCGAACGCCCCCGGCCCCGTACGGGTCGAGCACCGCAGTGTCGTGGAGTCCGCGCTGTACCGGGACGGCCGCAGGGTGTCGTCCCCCGACACCCTCGCCGACACGTTCCGGCGGCTGCGCGAGACGCCCGACGGCATGGCATGGATCGGCCTGCACCACCCGTCCGAGGCTGAACTCCTCTCTCTGGCCGAGGAGTTCGACCTCCACCCGCTCGCGGTCGAAGACGCACTGGAGGCCCACCAGCGCCCCAAGCTCGAACGGTACGGCGAAACCCTCTTCGTGGTCCTGCGCGCCGCCCGCTACCTCGACGCCCCGGAGGAGGTCGACTTCGGCGAGCTGCACGTCTTCGTCGGCCGCGACTTCCTCATCACGGTCCGCCACGGCGCCGCCCCCGACCTGTCGGCGGTGCGCCGCCGCATGGAGGAGACCCCGGACCTGCTGGCCCTGGGCCCGGAGGCGGTGCTGTACGCGATCCTGGACGCGGTGGTGGACGGCTACGTCCCGGTCGTCTCCGGCGTCCAGAACGACATCGACGAGATCGAGACGGAGGTCTTCCGCGGCGACCCCGAGGTCTCCCGCCGCATCTACGAACTCTCCCGCGAAATAGTCGAGTTCCAGCGCGCCACCCGCCCCCTGGTGGGCATGCTCCACGCTCTGATGGCCGGCTTCGCGAAGTATGGCACGGACGAGGAACTCCAACGCTACCTCCGCGACGTCGCCGACCACGTCACCCACACCAGCGAACGCGTAGACGGCTTCCGCCAGGCCCTCACAGAAATCCTCACGGTCAACGCGACCCTGGTAACCCAGCAACAGAACGCCGAGATGCGCGCATTGGCGGAGGCGGGCTTCGAACAGAACGAGGAGATCAAGAAGATCTCGTCGTGGGCGGCGATTCTGTTTGCTCCCACGTTGGTGGGGACGATCTACGGGATGAACTTCGAGCGGATGCCCGAGCTGGGGTGGGCGTACGGGTATCCGTTCGCGATCCTGCTGATGGCGGGGGTGTGCGTCAGCTTGTACTTCATCTTCAAGCGGCGGCACTGGCTGTAGTCAGCAGCGCGAATTCGTTGATCAACTTCACAAACACGAACACCATGAAGGTACCTTCAGGTCCGCACGTCGGCGGCGAGACGGCTCAGGAAGCCCTCCCTGCTGTGGTACTCCTCGCCGGATTCCGCTCCGGTGGACTCCACATACAAGTCGGCCAGATCCTGTCGCTGGCCTTCGGCCTGCCAGCGGCTCAGACCGCGCAGGTACACGGCGTCGCCCATGGACGGCTCGTAGCCTTCCAGCTTCTGCGCCCGCCTCGGACCTGACCGGGGCATCACAGGCCTCCGCCCGGGCCGGGGGCGGTGTAGACGACGGGGGAGAGACAAGGGACGAGCATGGCGGCGCTCCCGATCTGGGCGTGCATGCGAGGGGAGGGATCAACGTCCGTTCCGACGGCCAGAGTTCCCGGCTCGGTCCCGGTCGATTCCGTCGAGGGACGCCGGACGGTCCGCTTCCGGCGGGCATCGTGGCCAACTGGCGTGCTGCCGCCGGGGTCTGGGACGTCTCTTCAGGAGCAGAGCCCCGGAACGTACTGGCGGCGGAGCGGAGTCCTGGGTTTGAGGATCGGGCGGCGGGCTACCCACCCGGATGTCCGACAGGCATGCCGGGACGATGGGCGCCGGCGGGTTGAAGACACAGCCCCCGGCGTCGCCGCACCGCAAGCGGCCTCACGCCGGCTCCGTCGACCGGCAGCGGCGCAGCGCAAGGCGCAGTGCGCGGCGCAGCGCAGTGGGAAGCGGCTCGCCCTCCGCGGTGGCGACCAGGGCGGTCGCCACATCACGGAGCTTGACGTTGCAGTGCTGCGACACCTCGACCAGCACGTCCCATGCCTTGCCACACGAACACGGCGCGAGAACCATCACCATGCCGCGTGCCTGGTCGATCGCGGCGCGGCTGTCCAGTGCCTGGCGCAACTGGGCACACTGGAGGCGTAGTTCGAGGACTTCCACAGTCAGCGCGGCGTCCCCCGCCGAGGCGAGGGGCACGGCGGAATGCTGTTCCTCGTGGATCGCGATCGCCTCGTGCACGGTGCACCCCCTGGTGCGGTCACCCGTGATGCCCGCGGTTCCGGTAGCCACAGAAAACCGGAATCGTCAGCGCGGTCCCACCACGATCACGGCGAGCCTCCCGGACGTGGAGCGGAACATCGCTGCCGCGGGACTGAGCTGCCGAGGACTGGGGCCTCGCCCAACAGCGTAGCCCTGCCCCATGGTTGCGGACACCTACCGATGTCGGCTCGGCATCTGTTCAGACCTCGATGACCACCCTTTCGTACGTCAACACCTCGGCACTGATTGGGCGTTGACGGGGTACTTGGCCCGGAGGTGACCGGCGGGGTGCGGTGTCAGGTACGGATGCGGTTACGGCCACGCGCCCTTCGGCGAAGGCGGTGGTGCGGGCGCAGTCGTCCGCGGCCGCCTTCACGGTGGTCGCGCCGCGCAGGGAGGCCGACCGGGTCGGTGAGTTCCGGCAGTAGGCGGCCGTACCACAAGGCGGAGAGGCGCTGGTTGAGCTGTGCGTTGCGCAGATGGATCACGAATGCCTCCAATGCGATCAGTCCAAGGATCGCCGCCCTGGTGACGAAGGTGGTCATGGGGCGCACCTCGCTGCCGGGTCGGCTGCCTTCGGGACGTGCACCGCAGGTGCGAGGGCGAGGGAGTGCCCGCCATCACGCGTCCGCTCCGTCTCGCCTTCGTCGAATGCCGCGGCCAGGGGCGGGAGTTCGAGGGAGAGGTCGCGCGTGCAGGGCCACCACGCGTCGTGGAGAGGGCCGGGGGTTCTGTCTGCCGGGGTGAAGGCCGGGCTGGCCTGTGGCGGGGATGAACCTGCGGAGGTGGCCGACACGGGCCCGGTGGTGGTCAAGCGGTCGAGGGTCGTTGTCATGGCGCGGACCCGTCCCCGGGCACGTGGTCCACGTGCCCGGCCCGGTGGTTCGCCGGGAACGGCACCAGCATGAACGCCAACGCGCGAAAAGCTCTCGGTGTTTTGAGACTACTCCGCGCACCGCCTTCTGCGGGCGGGCGCGGGCCTCCCGGTTTCCCCGGGACAGCCCCGCACCCACCAAACTGGTCCCCGGCGGCACGCATGAGTCCTGCCCCCTCTGCATCGTCCTCTCTGCTGACCCAGCGACAAACATCGACCAGCGCGACCGCGCGCGACGGCCTATCGCCCCACCGGCCGCTGGACCACCGGGAGTGGTCACACGCAGCATCCGCTCCGTCCCGCTCTGCTTCATTCACGAAGTCGGCGCCCGGCTCATTTCCGGGCAGCCCCGCCAGCATCGAGCTGCCGGTGGACCGGCCCGGAAGGACATCGGAAAGAGCCGGGGACCGCGCGTATGGTCAACGCACCCGGCGTCGGCCGGAGCGCCGCCAGCGCACGGCGAGATGGACCAGCGCGCCGGCGAACAGCACGATCGCGATGAACAGCAGATACAGCAGTCCGTGCGCGAGAACGCCGATGAAGCCGAGCACGATCGCCGCGATGACCAGGAGCAGGAAGAAGACCATGACGCGGATGCCTCCTCGGCCGATGCCAGGCGTTCTATCGGCGGGCGAGCTGCCGCTCACCGCCGTCACCGGGTTGGTAGGTCAAGCCGTAGTGCGCGAAGACCGCCGCTTCGTCCTCGGCGGGCAGCACGTCGTCCGTGCCGATCGCCGGGCACTTCTTCACCAGCGCCTTCTCGTAGGCGACTTTCACATAGCCCGGCCCGACGATCGCGCCGTCCAGGGGTACGAAGACCAGGCGGTGCCGCGTGGGCAGTCCGACCTGCACCGTGGCCATCGCCGGCTGATCGGTACGGGTGTCCACATAGACCGCTTCCAACGAGCCGATCCTGTGCCCGTCCGGGTCGACGACGCCCTGAGTACGCCACTCACGGATATCCGCAGCCTGGATCATCCTCAACCCCTACGCCCTCGACGGTGACTCCGGGTTCACTACTCAAGTCTGCTACCGCCCGTCCACCTGCACCATAGGACGGGAAATCAATCGAAGGCGTCCGCCCAGTCCAGCACATCCCCGGCAAATTGCGGCGTCCGCGATGCCGGCGTCGCGGAGCCATTGACAGGGCATGCGGCGCGGCATTGAGTGGCGGACAGGGCGCTGGGCCATGACGCTCCGGGATTTCCGGGCGCGACCCACCGCCGCTCGCTTCGCCGGGACCCCGCGGAACGCAGAGTGCACTCCTGCGAACCGGAGGTTCGGCCATGCTTCTCTGGATCGTTCTGATCGTGCTGGTCCTGGCGTTGTTGGGTTCGGCTTCACCCTGCACGTCCTGTGGTACGTCGCCGTGGTGCTGCTGGTTCTGTGGGTCGTCGGATTCTTCATGCGCGGCCGTATGGGCTCGGGCCGCTCCGCCGCAGAGGAAGGGCCGCCGCGAACAGGCCGGTGATGATCTGAAGCAGGCTGGAGAGAAGGCCAAGGACGGCTTCCGGCGCTGAACACCGATCGAGCGTCCCATTCACCCAGAACTACTCGCGAAGGAGCACCTCCGTGGACGAGAACGTGTGGGTATACCGGCCGGTGGCCGCCTACCAGTCCGGCATGGATCTGACCGGCTTCAAGGTCGAGGCGAGTGACGGCAGCATCGGCAAGGTCGACAAGCACTCCGAGGACGTCGGCGCCGCGTACATCGTCGTCGACACCGGAACATGGATCTTCGGCAAGGAAGTCCTCCTGCCGGCCGGGGTCGTGGTGCGCGTCGACCCGAAGGAAATGAAGATCTACGTCGACCGCACCAAGGACCAGATCAAGAACGCACCCGAGTTCGACAAGGAGAAGCACCTCGGCAACCCGGACTACCACCAGCAGCTGGGCAGCTACTACGCGCACCCGCGTCCGCGACCAATGTTGTAGGGCGACCGGCCTCCCCGCCGGAACCGCGCCCCGGGTGCCCGGCTCCACTGGCCGGACACCTGCCGTCGGCCGGGCAGGTAACGCCACAGTCCTTGCCGCCGACCGATGCGGCCGGCCGCGGTAGAGGTCGCGGACGCCGGAACTGGTCCCCTCAGGAGATGCACCCGCGCACTCCGTCGGCGAGGTCGCGCACATCCTCGCGCGGGGCCGGTCCGGTTCGGGGCTGCCAATCGCCGGACGGCCTGCAACAGCCACCGGCTGCCCCACCCGTCACCCGGCAACCGGCCACATGGGCCCCGCAGGGAACAGGGACTGCCGTGTGAACAGCTCGGGGCGTCTCCTGGGGGTGCAGCATGGAGGGAGGTGAGAATTTCAGCTCCCCCGGGTGACAGCTCCAGGAGCTCCACCGCGCTGAGCTTCACAGTCGAGACGGAACGCAGATGCCTGTTCAGAGGTACACGGCACAGGAAATCGTCCGCAAGAACGTGCAGCGGAAGGCCACCGGGATGACCCGCGAGCAGGTGGCGGCGGAGACCAGGACGGCGCAAGGCTGGGAGCGCCGGACCGAGCGGGGTCCGCAGGAGCTGGGAGGGCTGGAGCCGGGGCGGTTGGAGGCGCTGCGGCTGGCGCGGTGGAAGCATACGGAGTGGCGCCGGATCGGCTCTGTGATGACCGAGGAGGCGATGGACCTCTACACGCCGGAGCGTGATTCCAGGGTCCAGGAGATGGAGCTCCGGCGCCTGGAGAGGGTGGCGGCCGAGGCTGAGGCTGCGGAGCAGGAGGGACGGGGGCCGGTCAAGGTCGAGGAGAACCGGGTCTACCGGGTCGTGGCGGAACGCATCAGCGCCTCCCTTCCTGGTGTCTCGTCCATCACCGTGCACCTGGAGGCGCCGTCGGTGGCCGAGGCCGCAATGTTCGCCCTGCGGGAAAATGAACGGGAGGACGGACTGTACGGAGTCGGCCGGTACCGGATCATCCGCGTGGAAGAGGACCTGCTCGGCGCCGATGGCGAGCTGGAGGCACTGCGGGCCTTCGTCCAGCGTGCCGCGCGCTCGGCTCGCGCCCACAGCACCGCGCGCCGCCGGGCCCTGGAGGCGCTCGGGGAAGCCGGGAACCTGTGCAACGCCACCACGGTCCACTCCCCCTCCGGGGTCAGGCTCACCTGCACCCGGGAAGCCGGCCACTACAACCCACAGGACCCACCGGCCCGCGGCCGCCCGGGCGGATGGCACATCGCGGACGCCACCACATGGACCGACGACGAAGCGGAGTCCACCCCGCACCGGCCCGCCTGACCCCCGCCCGATGATTCCCGGCTGCCGCCCACCGGTTGGCCCGGAACCGCTTCATCGGCACGACCCTCCGGTTGGGGTGGACCGGAAGATGCAGCGGCTTCGGGCTGTGACCGGCCGCGTTGCAATCCGCCGAGGCTTGCTGCCGGACCGAGGGGACGGGCTACTGCTCCTCGGGTTCAGCCATCAGCCGACGGTGGAGTTCGGCGGTCATCGTGTGGATGGCCCGGGTCAGCTCGGTGTTGGTCTTGAGCTCCAGTTCCTGCTCGACGAAGTCGTGATCGGCTTTGGCCCGCTGGAACTCCGCCTGCCGATTCTGGCCGATCATGACGAACGTAGACAGGAAGATCGCCTCCAGGGACACGACGAGGGTCAGCGTGGGCCACGGGTCAGTCTCCACGAACAGCATCCAGACCGCGAAGCCGACCGCATGGAGATACACGAACACCATTGAGCCTGCGAACTTGGTGATCGCATCAGCGATGCGCAGCTGGATGTCACCGGCACGGCTGGATTGATGGGCGACGACGACCGGGTGGTGCCGCGTCGCGCTGTCGGGTTCACTCATCCGCTCCTGCCCGCTTCCCTGAGTCGGCGCTGCCGCTGTACCTGATGGGGCTGGATGATGTCAGACAGTCCGAGGGACAGTCTGCCTGTACTCCTCGGACCGCGCACAGGATCAGCCGAACTGGTCGTCCCGGTGGGCCGGTTGGACGGCTCACCGGCCGCAGCGGCCAGGCGGCAGCCATCGCGCTGGGCGGGGGCGGTCAGTGCTGCACGATGCTGCGGACGTGGTCGATGTTCCCGCAGTCCGCGGCCAGATACTTCTCCCGCTGCTTGGTGAAGGCTTCGCCCAGCTCGGCGCGGCGTGCGTCGGGGACGCTCTCCCGGGCGCCGTTGAGGATGGTGCGCTCCTCCTCATCGACGTGGTGGGAAACCGCTTTGGCGAGCCCCTCCAGCTTCTCGTCCCACACCTGGGAGCCGACCTCGGTGACTTCCAGGAGCGCCAGCAGTGCCTCGTTGCCCTCGGCATGCTGGGCCACACCATGTTCTACTTCGCCGTTGTCGACCTTCTTGAACCGCTTCAGCGCCGGGTACACCTCTCTCTCCTCCGCCTGCCCGTGGGCGACGAGCAGCGCGGCGAACAGCTTCAGCGCGCCGGCCCGGTCCGCCTCCACGCTGCGCATCCGCTGGAACAGGCCCTCCATGGTGCGGTGGTCCTTGAGGAGCACGGCGACAACATCCTGGTCCATCGGCACGGTGCTCTCCCCGGCTCGAAGAACTGACAGCTCCTGGGGTGCCGGCCGCAGGGCAGGTGGCTCCTCATGGCCGCTCGGCGCATGAAGGCGGCGCAGGGCATGACGTAATGCATGCTGCATGTCCGCGGGCAGCGCCTTGTCCTCAGCGGTGGCGACCAGGGCCGCGGCGACATCCCGGAGCTTGGCGTTGCAGTGCTGCGACACGTCCACGAGCAGGTCCCAGGCTCTCTCGCCGGAGCACGGCGCCATCACCGTCAGCATGCCTCGCGCCTGGTCGATCACCGCACGACCGTCCAGATCCCGTTGCAACTGCTCGGACTGGGCACGCAGTTCGAGGACTTCCACCACCAGCGCCGCGTCTCCTGCCCAGGTGATGGACGCCGTCCCGAGTTCCTCATGAACCGTGATCTCATCCCGCACGGCGTCCCCTGACACGGTCACCCGTGATGCTCGCGGTCGCGGCGGTCCTGGCGGAGCCACCGACCCCGGCGCTGGCGGTCGTACCGGCGCTCCCACCGGTCCTCGCGGTCCCGGTAGTCACGGTAGTTCCGGAACCCGGCATCACCCCCGCGGTCCCATCCGCCGTATCCACCTCGTCCGTAACGGAAGAGACCGAAGACCACCACAGCGCCAAGCACCCACCACAGGGCATTCACGAATCCGAGACCGAAGAGGGCCATGACCAGAAGAACGAGCAGCACGATCATGGCGGACCTCCGAGCGCGAAAGGATCATCGCAACCGGGGACTGGGGCCTGGCTCAACAGTCTAGTCCTGTACGGAGGTTGCGGATACCCAGCGTTGGCGGCTTGACGTCTGTTCAGAGAATACGGGCGGCGCTAGCGTGCGCGGCGCGGCCCAGAACCCGGGCAGCGCCGAGCAGTTACCGCGCCCCCCTTTCCGGAGCGCACCGCGCACATCGGCGCCGACCCTCGCACCCTGTTCCCGACACGGCCTCGATGCGCCTCATCCGGGCGGTACCGGCAGCACTCCACTGCCACCGGCCCGCGCGCCATTCCAGACAACAGGCGGTACCCATGTACGCGCTACTGTTCCCCGTTCTGGCACCCTTCGTCCTGCTCGCCATGCTCATGGGCCTGTCCTGGTGGGAGGACCACCTACTGCCGTCGCCGACGCCGACACCGGATGAAGCCGCCGCCGAGCCCGTGCGAGCACCCGCCGTCTTGGTTCCGGATCGTGAACCGGCCCGTATTGCTGTTGCGTTGACAGGGCAGGGCGCCCGGAGTTGACTGGCACGTACGGCGTCGGGCTATGCCGTTCCGGATCCCCCGGACGACGCGCCCCCCGTTCTGTTTCGCCCGGACCCCGCGGAGAACAGGGCTTGCGGCCCTGTAACTGCTGGAGGCCCCGCCATGATCGTCCTCATTCTCCTTCTCCTGCTCGTCCTGCTGCTGCTCGGGGTCGGCTTCGCCATGCACGTCCTGTGGATCGCCGCAGCCGTCCTGCTGATCTTCTGGATCCTCGGCTTCTCCCGCCACCACCGCAATGGCGGCGGACGCCGGTACGCCTGGAACCGCCGGTAGGCGGAACGGGCCGTCGGCCCCGCGCACGCAGGAAGACCAAGGACGCTTTCGAGCGTCGCCCCTGACAGCCCCGGGCGGCGCCCACGTTGCGTGGGCGCCCCCCGGCAGGCATGCACACAAGCACCGGTCGGCAGGAGCTGACGGAATGCAGCAAGACACCTTCAGAGCCACACAGCAGAGAGGCACGTCATGTGGATGTTCGCCATCGTGGTGATCGCCGTGGTTGTCGTGATCGTGGCCGCAGTCCTCTTCATCGGGTTCGGCCAACGCGGTGGCGAGCGCGGGCTGAAGCGCCGCTTCGGCCCCGAGTACGGCCGCGCCCTGGCCCACCACAACGGCAATGCCAAAGCCGCTGAGCAAGAACTCGGCGAACGCGTACGGCTGTACGGATCCCTCAAGGAGCAGCGGCTTCCGCCCGAGGCCCGCGAGCAGTACGTCGCCCAATGGGCCCAGATCCAGGAGCAGTTCGTCGAGTCGCCGCACAAGGCGGTCGCCGAGGCCGACGCGCTCCTGGCCCGGCTGGCCGAGGACCGGGGATTCCCGGGCCGGGAGCAGTTCGACGAGCAACTGGCCGCGCTCTCCGTCCACCACGCCGACCAGGTCCACGGCTACCGCGACATGCACACAGCGGTCCGCGGCCAGAGCAGCACCGAGGAGATGCGCGAGGCCATGGTCGAGGCCCGCGGCCTCTTCTCCGCACTGGCCACCGACCAGGCAGCCGACTCGGGCCGACACCGCACGCAGTCCCCCGGCGACCACGCCCAAACGCCCACCACACACGGCCGACACCAAGCAGAGGGAAGTGGCACGTAATGCTGTACGACTCCGAACGCGCGAGGCAACCCGCGGCCGAAGGCCCGGATCTCGCCAAGCAGCACGCCCCGCAGACAACCGGACCACAACCGTCCCGGGCACCAGGCGAACCGTTCACCGGCGCCGCCAACCCCGCCCGCACCCGCGCCGCGGGCTCGGAGCAGCGGCTGCTGCCGGCGGGCGAACGGGACAAGCTGGCCGTCCGCCTCCAGCAGGCCGTCAACAACTTCGTCGACAGCCCACGTCACGCGGTGGAGGAGGCCGACGGCACCGTCGACGAGATGGTCACCCTCCTGACGAACGCCCTCGCGGAACGGCGACGCACCCTCCGCGCGAACTGGCAGAGCCAGGACACCCAGGCAGAGACCGAGGAACTGCGCGTCGCTCTGCAGCAGTACCGCGAGACCGCGGAGCGGCTGCTGGCCATCTGAGCAATCGCGGCCTCTGTGGTTCAGCGGCCCGGTACGGCGAAGCGCAGGATGCGGATCCAGGTGGAGGCGTACTGCCGCCACAGGGGGCCGATGGTGTACGGGACGCCGTACTTGTCGCAGAGTTCGCGCACGCGCGGGGCGATCTCGGCGTAGCGGTTGCTGGGCAGGTCGGGGAAGGCGTGGTGCTCGATCTGGTGGCCGAGGTTGCCGCTGAGGACGTGGAAGAGGGGTCCGCCTTCGATGTTGGCCGAGCCCTGGATCTGCCGCAGGTACCAGCCGCCGCGCGTCTCACCGTCGAGGTGTTCTTCGGTGAAGGTCCGGACGCCTTCGGGGAAGTGCCCGCAGAAGATGATGGTGTGCGACCAGAGGTTCCGGACAGTGTTGGCGGTGAGGTTGCCGAGCAGGCAGGGCAGGGCGGAGGGGCCGGCCAGGAGCGGGAAGAGGACGTAGTCCTTGGCGAGTTGGCGGGTCGCCTTGGTCAGGAACCCTGTCAGGTCGGTGCGGAAGACACGCCAGGACTTGCCGCCCGCGGCGACCGCGTCCGGCTCCAGGTCGTACAGCGCGATGCCCCACTCGAAGAAGGGCGCGAGCAGGAAGTTGTAGAGGGGTTGGGCGAGATGGCGCGGACGCCAGGGCTGGTCGGCGCTCATCCGGAAGACGATGTAGCCGAGGTCGCGGTCGCGGCCGACGACATTGGTCCAGGTGTGGTGCAGGTGGTTGTGGGTGCGCTTCCAGGCCCCGGCAGGCGTGAGGAAGTCCCACTCCCAGGTGGCCGAGTGGATCGCCGGGTCACCCATCCAGTCCCACTGGCCGTGCAGGATGTTGTGGCCCAGTTCCATGTTCTCCAGGATCTTGGCGACGGAGAGCATGGCGGCGCCCGCCACCCACGCGGGCGGGAACAGCGAGACGGCGAGAGCCACCCTGCCGCCCGCCTCCAGGCCCCGCTGCGTGGCGATCACGGTACGGACGTAGCGGGCATCGTCGGCGCCGCGCGTGGCGATGATCTCGGCACGGATCCGGTCGAGTTCCTTGCCGAATTCTTCGTCGAGGACGGCCTCGGCGATCTCGTTCGCGATGACGGTCACGGGTACTCCTTGCGTGCCTAGGCTTCAAGGGCGAGCGGTCCGGCCGCCGCCGTGACACAGGTCTGGATCAACTGACCGGTCCGGTCATGGAGTTCGCCGGTACGCAGGTCGCGCACACGACCGTACGCGAGCGGGGTGAGACAGCCGAAGCAGATGCCGCGGCGGCATCCGTACGCCATCGGCACGCCCGCCGCCTCACCGACGGCCAGGAGCGGGGTGGACGCGTCTGCGTCGGCTTCGACACCGGTCCGGGTGAACAGGACACGGTCGCCGGGAGCTTCTGTCGGGCCGTGCTGCGGGAACGGGGCGAGACGGAAGCGTTCCAGGTGGAGCCGGTCGCCGAGACGTACCCGGTTCCAGAGGTCCTCGATCGCGTCGAGCAGGCCCTGGGGGCCGCAGACCCAGGTTTCGCGCTCGCCCCAGTCGGGGCAGAGGCGAGCCACGTCATCCGGGGTGATCCTGTCGAGCGCACGGGTGTGGTGTTCGACGTAGGTCAGCCAGGTCACCTTGCCCTGGGCCTCGCGGAGTTCCGGACCGAAGATGCTGTCCGCGGCACTGGGTGCGCTGTGGACCAGTACGACATCGGGGTGCGGCGGCTGGTGACCCATGAGCGTGCGGAGCATGGCCATGACCGGGGTGATGCCGCTGCCCGCGGTGACCATCAGGATGCGGGGCGGGAGGGGGTCCGGCAGGACGAACTCGCCCTGGGCAGGCCCGAGTCGGAGCAGCGCACCCGACCGAGTCCGGTGCGCCAGCCTCGGTGAGACCCTGCCGCCGGGCACCGCCTTCACAGTGATCGCCAGGAGTCCGCCCGCCGGGCTCGGTGGGGACGTGAGGGAGTACGTGCGCCAGTGCCATACGCCGTCCACCTCGACGCCGATCGGGATGTACTGGCCCGCGCGGTGGCCCGACCAGCCGCGGCCTGGCCGGATGGTGAGCGTGGCGGCGTCGGCGGTCTCCCGGTGCACCGCCATCACGCGCCCCGCCGGATGGCGGCCGCCGAGCAGCGGGTCGATCAGAGCGAGATAGTCGTCCGGGGCGAGCGGGCTGGTCAGCCAGCGAGCAGCGTCCAGCAGCCTGCCGACCGGGCCCGGTAGCTGAGGCATGCACCGAATCCCCTCGTCGCACTCCACTACGGATGATGTGTACGTCGAGTCGTCCCGGGCCCGGCTGAAGCCACGTAACCACGGCCGGATGAATGGATGTTGGGCCGGCAGGTGCAATCCCGCCACGCTCGTTCTGCACCTTCCATCGCGCACACCCCGAACGGCAGGGCGATCTGCGGAGACGAGCTGGGGCACACCAAACGAAAATGACCGGATGGCGATGCCCCACCCCGCAGCTGCACCACACCAACTGGCGCCCTGTAGACGGTAGTTGGCCTTTCACTCTGCCGAGGCAACCGGACGGGCTCCGGCGCCCGGCCTCCATCTACCTGTGCGCCACCGTGCTGTGGCCCCAGTCGCGGACTGCTACATACACGTCTCACTGGGGAGTTGGCAGGTAGACGGTGAGCGCGCGCGGGGTCTTGCTGAGGATGAGGGTGTCGGAGGCGGGGCTCACTTCGCCGTCCCGGGTGTAGTCGCCCTCCTTGCCCGCACCGTCGATGCGCAGTCGGGTCGCGGTGGCTTCCCGGTAGACGCGGGAGCGGGCGAGGGTGCCGGTGAGGAAGGCCGCGACGAGGCGGGTGCGGGCGAGGGGGTGCCTGCCGTCGACGATGCGCAGGTCGAGCAGTCCGTCGTCGAGGCTGCGCCGGTATGAGGGGGCGAAGCCCGGCGGGTCGTAGCGGCTGTTGCCGGCGAAGAGCAGCCACAGCCGCCGGGGCTATCCGTCGACGCTGACCTCGATGGGGGTGCCGTCGGCGAGGACCCGGAACAGACCCACGGCCAGCGCGGGCCACTTCCCCATGGATGCCTCGCGGGATTCGCGGGCCCGGACGAGTTCGGGGTAGACGCCGATGCTGAAGGTGTTGAGGAAGTACGTGTCGGGGCCGTCACCGGTGACCCTGCCCAGGTCGACGGCTCCGCCGGTGCCCTCCTCCACGGCGTCGGCGGTGTCCTTCAGGGTCGGCAGTCCGAGGTCGGTGGCGAAGTGGTTGAGGGTACCGGCGGGGAACACGGCGAGCGGCAGGTGGCTGTCGGCAGCCAGGACGGCCGCGGCGTTGACCGTGCCGTCGCCGCCGACGACGCCGAGTGCACCGCCACGGGCATGGATGTCCGCGGCGGCCTGCTGAAGCACGGTGTGCAGGTCGTCGCCGCTCTCACAGATCCGCAGCTCCGCCTTCGGCAGGAGAACCTGTAATTCGGCTTCGGCCGGGACGTCGCCGCCGGCATCGCTGTTGACGACGGCGATCAGGCCCTCGCCCGCCGGTAGCGCGGGGACGGGCACGTTCGCCCGCGCGGTGTCGGCGGGCCTGTCGCGGCGCAGGGGCCACCAGTGACAGGTCGCCACCGCGATTGCGGCACCGATCGTGAAGTCCACGAGGACGCGGCCGGGAGCGTACGTGCCCGAGCGAACGCGGGAGGCGGCGGCCACCAGCGCGACGGGGACTAGGACGGCGCCCAGCCGGGGCGACTCCACGGCGACAGCGGCCGCGAAGGCGGCGATGCCCGCGGTGCGGCCGGACGACAACGCCCCGGTCTGCGGCTGCCGGAGCTGCCCGCTCGTGCCGAGCGCCTTGGCGGAGATGCGGATGGCGGCGCAGGTCAGGACGGACGAGCCGGCGCTGCGCAGAGCGGCTCGGCGGACAGCGCGGCGGCCCGTCAAACCCGTCGCGGCCGCGACGGCCGGACGCAGCACGCCCTGGCGGACGGCACGGCCTACGTACGGCAGTACGCGGTCGACGAATCGCACGTCGAATGTACGGAGGTCTCCCATGCCTGCCGAGTACCCGAGGCATTGATGAACACTCGGGCCGACCGACGGCATCTGCACCCCCGGTCGGGGCGTTCGGGAGCCAGGAGGCGGACCATGACGCCAACGCACGTACGGCGAAAAGGCCATGGCTTAGGCCGCTTCGCGGAGATCCGGGCTGGTCGCCTCGGTAGCCGAAGTCCTGGCCGGCGTGTCGAGAGCCGGAAGGACCTGGAGGAGCCGGATCAACCCGCTGGTGCCGAGGGCCTCGGCAGCGGCGGGGCTCAGGGCGACAAGGCGCAGGCTGCCGCCGTAGGAGCGGGCCCGGCGGGCGGTGGCGATGATCAGCCCGAGGCCCAGGGCGTCGCAGGAGGTGACGCCCGACAGGTCGAGGACCAACCGGGTTCCAGGGCCGTGGGACACGCGCAGCAGGCGCTCGCGCAGCCCTGGAACAGTGGCGAGGCCAAGGCTTCCGCTGACCACGACGATCACCTGGTCCGCATGAACACCGGTGGGCGCGGGCTGCCTGTCCGGAACGGACACAGGCAGCGACGGCGAGGAGTGGCCGCTCCGTACAGGCACACGTGTACCCGCCGTCTCAGGGGGCGAGCGGAGCGCGTTTGCGGGGATGAGAGAAGTTCTGGCACCTCTGGACACCGTGCGCCTCCTCGGAGCGGATCCTCACGCTGCCGGGGACTGGGGCCGTGCCGACAGCCTAGTCCCGCCCCTGCGCCGCGAACAGCCCAAGCCACGTAGCGGTAGGTTGACACCGACCAACTCGGCAGCGGTCACACCTCTCCCTGCCGCGGGCCGCGTCCCAGTCCGAGCACTACGGCGATGCGGTGAAGGACTCGGATCGTCTCGAATCCGGCTGCGGCCCAGGCCTCGTGTCGCTTCGCGTGCGGGCACCGGGGCGACGACCACGACCGTCCACGGCCGAGAGGGTTCCACTGACCACACGCCCTGGCGACGCCTCGGCTCAGCCGCGCTCCTCTTCTTCGGCCTCCATGAGCCGGATTCCTTGGTGGGTCAGTGTGACCATCGCGGGTATGTTGCCCGGGTCCCAGTCGACGGTGATCAGGCCCTCACCCGCCAGGTAGGTGCAGGCAGCGGCCAGATCCTGCTCCGGGACCTGGAGGGTGCTGCAGATCATTGCGCCGGTCACGCCGAGAAGGCGATTGCCCTCGGTGGCTTCGTACAGGGCCCGTAGAACCTGCTCACGGTAGGTCTTCCGCTCGCGCAGTGTCGCCATGACCGCGTCCTCTCGTGCGTGGAGTGGTTGACTGGGCACCGAGGCGGAAGGCCGACGGGCGGGATGCCTGAGGCGTCCCACTCGCTGCCCCCGGCCGGGATGGCGCTCTGGGTCATAGGCCTGTGCCGCTGCGGTCGGCGCGAGCGGTGGTGTCGGTCGGTCGACCGGGGGCTGTCGGTGTGTGCCTGTGGTGCTTCCTACTTCGTCGGCCGACGCCCGGCAGCACGTCGCCGAAGTGGTAGGACGCGATCCGCGCGTTGTGCTGGGCATTGAGCAGTTGGATGAGGAGCACTCCCAGGCCGGTCAGGACAATGATCGCCGCGATGAGAACGATGGTCTCCATGTTCCTCACCTCCACGCGTCCGTGGACGGAGGGCCGAACCGGCATCCCATCGGGTACCCGGAGGGGGACATGCACGCGCCGCCTTCGGTCTCCCAGGCGTCTTCCCTGCCCCGGGCTTCGACGGCACTGCCGGTCACGGCTTCGGCGGTCAGCAATGCGCCGGCGGTGAGGACGCTCCCTGGGATCGCGGCGGCGGACATCAGCCGAGCCGCGGCGGCCGGCTCGGTCTCCGGCGGGATCACGAGAAGGTCCCAGCGGCCGACCCTGCGGGAGAGCAGGATCAGTTTGTCGGGGTCCTGCTCGGTGAACCAGCCCACGTGCACGGTGTGCCCGGTGACGGGCACCCTGTGCGGGATCACGGGCCAGTGAGTGGGGTTCACCGTGACGCGAGCGATGCGCCCCCAGGTCTCGTCCAGGGCGTCGAGGAGTGTCGGAAGTTCTGCGTCGAGGTTGCGGGAGCGGGGCCACCAGGCGCCGTCGAGCTGGCCGGCGAGTGTGGTCTTGGGTGTGAGGGACAGCCGTGCCGGAAGCGGTGGGGCAAGGATGCGGGCTGCTGTGCTGTCGACGGTGATGGTCATGACGCGGACCTGCCCCCGGGCCCGTCTGCGACAGCCCGGTTCTTATGATCGCCGGAAACGACGTCCGCGTGGGAGCGGGCGTACGAAATGCTCCCGGTTCCCTCACTCTACTCCGGTCCAAGGCTCCCGAAGCAGCCGTGCGACCAGGCGTTTTCCGGGAGGTGGCGGGCAATCCCGAACGGGCGGTGCCGAGCCTCACGGCAGGCACCGGGAGTACCGTGATTCAAGGGCGGCATTTCACCGGCCACCATCGCGGCGCCGACGTCAGTACAGGCGGAGGACGATGTGTCGCCGCACCTCACGGGCAGGCGAACCGATCATGGCTGAATCCGACACCCCCACTCCTGCGAAGCTGCTTCCGGACGCCATTCACCAGGCGGTGAAACCCGGAACGGCCCTCCTCCGGCTGGAGACGACGCAGTCCCGTGAAGGACTCCTGGACGGCGCGTGGTGGCCTCGATCCCGTGACGTCGCGGCAGAGCTGCCGGCTCTGATCACCGCTCTCACCGAGCACCTCGGCCCCATCACCCGCGTGGGCCTGGACGCCACCGCCTGGAACGAAATCCCGACGCGCCTGGTGATCGACGACCGGGTCGTACACCTCGACTCCTTCCCGGTCGGTGACGACACCGTCCTCATCACCCGCGGTCACAACGACCACTTCGCGCTGCTCGTGGTCCCCCCGCACACGAGCGTCGAGGCCGCGCGCACCGCCATGGCCCGTGCGGTCCGCGCCGACAACACCACGCAGGCCGCACAAATCCTCGTTGCCACCGCCCCCTCCGAGCAGCCGGCTCCCTGATACCCGCCGAGCCGCTCCGGCCAGAATGCAAGCGTGTGGCACGGCCGGTGCCGGCGTAGAGGTCTTGGATGGCCGCGGTGGCGCATGCCCATCCGGTGGCGTCCTCGGCCGAGAGGACGTGTCCGCCCCAGACCGCGCCGAGTACGAAACCCGGCCAGTTCCGGGATATGCCAGAGCCATGTTCCCTGGGAGCGAGGAGAGTGGAGAAACGGACCCCACGGTCCTCCAACCCCAGGGACTGGCCTGACCAACTCGCCCTCACAAGAGCAGCGCAGGGCCATCGCAGACATCGTGACCGCGGTACACGACGGCCGGCAACGGCGCGTCAGCATCCTGCGCGACCTCTTCGTCACCGAGGCCGACCTGCCCTCTCTCATGGCACTGCGCCAAGCCCTCACCAACGACGTTGCGCGGCAGCACCCCTGCCGACCCGGGGGACATACCCGGCTCGTGCGTCAGCCGTCGTACGCCGCTCCCGTCGGCCGTTCCGGCAGGGCGAGGCCCGCCCTTGCCGGCCCCGGCGCCGCGGGATCAGAGCTCGTCGCCTGCGGCCTTCAAGGGCCCGGCCACTCCGGAATCGGGCGCCCCTCGACGACATCGCGGGCTACTTCCGCGATCTTCAGGTGACGGGACCGTGTGTACCGGCGCAACAGGTCGAAGACCGTGTCCATGGGGAGACCCATGCGCGTGGCGAGGATGCCCTTGGCCTGTTCGATGACGATCCGGCTGGTCAGAGCGTGTTCCAGCTGAGCGCTCAGGGTGCGGCTCCTGACCAGCTCCCGTTCCCTCACCAGAGCGACTGTGGCAGCATCGGCCAGCGACTGCCCCAGGGCGAGGGCATCCGCAGAAAGCGGGATCGATGTGATGCGCAGCAGGACGAGTGCACCCACCAACTCGTCGTGCCATCGCAGGGGCAGCGCCGCGACCCCCGTGAATCCCAGAGCCCGCGCTCGTACGGAATACTGCGGCCAGCGCCGCCGGGCCCGTGCCTCTTCGAGAACGGTGTCGGGCAGGGGCTCACCCGCACGGTGACAGTCGTGGCCGGGGCCCTCCTGCCAACCGGCGGCATCCAGTTCCAACCGTTCCACACCCGGATCCGAGGCTCCCGCCCGGACGCCTTTGTGTGCGTCGGTGGCGACGAGCGCTGCCCCCGCGGCGTCGGCGCCCAGCAATTCAACGCTGCGGTGCGCCAGCATGGTCAGGAAGTCCGTGGTGTCAAAAGCATCGCCCCGGGACTGGGCGAGCATCACGAAGGTATCGGCCAGTCGCTGGTCCGGCGTGGGCATCGAGCTTCCCCTCAGTAGTGGAGCTTCAAATCTCCGGACACGATTTTGCGCGCCACCGACTCCGGGGACTCTCCCCAGCTGAAGGCCCGCGCCTTGATGAGCGATAGCGCATTGTCGAGCGAGCAGTTGATCTGCGCGGAGAGCATCCCGGCAGCTTGGTGCACCACCGCCCGGTGGTCCGTCTCGCCGTACAGGTCGGGGTCGGCATCCGGGCCGAGGAGCATGCTCTCGGCCAGGGCATCGGCCACCTTGCCGAAGACCCCGCACTCGGCGAGGCCGGGCCGGGGATCGAAGACCGTGAGCGCCCCGACGCAACCGTCCTGCGACTTCAGTGGCAGTGCGATCACCGAGGCAAGTCCCAGCTCGGCGAGACCTGCGCCGTAGCCCGGCCAGCGCTCCTCCATCGCGAGTCCCGAAGCGCACACCGTCCGACGGCTCCCGGCGGCGTCCCGGGCGGGCCCCATGTTGAGTACGAACTCCAAGTCCTGTGCGTTTCGGGCGAGTTGGTCGGATGCGGCCAACGCGAGCTGGGCCATGTCGGCCCCGACCAGAGTGAGAGCGGCACTGGAAGTGCCGCAGGTTTCCGCAACGGCTGCCATGAACTGATGGCGGGCGCCGCTCCCCGCCGACCGGTCCGCCAGTCCGTAGGCGTACTTCTTCTGGAGCTGCGCCGCGATGTGATGTCGCTCGGCGATCCTGCGGTGCGTGGCCGCCATGGTCACATGGAACTCGCGTCCCGTTTCCGCCGCCAGCCGCTCGTGCCGCTCGGCGGACATCCTCTGGCGCGCTGCCCGTTCGGTAGCAAGAGCGGCTCGCCGCAGCGCGATACCGATCTGCCCGTCTGCCGGGTGTGAACTCCCGCCCTGTGCGGTCATGTTCTCAGCGTACGGCTTCCGGCGTCAGCCGCCGCCCTCGTTCCCGATGTCTTCCATCAGGAGGACGACGCCTCCGTTGTGGCCGTCGAACGGGGAGCAGACCACGGCACAGTTGATGCTTCTGCCGATGCGATTGACGGCGGGAACATTTACCGGCCCCGCACGTTTGCCCGATGCGATGCACTGCTGGATGACGTCACGCAGTTCAGCGGTGGGCAAGCCGAAGTCCAGCGCGAAGAAGTGCACGTCGTGCACTTCGTCCGCGCGCAGCCCCCAAAGGTCGACCGCCCCCCGGTTCCAGCTCTTCACCTTCATGTCCGCGGACAGCACCACCACGCCTGCCGCGATGCTGCCGACCACGCCTTCCAGGAATGCCCTCGCCTCGTCGAGATCCTCGGTACGCAGCCGCATCTCGTCATTCATGGTCTCAAGCTCTTCGTTGCCCGACTGAAGTTCCTCGTTGGTCGTCTCCAACTCCTCATTGGTCGACTGGAGTTCCTCGTTGGTCGTCTCCAACTCCTCGATGCTCGACTGGAGTTCCTCGTTGGTGGTCTCCAACTCCTCATTCGTCGACTGGAGTTCCTCGTACGCCGTCTCAAGCTCCTCGCGGACGCGCTTGACCTCGGCCTTGAGCTGGGTGGCCAGCGTGACATCGGTGAACGTGACGTTGATGGCGACCGGCAGGCCGGGGCCGTTGGGGATCGGCTGGATGAGGATGTCGAAGTACTGGACCTCGTCACCCATGCGCCGTTCGGCGCCGTGGACCCGCAACGTCCGGCGCTCGTGCGTGGCCTGGTCGATCAGGGAACGGAGCTCGGTGGGCCGGTAGGAGAGTTCAAGGTCCTGGAAGGGACGGCCCACATCATTGACCGTGAGGCCGAAGTGGGAGCGCGCCTGACTGTTGATCATCACGACGACTCCCTCTGCGTCCAGGGCCACGGCGGCACCGGGAGTCGCGTCGAGGATCAGGTCGCGCAGCTGCCGGACGCGGGTCGCCGTCTGCATCTCCATGCCCATGCCGGCTCTGATCTTCACCGGCGCCGCGATGTACGGCGGACTGCTCTCACCGGGGCGCCGCCGGAAGATCCGCTGGCGGATGCTGATCGCCTCGAACCGGTCGCCGTCATTCAGCAGCATCTCGGCCTTGCCGAGGAAGAGGAAGCCGCTCTCGCGCAGGGCGAAGTGGAAGCGGTCGATGATCTGGCTCTGCGCCTCCACGTTGAAGTACATCAGGGTGTTGCGGCAGACGAGGAGGTCGAGCCGGGAGATCGGGGCGTCGCGGGTGATGTCGTGCCGACCGAAGATCACCCGCCGCCGCAGGTCGGGACGGAAGAGGTACTGGGTACCGCTCAGTTCGAAGTACTTGTCGCGCAGCTCCGCGGAGAGCGATTCCAGGGACTTGGCCGGGTACAGCCCCGCGCGAGCCTGGCGCAGCGCCTCCTCGTCGACGTCCGTGGCGTAGATCTTGACGCGATTCAAGCTTTCGTCGACACCGAGTGCCTCCGCAAACATGATCGCAAGTGAGTACGCCTCCTCACCGCTGGAACAACCGGCGCTCCACACCCGGATCTCGTCGTCGGGGGCAACGTTGGTGATCACCTCCGGCACGACCTCGCGCTGGAGCAGAGTCCACGCTTCCGAGTCGCGGAAGACCGAAGTGACGTTGATCAGAATGGTGTTGAACAGGGTGCGGAACTCATCGGCATCCGTCTCCAGGAGGTCCTGGTAGTCCGCGTAGTCGTGGACACCGGCATCCCCCATCCGCTTGCGGATCCGACGGCTGAGCGTGGAGCGCTTGTAACCGGTGAAGTCGAACCCGCGGGCATCGCGAATGAAGCAGAGCAGGTCCTCCAGACCTTGATCTGTCTCGGTCGCTGCCGACTCGCCCATCACTGCCTCTCGGTCTCGACAAGTCCACGGATGACCGTGGCGATCTCCTCAAGGGGCAGCACGAAGTCAACGGCCCCCGTCCCCACCGCCGCCTCGGGCATCCCCTTGAATTCCGCGGTCCCGGGATCCTGGGCGATCACCGTGCCGCCCCGCGACTTCACCGCGTCCACCCCCATCGCGCCGTCACTGCCGGTGCCCGTCAGCACACAGGCGATGGCTCGCGGCCCATAGGCGCCGGCCACCGATTCGAAAAGGAGGTCGGCAGAGGGACGCAGGAAGTGGACGAGTTCACTCCGGGACAATGACAGGGTGCCTTCCGGCCCGACGAGGAGGTGCCGGTCGGGCGGGGCCACATAGACGACCCCCGGCTCCGCGTGCTCCCCGTCCTCCGCCAGCTTGACGGGCAGGGACATCCGGCGGGCCAGCACCTCGGCGATAACGGTCCTGTGCCGCGGATCGAGGTGCTGGACGATCAGCACGGGTACGGGAAAATCGGCTCCGAGCGCGCCCAGGAGTACACCGAGACCATGGATACCCCCGGCCGAGGACGCGACGGCAACGATGTCGTACCGCTCCGCCGGGTACTGTTCTGCTGCCACACACCGAGCGTAGCGGACCCCGGGGCTCTCACCCTGATCGTGGAGACCGGTTGTCAGCGGTGGTGATCGACGTGGCTGATCCCTGTTCGTAGATGACGGGCGCAAGGTATCCGATCGCGGTGCGCCCGCACGTCGCCGCCCGCCACCCCGAGGCTCGTGGCGAGTCCGCTCGCGTCGTTGCGCCAGTGCCAGCGTCAACGCGCTCCATTGTGCGAGGCGCGGTCATGCGGCCGCGGGCGCGGGGATACAAGGCTCCCCTCCTCGCATCCCCGCGCTGGGTCCTTGGGGGCAGCCGGGGTGCGGGAGTGCCCCGGTCACGTCTGCCGCAAGGACCGGGGGGCTGGAGCTGCGTTGTCGGCAATGCGGCCCCAGCCGGGCCTCGACGATGATGCGGGCTCAGGGCTGGGAGCCGGGGCCGGGCACGACCGGCGCGATGGCGATTGGTGCGCGCGGACGTGTTCAGCCTGATGCCCAGGGTAGAAGGGGCGTTCGGACCGTGGAAGGCCATGTCCGGCCACCTTGGGTGTCCGGTCCAAGCACGGCACCTGCCGACCGGACGAGGACTTTCGAGGACCGCCTCCCCTCATGGCACGCCCCGTTCGCGTACGCCTGTACCCGGAGACATACGGCCGTTCACTCTTGAGGGTGAACGCTTACCTGCTTGCACGTTTCTTCTCCTTTGTCTGTTTATAAGGTGCTGAACGCATCACCCCAGACACCTGGTGGCTGCACCCGATGACCGTGAACTCCCGCTCTTGCGGGGGACGTTGTGGGTGGGGAGCTACTGTGGGAAGCATCGTTCAGCCGGGTTTACCGGAACCCGTTCCTCTCGTCGCTGGGCACTCTCCACAGGTGTTGGGTGGCGCGCGTAACTGTCTGATGCAGGGATCCACCGTGGTCGAGATGTACGGAGAGATCGATCTGACCACCGCTGCGGCAGTCCAGGCGCCCCTCGATGTCGCGACTGCCCTGCCGGGAGCCCGGCTGATCGTGGATTTGCGGGCGGTGGTCTTCTTCGACTGCGCCGCCCTGACACTGCTGCACAGGGCACACCGCCGGGTGAGCGAGTGCGGTGGTGCGCTGGGGCTGGTCTGTGTCCGGCCATGGCACCGGAAGATCCTGGCCGCAGGCGGCGTCACTCCCTTGGTTTCGATGTTCGCCACGGTGCAGGAGGCGCTCGTCGTGCCCCGGCCCGGCTGAGCCCCCTCCTCCAGCGGCCCACGGAAGCTGCGCAGTACCACTTCCAAGGCGTATCGGCCCGGTCGGAGCGCGCCGGAACCCGCGAACGTCGGCGCCGAGCAGCCCCGCGCCTCAATTCCCTTACTCCGACGGCATATAGGGCGTGGCGTTGCCGAAACCGTCACTGCTCAGGGTCTATGGGAGCAGTCCTGGCGAGGACAGCCGGGACTATGCTGTTGCGTGGACGTCCCAGACCCCGGCGGACATGTTGCTGCTCCGAACTGAGGCTCGGGGAGCGGACCCTTCGTCCGGTCGCCGACGCATCTCCTGAAGTGAATCGTGCGGGTCCCGCTTCCAGTACACGGGTTGTCGGACCAGCCGCCGGTCCGCTTCCGCCGTTAGCGCACCCCTGTCGACAGCGTGCCAAGAGCGGCCGCGAGTCCGGCTTCGCCGCTTGGCGTTGCCCGGCGGGTCTACCGAACCGAGGCGTCATGCCCCTGCCCCAGCTGAACGTCTACCGCCACGACAGAAGGCAACGGTCACTGATCACCCTGGCAGGCGAGATCGACCTGGACACCGTCCCGCAGGTGCGCGAGGCCCTCGAACAGTGCCTGCGCGACGGCATCCGTACGATCGACGTCGACCTCACCCCGCTCACCTTCTGCGACGTGAGCGGGCTCAATGCCTTCCTCTGCGCGGCGCAGCGGACCACCTCGCTCGGCGGATCCCTGCGGCTGCACCATCCGCCACCCATGCTGGCTTCGATGGTCGGGATCACGAGCACCGAATTCCTCTTCCTGGAGGGTCCGTTCGTACAGCAATCCCCTCCTCTTGGGGACAGTCCCCTCGCCGCGACACCGGTTTCGCCACCCACAGCGTGCCGCGGAGCGCTGCGCCGGCTCGCGCCCTTGGGACCTTGCGTCACGGATGGTGTGCTGTGAGCCGTCGGCCCCGGGCGGAACAAGCCCACAGGCCCAGGAAAGACGACCCGTACCTCATGGCCGCGGTGCGGCTGCTCCGGGTGAGCCGCCGGCGGGCCCAGGACTTGAGAGAGGACCTGGCGGATCTCTGCACGGAGTCCTGCGAGACGACGACCGGCGAGAAGTACCGCAGCCTCCGGCGGACGGGTTTCCTGCGTCGCCTCGCCGCCGACATCCGGCGACCGGGGTTCGCTCTCGTGATCGCGGAGACCGACTGCCTGGTGGGGTGTGCCTTCGGGTTCCCCGTTCCATGCGACGGCCGGTGGTGGTTCGGGTTCGACGGAACGCTCCCATACGACGTCGAGCAACTCACCGCCTCCGGCGACGTCTTCGCGATCTCCAAGATCCTGGTCCGCCCGCACCGTGTGGGTCAGGAGTTGGCCTGCCGACTGCAGGAACGGCTCCTGACCGGCCGCCGGGCATCGCTCGGCGCGGCCTTGGTGGACCCGGCCGACCTGCCGACCCTCGCCAGCCTCCGGTCCGCAGGCTGGCAGGACATCGGGGCGGTGTGGCACCCGACCGGTCCACCGCCGCTCCGGGCTCTGATTCTCCGCTTCGCGAAACGAACCTTCGTAAGGCCGACGGAACCTCCACACCCCAGCTGGAACCGGAGGGCCGCGTGACGCCCAACAGCCGGTCGTCCCGGATCCAGGCGCTCGTCGCCCAGCAGGCGGCCCTGCGCGATGCTCGGGTCGGGGTCGTGGACGTGTGCACCGCTGCGGTCGCCAAGCTGCCGGTCAGCGGCGCCGGCCTGTCCGCGATGTTCCCGCACACGGCCAGTCATCCACTGTGCAGCACCGACGAGATCAGTGAACGGCTTGAGGAACTCCAGCTCACCCTGGGTGAGGGACCGTGCGTGGATGCCTTCGCCCACGGCTCGGCGATCCTGACGCCCGACCTGCTCGCCAGTGAACTCCAGGACTGCTGGCCGGTGTTCGCTGACGCGGCCCTGGAGGCGGGCGCGCGGGCGGTCTTCGCGCTCCCCTTGCAGATCGGGGCGATCAGCCCGGGGGTCCTTGACCTGTACGCCGGGGTGCCGGTCGAGCTGGGCACCGAGGCGCTCGCCGACGCCCTGGCCTTCGCCGACACCGCGACGCTGCTCCTGCTCGACGCCCGGATCGACGAGTCCGGCGATACGGGGACAGTGAGGCGCCGTGACGACCTGGGCGCGTACCGGGCCGAGATCGACCAGGCCACCGGCGTGCTCACGGTTCAGCTCGGCGTCGGGATCGAGGAGGCGTTCATCCGGCTGCGCGCGCACGCCTTCGCCCACGGACACCGGCTCGCCGACGTGGCCTCCGACATAGTCGCCCACCGCCTGCGCTTCTCCCCGGACATGGAGCCGAAGCGGACCGAGGAGGGCCGATGAGGACGACCGGTTCCCTCGCACGGCCCACTGAATTACCCACGTTTCCCGGCACGTTCGGGCGCAGCCGACCTCCATCAAGGGTGTAGACGATGAATGAGCGACTCCTGGCCAAGACCCTTGTCGAGCTGGCGGACAACCTGGTCGCCGACTTCGACCTGATCGACTTCCTGCGCCTGCTCACCGACCGCTGCGTCGGGATGCTCGGCGCGAGCGCCGCAGGCGTCCTGCTCGCGGACCGCGACGGCGAACTCCGCGTCATGGCCGCCTCCGACGAACAAGTACGCCTCCTCGAACTCTTCCAGCTCCAGAACGACGAAGGCCCCTGCCTGGACTGCTACCGCACGGGAACACCAGTGGCTGTCCCCGACCTGCGTACGGAGACCGACCGCTGGCCACGCTTCACCACACAGGCCGGGCACCACGGATTCGGGGCAGTCCAGGCCCTCCCCATGCGCCTGCGCGACGAAGTCGTCGGCGCCCTCAACCTCTTCCACACCGACCCCGGGCCCTTCGACCCGGGCAGCACCTCCATCGCCCAGGCCCTGGCCGACGTCGCCACCATCAGCCTCCTCCAACAACGCTCCACCCACCGCAGCACCGTCCTCAACGAACAACTCCAGACCGCCCTCAACAGCCGCATCCTGATCGAACAGGCCAAAGGCAAACTCGCCGAACGCCACGGCATCGACATGGAACAGGCATTCACCGCCCTGCGCGGCTACGCCCGCGCCCACAACCGCCGCCTGTCCGACATCGCCCGCGCTTTCGTCGACGACTCCGAACCCCTGGTCGGACTGGTGGTCTGACCGTCCCCGCCAGCCGTCCATGGGCGCAAGCCCGCTGCACGAGAGCACAGGGGGTGCCGGCCCGGTTGGAAGCCGACGGAACACCACGGCCCGAGGAATTACCGGACCCGCCGCGCGCCGGGCCTGCGCCGGAGCAGGAGGCCCGGCGCATCGAAGCCGTACGCCGCTACGACATCCCGGACACCCCGCCCGACGGGGCGTTCGACCGGATCGCCGCCCTGGCCGCCCGCCTCTTCGACACCCCGGTGGCGACGGTGACGATCATCGACGCCGACCCGGTCTGGTTCAAAGCCGCGTACGGACTGGAGGGGGTCACCCAGACCGGCCGGGATCCGGGGCTGTGCACCTCGGCGATCCTCACCGACGAGCCCCTGGTCATCCCCGACACCCTCCACGATGCGGCCGCCCGTGCCAACGCCCTGGTCACCGGCCCGATGCGGGTGCGCTTCTACGCCGCCGCGCCCATCACCACCCACGACGGGCACCGACTGGGCACCGTCGACGTCCTGGACACCCGGTCGCGCCGGATCGCGCCCGAACAGACCGCTGCCCTGACCGATCTGGCCGCGCTGGTCATGGACCAGCTCGAACTGCGGCTCTCCGCACTGCGCATGCTGCGCGTGGAGCGGGAACTGGTGGACGTCGAGCATGCCGCGCGGGAGCGGGCCGAGCGGGACCGGGCGGAGATCGCCTCGTACGCCGCCCTGCTGTCGCACCCCACTGCCGACAGCCGCTTCTGCACCCTGGCCCCCGACCCCGCCCACGGCTTCACCATCACCATGACGGGCGGCGGCCACCCGTCCGTCTTCCACCTCCAGCCGGTCCGGCGCGACGGGCCTGCCCGCGCGGCGCGGGTGGACCTCACCGGGGGCATGCTCATCGGCGTTCTGCCCGACGTGTCCATCGCCTCCCGCAGCTCCCACGGCGCACGGTTCGACGAGACCGGGCTCGCCGCCCACCTCACCCACCACGCCGCCGCCAACACGGCACTCGGCGCCGCCGCGATCATCGACGACCTGACCTCGCTCCTGGCAACCTTCCCCGTCGGCCCCGCGGACGACGTGGCCCTCCTCTCTCTCGGCGCCGCCCCCACCACGCCCGGCCGGACACCGGCCGCCGCATCGGGCACGACCCGCGCCAGCACGCCCCTGGAGGAAGAGGGCACCTGATGGCGCCGACCACCTGTTGAGCGTGCCGTGACCGGGGGCGGCCTGCTGATGGCCGCCGTCAGTGCTTGAAGGCGTCCTTGACCTGCTCGCCGGACTGCTTGAGGTTCCCGGCAACACGGTCCGCCCTGCCCTCGCGCCGCAGGCGCCGGTTTCCGGTGGCTCGGCCGACGTACTCCTTGATCCTGCCGGTGACCGTCTGCGTGCGGTTCCTGATCGTGCGTCCCATGTTCATGACAGTCCTCGTCGTTGTCGCCTGAAGGGGCACCTGCGCGGTGCGCCCGAATATCTGCCGCCGTTGCCGCGAGCCGGGCCCCGGCGGCCTTGTGAAGGATTACCGGTGGCTGCGGCTGAAGCACCGTCCGCCACCGCCGCGTCCGCGCACTGGCCACGACGGGTCGCAGCACTGCAACGTCAAGCTCCGCGATCACGACGGACGGCGAACCGCTCCCCGCCACGATGCGACGCGCCCTGCGCCATGCGCGGCGCCGCCACCCGGCCGCAGAGCGAAGATGAGCGGTGAACCGGCGGCGCCGGGGGCTGTGTCTCCAACCTTCCGGCGCCTTCGTCCCGGGCATGCCTGCCGGACACCGGGCGAGTAGCCCGAACCTCGAACTTCACACTCCGGCACAGCAGTTGTTCCCGCATCTGGTCTCGGCCCGGTCCGGAGAACGGCGCCCAGGACTGTGCTGGCGAACAGACACCCCGGATCCCGACGCCTCGCTGACCAGTGCCGCGATACCTGCCGGGGACGGGGCTTCCGTCTGATGTCCGGCGCATCCCGTGGAGGGGGACCGGCCGAGCGCCGTACCTGGAACTCAGGTTACGGACCGGCCTTCCGTTCCCTCCTCTCCCACGTGCCCCGCGCCAGGGACATCGGCAGGTACAGCATCGGCACGCCGGAAGCGGTCTACGCGGACACCAGCACTGACGACCCGGCCACGGCCACCGTCCGGATGGCCTGCCCACCCGGCACCACCTTGTCTTCGTCCCCCTGGACATCGCGACGGTCGGGCCGGGCCAGATCAAGATCGCCTACGACAAGGCGCCGACAAAGGGCCGCCGCTCGATCGGCATGGACGTCCTGCCCGTCGAACAGGAGGAAGCGGTCTTCCGGCACTACGGCCGCCCCACAAGCAGGGCGCAGGCGGCGAACGCCGGCTCACCCGCCGTTGACCGCCTGACCGGTCGCCGTGGCCGTCGACCCGGCCGTCACCTTCGCCTACGTCACCGATCAGGGCGCCAACTCGGTCCCGGAGATCAACACAAGCACCAACGCAGTGACATCTCGATGACGAACCGAACCTCGGTGCCCCAGCCGGTCCTTTGGCCCTTGCCTGGGAGTACGCTGGAGACACCGAGAGCACTTCGCACCCCGGCCACAGCGTCGGCGTCGTTCTCGGCGAGCAACAACACCCGGGCCGCTGTCCACGAATGGCGACCCGGAGACGGGTTCGCGCCATGTCCGCGACCACTGACCTCCTTCTGGCGCAGCGCGATCCCCCCGCAGCTTCGAACGTCCGCCTTGCGCTCAAGCCCGCGGGCGCCTCCCGTGGGCTCCTGGACGGGGCCTGGTGGCCACGCTCCCGCGATCTGCTGCGTGAACTTCCCGCGCTGATCGACGTACTCGACCCCCTGTGGGGCCGGATCACCCGCATCGCCGTCAACCCTGAGCACTGGCCCGTCATCCCCCGCAAGATCCCCGTCACCGGACACGTGGTGAAGGCCGGCTGGTTCACCGAGCAGGACCCGCACAAACTCCTGGTGCTGTCCTACGGAGTCGACCGCTGGGACCTTCTCGTCATCCCGCCGCAGACCATCGCCGCCGCGGCCGCCCGGCTGATGGCCGCCGCGAGCGACCCCGCGGGCCTGGCCCTGACCGCGAGCGCGCTCATCGCGGGCGACGAAGCCCTGCACGGCGCCTCAGCAGCCGACCGACTGCGGGGCTTCGAAGAAGCATGGGAGCACGAGGGCGGTACCTCCTCGGCCTACGCCGCCGTGCCGGCCCGCCCCGATCGCCTCCTGGTGGGGATGTGACCGCCATGACCACGGCCCTGACCATCGTCATCACGCTGCTCCTGATAGTCGGAGCGGCACGCATGATCCACCTGCTCAACGCACAGCACTCCGAGAGGATCGCGCTGCACCACTACGGCCGCTTCCACCCCGGTGGCCGAGGTGCTCGCAGCGGTCCTGCACGACCGGTCCCCGGCCGGGCCCGCCGCGACCAGGGTGAGGGGCCGCGGACAGTTCCGCCCGCGGCACCGCGACACCAGGAGCACTGCCGTTGATCCGCGCCCCGTCCCCGGAACCCGTCAGCGGCGCCTCTGATGAGCACGACCGGTGAACTGAGCGCGTTCCTCAACAGGGATTCCGCGGCCGCTGCACTGCCGCCGAGACCGCACCCGGTCGACCTCGCCAAGACCGCCCACGCCCCAGGGCCGAACAACAAACCCGGCCCGATCCCGCAATATCCGAGGCGCTTGTCGTCAATGGCCGTCGCGAAGATGTTCGAGAGGGTCGTCAGGATCTGCCGGGCATAGCGGGGCGCGCACTCGCCTTCGAGCGTGGCGATGCAACCGCGCAGGACGGTCGCCGAGATGTCCCTCGGACCCACCGTGCCGAGGTGCGGAAGGATGTGAAAGCGTACGCGCTCGTCGACGCGTTTGACCGTGCCCGGCGCACCCTCCGTCCAGAAGAGGGTGTGCCGGGTGCGTGATGGAAGGGTCACGTGGGTCGACGAACTCACCGCGTTCGCTGTCGGTTCCGGCCCTGCCCAGCCACGCCTTGGCGTCCTCCAGCGTGTCGAACGACATGGTCCGCTCGCCGGGGATTCCGGCGACGCGGTACCGCAAGCCCTTCCCGTAGCGGGTGGTGCGCTCCCGCTTGCCGCTGGTGGGGTCCTTCTTGAGGCAGCCCACTGCCGCGAAGCTGGAAAAATGCGCTCATCGGATCCACCCGATGTACGACGCCGGCAGAGGCATGCGCCCACGCACGACACGTAGCGGACGCCCACCGGTACGGTTACGCCGAGTTTCACAGGAACCCTCGTGAAGCGCCTGGTTGCGACAGCGCTTACAGGCGTCCGAAGCGCTGCCGAGGCGACCTCCCTGGGGAGAATCAGGGGAGTTTCCGCGCCGCCGGGGAGCGCGTGGGGAGTATCAGCTACATAAAACCGCACGAAGCTGAAAGCCCCCGAAAGATCTTCCTGCACAGGCCAGAGTGCCTGCCGGGGTCAAACCCCCAGGTCAACGAGGTGCACCAGAGGTTTTCAAGAAGATCTCGTCTTGGGCGGCGATTCTGTTTGCGCCGACGTTGGTGGGAACGATCTACGGCATGAACTTCCGCAAGATGCCCGAGCTGAGCTGGGGGTTCGGGTATCCGTTCGCGATCGGGCTGATGGCGCTGGTGTGCGTGAGCCTGTACTTCATCTTCAAGCGGCGGGATTGGCTGTAGCGGCAAGCCGGACCGAGTGACCAGCTCCACGGCGAAGAGCCTCGTGCGGCGCTCGCCGCTGCTGCTAGAGGGCGCTGATTGCTGGGAGTGACTTCGTGGGGCAAGCAGCGAGTGGGTAGCGGGCCCGGGTAGGTGCGCTGGGGCTCTTGGCTCAGGTGGTAGGTCCAGTAGCGGTCGACGTCGCCGTTGGCGGGCAGTGCGTTGAGTTTCAGGGCGGCTTCGGAGCCGGTGATTCGCCCGGCCGTCGACGCGTTCGTCCGACAAATTCGCTACCCGGCGGTCGGAGCGCCGCGATACACAACCGACGTGCAAAAAATCTTGGAGTTCCCGAGGTCCTGCGGCTGATCGAGGACCGCTCGGCCGCGTTCCGCGCTGCGATCGCGTCCGCCACCGACCTTGACGTCCAGGTCCCGAGCTGCCCGGACTGGACGCTGCGCGAACTGGCGCAGCACCTCGGCGACGGCCGCCGTCGCCAGGCCGCCATCGCCGCGGCGGGCCCGGGCGCTGAGCCGCCGGCGAAGACGGACCCGAAGGGCGCCCCGACGGCGCCCCGCGACCGCGAAGCCCTGGACGCCTGGCTCGCCGAGTCGACCGAGCTCATGCTCGACGCGCTGTGCGAGGCCGGCCCGGACCGCGGCTGCTGGACCTGGTGGGGCCGCTCGCGGGCCCCGCAGACCAGCGGAGCCCTGGCCCGGCACCAGATCCAGGAGTTCGCCGTCCACACCTACGACGTCCAGCTCACCCAGGGGGCCGCACAGCCGCTGCCGACGGAGGTCGCGGTAGAGGGTGTCGACGAGTTCCTGACGACCGTCTCGGCGACGACCGTCCCCTGGCCGTTCACGCCGGCGGCCGTCGACCTGCACGCGACCGAGGGCCGCTCCTGGCGCCTGACCCTCGACGCCGACGGCGTCCGCTGCGGCGACCTCGCCGCCGACGCGGAGCCGGGCGACCTGGCGATGCGAGGCGCAGCGAGCGAACTGGTCCTCTACTTCTCACGCGCGCGTCCCGCTCGACGGCCTGGAGAACACCGGCGACACCACGCCGATGGAACAGCTCGCAGACTGGGACCCGAACGCGTAGAACAGAACGCGCACTTGTGATGCATCCGCCGGTGGTGCGCGCACTCCTGCGGGCGCCACCGGGCCCGCGGTTGCGGACATCGCGCGGCCGCGGGCAGGCTGCGGGCCTGCTGTGTCGCTCGTCCGCTGGACGCCACGGACCCGAACCGCCGCTCCGGCCACGGCCCGGCGGACACTGCGACGACTACGGCCCCGACCGGCGGCGAGCCACCGTGCCGGTGCTCGCTCGGCGCCGCCGCCGCTCCGAGTCGATCCTTCGCGCTATGCGGGTCACGGTGGTGCCGTCGCCCCCGCCCGCCGCGCCCCGCCCGCCGCGCCCCTCCCTCTTCGTCCGCCGCGGTGCGGCGAACGCGGCCGGCGCGGGCGGGCGCGCGTCGGCCGACGGTCGTCATGTTCATCCGGACCTCAGCGGCTCGAATACGGCAGCAGGGCCATCTCCCGGGCGTTCTTGATGGCGGTGGCGAGGGCGCGCTGCTGCTGGGCGGTCACTCGGGTGACACGTCGGCTGCGGATCTTGCCGCGGTCGGAGATGAACTTCCGGAGCAGGTCCGTGTCTTTGTAGTCGATGTAGGTGATACCGGCCTCGTCGAGCGGGTTGGGCCGGGACTTCACGGGCTTGCGGGGGTCGGGGCGTCGGGCCATGGCGGCGTCTCCTCGGGGTGGGCGTTTCGGTTTCGGGAGGGGATCAGGCGGTCGGGAGGGGATCAGGAGGTATCGAGCGGGAGGGGATCAGGCGCTGTCGAGCAGGGAGTCGAAGGCTGCGGGCAGGTGCTTCCACTCCTCGCGCCCCGCCTCGTATTCGGCGTCCGTCAACAGGCAGGAGTCGAGGAGGCGTTCGAGCCCGTCCCGGTCGAGACCGGGCGAGGTGAAGACGAGGTGCTGGCATGAGTCGCCGTGCTCGGGGTGCCAGTCGAGGGCTGCTGCCGCGCGGCGCAGGGGCGGGACCATCTCCCAGGCGGCGTCCGGCAGGGACGCCAGCCAGGGGCCCGCGTTCTCCACACACAGCGCTCCGCCGGCCGCATCCCAGGCGAGCATGCTGTCGGGGCGGTCGGCGAGCCAGAACCGGCCGCGGCTGCGGGCGGCGGCGCAGCACAGGTCTTCGAGCGCCCGGTAGAGCCGTTCCGGGTGGAACGGCCGGTGGCGGCGCCAGACGAAGGTGGCGACGCCCGCCTCGTCGGCGTCCTGGGGCAGCAGCGCGCAGGCGGGGTGCTGGGCGGCTGCCGCGGCCTCGACGTCGAAGCCGGCGAACGCGGCTTCGGCGAGTTCGCCGGAACCGGCAGGCACACGCCGCGCGGTGGGATGGAGCTGCGCGAGGAGGGCGTGGTCCTCGTCGTCGGCCTCGTCGTTGTCGACGACGGCGAGGACGGGTGCGTACTCCAACTGCCGGGCCCAGGTGTCGCCGACCGTCCGCTGGTCGGTGGGGGCGGCGGCCAGGCCGGCCTCGGCGAGGTCGTCGCCGTTGCCCAGGCAGGGCAGGACTAGCGCGGGGTCCACGGCGGTGATCACGTTCGTCAGGGCCAGGCGGTCTCCGCCGTGTCCGGCGATGACCTCCGCCATGGCCTTCGGCTCGACCGAGTCCCACAGCTCGACCACGGCGAGGCGAGTCGGACCGCTGTCCGCCAGCCGCTCCAGTTCCGGGACCAGGTCCTCGCGCAGCGCACAGCACGCGCAGTCGTTGACCAGCGACGTCTCACCGCGGGAGACGGTGCCCGAGGCGTCGCGGACGAGGCGGAGCACGGTGCCGTCGGCCGCTCCGGCGAGGTCGTGGTGCAGTGCCACGCTCCCCGGAACGGTCCGCAGGAGTCGCTCGACGACCTCGTTGCGCGCCTCGGCGTGCAGCCCGGCGACGATCACGACGGGGAGCCGATGGTCGCCGCCCATCAGCGGGCCCCGTAGCGGCGCTGGAACTTCTCGACGCGGCCGGCCGTGTCGAGGACCCGCGCCGTGCCCGTGTAGAAGGGGTGACTCGCCGAGGAGATCTCCACGTCGACGACCGGGTAGGTGTTGCCGTCCTCCCACTCGACGGTCTTGTCGCTGGTCATCGTCGACCGGGTGAGAAAAGCGGTGCCGGAGGCGGAGTCGCGGAAGACGACGGGCTCATAGGCGGGGTGGATTCCGGGCTTCATGGCAGGACCTCTCGATGCTCTGGGGTCTGGCGGGGGTGCGGAGTCGGTGGGGTGGTCAGCGCTCTCAGCGGAAGCGGGCTGGTCAGCGCTCTTCGCGGAAGTCGACGTGCCGGCGGGCCACGGGGTCGTACTTGCGCAGCACCAGGCGGTCGGGGTCGTTGCGCCGGTTCTTGCGCGTCACGTAGGTGAACCCGGTGCCCGCGGTGGAGCGGAGCTTGATGATCGGGCGGATCTCGGTGCGTGCCATGGGGCTAGTATATGGCAACGGTTTTCATTTCCAATACCGTACCCTTGGCACCATGCCCAGCCAGCGAGAAAGGCGGCAGCACCCATGTCGGCCCACTGCCAACTAACCGGCGCCAAGCCGGGATTCGGCAACACCATCTCCCACTCCCACCGGCGCACCCCGCGCCGTTTCGACCCGAACATCCAGCACAAGCGCTACTGGCTGCCCAGCGAGGGGCGGCACGTCCGGCTCACCCTGAGCACCAAGGCGATCAAGACAGTGGACGCGATCGGCATCGAGGCCGCCGTGGCGCGCATCCGCGCACGAGGAGGGAAGGTCTGATGGCGAAGCAAAGCAAGATCGCGAAGAACGAGAAGCGCAAGGAGATCGTCGAGCGGTACGCCACCCGGCGGGCCGAGCTCAAGCGGATCATCCGCCGACCGGCCTCCACTCCGGCCGAGCGGGACGCGGCCCTCGCGGAGCTGCGGCGCCAGCCGCGCGACGCCAGCGCCACGCGCGTACGCAACCGCGACAGCGTGGACGGCCGCCCGCGCGGCTACCTGCGCAAGTTCGGACTTTCCCGCGTACGGGCACGCGAGCAGGCTCACGCCGGACTCCTGCCGGGAGTGACCAAGTCGTCCTGGTAGACGGGAAATCGACGGCACAGCCGGTACGGCCGGGCGGCCTCCCGGGCGCGTGAGCCATAGGCCGTCGCCCATGGATGCCGTGAGCGTTCCGGGTCGCTCTAGGCCGCGTGCGGAACCCTGCGGGCCCGCGAAGGGGGCTCGCGGGCTTCCGCACGCGGACACCCGAGAGGCTGAGCGTCACGCCGAAACCGGCTCGGCGCGCTCCCTCAGGGGCTCACCCCGCCACCTCGCGCTCGGCGCACTGCCGATCCGTGGGCACCCCTCGCCGGTCAACAGGGCCGAAACGGCCCTCAGTTCCGCCACGCACAGCAATATTGAGAATGGGATCCATTTTCATATAGCCTCTGCATGTCAGGAACCGGACCAAGGAGTCTCACGATGGCCGTCCCCAAGCGGAAGATGTCCCGCAGCAACACCCGCCACCGCCGCGCCCAGTGGAAGGCGAGCACGCCCCAACTGGTGCCGATCACCGTGGACGGCGTCGTCCACCAGGTCCCGCAGCGCCTGGTGAAGGCGTATGAGCGCGGCCTCATCCGCCCCGAGGGCTGAGCGCATGACGCCCACCGAGCGCCTGCCGGTCACGGTTCTCTCCGGATTCCTCGGAGCCGGGAAGACCACCCTCCTCAACCACGTGCTCGGCAACCGCGAAGGCCTGCGGGTCGCGGTCATCGTCAACGACATGAGCGAGGTCAACATCGACGCCGCGCTGGTGCGCGGCGGAGAACCGGCCCTGTTCCGCACCGAGGAGCGCCTGGTCGAGATGACCAACGGGTGCATCTGCTGCACCCTGCGCGACGACCTGCTGGAGGAGGTCGACCGGCTCGCCCGCGAGGGCCGCTTCGACTATCTGCTCATCGAGTCCAGCGGCATCTCCGAGCCCATGCCGGTGGCGGCCACCTTCTCCTTTCCCCGCGACGACGGGGCCACCCTGGGCGACCTCGCGCGCCTGGACACCATGGTGACCGTCGTGGACGCCGCGGGCTTCCTGCCGGAGCTCGACGGCGGGGACGAACTCGTCGCGCGCGGCCTCGACCAGTACGAGGACGACGAGCGCACCGTCAGCGATCTCCTCATGGACCAGGTCGAGTTCGCGGACGTCATCGTCCTCAACAAGCTCGACCTGGTCGGTCCGCAAGAGGCACAGAGGCTCCGCGCCACGCTGTCCCGGCTCAATCCGCAGGCGCGGATCGTCCCGGGCGTGCACGGACAGGTTCCTCTCGAACACGTCCTGGGCACGCGTCTGTTCGACGTCGAGCGGGCGCAGCAGGCCCCCGGCTGGGTGAAGGAACTCAACGGCGACCACGTGCCGGAGACCGAGGAGTACGGCATCTCCTCGCTCGTGTTCCGCTCCGACCTGCCCTTCCACCCCGGGCGTCTGTGGACCTTCGTCACCGAGGGGCTGGACAGCGGCGCCTTCGGGCGGGTCCTGCGCTCCAAGGGGTTCTTCCGGCTCGCCAGCCGCCCCCGGGTGACGGGGCTGTGGTCCCAGGCCGGCGCCGTCGCCCGGTTCGAACCGTCCGGCGCCCGCGGCCCGGAGACCGCACAGGGCCAGGAACTCGTCTTCATCGGCACCGGACTGCGCGCCGAGGCCCTGCGCGCCGCGCTGGACGCCTGCCTGCTGATGCCCGGTGAGGTCGTCCCCGCCGCCGACGACTTCCCCTCGTGGGAGACCTACGGCATCGAAGACGGCTGCGAGCACGAGCGGACGGCCTGAGACAGCGGCCCGACACACTCCGGGCCGGACGGTGGTCGCAGCCACGGCACCGTCCGGCCCGGCCTTTTTTCGTCAGGTCCGGTCAGTTGGAGCGGCAGTCCGGGCACAGACCGGTGAGTTCCACGGTGTGCTCGACCTCCGCGAACCCCGATGAGCCGGCGATGTGCTCCGCCCACGTCTCCACGGCGGCCGAGTCGATGGGCATGCTCATGCCGCAGGCTCGGCACAGCAGCAGGCTGATCCGCAGCAGGGCGCAGCCGGTCAGGGCGAGCAGCGCGGCGGGCCACTGCTACGTCACCAATGCCTATGCCAACAAGTGGATCTACGTCCGTATCGCGGGCACGAACACCGAAGGCTGGGTGGTCGGCGACAAATCCACCCTGGACGGCGGCACGCTCGCCCGCTGTTGAGACCGATCCGCGGGACGGATCGTCGGCGCGCCCTCCCAGCCGACGATCCGCTCACGCGGCGGCCGCGGCGACTACGGCCTGCTGAGCGCCCCGTTCGTCCACGCGGCGCGCAGCGCCTTCTTGTCCACCTTGCCGACCTTGGTCGTCGGCAGCTGGTCCAGCAGGACCGTCTTGCGGGGCGTGTACAGGTCGCCCAACTCGGCGGTCACCGCCGCGGCGACCACGTCCGGGTCGACATCGGCGCCCTCGGCCGTGGCGAGGAAGATCTGCACGGCCTCCCCGTACTCCTCGTCCGGTACGCCCAGCGCCGCCGCGTTGCGTACGCCGGGCAACGTGAGCAGGAAGTCCTCCAGGACACGGGAGTAGACGTTGTCGCTGGTGCTGCCGGTGACGATGATGTCCTTGGCCCGGTCGACGAGATAGAGGTACCCCTCGGCGTCGAGATAGCCGATGTCCCCGGTGCGCAGCCAGCCGCCGCGCAGGGCCTCCGCGGTGCGCTCCGGGTCCTCGTAGTAGCCGAGCATCACCGTCTCGCCCCGTACGCACACCTCGCCGACCTGCCGCACGGGCAGCGCCGCCGTGCTGTCCTCGGCATGGATCTCGATCTCGGTGTCGGCTATCGCGCGACCGCAGCTGCGCCAGAGCTCGGGCCGCCTCGCCCCCTCCGAGGCGAGGTCCTCCGCGCCGAACGCGGCGATGCCGAGCGCCTCCGACTGCCCGTAGCCCTGGCTGAGCACGGGCCCGAAGACGTCGACCGCCTGCTGGAGCCGGCTCGGCGACGTGGCCGCGCCGCCGACGACGATCCGCCGCAGCGCGGGGAGTCGGCCGGGCTCGCACTCCGGGTGGTCGAGAACCGCGTACAGCATGGGCGGTACGAACATGGTGGCGGTGATCCGCTCCTCCCGCATGACCGTCAGCGCCGCGCCCGGTTCGAACTCGGGCAGCACGACGAGGGCGGAGCCCGTCACCAGCGCCTGGATCGACGTGAGGTGGCCGCTGCCGTGCGTGAGCAGCGTGGAGACCAGCACCCGGTCCGTGGCCGGGTCCATGGCCGGGAAGAAGCCGGTGGACGGGGTGTCCTGCGAGGCGCCGTCCACCATGTCGACCACCACGTCGTACAGCGTGTGGCTGTGCGCGGCGAGCTTGGGACGGCCCAGGGTGCCGCCGGTGTAGAGGACGGTGACGGCCTCGTCCGCTCCCGGGGCGGGCACGTCGTCGGGGCGCACGTCGGGGCACTCGGCAGCCACGGCCAGCAGGTCCGTGCACGGCCGCTCGCAGGGCCCGAGGCTGAGCAGCACGGGTGCGTGGACGCTGCGGTCGGCCGCGTCGGCGGCCCGCCGCGCGAAGAGCGGGTCGGTGACCACGGCGCGCGCCCTGGACTGCTCGACCAGCGCGGCGAGCTCGCCGGGCCCCGGCTCGGGCGGCAGGAACACGACACGGCAGCCGATGAGATGGACCGCGAGCGTCACCAGCACGGAGTCCACACGGTTGGCCAGGAACAGCCCCACCCCGTCGCCGGGCGCGAGCCCCTGGCGGCGCAGCGCGTGCCCCAGAGCGAACAGCCGCCGCCGCGCCTCGCCCCGGGTCAGCCGCTGCTCACCCTGTACGAGCGCCTCGGCGTCCTCGTCCTTGTGCCAGTGCTCCAGGACGCGGTCCACGTAGGTCCGCGGCTCGGCTGTCGCCTGTGTTTCCTGTGTGTTAATGATCATGAACATATGCAAACATGCCACCGCGGAGCCATGGCTTCACAGGGGGGCAACTTCGGCCATCGGCCGCGGAGCGCTATGCCCCGGTCTGGGAGATCCACCCGTGCGGCAAGATCCACCACAGCCCGCGCACAGGCTGGGCGGTACCCGCGAAGCCACCCGAAACGCTCCAATGGCATGATCGACCTCTCGACACACCCGCATCACCCTTCCTTCACCGGAGCGGAGAACGACGCTGTGCCACACAAAGGGTGATCCACTCACATAGCATCCACACAAATCGGCAAAACAATTGATACCTACAGATTCACAGAGATTTCCGCGAATAAGCCGCAGAATGCAGCTCGCCCAGTGGCGTCGGCCACGCGTGATTCTGTGGGCCACGGCGGGTGTGGTGGCCTTCGGGTTCCTCATCACCGTGGAGATCGTCGCGCGTCGCTGCGCCGGCGTGCCGGGGCCGATCACCGCCCAGGCGCGAGAGCTGGTCTTCGCGCCCAAACCGGGGCCGCTGTACGGCGGTCTGGCGTTGATGATGGTGGTGCTCACCTGGCGGCAACGGTTCATCGCGCTGGGCGCCGCAATCGGCATCGACGTCGTCTTCGTCCTGGTGCGCTGGGCGGTGGACGCCAACGTGCCCGAGGGGCACTTCTTCGGCAATGGCGCGTTGTGGGCGATGCTGGGCTGTGCGGCCTTCGCGATCACCCGCCGCACCGGCCGGGAACGCGCCCTGCTGCTGAAGGGCGTCGGCCTGGGGCTGCTCCTGGTGACCGGCCGCAAGACCGGTGACACCTGGCTGCTCATCACGTCGAAGACCCGCCCGAACGTGCTCGACCCCTATGTGGCGACCGCCGATCACGCACTGGGCAACCCGTCGTGGGTGGCGGGCCGCATACTGAACTCCGCCGGACCGGTCGCCACCCATGTCCTCGCCTCGGTCTACGCCCAGCTCGCGGTGGCCGCGGTCGTCGTCGCCCTCTACCAGCTGCGCAACGTGGCGAGCGAGCGCCGCTTCCCGCGCCACCACCTGGTGCGCACCTTCCTGGTGATCGGCCTTCTCGGACCGGCCGTATACATGATCTTCCCGGTGGTCGGACCGGTCTTCGCCTACGGCCCGGGCGCCTCCGGCACCGGCGGCGTGCAGTGGGCGGTGGCCAACCTGTGGCCGCACACGCCGCCGCCGATCGGCGTCCCGCACGCGGTGCCGTACGACGGGATCACCCCGCGCAACTGCATGCCCAGCCTGCACACGGCGTGGGCCACCGCGATCTTCATCCACTCCCGCCAGGGCCCCCGCCTGCTGCGCTACGCGGGCACGTTCTGGCTGATCGCCACCCTCAGCGCCACGCTGGGCTTCGGCTATCACTACGGCGTGGACCTCGTCGCCGGTGTGGTGTTCTCCCTCACCGTCGAGACGGCCATGCGTACCTACGACCGAGGCTGGGACCGCTCGGGAGTCAAGCTGGTCGCCTACGGCACGGCGGTCTTCACCGCGCTCCTGTTGACGTACGGCTTCCTGCCGCTGGAAATGGCCCGACATCCGTGGGCGTTCGGCCCCCTCGTCATCCTGGCGGCGGCCTCGATGATCTACGGCTACGTACGGACCACCCAGCGCTGGGAACCGAAGGCGGCGCCGACGCTGCGAGCGGAGCCGCAGCCGGAACCGGTGTGAGCCGGGGCCGTCCCCAGGGAACAGCAAGGGGCCCGCGACGCGTACAGCGCGTCGCGGGCCCCTTGCGTCCGGGTCAGGGGTTGATCACCGGCAGTACCGGGGTGGACAAGCCCGGGACCGAGAACTTCTGGGCCGGTGTGCCGTTGCAGTCGAACAGTTCCGGGTGGACGCCTATGGACGCGTCGCCCCAGGTGATGTCGAGGCAGCGGCCCGAGACCGGGTTGTAGATGCTGCCGTCCGCGCGTGGCAGCCACCGCTGGTTGCCGCCGTTGTTGCAGTACCACATGCCGACCGCCGTGCCGTTGGCCGTGCCCGCGCCGCCCGCGTCCAGGCAGCGGCCGCCCGCGGTGATCGTGCCGTCGGGGTTGACCGAGAACGCCTGGGCCGGGGTGCGGTTGCAGGTCCACAGCTGGACGCCCGCGGCCGCGTCGCCGCCGGGCAGGTCCAGGCAGCGGTCCGCGTTGGTGGCGAAGCGGATCTCGCCCTGGACCGTGGGCGCGACCGCGGTGCTGTAGACGGCCAGGTTGCTGACCCGGCCGGCCATCGGCGCGCTCGGCTGGCCCTTGTCGCGATAGCGGCCGATCACCACGCCTCCGGTCACCGGCGGCGTACTGGAAGCGGCGTGGTAACCGCTGCCCGCCAGCGTGCCGTTGACGTACAGGCTCATCTGACCCGTCGCCGCGTTGTAGCTCGCGGTCAGCTGGGTCCACACCCCGGGCTGGAAGGTGACGGCCTGACCGAGGGCGTACGTGTAGTCGTACGACCAGGAGTCGTTGTCCGCGTACGCGATGGCGAAGCGCCAGGCTCCCGGCTCGCCGTAGATCATCCAGGCACTGCCGCGCGTGTTCTCCTGCGCGGCCACGACCCCGCTCTTGTCCTGCTTCGCCCACACGCTGACGGTGAAGCTGGAGTGCGGGTCCGCCGCCGCCCTGCCCGTGGTGATCGCGGAGTCGGGCGAACCGGTGAAGGCCGCCACCTTGGTGTTGGCGCGGCCGTCCACCGTGTCCGACTCATAGGTGACGGCGGTCGCCGTGCCGTTCTGGTCCGACGGGAGCGCCGTCGCGTCGCCCGCCAGCGGCCAATGGGCCGTCGGCGCCTGGGTGTTGCCGCGGTAGTGGTAGCCGTTGAAGCCGTCGACCGCGCCGCCGGTCGCGGCTCCCGGCCAGAGCAGGATCCTGCCGTCGTCGGCAACAGCCCAGAAGTCGGGGATACCGTCGTCGGTCAGGTCACCGTCCGAGCCGACGGGGTGCGTGGTGGTGACACCCCAGCCGATCCGGGCCGCCGGGCTCGCGGTCACACCGGTGACCGTGGTGTACGTGTCCGCCCGCACCCCGGTCGTCAGCCGGTACTGGTAGATGTCCCCGGCCGCGCGGCCGTTGGCGTCCGTCCGCGCCCGGATCCACAGCGCGGGCGCCACCGCGTCGGTGGAACCGATGGCGAGGGTGTTGCCCGGGACCATCAGGTCGACGTCGTTCCACCCCCCGGCCGCCACCAGGTTGGGGGCCGCCAGCGTGCCGTTGGACTTGGCCGGGTAGTACCAGAGGTTGTCGGACTCCACGGCGAGGACGCCGGTGGCGCCGACGATGTCGCGGCTGGGGGTGCGGGCGTCCTTGGGCGAGCCGATCGGGGTGATCTGGTTGGTGTACTGCCAGCTGTCACCGGTGCCGGAGTGGAAGCCGGGGCAGGCGGCACTCCCGCCCGCGCAGTTCACCCGGGCCACGTTCGTCTTGGTGCCGAGCGTGAAACGGCCCGGGTCCGACTGGGTGTTGGCGTAGTAGTAGAGGCTCTTGCCGCCCTGGGCGCCGCCCACCCCGTCCCGGTGCACGACCAGGTCGTCGGTGTTCACCCCCGGGTCGACCGAGCCCCGGTGGCTCACCCGGTAGTCCTTCCAGGTGCGCCCCGTCGCCTCGTACTCGGGCGCCTGCGCGGCCCGCGCCGCGACGCCGGTGGCCGGGACGCTCGGGTTGCCCGGGTCGGTGGCCCGGCCGTGGGTGACCAGGTTGCCGGCGTCGTCGGGAACGAGCAGATCGGGCCGGGCGTCACCCGTGGTGTCGCCGAACGCGACCGGGCCGGGCGCCCACGGCACGTAGAACGCGTAGGACGCGGTCTGGGAGCTGTTGCCCGCCTCGTCGTAGGCCTTCGCGTACAGGATGTTGGTGCCCCAGTGCTTGGGCGTGGTCCTGATCTCGGTGGCGTTCAGCGGTGTGCCGCAGCTCTGGTCGTACGTCGCGAACTGCGCGTCGTAGCTCCAGCGCACGCACGCCAGGCCCGAGGCGAGCTTGCCCGAGGGGTTGGGGTCGTACGCCGCGATCGGTATGCGGCCCTCCTGGCCCAGGCGCAGCTTGGTCGTCTGGCCGTTGCCGGACGGCGGGAACTGGGTGTCGGGGTCGGTGAAGTCCCCGAACTTGAAGACGGGCGGGGTGGTGTCGACCGCGAAGTGGCAGGTGTCGCTGCCCGGCCCGCGCAGCAGACCGTCGTCGCCCTGGGTCTGCCAGCCGTAGTAGTGACCGTCCTGGAGCGTGCCGTACGGGAGGGTGTACGAGGCGTCGTTGCCGGTGCCGACGAATCCGGACCAGTTCTGGTGGACGAGATTGCCGCCGGTCGCGTTGTCCCAGATGCTCACGTACTCGGTGAGCTGGCCCTGGTTGGGGCTGCTGACCTTGGAGGTGAGGGTGGCGCGGGTGTCGGTGACCCAGCCGTAGCTGCCGACGGGGGCGTCCCAGCAGGCGTCGGTGTCCGCGCCGGTGACCCGGTGGGGTGTGGTCGGGGTGATGTGGGGGTTGCCCGGCTTGTTGGGGGTGAAGTCGTACTCGGTGGACAGCGTGGCGTCGTACGAGAAACGTTTGAAGCCCATCTTGTCGCCGCCGCCCTCGGCCCCCACCAGCGCGAAGGCGAGCGGGGTGCCGGTGTCGCCGAGTGCGTTGCGCATCGGCGCGGTGATGTTGAAGTCGAGCGGGATGTCGCCGTAGCACTCCTTCTGGGTGCCGTTGCCGGGGACGTTCTTGCCGTCGACCCACTCGTAGGTGCGGTGGTTGCCCCAGTTGATCCCGCCGTCGAACGCACCCGCGTGGTACACGTTCACCGGGTAGGTGTTGGTGCAGGACCAGTCCGACGAGATGTACTGGGCGACCCGCAGATTGGCGTAGTTGACCGTCGCACCCGCGTAGCCGTTCAGGTCGAACTCGAAGAGGCTGCGCTCGATGCCGGTCTGCGTCTCCCAGCCCTGGAAGCCCATACCGGGGTGGTCGCGGTCGGCGCTGCCGGTGCGGTCGAAGTTGCCGGTCGTGGTGTGCGCCTGCATGACCCAGGCGTGGTGGCTCTTGCCCCGGGAGTCGTTCGACCAGGACGGGTCGACGTACACGGGGTAGGGCGTGTGTTTGTCGTCGAGCAGCGCGGCGCTCGGGGTGAGGGTGACCGCACCCGAGTGCCGGTCGGGCCGCGCGGCCGCGCGGGTGACATCACCGGTGGTGCGCACGGCGATGTCGGCGGCGGGGGCGTTCGCGGCGGGCCCGTCGACGGTGCTGTGCGAACCGGACGCGCCGGCCGGGGACTTGGGCTTTAGGGTGGCCGCCAGGCCGGTGGTCGCGCGGCGCTCGCCGGTGTACGCCGTGGCCGTGCCCGAGGGCGCGGACGCGGACCACATCCGGGGCGTCGGCGCGGTGAAGACCGTCTGCCCGCCCTCGGTCGCGCGCAGCGTGCCGCTCTTGTCGGCGGTCAGCCGCACACCCTTGGTGTCGGTACGGAAGGTCAGCTTCCGCACGGCCGGATTGGCCGCTGCGGCAGGGGTGTTGAGGACCACGACCGTGGTGAAGCCGCCTTCCTTGGTGGCCGTGACCACCAGGTCGGTGTCCGGCGCGACCGCGTGGAACAGCGCGCGGTTGCCGTCGACGGCGGGCTTGGGGAGCGCGCCGGGGAACGGCGAGCTCACCGAGAGCTGCTTGCCGTCCTTGGCGGTCATCGTCGCGAGCGGACCGCTGCCGCCGCCGGAGATCACCAGGCTGTCGAGGGCCGCCACCGGGGCGAAGGTGCCGTCGGCGCGCGGGGCGAGCCGGTCGTCGGGCGCCCGCCAGGCGCCGCCCTGCTTCACCCGCTGCACCTCGGTGTGCTGCTCGGTGCGCAGCTTGCCGCCAGGGGTGGCATAGGTGGTGGCGAACTCGTCGGTCAGCTCGGTGACTTGCACGTCCCTCTTGGTGCGCCTGGCCTCGGCGACCGCCTTGGCCACGGCCCCCTTCGGGCGCCCGGCCGGGTCACCGGCGGTGGCCGCGGCCTTGACGTTCCTGGCGTCACCGGCCCTGATCGCGGCGGCCACGTCGGCCGGCCCGGAACCCGGCCGCCCGGGACCCGATGGCGCGGCGACCGCGCTCGGGGGCAGACCGACGCCGAGGGCGAGGGCGAGCAGCGCGGCCAGCGATCCGGCCCGGCGCCGCCCACCACCCGTACGGCGTGACCGGGACCCCGGGCTTCCTCTTCCGGGCAGCCCGAACGGGACAACAGACAAGTGAACACCCCCGTGTACGCACGCCGGTTGGCGCGAGATCCGAGCACACCCATGTGTGCGCGATCTGTGTCTGATCTGTGTCGACGGGGGCACAGTTCCAGCCACGTTCGCGATCGGTCAATCCCCCACACGACGGGCGTGTCCACCTGGTCCGCAATGATCCTCAATTACGGGTCCAGTGAGCTGGATCACAGGTGTTCGATCAGCGTAAAACGAAACAGGTGAAAGGGCCCCGGTGTTACGTTCCGGCGGAATCTCCTTTCTTCACACGGCTGTTCGCCGTGTGATCCGCCCGTCTCCGACCCAACGGGGGTTTCGTGTCTGTGAGACATGGGCCTGGTTCCGTGCGCCCGCGTGCGCCGCGACTGGGCATTTCCCTGGTGCTGGCATTGGCCGCATCCTTGCTGTCCCCAGCACTTCCGCAAGCCATCGCCGCGAGCGGTCCGGACTTCACCCGCGTCTGGTCCCCGCCGCACACCGATCTGCCCAAGACGCCGTCCGTCGGGGCCGCTTCACCCGCCAGACCGTCCTCGCCGCGCCCGCACTACCCGGTGCCCGGGCACAGCAAGTCCGCGCCCGCGCCGAAGCCGCCCCGGTCGGCGGTCACCGCGACCTCCGGCTCCGCGGCGGTGGCGGTGGCCCCGGCCGACGACAAGGTCGCTCGCGCGGCGGGAGTGAGCGGGGCGCTCTTCGCCCTGCGGCCCGCAGCCGTCACCGCGGAGCCGGGCGCGGCCCGGGCCGCCACGACTCTCCAAGTGGCCGTCGACCCCGCCGCGTTGAACGCCGCGACCGGCGGCGACTTCGCCTTGCGGGGCCATCTGGTCGCCCTGCCCGGCTGCGCGCTCACCACACCGCAGGCGGCCGCCTGCCGTACCCGTACACCAGTGGTGACCTCGTACGACGCGGGCACCAAGCGGCTGACCGGGTCCATCGCCGTGCCCCGGACAGCGGCTCCCGGATCCTCCCTGGCCGCGGGCGCCGCGGCCAACGCGCCGGCCGCCGTCGCGCTCGCGGCGGAGACCGGTCCGTCGGGCGGTGGCGGCACCTACACCGCGACGGCCCTGAACCCGTCGTCCGCGTGGGCCGCCGGCGGCGCCTCCGGTGGCTTCACCTACGGCTACGACGTGCTGGTGCCGCCCTCGCTCGGCGGGCCCGCGCCCAAGGTGTCGCTCGGCTACGACTCCTCGTCGGTGGACGGGCGGACCTCCGCGACCAACGCGCAGGCGTCCTGGATCGGCGACGGCTGGGACTTCAGCCCCGGCTTCATCGAGCGCTCGTACAAGCCGTGCGACAAGGCAGGTGTCAAGAACGCGGGCGATCTGTGCTGGGGCGGCTTCAACGCGGCGCTCTCGCTGGGATCGCGCGGCGGCCAGCTGGTCCGCGTCTCCACCTCCCCGGTGACCTCGGACGACGCCACCGGGGTGTGGCGGCTGAAGAACGACGACGGAACCCGCGTCGAGTTCGCCACCGGCGCCCAGAACGGCACGTACAACGGCGCCTACGCCAAGGTCACCGACAGCGGTGGCACGGTCTACTACTTCGGTCTGAACCATCTGCCGGGCGGCGACAAGTCCGACCCGGCCACCAACTCCGCGTCCACCGTGCCGGTCTACTCGCCCGGCACCGGCGACCCCTGCTACGACTCGGCCAAGGGCAACCGCTCCTGGTGCCAGATGTGGCAGCGGCTCTCACTGGACTACGCGGTGGACGCGCACGGCAATCTGACGACCTACACCTGGGCGCCGGAGACCAACTACTACGCGCGCGGCGCCGTGCAGGACAACGGCAGCGGCACACCCACCGCGTACACCCGTGCCAACAACGTCGCCCAGATCTCCTACGGCCAGCGCCTCGCCGACCAGGTCGCCGCGAAGGGGGCCCTGCAGCCCGCCGCGCGCGTCACGTTCACGGCGGCGGAGCGCTGCGAGACGCCGGCCAACGGCTGCGACCCCGCCTCGCGCACGGTCGCGAACAAGGCGAACTGGCCTGATGTGCCGGTCGACCAGGAGTGCAGGTCCACCGGCACCTGCACCACCTACTCCCCCACCTACTTCACCACCAAGCGGCTCGCCTCGATCGCCACCCAGGTGCGGGTGAACAACGCCTGGCAGGACGTCGACGGGTACACGCTCACCCACTCCTTCCCGAACCCGGCGGACTCCACCAGCCAGAAGGCACTGTGGCTGGACTCCGTCAAGCGGACCGGGAAGACGGGTGCGGAGCTCAGCACCCCGGCGGTCACCTTCACACCGGTGATGCTGCCCAACCGGGTGGACGGCACCGATCTGGTGCCCGCGCCGCCGAGGATCAACCGGCCACGCATCCAGCAGATCCACAACGAGACGGGCGCCGTCGTCAATGTGGACTACAACCTGCCGGGCTGCTCGCGCATCAACCATGTGATGCCGCCCGCCGAGGACGACAACACCATGGCCTGCTACCCGGTCCGGTGGAACGTCCCCGGTCAGGTGGCGGGCGCGGACCCGGTGCTCGACTGGTTCAACCACTACAGCGTCAAGTCGCTCACCGAGAACGACACGGCCACCGGTGCGCAGCAGAAGATCAGCGCGTTCGCGTACGGACCGGCCGCCTGGCACCGCGACGACAACGAGCTCACCGACGCCAAGGCGCGCACCTGGGGCGAGTTCCGGGGCTTCGCCACCGTCACGGCCACCGTGGGCAGCGGCGGCGACGGCCCCAAGTCGCAGATCCGCACCACCTACCGCCAGGGTATGCACGGCGATGTCCGCAAGAGCGGCGCCACCCGTGACGTACGCTCCACCGACGCGCTCGGCCACGAGGTCGTGGACGTGGAGTGGCTGAGCGGACAGGTTCTGCAGACCGAGACGTACGACCAGGCGGACGGCGCCGTCGTCGCGCGGACGGTCAACAGCCCGAGCGGAGAGGTCGCCACGGCCACGCATCCGCGTGTCGGCGGCCTGCCCGATCTCGTCGCCCGCTACCCCGCGACGAGCGTGGTCGCCACCGGCCAGGAGAAGAAGGCCGACGACAGCTGGCGGACCACCTCGTCGACCACGGTGACCGACCCGGCGCACAACAACCGGGCCCTGACCGTGCTCGACCGGGCCGACGGTCTGCCCGACATCTGCACCCGGACCGACTACGCGTCCGGCCCGGACGCCCAGCGCACCGATCTGCCCGCCGAGAAGCTGGTGGTCTCGGCGGCCTCCGGCGACACCTGCGCCATCACCGCGACGGCGGCCAACACCGTCGAGCGCACACGGACGTTCTACGACGGCAAGGCGTACGGCCAGAGCGGTACCGAGGGCGATGCCACCCGCACCGAGGTCCTCGACACCTATGCCCCGGACGGCACCGCGAACTTCACGGCGACCGCGCTCACGGGCTTCGACGCGTACGGACGGACCGTCTCCGCGACCGACCCCAACTCCAAGGACGCCACCCACCCGAACGGCGCGACCACCACCACGGCGTACTCCTCGGCCGCGGCCGGTGAGCTGCCCGGCACGGTGACCGTCTCCAACCCGGTCCCCGGCGGCGCCGGGAGCGAGCACTGGGACGCGGTCACGGTCAGCGACCCCCGGCGCGGGCTGCCGCTGAAGTCGACCGACGCCAACCAGAAGACGACGACCGAGACGTATGACGCGCTCGGCCGGCTCACCGCCGTATGGCTGCCCGGGCGCGCCCCGGACACCGACACGGCCAATCTGACCTTCGGCTATCTGGTCTCCAACCAGGCGGGCGCGCCGTCGGCGGTCACCACCGCACGGCTGACCAGGGACGGCGACACTCCCGTGTACACCCGGTCGGTGCAGATCCTGGACGGGTTCGGGCGGGTGCGCCAGACCCAGGAGTCGCCGAAGAACCCCGCGTACACCGGGCGGTTGATCTCGGACACGGTCTACGACTCGCAGGGCCGCACGGGCCTGACCAACGCGCCCTGGTACAACAACGTCTCCGGGCCCGCGCAGTCGCTCGTGACCGCCGCCGACAGCGACATCCCGTCGCAGACCCGCACCACGTACGACGGCCGGGGGCGTGCGGTGGTCACCGCGTCCTGGTCGCTCGGTGTGGAGCAGCACCGCACCACCACCGCGTTCAAGGGCGTGGACCGTACGGACGTGGTGCCGCCCAAGGGCACCTCGCCGACGACCACCCTCCTGGACGCGCGCGGCCACAAGAGCGAGGTGTGGCAGTACACGACGGCCACGGCCACCGGTTCGGCGCTCGACGCCGCGATCAGCCGGTACACCTACACCGCCGACGGCAAGCCGCTGACCCGCAAGGACGCGGGCGGCAACACCTGGACCATCGGCTACGACCTGCGCGGACGCCAGATTGGCTACCAGGAGCCGGACAAGGGCGTCACCACCCAGACCTGGGACGCGGCGGGCCGCCTCACCGGCGCCACCGACGCCCGGGGCACGAAGCTGCTCGACACCTACGACCTGCTCGGCCGCAAGACGGGTCTGTACGAGGGGAGTGTGGACGCGGACCACCAGCTGGCGGGCTGGACCTTCGACACCGTGCCCGACGGCAGGGGCAAGGCGGCGACGTCCACCCGGTATGTCGGCGGCAGGGGCGGCAGCGTCTACACCGCCTCCGTCGACGGGTACGACGACGGGTACCGCACGACCGGCACCACCCTGACCCTCCCCGGCCCCGACGCCGGACAGGACCGGGGCACCACCTTCAGCTACTCCAGCACCACCTCGTACGACCCGCTGACCGGTGTGGCGAGCGGCACCGTGCTGCCGGCGGTCGGCGGACTGCCGATGGACGACATCTCGTACGCGCTCAACGACTACGGCCAGATGTTCCGGTACATGGGCGCCACCACGTACGACGTGCAGAGCGAGTACGACGCGTTCGGACGGCCGGTGCGTTCCACGGTCAACCCGTGGGGCAAGCAGGTGGTCGCGACGACCGACTACGACCAGGCGACCGGGCGGGTCCGGTCCCAGTACATCGACCAGCAGACCTCGCTGACGGGAGCCCTCCAGCAGACCTCGTACACCTACAACCCGTCCGGGAAGATCACCTCGATCACCAGCATCCCCGACAACCAGCCGGGCTCGACGGACCGTCAGTGCTTCGCGTACGACGCGCTCAACCGGCTGACGTCGGCGTGGTCGGACACCGGCGGCGTGACCGTGCCCGACGCGAGCGAGCACCAGACGCTCGACCAGGGGCAGTGCGCCAACACCCGGCCGTCCACGGCCACCGTCGGCGGTCCCGCCGCGTACTGGCAGGACTTCGCGTACGACCTCACCGGCAACCGCACCAAGCTGGTCAAGCACGACCCGGCCGGTGACACCACCAAGGATGTGACGGTCAGTCAGGCATTCGGCGCGCCGGGCACCGTGAACACGCCCACCTCGGCCCCGAACACCGGCGGCGGCACCGGCGGCCCGCACGCGCTGCTCTCGGCGGCGACCACCACGGGCTCGGCCACGTCCAACGCCCTCTACCAGTACGACGCGGGCGGCAACACCACCTCCTACCGGGATGCCAGGAACGGCACGACCACGCTGACCTGGAACAGCGAGGGCAAGCCCGCTTCGACGACCACGGCGACGCAGATCAGGAGCGGCCTCGGCACCTGCCTGGGCCTGGACGGCGGAGCCACCGCCGACGACACCTCCCTGGTGATCGCCGCGTGCGACGACGGCGCGGCGAGCCAGAAGTACACCACCGCAGGCAACCGGCTGAGCACCGCCGACAAGTGCGTCACCGCGACCGGCACCCTGCCGGGCTCGGCCGTACGGCTGCGGCCCTGTGACGGCACGGCCGCGCAGACATGGACGCAGCGGACCGACGGCACGCTGTACAACCCGGTCGCCGCGCGCTGTCTCACCGTCCCCGGCGGCGCCACCGCCGACGGCACCAAGCTCACCCTGGGCGACTGCCTGCTGGCGGTGCCGAATGGCCAGAAGTGGACCGTTCCGGACACGACCACCACGTATGTCTACGACCCGGAGGGCAAGCTCCTCGTCCGGCGCGGCCCGGGCGGCATCACGCTCAACCTCGGCAACGACGAACTGACCGTCGACAAGGCGACGGGCGCGAAGACCGGGACGCGGTACTACACGGTCCCCGGCGGCATGACCATCGTGCGCACCGGGGCGGGCACGGCGGCCGGCGCGTTCGCCGTGCAGATCGCCGATCACCACGGCAGCGCCAACCTCACCGTCGACCTCTCCAGTGGGGCGGTCGCACGGCAGGCGGCGGACCCGTTCGGCAATCCGCGCGGTGCGGCCCCGGCCGCCTGGCCGGGCGACAAGGGCTTCGTGGGCGGTCAGAAGGACCCCGGCACCGGGCTCACGCTGCTCGGCGCGCGCGAGTACCAGCCGGGCACCGGCCGGTTCATCAGCCCCGACCCGCTGCTCGACCCGGACGACCCGCAGCAGTGGAACGGGTACGCCTACAGCGACAACAACCCCGTCAACGGCAGTGACCCCAACGGCCAGTTCTGCGACGGCTGCTCGGTCGACAACCCGACCTCCGTGTGGATCAACAGCGGACCGGGCTGCACCAACAGCGCGTGCTACAGCGACGACGGCAAGACGGTCCTGTACAGCACGGTGTCGACCCAGGTGTACGGGCCGTCCGACCCGTGCATGTTCTGCAAGCCGAAGCCGAAGAACGACCCGTGCCCCTACTGCGTGAAGAAGCCGTCCTCGGGGCCGCACGACCGGGGGCCCGGGCCGTGGGCGCCGGATCCCAAGCCGCCGACGGACGACGACCCGCCGCTGCCCAAGAGCAACAAGTTGTGGGCGATCAAGCACGCGTACACCCACACCGAGGAGGTCGGCTCGACCAAGTGGGGCAGCGCGGAGAAACTGATGTCGACCTTCCAGCAGAGTCCGCAGACGTTCTTCCCGTTCCCGGTGGAAGGCTGCTCCAGCTTCACCGAAGGCGCGGTCTGCCGGCTCTTCCCGGGCAAGGACACCCCTGGCGGGGTGGGCATGATCCTGGGCGGCAACGGACTGGTGCGGGTGCACGTCGACAAGACGTCGACCAGTTTCACCGTCATCTCGGCGAACTACTTCGACGACCCCGGCTCGGTGATCACCTTCACCACCTCGGAGAAGAACGGCAAGCTGTACATGACCCAGCGCGGTGTCTCCGAGGGCTCCAACCCGTTGATCTGGTTCACCGTGAAGACCGGTCAGGCCGACAACACCTGGTGGCAGATGGGCCAGAACCTCAGACACTACGTCGACCCACCGATGACGCAGTCACGGCTGTACTGGCTGAACTTCCATATCCCCGGGCTGTTCTAGCCCTGGCCGAGCACGCCGGCACTCAGGCCGGATCATGAAGGGGCCGGTCCACGGGAGAGATCCTGGGGGCCGGCCCTTTCGGCGGCCGCGCCCGGTCCAGCAGCGGCCCCGTGATCAGCGTCGTCCCCACCGCCATCACCACCATCGCCGTGAACAGCCGCGTGTCGATGACCCCCAGGCCGAGGCCCACGTTCAGGATGACCAGCTCGGTCAGGCCCCGGGCGTTGAGGAGAACGCCCAGCGCCGTCGCCTCGCGGGGCGTCGCGCCGGTGAGGCGGGCCGCGCCGAACGTGCCGGTGAACTTGCCCGCGCAGGCCACCACCAGGACCGCCGCCGTCATGACCAGGCCCCGGCCGCCAAGCCCCGAGATGTCCACCGACATCCCGGTGACCGTGAAGAAGACCGGGAGCAGGAGCAGGCTGGTCTGCTCGATGCGCTCGGGGACCTGCGGCGCCGTCTCGTCGATCTGGCGGCGCGGCGCGATGGCCCCGAAGGCGAAGGCGCCGAAGACCGCGTGCAGCCCGATCCCGTCGGTCGCGGCGGCGGTCAGCAGCACACCCACGACCAGGACGGAGTGGGTGAGCGCGGTGCCGCCCGCCCAGCGTCGGGCCGGGTCCAGGAGCCAGGCGAGGCCGGGCCGTACGAGCAGGACCAGCGCGGCCAGCAGCAGCGCCGACTCCAGGGCCATCCGGGCCAGCGGCCACGGTCCGGCGGACCGCACCACCACGACCACCACCGCGAGGACGCACCACGCCAGGAAGTCCTGGACGGCGGCGCAGGCGAGTGCCACCACGCCCAACGGGTCTTTGTACAGGCCGCGTTCGGCCAGAATGCGGGCAAGGACCGGGAAGGCGGTGATGGACATCGCCGCGCCCAGGAACAGCGCGGGACCCAGCGGTCCGTCGACCTTCAGCTGGGACCTGCTGAGCCAGGGGTAGAGCCAGTACGCCAGACCCATGCCCAGCGCGAACGGCAGTGCCACCGAGCTCAAAGAGACCGCCACCACCTGGCGGCGCGCGCTCGGGGCCCGCAGATGGACCACGTCGAAGTGATAGCCCACGCCGAACATGAAGAGCACCAGGCCCAGTTGGGAGAGGGTCTGGAGATATGGCAGTACGGAGGGCGCGACCAGGCGCTTTTCGAGGTCGCCCGGAAAGAGGGAGAGCAGACTCGGGCCCAGCAGAATGCCGCCGATGATCTCCCCCATCACCGCCGGCTGCCGTAATCGCTGCGCCAGTCGCGCCAGTGCGAAGGCCACCGCGAGAATCAGCGCGAGGGCGAGGAGGAAGCGTCCGGTGGAGGGCGCGGCGGATCCGGCGAGTTCGAGATGCGTCTGCACGTCCGTGCTCACTCCTGTCGGGCCGCAGGGTGTCCCGCTGTTCTACCGACGGAATACGAAATCGCGCAACTTCCGTTCAACCGCGTCGACTTTGACATTGAACAGGGGTCGCCGCAGCTCTAGAATTGCGGCGATCACCGTATGAGGTGGAGGGGGTTGGCGGATGAATCGCGACGAGGAACTCCGGATCCTTGACCGTGCCCTGGAGCACCTTCGCGACAAGCGACTCCCGCTGACCGACTCGGACACCCGGGTCAGTGTCGACCGCTATCAGTCGCCCGAGTGGCACCGGGCCGAACTCGACAGGATTTTCGCCAGGCTGCCGTCGATGCTGGTGCACAGCTCCGAGATACCGGCGCCCGGCACCTTCGCGACCCTGACGCATTTCGGCAGGCCGCTGCTGGTCAGCCGGGATCAGGACGGCTCCGCGCATGTCTTCCTCAACGCCTGCCGCCATCGCGGGGCGCGCCTCGAAAAGGACCCGTCGGGCCGGCGCAAACAGTTCACCTGCGGTTATCACGCCTGGCGTTACGACCTGGACGGCACCCTCGCCGCCATCCCGAGCCCGCACTGCTTCCCGGGCGTCGAGCGGGGAAAACGCAATCTGGTGGCGGTTCCCTCGGTGGAGGCGTACGGGTTCGTCTGGCTGATGCCCGAACAGGCCCCGGGCCGGGCCGATCTCGACGCGTTCCTCGGTGACTTCCGCCCGGACATCGCCGATCTCGATCTGGCCTCGTACGAGATCTACGGCGCCGAGAGCCAGGAGTGGGAGATCAATTGGAAGCTCGTCGTCGAAGGCACGCTTGAGGGATACCATTTCCCGTTCCTTCATGCGAAGAGCGCGAACCCGCTCTTCGAGAACAGCACGTTCTTCTTCGACAGCTTCGGCCCCCATCTGCGGTCGATCCTGCCCAAGCGGTCGATAAACTTCATCTCCAGGACGGAGCGCAGCGAACGCCGCCTTCTCTCCGTCGCCAACGTGATCCACACCATCTTTCCCAACGAGACGGTGCTGCATCAGTCGGACCACTTCCTGTGGATTACCAGTCATCCGCTCGGCCCGACCCGGACGCTGGTGAAACTCCGCCTGATCGTGCCGAAGGGCTCGGTGGCGGACGGCGGCGTCGAGCGATGGGAGGAGAACCGGCAGCTGACCTATCAGGTGCAGTACGAGGACCTGGAAATCTACCGCGAGATCCAGATCGGTCTCACCAGCGGCGCCAATGACGAACACTGCTTTGGTACGCAGGAGTTCGCGCTCCAGAAGTACAACGAGGCGATCGAGGCCCAGCTGTTCGCGGAGGAACAGCAGGACGCGTGAGCCCGTTCCGGGCTTCACCCCTCACCTCACCGGCACCCACCTCTTCGCCGCATACAGCGCACCCCCCGCCACCAACCCCCAGAACGCCCCGCTGATCCCGAAGAACTGCACGCCCGACACCGTCACCACCAGCGTGACCACCGCCGCCTCCCGGTCGCCCGGCTCGGCCACCGCCCCGGCCAGCGAGTTCCCCAGCGCGCCCAGCAGCGCGAGGCCCGCCACCGCCTCGATCAGGGTGGGCGGGGCCGCGCCGACGAACGCGACCGCCGCGCCCGCGCCGAGGCCGATCAGGAGGTACGCGGCGCCGCCGATCGCCGCCGCGCGGTAGCGCTTACGCGGGTCGGGCCCCGCGTTCTCGTCGGCGCACAGGGCGGCCGTGATCGCGGCGAGGCTGACGGCATGGCCGCCGAACGGCGCCGCCGCAAGACCGAACGCCCCCGTCCAGCCGAACAGCGGGCCCGGCTCGGGGTGGTAGCCGTTGACGTTGAGGACCGCGATGCCGGGGATGTTCTGCGACGCCATGGTCACCACGTACAGCGGCAGGGCGATGCCGATCAGGGCCGCCGCCGTGAAGTGCGGGGCGACCAGGACGGGCCTGGGCCACAGCGGTCCGAGGTCGGCGGCGGAGATATGGGTGGTCGCGGTGATCAGGACGACGGCGACGACGACCGCCGCCGGTACCGCGTACAGCTTCTTGAACGTGCCGACGAGAGCCCAGACGGCCACGATGGCCAGGCCCACCGCCGGTTTCTCCTGGACCGCCTTGGCGGGAGCCAGGCACAGCGGCAGCAGGATGCCCGCGAGCATGGCGTTGGCCAGCGGTTTCGGGATGGCCGAGACCCAGCGGCCGAGCCGCTTCCACAGCCCGGTCGCCACGATCAGGACGCCGGTGACCAGGAACGCCCCGACCGCCGCGCCGAATCCGCCGTCGACCGAGGCGGAGCCCGCGAGCAGCGCGGCGCCCGGGGTGGACCAGGCGACACTGATCGGCATCCGCAGCCGGAAGCTGAGAAAGATCGCGCAGAGACCCATGGAGACCGAGAGCGCCATCAGACCGGACGCCGCCTCGGCGCGGCTCGCGCCGACGTGGGTGAGGCCTTCGAGGACGATCGCGAACGAGCTGGAGAACCCCACGAAGGCGGCGATCAGCCCCGCGGTACCGGCCCTGACCAGGTCGGACACCGCCCCCGACGGCTCCTCGGGCGGGCCCGGCGAACTCGCCTCCTCCGTCTGCGTCGTCAATGGAACTCCTCGTATCCGCTCTGTACGACGATGTCGCGCATGACCTCGCTGGCGCCCGCCGCGACCGTCGCCGCCTGGGCGTCGTGCACGATCCGCACGATGTCCGCGCCGTCCCGGAACCCCTCGGCGCCGTGCAGATGCCGGCACTCCTCGGCCACCGTCCGGGCGACTTCGGTGGCCTTCAGCTTCGCCATCGAGCACGCGGTGATCGACAGCGGGTCGCGGGCGTAGCTCCAAGCCGCGTGGTAGGCGAGCGCGCGGGTCGCCTCGACCTCGGTGAGCAGGTCGGCCATCGTGTGGCGCACGGCCTGCTTGGCGCTGAGCGTCGAGCCGAACATGCCGCGCCGCTTGAGGTGACGCCAGGTGATGTCCAGGGTGTTGGCGGCGTCACCGACCGCCGAGATCCCGGCCGCGAGCCGTTCCAGCTGCATGTTCTTCATGATCTGTACGAAGCCGGAGTTGCGCCGCCCGATCATGTTCTCCTTCGGCACCCGCACCCCGCGAAAGCCGATGTCGGCCATGCCCGAGGCCCGCCAGGCGATCGAGTCGTTGGGCAGGACCTGGACGCCCTCGGCCGTGCGGTCGACGACCACCAGGCTCAAGTCGCCCTGAAGGGACCTGACCTGTGGCCCTCCTGTCCGTACCGCCGTCACGTAGAAGTCGGCGAAGGAGCCGTTGACGATGAAGCGCTTCTCGCCGTCGATCACCAGATCGTCGCCGTCCTCGACGGCCGTCGCCGCGAGCCCGGCCAGGTCCGAGCCCGCCTGCGGCTCGGTGATCGCCAGGGCGGCGATCAGGTCGCCCGCCACGGCCGGGCGCAGATAGCGCTCCTTGAGCGCGGGCGAGCCGTTGGTGGCGAGATAGCTGGTGCCCATGTACGCGTGCAGGGCGACCGCGAAGCGCACTCCCCCGAAGCCGATCCGGCCCAGCTCCTCCAGGAAGACCACCGAGTGGAAGAAGTCCTTCTCGGCGCCGCCCGCCGACGCCGGGTGGTTGAGGCCGAGCAGCCCCTCGGCGGCGAAGGCGTGCCAGGCCGAGCGCGGCATGTGGCGGCGCCGCTCCCACTCGGCCGCGTACGGCACGATCTCCTTCTTGAAGAACGCCCGCACCGCACCCCGGAACACCTCGTGCTCCTCGGTGAGGTACGGCGACCCCTCGCTCATGCGCGCCCGCCCCCTGTCAGCCGTTCCGAGATCGCCGCGAGCACGGCCTCCTCCTCGTCGCGCGGGAAGAAGTGCCCGGCGGGGAAGGGCCGGATGGCGAACGTCCCCGTGGTGTGGTGGCGCCAGCCGATCATGTCCTCGTACGGGTCGATGTCGTCGTCATCGCCGCACAGCGCCAGGATCGGCGCCTCGACCCGGCCGGGCGAGGGCTCCCAGGTCTCGGCGAGCCGCAGATCGGCGCGGAGCACGGGCTCTAGGAGCGCCATCAGCCCGTCGTTGGCGAGGACTTCGGCCGGGACGCCGTCCATCACGCGCAGCCGCTCGTACAGCGTCGGGCCGTCCATCGAGTGCATGGGCGGCCAGCGCGGCTCCACGCCCGGCGCGCGGCAGGCGGAGACGACCAGGAGCTCCGGCGGACGGTGGCCGCCCGCGGTGAGCCGGTGGGTGAGTTCGTACGAGAGCCGGGCGCCCAGGCTGTGGCCGAAGAAGGCGTACGGCCCGCGCTCGGTCTCCGGCACCAGCGCCTCGGTCAGCGCCTCCAGCGCCTCGGGCCAGGAGTCGAAGGCCCGCTCACGGAAGCGCTGTTCGCGCCCGGGCAGCCGGATGCCGGTCACCCCGACGCCCGACGGGACCCGCGACTGCCAGCTTCGGAACACCTGCGTGCCGCCGCCCGCGTACGGGAAGCAGAGCAGCTGGACGCCGACGGGGGCGGCGCCCGAGAACCGGGCGAACAGCTCACCCGTGGGCGTGGCTGCGGGCCTGGTGGCGCGGGGTGTCGGGCGCACGGCGGGGCTACGCCATCGCCTCGTCGACGGCCTTGGCCAGACTGCTCAGCCTGGCGTCCTCGTACAGCGTCTCGGGCAGCAGGACATCGACCGCGAAGCGCTCCTCCACGCGGGAGAGGAACTTGATGGCCGTGAGCGAGTTGCCGCCGAGCTCGAAGAAGTCGTCGCCCGCGGCGACCTCGGTGATGCCGAACAGGCCACGCCAGATCTCGGCGATCGCCTGCTCGGTCGCGGACATGGGCGGGGCGCCCTGCGCCGTCTGCGCGTCGTGGGAACTCATCGTCCTCTCCTCCATCTGGTCAGTCGCGGGATGCCACCGGCTGTGCGGCCCATCGCGCGGGTGGTGGGGTGCTGCTGTCGTACGCGGCGAGCAGCGCGCGGCCGTCGACCTTGCCGGTCGCGGTGAGCGGCAGCGCCTCGCAGAGGTGGATACGGGTCGGCACCATGTACGCGGGGAGCCGGTCGCGCAGATGGCGGCGCAGCTCCGCCGGGGTGGCGTGCGGGTCGTCGCTCACCACGAAGGCCACCAGTGCCTTCCCGGTGTGCGTGGTGGCGACGGCGACATGGCTGCGCCGGACCGCCGGGTGACGGTCGAGGTGGTGGGCGATCTCGCCGAGTTCGATACGGAAACCGTTGATCTTCACCTGGTCGTCGGCGCGGCCCTGGAAGACGAGCGAGCCGTCCGGGAGCAGCGTGCCGTGGTCGCCGGTGCGGTAGAGGCGTTCGTCGACGCCGTCGACCACCCGCTCGACGAAGCGCTCGGCGGTCAGCTCCGGCATGCCCAGATAGCCGGGTGACAGACCGTCACCCGCCAGATGGATCTCCCCGGTCCGGCCCGGCTCGCACAGGGCGTCGCCGTCGATCACGTAGAGGCGGGTGTTCTGGATCGGCCGTCCGATCGGCAACAGACCGGAATCGGGGATGAGTTGGTCGACGGGGTGGTAGGTGGCGAAGGTGGTGGCCTCGGTGGGGCCGTAGACATGCACGAGGCGGCCCGGGCCGTACGCCCGCAGCGCCGCCGCCACATGCGGCATCGACTGGAGCTCGCCGCCCATCAGGACGGTCTCGGCCTGGGCGAGCGCGTCGGGCGCCTCGTCGATCACCGCGTTGAACAGGGCGGTGGTGAGGAAGACGACGGTGACGCCGTGTTCCTCGACCACCTGGCCGAGCCGGGAGAGCCGCACCAGGGCGTCCGGGTAGAGCACACAGGTGCCGCCGTTCAGCAGCGCGCCCCAGATCTCGAAGGTGGCCGCGTCGAAGGTGACGGGTGCCAGGTGCAGCAGCCGGCTGTGCGCGTCGAGCCGGGCGAACCGCGCGCCGCACACCAGCCGGGCGATGGAGCGGTGCCGGATCGGCACGCCCTTCGGCCGGCCCGTGGAGCCGGAGGTGAAGTTGATGTACGCGATCGCGTCGGCGGGCACGTCGACCGCCGGGGCGTCGTCATGGGCGTCCTGACACGGGTCCAACTCCCCGTTCACCAGCACCACTTGGCAGCCATCGGGGCGTACGGCCGACGCCTCGGACCGGATCACCCAGCGGCAGTCCGCGTCGGCGAACAGCCCCCGCAGCCGCTCCTCGGGCCAGCCCGCGTCGAACGGCAGATACGCGCCGCCGCACTTGAGGACCGCGAGCAGCGCCACGATCAGCTCGGGCGAGCGCGCCAGACAGATCCCGACGGTCGCCCCGGGGGTGTATCCCCGCCGCAGCAGCCGCCGGGCGAGCCCGTTGGAGAGCCGGTCGAGCTCGCGGTAGGTGTACGTACGGTCGCCCTGGACGACGGCGGGCGCGTCGGGACGGCGGGCGACCACGGCGGCGAAGAGGGCGGGCACCGCGCTGTCGCGCGGATAGGCGAGAGCGGTGCGGTTGATCCGGCGGTGGACGGACAGTGCCGCCTCGGTGCCGGTGAGTCGGATCCCCGTTGGTCGTTCCAGCGCAGACACCCCTCGGGATGTGTCGACGTTCTTCTGGGAGTGGGCCCGGTGGCGCTCAGCCGGCGGGCGTGAAGGGCGTGCCGTTGACGGTCCGCCCGACGAACCGGTTGTGCCCGAAGGTGTCCTGGCCGCAGACCTGCACACAGCCGAACCGGTCGAGGCTGGCCTCGCCGCCGAACTCCTGGAGGGCGTCCGAGTACGGATACACCTGCACCTGGTTGGGCAGATAGCGCGACGCGTAGCCCAGGCGCATGTCGTCGGTCAGTCCCGCGTGCGGGTGCGAGGCGTGCATCAGGGTGGACCAGAAGACGATGAACTGGCCCTGCCCCAGCACCATGGACTTGGCCTGGGACTCGTCGGGGCTCCAGTTCGGGTCCTTCTGGAGCTGGCGGTAGTCGTAGCCGAAGAAGCCGCGCCGCACGCCGCCCTTCTCGACCTTGCCGATGGAGTCCGCGTCGTACGTCATGACCTTGGACTCGTCGTAGTTCATCGTCCGGTGCGAGCCGGGGATGAACTGGAGGCAGCCCATCTCGACGCTGGCGTCGGTGAACGCCGACCAGACGGTGATGGTGCCGCCGAACTCGGAGTCCTCGGGCCAGACGATCTGGGGGTGCTTGGATCCGGCGACGTTGGAGAAGTTGTCGGCCTGGTGCCAGTCGGTGCCCTCGTCGCCGGGGTACTTCGGGAAGAACTCGGTACGCCAGCAGAGCACGTCGGGGCCGAGCAGGGAGGCGACACGATGGACGATCTCGGGGCGCGTGATGTGGGCGGCCAGGAAGTCGACATCGAGGTGGCGGTCGTAGTTGGCGAGGTTGGTGACGCCGGAGACCGCCTTCTCCTGCCCGTAGATCGCCCGCTTGGTGTTGAGCAGCTTGGGGCGCAGGGCGCGGAGGTTCTTCTCCATCTCGGCGGGCTCGTACAGGTCGAACGGGCCGATGTAGCCGTCCCGGTGGAACTGCTCGATCTCCCGCTCGCTCAGCGAGAAGTCGGTGCTCGTGGTGCCGGCCAGGTTGTCCATGCATCACCTCTGTGTAATCGACACTCCGCTGCGGCAGCGGTGGGGCAAATGCGTGCTGTTCCGGTCAACTCTCGCCAGTCCAGGGCGAGTTGCGACCTGTTTAACACACGACCACCTCCGGAAGCTCCTATTCCCCGGAGTTGCACAGGTGCTCTCGTCGCCTCGCGATTCCCGCGGGTCGCGGGGCCCGGGCGGCGGCAGGATCGTTGTAGCCGTCAAGCACCACCCGTTCGCCCGGCCGGGCGGCACACCCCGGCACACCCCGGCACGACCGCGCACAATCGGCCGCGCGCGAGAGGTTCGGACGTAAGCTCCCATAGGCAGAGAAATCCGACAGGACGCGGAGGACCGGCGCCCGGCCGGACTCCCCGTGCGCTCGCGCTCCGCGTTCGTCCGGCTCCCTCGCTCGGCCGAGCGGGAGTCGCCAGGGCGTGCGGCGGCGCCGGAAAGGGCGCGCGACTTGCGCCTTTCGGCCCTTGACGCGGCATCCCGGGGTGGAGAAGACTCTCGCTGATAATCCGCATCACTGACGATGCCCTCCGGGGCCCATTCCGGGAGGACCCAGTGCGTCTGTCCCCACCCTTAACCTCGCCCCTGCGGATCGCGGCCGCCCGCCTGTGGCTCCCGGACCGGCGGGACACGACCGAGGCCGCACTGGCGGCCGGACGGGTCGACGAGGAGACGGCGACGCGTCTGGGCTACCGCGAAGTCACCGTGAGCCCCGACCGCTCGGCGCCCGAGATGGCGGTCTCGGCGGCCACCGACGCGCTGAACGCGGCCGGGTGGGACGGCGCGAGCGTCGACATGGTGACGCACGCCTGGACCTACCACCAGGGCCATGACTTCTGGTCCCCCGCCAACTACGTCGCCCACCACATGGGCGCCTCCACCGCGACCGCCGTCGGCGTCCAGCAGATGTGCAACGGCGGAGCCGCCGCACTCGAAGTCGCCGCCGCCCGGATGATCGCCGACCCCTCGGTCGCGCGCAGCGCGGTCACCACCGGCGACCGCTTCCTCGCCCCCGCCTTCGACCGCTGGCTCGGCGACTACGAACTCGTCTACGGCGACGCGGGCACCGCCCTGCTCCTCGACCGCGAACGGGGCCCGTACGAGCTGCTGTCGGTGGCGACGGTGGTCCGTTCGGAGTACGAGACGATGCACCGCGGCGACGACGAGTTCAGCTCGATGCCGCGCACCCTGCCGCGGATCGACGTCCGCCGCACCAAGCGGGCGTTCGTCGCCTCGGGCGCCGAGCCCGCGTTCGCGGCGGCGCTCATCGAGGCCGTCCTCGAAGTGGTGAGCACCGCGCTCACCGAAGCGGGGCTCACCGCCGACGACCCGAAGGTGCGGTTCCTGACGCTGCCCCGGCTCGGCGCCGGTCCGCTGGCGGAGTTCTTCCTGCCGGCGGTGGACCGGCTCGGCCTGCGCCACGCCGAGGTCCTCAACCTCGGTGGCGGCACCGGCCACTTGGGCGCGGGCGACTCCGCCGCCAACCTGGCCACCCTGCACGCGGAGAAGCGGCTCGCCGAGGGGGAGGTGGCCCTGCTGCTCAGCCTCGGCGGCGGGTTCAGCTGGTCCTGCGTCGCCGTACGGGCGGCCGCCTGATGACGGGCAAGGCAGGGGCGCTCTCCGACCGCGCGGTCGTGGCCGTGCTGTGCGGCGGGTTCTTCCTGCTCGACTTCGACCTCGTCGTCATCAACCCCGTACTGGTCCCGGTATCCAAGGACTTCGGGGTGGGGCTCGGGACGGTGGCGTTCGCTCTGACCGGTTATCTGGCGATGGTCGGCATCATGCAGCCGGTGCACGGCTCGGTCTCGGACCGGGTGGGCCGGGTGCGCGTCCTGCGCACCGCGCTGCTCGGCCTCGGCGTCGCGGACCTGGGCGCGGCCCTCGCGCCGAACGTGGCCCTGCTGATCGTCGGGCGCGCGATCGCGGGCGGCTTCGCCGCCGCCCTCATCCCGGTGACCGTGGCGTACGTGGGCGACCACATCCCGATGGAGCGCCGCCAGCGGACGATGGCCGCGCTGATGTCGTCCAGCGCGGTCGGCGCCGCCTCCGCGACCGTCGTCGCGGGCATCCTCACCGATCTGCTCGACTGGCGCTCCCCGCTGCTGATCCCGGCCGTGGCGGCGCCGCTGCTCGCCGTGGTGTACGCCAGGCTGCCGGAGGCGCCACGGGTGCGCGAGGCCGGGCCGAGCGCCCGGGAGCGGTTCGCCCAGGTCCTCGGGGACGGCTGGTTCCGCTTCTTCATCCCGTTCACCTTCATCGAGGGCGCGGCGATGATGGGCCTGTTCAACTTCTTCAACGCCGCCCTCCAGAAGCACGGCAGCAGCGTCCTGATGTCGGGCCTGGTGACCAGCGCGTACGGCGTGGCGGCCATCGGCGGCAGTGTGGTGGTCAGAGCCGTCGACGCCCGGGCGACCGGCGCGGGCATGTTCGGCTGGGGCACCGGCCTGCTGTTCACCGGTTATCTCACGGCCGCGCTCACCCAGTCGGTCGCGGGCATCCTGATCGCCAGCGCGCTCGCCGGACTCGCCCTGGCCGTCGGCCAGTCGGCCCTCCAGGCGTGGATCCTGGAGGCGGCGGCGCCCGAGGTCCGCGGCAGCGCGACCGCGCTGATCGCGTGCTCGGTGTTCACCGGCGCCGCCATCAGCACGGCCGCCGTCGGCCCGCTCGCCGGGCGCGGCGACTTCGGGCTGCTGTTCGCCATCGCGGCCACCGCGACCGTACCGGTGTCGATCGTCGGCACCCTGGCACGGATGCGCTTCGCCCGCTCCGACCGGGCCATGACGATGCCCGCCGGACCGCCGCCGGCCGTGGACCGGGAAGCCCCCGACTCGCTCAACTGACCTTGTCTTCAACGGACTTGATCCGAGTGCAGGTACGTGACGAACCGAGGAGAAGTCGATGGCGCTGTTCGCGGTGATAGCCAAGCGGGCCCCGATCGGAATCAGCATCGAGGAGTTCCAGGAGAAGCTGGCCGAGGGCTTCCAGTACACCAAGGATCTGGAGGACAAGGGCCTGATCAAGAACCGCTGGATCCTGGTGGGGGCCTCGGCGGGGCTCAACATCTACGACGTGGAGTCGCACGAGCAGCTGATGCAGCTGCTCTACCGCAGTCCCGCCGGGCTGCACCTGGACTTCGAGGTCTATCCGCTCATCAGTCCGCCGAGCTACGACCCGACGGCCCACTGAAGAACACCTCATCGATCCGGCTCAGCGAACGGAAGTCGTCGAGGTCGAGGGTCTCGACGTCGACGGGCCGCCCGCTGAGCCGTTCGATCAGGACGATGAACTCCAAGAACCCCAGGGAGTCGATGAGCCGGCTCTCGATCAGATCGTCGTCCGGGCCGATCTCGGCCGCCTCCGGGTGGCGCCCGCTGATCCAGGCGACGACCTCCGCCAGCTCGGCGGCCCGGGCGGCGCTCACCGCTCCGCCCCGCCGAGCGCCACGGGCGCCTGCTCCAGGGCCGCCTTCTCCACGGCCACCGTCGCCGCCTCCCAGCTTCCGTACCTCGTGTGCAGCACGGACAGCCAGCGCTCCAGACCGAAGGCCGCGCAGCTGGTGTGGACGGCCTTGCCGGTGTCGGCGAGCGTGATGCCGCAGCGCTCGCCGAAGAAGTTGCGGTGGACGTTGACCGAGGCGACGGCCAGGTCGTCGACGATGAACTCGTGCTTGACGGGCGCGAGTTTCTGCAGCAGCGCCCGCTGGCCGCCCCGGTCGTAGAACGGGTCGGTCGCCGCCTCCTTGCGCATGTCCAGGCCGAGGGTCGCCGCGAGTGCGAGGACGCGCTCCTCGAACCGGCGCAGATGCTCCTGGGTGAACTCGTGCGAGCCGAGCGCCACGATCTCGCGCATATGGAACCCGAGCAGGCGCCGCAGCCCGTCGTAGTGCTCCTCGCGCCTGAAGCAGCGGCCCAGCACCGTCACCGTCGTACCGTCGTCGAGGGCGCGGCCCTCGTGGTGGAGGTAGACGGCGAAGCAGGCCGCCGAGGGAAGGCCGAAGCGGGCGGGTTCGAGAACCTGGCCCTCGAACTCCTCGTGCGGCACGCCTTGTTGATGCCGCGTCAGGTCCAGCGTGCCGACCACCAGCGCCTGGTGCGGGAAGTTGTCGTACACGTCGAGCTTGGCCAGGGAGGCGACCGGCAGCAGGGGCGGCATGATCATGGGTAAGGCGCCGCCGCCGGTCCCCCAGCCCTCGAAGAGCGCGTCGAGCCGTTGCAGCAGAACGGTCGCGCCGGGCGACAGGGCCGCGAGGCCGGGGCCGTCCGGCGGGGCCGCCGTCATGAGACGACTTCGGCGGTGGCGCCGCCGACCGCGAGCCGCAGCACGTCCTGGGCGCAGCCCCAGGACAGGCCGACCGCGATACCGCCGTGGCCGTAGTTGTGGATCACCCGGGCGGACCCGATCCGCTCCACTTCGAGGCGGGTCTGCGGCCGCGAGGCGCGCAGGCCGACCTCGACACCGGTGACCGCGGCCCCGGCGATCCGGGGCTCGACCGCGATGCAGCGGGCCAGGATCTCCTCGGTCTGCGCCGGGTCCGGGTCCATGCTCCACACCTCGCGCTCGGCGGTGCCGCCGCACACCAGACGGCGGCCGTGCGGGAAGTAGCTCGTGGAGTTCGGGCCGGGGTTCTGCTCGAAGAAGAACTCCTCGATCCCCGGGTTCTCCACGATCACGTGCTGGCCGCGCACCGGGAAGACCTTCGGGTCGTTGGCGAGTGCCCGCGCCCCGACGCCGGTGCAGTTGACGACGAGCAGCGCCTCGGCGGCCGCCGCGTCGAGCGAGGCCACCTCGCCCACCTCGACGCTGCCGCCGGCCGCGGTGACCCGGCCCGCCAGATACTCCAGATAGACCGGCATGTCGACGGTCGGCAGCTCGACCCGGAACGCCACCGGGAACCCGCCGCCCTCCTCGGCGCCGCACGGCTCGTAGCCGGGCAGATGGGCGGCCCACTCATGGCCGCCGTCGGCCTGCCGGTTGACCAGCCGCCCCCGGGTCAGATGGACACCGCTGTCCGGCTGCTTGGCCAGCGCCGTGAACTCGGCCAGGCTCGCCTGGTGCCACGGCCGGGTGATCGCCGTGGGCGCGAACTTGGCCTCCGCCTCGATCTCGTCGGCGATCGCGGGACCGCCGATGATCGCCCCGGCCACCGCCGAGGTCGTCCTGCGGGGCGGCCGCTCGGCGACCACCCGGACCGTGTAACCCCGCTCCGCCAGACATACCGCCGTGGTCAGCCCGGCCACACCGGCACCGATGACCAGGGCCTCGTTGCTCGTCGTCACTCGCCTGCACCTCTCACTGCTTCAACGGAAGGACATTCGTACGGAAAAGACGTGCCACGGCCGACGGGTGTGACGCGGTCCGTCCCACTCATGGGCCATCGCGCCTACTCATGGGCTACTCATGGGCTATCGCGACACACGACCAGGTGAAGCCGTTGCCCGCGCTCAGGAACAGCGCCACCTCGCCCGGCGCGAGCCGGTCGTCGGCCTGGAGGGTCGCGAGGTTGGCCACGGGGTCCCCGGCACCGAGGTGCCCGGTGTCGCGGCCGAGGTCGAGGATCTCGGTGTGGGGCAGGGCGAGTTCACGTACGGACGGCTCGTAGAACTGGCCGAGCGCGCCCGTGCTGAGCCGGGGCAGCACCAGACAGCGCAGCCGGGGGTCGGCCGGGGTGAGCCCGGCGTCCGCGATGGCGTCGAGCACCACGCGCTGCACCGAGCGGCGCAGTACGGCGACGAACTTCGGCCAGCCGCCGGCCGCCCGGAAGAACAGCTTGGTGCGCCGCGCGCTGATGGTGTCGTACGCGGTGCGGGGCGCGGGGGTGAAGGCGTCGCCGCCCCGGTACAGGACCTCGTACTCGGGGACGCTGACGGAGCAGATCGCGAGCAGCCGGTACGGGCCCGCCTCGCGGTCCAGGAGCAGCGCGGTCGCCGCGTCCCCGTACGCCACGTCGATGTCGCCGAACCAGCGGTCGAAGCCGGGCTCCACGAACCGGTCGGCGGTGGTCACCAGGCACCGGTCCACCGTGGGGTCGAGCGCGAGCCGGGCGGCCGCCACCTCCAGGGCCGCGACACCGCCGTTGGAGGTCTGGTGCACCCCGAGCGGGGTCGCGTGCCGGGCGCCGACGCCGTGGGCCACGTAGTGCGGCGCGGACCAGAAGTCATGGCCCTGGTGGTAGATCCAGGAATGGACGACCAGGCCGAGGTCGTCACCGGACCAGCCCGCGTCGGCGAGTGCCTTCTGGGCGGCGAGGACGGCCATTTCGGGGGCCGCGCGGTCGGGGCTCTCGCTGAGTGCGCGATAGCCGAGCCGGTCCGCGGTCTCCTGGTCGAGCCGGCCGGCCGCCACCGCCTCGTCGCGGTCGAGGCGCCGGGACGGCAGCCAGAGCACGGCGGCGGCTATGCCCGGCGGTTCGGGTAACGGCGGACTCAGTCTCACGGGCTGCCTCCTCGTACCGGCCCGACGGTTCGGGCCGCACTCCCGGACGACGCGGGCCGTCCCTCCCGGCTGCCCACTATATTGTCAGCGTTATTGATTGTCAGGCATCTGTCTCTCAACTTTCGCGCACAACCGGCGCGTTTCGCGCAGCCCGCGCCGGGTCAGCATGGGGTGTCCTGGTTCCGGAGTGTGAGGAGATACGCAGTGTCCGAACAGCCCGCCCGTCCCACCGCCGACACGGTCGTGCCGATGTCGCCGATCGGGTACGTAGTGACCGAGTACGCACGGCCCCAACAAGCCCCGCCGCAGGCGACGTTGGCGTACGAGGACCAGGGCCGGGTCGTGCTCTTCGAGCCGTACGCACCCGGCCTCGACGGGCTCGCGCCGGGCTGGTACGTCTGGCTGCTGACCTGGCTGCACGACCAGACGGAGGAGGAGACCACTCCGCTGCGGGTGGTGCCGCGGGGGTGGGAGAAGAGCGGGCGCACGACCGGCGTCTACGCCACGCGTACGCCCAATCGGCACAATCGGATCGGGCTGAGTCTGGTGCGGATCCGTGATGTCAAGGAGAACGTCCTGTACTTCGACGGGGTGGACCTTGTGGATGGCACTCCGGTGCTCGACATCAAGCCTTATTCGACTACGTCGGATACGCCGCCCGAGGAGGATTGAGCGGTTGACGTCTTGCGGCTGCGGACCGTGGGGGGCTGGTCGCGCCCACGCGGCGGAGCCGCACATGTCACAGCCCCGCGCCCCTTGAGCCGGACCACCGGAAGCGTGACCGTGCCTGCTGCCAGGAACAACGTGCCCAGGAGCAGCCAGCCCGGGGCGCCGCCCCGCGTCACCAGTGTGGCCACGAGGAGGGGGCCTCCGGCTCTGGCCAGGTCGGAGCCCAGGCTCCAGGCGCCCAGGAACTCGCCCTGGCGGTGGGGGTCGGCGAGGCCGTACGAGATGCCCCAGCCGCTGGCCGAGGACAAGAGCTCGCCCGCCGTCAGCAGGGCCACGCCCACCGCGAGGACGACGACCGCCCATGCCGACGGCAGGGTCGCGGTCGTCGCGGTCACCGCGCAGGCCGCGAGCAGCGCCCACCCCGCGCGCCGGCCCGCCACGGCCGCGCCGGTGACGGTGTCGCTGCCCCGGGCGGCGCGCACCTGGAGCAGGATCGCGAGCGCGGTGTTGAGCAGCATCAGCACCGCGATCGACCAGGTGGGCGCGTGCGTACGCTGCGAAATCCAGAGCGGGAGGCCGAGGTTGAGGACGTCGGCGTTGATGTAGAGCAGCCCGGAGAGCGCGGCGAGGACGAGGAAGCGGCGGTCGCGCAGCGCGCGCCGGCGGGGGCCGCCGCGTTCGGCCTGCCGGGCGGGCGGCTCGCCGTCGGGCATGCGCGCCACGATGAGGGCGACGACCACGTACGAGGCGCAGTTGCCGACGACGAGCGCCGCGTATCCCGTACGGGAGTCGGCGGCCAGGGCGGCGCCCGCGCCCAGACTCCCCAGCGAGAAGCCGATGTTGAGCATCACCCTGCTGTACGCGCTGGCCGCGACCAGTGCCGAGGAGTCGGCGAGCCGGGCCAGGTAGGCGCTCCTGACCGGCCGGGACGCGCTCTCGGCGAGCGCGATCACGCACACGACGGCGAGGAAGCCGGCGAAGTCGTCGACGAGGAGATATCCCGCGAAGGCGACGGCCCGTACGAGCACGGTGGCGAGATAGACGCGGCGGTGGCCGAACCGGTCGCCGAGCCGTCCGGCCGGGACGGCGACGGCGGGGCCGAGCAGTGCGGCGATCGTGAGGCCGAGGCCGACCTGGGTGGCGGCGAGCCCGACGACGCGGGTGAAGAAGAGGGCGGCGCCGGTGTGGAAGAGGCCGTTGCCGATCCAGTCGGCGAGCGTGGTGGCGGCGTACGCGCGCAGCGGACCGCGGGGTGGCAGCACGGCTGCCACCCCGGAGGAGGTGGAGGACATGCGTCCACCCAACGCCCTTCCGTGCCGGGCGGACAGAGATTTAGGCTATGGCTCAATGCTCAGCTACCGATTCGGCGTCGACGACCTCGCCGACATGCGCTTCGCCTGCTCACCGCTGCTGGAGACGGCGACGAGTCTGTGGGCGCTGCGGCGTCCGGACAAGTACGCGCTGCATCTGCCGTGGATCCGCCGCACCCGCACGGCGCTGGCCGCCGCGGGCCTCGACACGTCGCTGTTGGGCGAGTTGGCGGTGGGGGGCAGCGGCTGGATCCCGGACTTCCTCACGCCGCGCCCGGACTCCCCGCTGCCGGACGTCGAGGACGAGCTGAGACGGGTACGGGCGACGCCGCCGCAGAAGGCGCTGGCGGACGTGCGGGCGGCGTACGCGAGGCGTGCCCTGCCGCCACGGCTGTCCGAACTGGCCGCGAATCCGGCCGAGTTGCGGAACGCGATGGCGGACGTGGTCGAGTCGTACTGGCACACGGCCATCGCCCCGCACTGGGGGCGGATGAGGTCGGTCCTTGAGGCGGACATGGTGTGGCGGGCCCAGCTGCTGGCCCGCGACGGGGCGGCGGCGCTGCTCACCTCGCTCGACCCGACGGCGGTGTGGCGGGCGGGCGAGCTGACCCTGTTCGTCCACCGGGATCTGGAGCTGGGGGCGGCGGTGGACGGGCGGGGGCTGTGGCTGGTGCCGACGCTGTTCGCACGGCATGCGATCAGTCCGGTGGGGCCGGACGAGCCGCCGACGATCGCGTATCCGGCGCGGGGTCTTGGCACCCTGTGGGAGTCCCGGCCGCCGCGTCCGCCGGGCGCGCTCGCGTCGCTGGTGGGGGCGCCCAAGGCGGCCCTGCTGGCGTCCCTGGACGGCCCGGCGTCGACGACGGAACTGGCCCGCCGCCTGGCCGTCACCCCGAGCGCGGTCTCCCACCACCTGTCCGTCCTGCACCGCACGGGCCTGGTGAGCCGGGCTCGGGCGGGGAGGGTGGTGCTGTATGCGCGGACGGGGTTGGGGGACGCGCTGATGTCCCCGGAGGCGTGAATCCCCCACCCCGCCCGTTCCCTTGACCCTCCGGGGGTGGGTGGGGGGTGAAGGTGGTCTCCCGGGGGCTGCGCCCCCGGACCCCTCCGCGGGGCCTGCGGCCCCTGCACCCCGCCTCGTTCGGCTGCGGACCGTGCTGGGTTGCTCGCGCCCACGCGGCGGAGCCGCAAATGTCACAGCCCCGCGCCCCTTGGATGGGCCCTTCGGGCCCTCCTGTAGGGGCGCGGGGAACTGCGCGACCAGCCCAAGACGGCCCGCAGAAAATTACGCCACCGAACCTATCCGGCCCGTCGGGCCGTCCCCGCGCTCGTGGTGGATCGGGGTGTGCGCACCCGTGAGCGACACCCCACTGCCCCCGCGCCGATTCGCCACGATCTCCGCCGCGATCGACAACGCCGTCTCCTCCGGCGTACGCGCGCCGAGGTCGAGGCCGATCGGCGAGCGCAGACGGGCCAGCTCCAGCTCCGTCACGCCCACCTCGCGCAGGCGCGCGTTGCGGTCCTCGTGGGTGCGGCGCGAGCCCATCGCGCCCACGTACGCCACCGGCAGCCGCAGCGCCGCCTCAAGGAGCGGGACGTCGAACTTCGCGTCGTGGGTCAGGACGCACAGCACCGTGCGCGCGTCCACCTCCGTCGACGCCAGGTACTTGTGCGGCCACTCCACCACGATCTCGTCCGCCTCCGGGAAGCGCGTCCTCGTGGCGAACACGGGGCGCGCGTCGCACACCGTGACGCGGTAGCCGAGGAACTTGCCCACCCGCACCAGCGCCGCCGCGAAGTCGATCGCGCCGAAGACGATCATGCGCGGGGGCGGCACGCTCGACTCGACCAGGACCGTGAGCGGCCGCCCGCACAGGCGGCCGTCGGCGCCCAGGGTCAGCGTGCCCGTGCGCCCCGCGTCCAGCATCGCCCGGGCCTCCTCCGCCACCGCCCGGTCGAGCTCGGGGTGGCCGCCGAGGGCGCCCTCGTACGTACCGTCGGGATACACCAGGAGGGGGCGGCCGACCAGGTCGGACGGGCCCTCGGTGATGCGGGCCAGGGCCGCCGCCTCGTCGCGCGCCGCAGCCTCCAGGGCGGTGGCGAACACCTCCCGCGCGGGGGAGTCGGCGGGCACCGGCGTGACCAGGATGTCGATGACGCCGCCGCAGGTCAGGCCGACCGCGAAGGCGTCCTCGTCGCTGTAGCCGAAACGTTCGAGCACGGGTTCGCCGTCCGCCAGCGCCTGCTGGCACAGCTCGTACACCGCGCCCTCCACACACCCGCCCGAGACCGAGCCGATCGCCGTGCCCTCGCCGTCGACGGCGAGGGCCGCACCCGGCTGCCGGGGCGCGCTGCCGCCGACGGCCACCACGGTGGCGACGGCGAAGGCGCGGCCCTGCTCGACCCACCGGTTGAGCTCTTCGGCGATGTCCAGCATGTCGGTCTCCTTACGGAACGGATCAGTGGAGGGCGACGGTCGTACGCCCGATGGTGACCTACTTGACGCCCAGCCAGCTCTCAATGGGACTCAGCGCGAAGTAGACGAGGAAAATGCCCGACAGCGCCCACATGAACCCGCCGATTTCCCGCCATTTGCCCTGGGACGCCTTGATGACGGTGTAGGCGATGACGCCCGCGCCGACACCGGCCGTGATGTTGTACGTGAACGGCATCAGGACCACGGTGAGGAACACCGGGATCGACACCGCGCGGTCGTTCCAGTCCACGTGCCTGGCGGCGCTCATCATCATCGAGCCGATCACGACCAGCGCGGCGGCGGCCACCTGGGCCGGAACCAGCTGGGTGAGCGGGGTGAAGAAGAGACAGGCCGCGAAGAACAGGCCGGTGACGACCGAGGAGAGGCCGGTACGGGCGCCCTCACCGGCGCCGGTCGCGGACTCGATGAAGACGGTCTGGCCGGAGGCGCCGGAGACGCCGCCGATCGCGCCGCCCGCGCCGTCGATGAACAGCGCCTTGGACAGGCCCGGCATCCGGCCCTTGTCGTCGGCGAGCTTGGCCTCCTGGCCGACGCCGATGATGGTGGCCATCGCGTCGAAGAAGCCGGCGAGCACCAGGGTGAAGACGATCATGCCGACGCTGATCGCGCCGATCTGGCCCCAGCCGCCGAACTCGACATGGCCGAAGAGTCCGAAGTCCGGCTTGGAGACCGCGCTGCCGCTCAGGCCGGGGGCGGCTCCGCCCCAGTCCTTGTCGGTCAGACCGCCGACCTTGGTGACGACGAGCGAGAGGACCGTGCCGGTCACGATGCCGATCAGGATCGCGCCGGGAACGTTGCGCGACTGGAGGGCGAAGATCAGGAGCAGGGTCACCGCGAAGAAGAGGACCGGCCAGCCGACCAGTTCGCCCGTGGCGCCGAGGGTGACGGGGCCGCCCTTGCCGCGCCCCACGAACCCGGCCTTCACCAGGCCGAGCAGGGCGACGAACATGCCGATGCCCATGGTGATCGCGTGCTTGAGGGGCAGCGGGATGGCGTTCATGATCATCTCACGGAGGCCGGTGACGACCAGCAGCATGATGACCACGCCGTACATGACGCACATGCCCATGGCCTGCGGCCAGGTCATGTTGGGGACCACCTGGGTGGTCAGGGCCGCGGAGACGTTGAGTCCGGCGGCGAGTGCGAGCGGGACCTTGCCGATGAAGCCCATCAGCAGCGTGCTGACCGCGGCCGCGAGCGCGGTGGCGGTCACCAGGCCCGCATGGCCCAGCGTGTGCTTGTCGACGTCGGGCGTCGACAGGATCAGCGGGTTGAGCAGGAGGATGTAGCACATCGCCATGAAGGTGGTGATGCCGCCGCGCACCTCCTGCGCGACCGACGATCCTCGGTCCGTTATGTGGAAGTACCGGTCGAGCCAAGATCTGCCGGCGGGGACGCGCGAGCCGGAGCCCGCGTCCTCGGCGGTGGTCTTGGGCTCCAGGGACTGCTGGGTCATGGTGCCTACTCCCAAGGTTCAAAGGGGCACCCGCATAAGACTTGGGGATCTCAGTCAGACAAGCTGCGGGATTTGGGATGGTGCGTGGGCTGCACGACCCGGGGGACGGCCCGAGACGAACGTTTCCGCGGACTGCGGGGGTACCGGTTCCTTTCCGGTACCGCAGGGCGGGGGCGGTGCTGGTCATTCGGGTACTGCTGGGGATGGTGGTGCGGGTGGTGCTGGTGGTGCGAAGGACCGCGAGCGGTGCGGTACTCCTGTACTCCGGGCGGCGCGGGCGGTGGGGAAGTGTGACGTTCCTGGGATGCACGCACCGCCCGGAGGGCTTTTCAGAGGGGGCCCGGGGGACGCAAGTCCCCCGGAATCTTTCTTTCACCCCCACCCCGGCCAGGGGCTACGTACCCGTGAGGTGTTCGGGGCGTACCGGGGTCCTGTTGAGCTCCAGACCCGTCGCGTTCCGGATCGCCGCGAGGACGGCCGGGGTGGACGAGAGGGTCGGGGCCTCACCGATGCCGCGCAGCCCGTACGGGGCGTGCTCGTCGGCGAGTTCGAGCACGTCGACGGGGATGGTCGGCGTGTCGAGGATGGTGGGGATGAGGTAGTCCGTGAAGGAGGGGTTGCGCACCTTCGCGGTCTTCGGGTCGACGATGATCTCCTCCATGACCGCCACGCCCAGGCCCTGGGTGGTACCACCCTGGATCTGGCCGACTACGGACAGCGGGTTGAGCGCCTTGCCGACGTCCTGGGCGACCGAGAGCTCGACGACCTTGACCAGGCCGAGCTCGGTGTCCACCTCGACGACCGCGCGGTGCGCGGCGAACGAGTACTGGACATGGCCGTTGCCCTGGCCGGTACGCAGGTCGAACGCCTCGGTGGGCCGGTGGCGCCACTCCAGCTCCAGCTCCACCGCCTCGTCCTCCAGGACGTCCACGATGTCCGCGAGGACCTCGCCGCCGTCGGTGACGACCTTGCCGCCCTCCAGGAGGAGTTCGGCCGTCGCCCAGGCCGGGTGGTACGAACCGAACTTGCGCCGGCCGATCTCCAGGACCGCCTCGCGGACGTGCTCGCAGGTGTTCTTGACCGCGCCGCCGGTGACGTACGTCTGACGCGAGGCCGACGTCGAACCGGCGGAGCCGACCTGGGTGTCGGCCGGGTGGATGGTCACCTGGGTGACGCCGAGCTCGGTGCGGGCGATCTGCGCGTGGACGGTGACACCGCCCTGGCCGACCTCCGCCATCGCGGTGTGCACGGTCGCGACCGGCTCGCCGTTGATGACCTCCATGCGCACCTTGGCGGTGGAGTAGTCGTCGAAGCCCTCGGAGAAGCCGACGTTCTTGATGCCGACCGCGTAGCCCACACCCCGTACGACACCCTCGCCGTGCGTGGTGTTGGAGAGACCGCCGGGCAGCGCGCGGACGTCCGCCGCCTCGCCCGCCGCCAGCCACTGCTGCTCGGGCGGCAGCGGGCGGGCCTTGACGCGGCGCAGCAGTTCGGCGACCGGGGCTGGGGAGTCGACCGGCTGGCCGGTCGGCATGATCGTGCCCTGCTCCATGGCGTTCAGCTGGCGGAACTCGACCGGGTCCATGCCCAGCTTGGCCGCCAGCTTGTCCATCTGGGCCTCGTACGCGAAGCACGCCTGGACCGCGCCGAAGCCGCGCATGGCGCCGCAGGGCGGGTTGTTCGAGTAGAGCGCGATGGCCTCGATGTCGACGTCGTCGATCACGTACGGGCCGACGCTCAGCGAGGAGGCGTTGCCGACGACCGCCGGGGAGGCCGACGCGTAGGCGCCGCCGTCCAGGACGATCTTGCACTTCATGTGCGTGAGCTTGCCGTCCTTGGTGGCGCCGTGCTCGTAGTAGAGCTTCGCCGGGTGGCGGTGGACGTGGCCGAAGAAGGACTCGAACCGGTTGTAGACGATCTTGACCGGCTTGCCGGTGCGCAGCGCGAGCAGGCACGCGTGGATCTGCATCGAGATGTCCTCGCGGCCGCCGAAGGCACCGCCGACGCCGGAGAGCGTCATGCGCACCTTCTCCTCGGGCAGGCCGAGGACGGGGGCGATCTGCTTGAGGTCCGAGTGCAGCCACTGGGTGGCCACGTACAGCTCGACGCCGCCGTCCTCGGACGGCACGGCCAGGCCCGACTCCGGGCCGAGGAAGGCCTGGTCCTGCATGCCGAAGGTGTACTCGCCCTTGACGATCACGTCGGCGCGCTTGGCGGCCTCGTCGGCGTTGCCGCGCACGATCGGCTGGCGGTGCACGATGTTCGGGTGCGGGACGTGGCCGATGTGGTGGTCGTCGCGGCCCTCGTGGACCAGGACCGCGTCGGGGGCGGTCGCGGACGCCTCGTCCGTGATGACCGGCAGCTCGACGTACTCGATCTTGATCTTGGCGGCGGCGCGGCGCGCGGTCTCCGGGTGGTCGGCGGCGACCAGCGCCACCGGCTCGCCGTGGTGGCGTACCTTGCCGTGCGCGAGGACCGGGGTGTCCTGGATCTCCAGGCCGTAGTTCTTCACGTCGGTCGGCAGGTCGTCGTAGGTCAGCACGGCGTAGACGCCGGGCATCGCGACGGCCTCGGAGATGTCGATCGACTTGATCTCGGCGTGGGCGACCGTGGAGCGCAGGGTCTGGCCCCAGAGCATGTCCTCGTGCCACATGTCCGAGGAGTACGCGAACTCACCGGTGACCTTGAGGGTGCCGTCCGGGCGCAGCGTCGACTCGCCGATGCCGCCCTTGGTCTTGGAGCCCTGGGTGATGTTGGTGGGAGTACCAGTGGTGGCCATGATCGTCAGACCGCCTCTTCCTGACGGGCGGCCGCGAGGCGGACCGCGTCGAGGATCTTCTCGTAACCGGTGCAGCGGCAGAGGTTGCCGGAGAGGGCCTCGCGGATGTCCTGGTCGGACGGGGAGGCGTTGCGCTCCAGGAGCTCGTCGGCCGCGACCAGCAGACCCGGGGTGCAGAAACCGCACTGCACGGCGCCGGCGTCGATGAACGCCTGCTGGATCGGGGAGAGCTCGCCGGACTCGGCGCTGCGGCCGTCGGCCGGCTTGGCCTGCCAGCGCTGGGCGGCGTCCACCGAGGTGCCGCAGGCCCCGGAGGCGCAGGCACCGCCCGGGTGGGCGTCGTCCCGGTGCTTGGCGTAGTCGGCCAGGCCCTCGACGGTGACGACCTCGCGGCCCTCGACCTGACCGGCCGCGACCAGGCAGGAACACACCGGCACACCGTCCAGGCGGACCGTGCAGGAGCCGCATTCGCCCTGCTCACAGGCGTTCTTCGAACCCGGAAGACCCATGCGCTCGCGCAGGACGTAGAGAAGGCTCTCGCCCTCCCAGACGTCGTCGGCTTCCTGCTTGCGGCCGTTGACCGTGAAATTGACGCGCATGGTTATGCAGCTCCTTCAAGCGAGCGGCCGGTGCCGCGGTACTGCTCCCAGGTCCAGCCGAGGGTGCGGCGGGCCATGATGCCCACGGCGTGCCGGCGGTACTTGGCGGTGCCTCGTACGTCGTCGATCGGGTTGCAGGAGGCGGAGGCGAGCTCGGCGAACTGCTTGGCGATCGAGGGAGTGATGATCTTGCCGCTCTCCCAGAAGCCGCCCTCGTCGAGCGCGGCGTTCAGGAACTCCTCGGCGGCCTTGGCCCGGACGGGGGTCGGGGCGGCGGAGCCGATGCCGGTGCGGACCGTGCGGGTCTCGGGGTGCAGGGCCAGGCCGAAGGCGCACACCGCGATGACCATCGCGTTGCGGGTGCCGACCTTGGAGTACTGCTGGGGGCCGTCCGCCTTCTTGATGTGCACCGTCTTGATGAGCTCGTCCGGCGCCATCGCGTTGCGCTTCACACCGGTGTAGAACTCGTCGATCGGGATCAGGCGCGCGCCGCGCACCGACTCGACCTCGACCTCGGCGCCCGCGGCGAGCAGCGCCGGGTGGGCGTCACCGGCCGGGGACGCGGTGCCCAGGTTGCCGCCGACACCGCCGCGGTTGCGGATCTGCGGGGAGGCCACGGTGTGCGAGGCGAGCGCCAGTCCCGGCAGCTCGGCCCGCAGGTTCTCCATGATCTGCGTGTACGAAACGGACGCGCCGAGTCGTACGGTCTCCTCGCCGACCTCCCACGCGCGCAGCAGCTCGATGCGGTTCAGGTCCAGAAGGTACTCGGGCCGGCGGTGGTCGAAGTTGATCTCGACCATCACATCGGTGCCACCCGCAATGGGCACAGCCGTGGGGTGCTCGGCCTTGGCGGCGAGCGCCTCCTCCCAGCTGGCGGGGCGAAGGAAGTCCATGAGTGGCTCTCTTCTTCTCAATCGGGGTCGTTCGCGCGGGTCCCGGTGACGGCAGGGCCTGGGCTTCAAAGTCGTTCATGTGCTGTTAACGCTGTGTGGCCCCAGTACACAAGCCTCGCTCCGCCGGGTGCAGTCACCGAAACCATGAAGGAGTTGGCTGGTCTCCATCTACGTCTTGTAGATTCGTATGAAAGGCGGTGCTCAGTAACCCCACCGCTTTCCACCGGCAACAACAAGACAGATCGGCGGCGACACGCGATGCGGCTGCGCGCACTTCTGGAGACCGACGCGCTGGGGCTGCGGCTGCTCGGCGGCGAGGACGAGCTGGACCGCACCGTACGCGGTGTGATGACCACTGACCTGCGCGATCCGAGCCGCTACCTCTCCGGCGGCGAGCTCGTTCTCACCGGGCTCGCCTGGCGCCGGGACGCCGACGATTCCGAGCCATTCGTACGGATCCTGGCCGGCGCCGGGGTGGTCGGCCTGGCGGCCGGCGAGGCCGAGCTGGGCGCGATCCCGGACGACCTGATCCGTGCGTGTACACAGCACCGGCTGCCGCTGTTCGCGGTGAACGAGTCGGTCGCCTTCGCGACCATCACCGAGCACGTGGTGCGCCAGGTGTCCGGCGAGCGGGCCGGGGACCTGGCGGCGGTCGTCGACCGGCACCGGCGGCTGATGACCTCGGGCCCGGCGGGCGGCGGCCCGGAGGTCGTCCTCGACCTGCTCGGCTCCGACCTGGACCTGCGGGCCTGGGTGCTCTCCCCCACCGGGCGGCAGATCGCGGGCGCGGGCGACCCGCTCGACCCGGCGGTCGGCGCCACTCTCGCGGGTGAACATCTCGGCGCGACCCGCACCGGCCGCCGCGGCCCCCACCGGGCCGTGCTGAACGGCACCACGTACTCGCTGTTCCCGATCCGCCACAGCGGGCGCGGGGCGGCCCCCGCCGCCCGTGACGTGCGCGAGACGGTCCTGTCGGACTGGCTGCTCGCGGTCGAGGCGGACGCGGGCGACTGGCCCGCCGCCCGGCTCGATCTGCTCCAGGGCGTCACCCAGCTGATCGCCGTGGAGCGCGACCGCCGCGACGCGGCCCGCGCGGTACGCCGACGGCTCGCCCAGGAGGTCCTGGAGCTGGTGCAGACCGGTGCCGCGCCCGCCGAGATCGCGGCCCGGCTGCGGGTCGCCGCGCCCGTGCTGCTGCCGGGCCTCGGCTCGGCGCCGCACTGGCAGGTCATCGTGGCCCGGGTCGACTGGAGCCAGTCCGCCACCGGGGCGGCCGAGATCGCGGGCGGCCCGGTCGCCCAGGCGCTCCTGGAGGAAATACTGGTCGACCCGGCGGTGTCCGGATCCGACTCCTCGGACCGGATCGCGGTCGCCCACGCGGGCGACGAGGCGATCGCCCTGGTGCCGCTGCCCGCCGTGGGCCCCGAAGGTGCCGAGAGCGGGCTGCACGCCGACGCGCTGCTCGCCGCCGTCCAGGCGCCGCTCTCGGCGGGCCTCGCCGACGACGGGCGGCTGACACTGGGTGTCAGCGCGGCCGTGCACTCGGCGGAGGGCCTGCGCGGCGCCCTGGAGGAGGCCCGGCACGCCCGCCGGGTCGCGGCCGCCCGGCCCGGCCGGGTCTGCGCGGCCGGCCACCACGAGCTGGCCTCGCACGTCCTGCTGCTGCCGTTCGTCCCGGACGACGTGCGCCGCGCCTTCACCGCCCGGCTGCTCGACCCGCTGCGCGACTACGACCGGCGCCACCGGGCCGAGCTGATCCCGACCCTGGAGGCGTTCCTCGACTGCGACGGCTCCTGGACCCGCTGTGCCACCCGGCTGCATCTGCACGTCAACACCTTGCGCTACCGGGTCGGCCGGATCGAGCAACTGACGGGGCGTGACCTTTCGCGTCTGGAGGACAAGCTGGACTTCTTCCTGGCCCTGCGGATGAGCTGAGAGGGCGCGAAAGCGGCGCGGACGGCCGGGAACACCACCCCGACGCACCGCAACCCGCCGTTTGTGAAGGAATTCACGCATGGCCCTTGGCCCGGCGTGCCAATCCGTGCTGAGATGCGGCCACGACGTTTGGCCCGCGACTCATCAGCTCAATGGCGCGCTCGGGGAGGGCAACGTGGCGTATCCCGCCATGTCTGGTTCCGGAACGACTGCAGATGACGGGGATCCGCTTCAGACCGCGGTGTGGCGGCTGCGCTCGCGCGGCTGCTGGACGGACGCGGCCGCCCTGCTTGAGCCACATTGCGCCGAGCCCGCCGCGGCCCTCCAGCGGGCCGCGCTGCTCACCGAGCGCTGTCTGTACACCGAGAGCGGCTGGGCCGAGGCCGAGGAGGCGCTGCGCGGCGCCGAGGCGGTGGCCGGGGACGACGAGGAACGCGGGGCGGCGGCCTGCGAGCGGGGCCAACTCGCGTACGCGTCAACGCTGTTGGGCGTACGGGACCGGGCCGACGAGGCCCGTTCGGCGTTCGGCCGGGCGGCCGCGCTGATCGCCCCGGCCGCGCGCAGCCGGGCACTACTGGACTTCCGGCGCGGGCTGCTCGCCGAGAACGTCGCCGACTCGCCCCAGGCGGCCCGGGCCGCCTACCGCCGCGCCCACGCGGGCGCCACCGCGCACGGGGACACGCTGCTGCTCTCGTTCACCTGGCGCCAGCTGGCCGGACTCGCCCTGCGCGACGGTGAGTTGGCGGAGGCGCGGCACGGCTTCGCCGAGTCGCTGCGGATCCGGGAGGAGCTGGGGTATCTGGTCGGCACCGCCCCGGCGCTGGCCGCGCTCGCCGAGGCGGAGCCGGAGCCGGAGGCGACGCGGCTCCGCACGGAGGCGGCGCGTTTGTTCCGTCTCCTGGGCGGAGTGCCGACGTGGCTCGCGGCGCATCTGGCACCGGCGCCGGCGACGACCTGACCCGTTGGGGGCGCCCCTATTTCTGCTTGTCTGCGGACCGTGCTGGGCTGGTCGCGCAGTTCCCCGCGCCCCTAAATGGGCCCTTCGGGCCCTCCTGTAGGGGCGCGGGGAACTGCGCGAGCAACCCCCACCGGCCCGCACCCGCCGCACAGCGCAGCGTTACAGCGCAGCGTTACAGCGCAGACCCCGTGAAATGCTCCCGCACCAGGGACTGGACAACCACCAGATCCTGGGCGATCAACGCGTCCAGCAACGCCATGTGCTCCGCCGCGTCCGCGACCAACTCCGCATGGCGAGCGACCGGCGCGGCGGTCACCGTGAGCGGCCACTGCGAGCGCCGGTGCAGATCCTCGGCGACCTGGAGCAGCTGCTGGTTCCCGGCCAGCGCCAGCACCGCGCGATGGAAGGCGCGGTCCGACTCCGCGTACCCCGCCCGGTCGCCGACCGCCGCCGCCTGGGTGGTCGCCTCGGCGAGCGGGCGCAGATCGGCCCAGCGCGCGGCCGGGACGGAACGCGCGAGCCGCAGCATCACCGGCACCTCGATCAGCGCCCGCACCTCGGCCAGCTCCGCGAGCTCGACGGCACTGCGCTCGGTGACCCGGAAACCCCGGTTCGGCACGACCTCGACGGCACCCTCGGAGGCCAGGCGCTGCATGGCCTCGCGTACCGGAGTCGCCGAGACGCCGAAGCGCTCGCCGAGCGCCACCGCCGAGTACACCTCGCCCGGCACCAGCTCGCCGTCGACCAGCGCGGCCCGCAGCGCCTCCAGGATCTGGCCGCGCACCGAGTGCCGCCGGACCTGGTGCTGCGGGGCGGGCGGCTCGCTGTGGGTGTGCTCACCGCGTGCGCTGGGGTCGCCCTCGGCACGGGCCTGCGCGGGCACGCGGGGCAACCCGAACGGCGCCACCGCCGCTTCGCGCTCTCTGCCCTGCTCCACCCCAGGCCCTCCTACCGTTCGGTATCTCCCCAGCACCATAGGCGGACAAAGCGACAGTTCAAACCTCGCACTCATCCGCTAAGGTAAGCCTTACCTGCAAACGATCGTGATTCGGTGGTCCCTGCATGACTGTGTCGACGCTGCTCCCGAGCCCGCTTGCGGCGTCCTACGCGCGCCTCGCCGAGGTCTACCCGGGCCTGCGGGTGGCGGAGCACGCGGACGGCGAGCCGCTGCCGGACTCCCCCGGGTGGGTCGGCGCGCACCAGCTCGCCGAGGGCGGGTCCGCCCTGGACGCCTTCCTCGGCTGGGACGAGGAGCAGGTCCTGCGGGACTACGGGCAGCGGGCCCGCCCCGACGTGATCGCGTCGTTCGGCTTCCACCGCTACGCCTGGCCGGCCTGTCTGCTCATCACGGTCCCCTGGTTTCTGCACCGCCGCGTACCTCGCGTACCCGTCGAGGACGTGGCCTTCCAGCGCACGCTCGGGCGACTGACCGTCCGGGTGCGGGAGTTCGCGTGCCTGCCCGGCGACCCGGCGGGCGCGCTGCCCGGCGCCCGGGTCGTCCCGGACGAGGAGGCGCTGCGCGCCGAGGTGCGCGCGGCCGTGGCCGAGCACATCGGCCCGGTGCTCGACGGCTTCGGACCCCGGATGCGACGGGGCCGGCGGGCGCTGTGGGGCATGGCGACCGACGAGATCGTCGAGGGCCTGTGGTACGTGGCGGCGCTGCTCGGCGAGGAGCCGCGCGCGATGGGCGAGCTGGAGCGGCTGCTGCCGGGCTCGACCAAGCCGTATGTCGGCGGCGCCGGGTTCCGTGAGCTGACGGGACCGGCGGGCGAGCCGCTGCCGACCCGCGACCGGGCCAGCTGCTGCCTCTTCTACACCCTGCGTCCCGAGGACACCTGCGTCACCTGTCCGCGTACCTGCGACGCCGACCGGGTGGCCAAGCTCGGCACGGCGTCCTGAATCCACACGCGCCACGCCACCCGTCGGAGTGAGTCGCATTCGAACTCAACTCGCTCTGCGGCCACGCAAGTTCGATCAGATCGCACCTATCCGAATGCCACGGGCGTCCAATGGCGGTCTCTTGCCCCGAAAACCCCCTGCGGCCCCGTACGGCAGGAGCACTATGGCGCCCGAGATGCCTTACGTGATTCAAGGGACACCGCATGCGACTGACCGACATATCTCTGGACTGGCTGCTTCCGGGCGGCGTGATGATCGTGGGGGTCGTCGTGGCGTTGGTCGTCCTCGCGCGCGGCAAGCGCGTCGGCGGTGAGGGCTCGTCCGGCGACGACAGCTGGGAACGCAGCGAGGATCGCCGCAGAAGGAAGGAGGCCGTGTACGGCACGGCCTCCTATGGACTGCTGTTCTGCTGCGCGGCCGTCGCCGCCGCGCTCTCCTTCCACGGCCTGGTCGGCTTCGGTCGGCAGAACCTGGGCCTGACCGACGGCTGGGAGTACCTGGTCCCGTTCGGCCTCGACGGCGCCGCGATGTTCTGCTCGGTGCTCGCCGTGCGCGAGGCCAGCCACGGCGACGCGGCACTCGGCTCGCGCCTGCTCGTGTGGACGTTCGCGGGGGCCGCCGCCTGGTTCAACTGGGTGCACGCGCCGCGCGGCATCGCCCACGCGGGCGCGCCGCAGTTCTTCGCCGGGATGTCGCTGTCGGCGGCGGTCCTCTTCGACCGCGCGCTGAAGCAGACCCGCCGGGCGGCACTGCGCGAACAGGGCCTGGTGCCCCGTCCGTTGCCGCAGATCCGGATCGTACGGTGGCTGCGCGCGCCCCGGGAGACGTTCGGCGCCTGGTCGCTGATGCTCCTGGAGGGCGTACGGACGCTGGACGAGGCGGTCGACGAGGTGCGCGAGGACCGACGGGCCAAGGAGCAGAACCGGCTGCGCCGGCGCGAGCAGGAGAAGCTGGAGCGGGCGCATCTGAAGGCGCTCACCCGGCAGGGCCGGGCGCTCGGCCGGGTGCGGCCCGGCGGGCGCCAGGTCGACGTCCAGTCCATCGCCGGTGGTTCGGGCTCCGCGCAGCCGAAGGCTGTCGCGGAGCCCGCCATAGCCGAGCCGGGACAACTGCCTCTACGCAACCGGCCCTCCCTGCAGGCCGTCACGGGCGCTGAGTCCGCGACCTCGCCCCGCACCGTCGACCTCACCGCCGAGGACGACACCCAGACCCTGCCCCGGCTCGACCACCTGGAGCGCAAACTGAAGGATCTTGAGCAGCAGTTCGGCTGAGGCGGTGGCCCGCGCCCCTTACGCGCCGCCCAGACTCAGTTCGAACCAGACCACCTTTCCCGCCTCGTGCACGCGAACGCCCCAGGCGTCCGCGAGTGCCTGTACCAACAGCAGGCCCCTGCCGTGCGTACCGTCGTCGGCGGACGGTACGTGCGGCCCGGGCAGCGCGGCCATGAAGTCATGGACCTCGACGCGGAGCCCGGCCGACGCGACCGTGGCCGTCACCACCGCCCCGTGGTCCGTATGGATGAGGGCGTTGGTCACCAGCTCGCACGTCAGCAGCTCGGCCACGTCGGCCGGCTCCGAGTGCCCCCAGTGCCTCAGCAACTCCCGCAGCGCGCGCCGCACTTCCGGCACCGCCGTGAGATCCGACCGCCCCACCCGGCGCCGCAGCTGACCCTGGAGCGCGGCGCGCGCACCTGTCCCCTGGAGCGATCCCGTATCGGATCCAGCCCCTCCCTGACGTCCTGTCATGACCCCCACCCGCACGTCGCAACGTCCCTTCCCGTCTCGAACACCCTCACGAGATGCATGCCCCGGTGACCCCCCGTCACGCATGGTGATTCCGCAACGACCGACGGAAACCGGCGCGGGAGCGGTTCCACGCCCACCGCCATCGGTTCCGTCCCGGATCCGACCGGAGCGGGCACTCGACTGCCGCACCCCTTACACACGGACGACTCACAGGGTTAAAGGGCCCATAAACCCGGGATTCGCGGGTTGAGGCGCGCGAAGCCCTGCGGTTCCGCACGCCTTCCGGCCACCCCCGCCGGAGACGGGCTGACCGCAGACAATCACCCCATCTACCGACCCGCGAGTGGACGACTTGCCTACGGGCGAGGAACGTTGCGTAGATTCGAGCGCGCCATCTGCAGCATCCGCCCGACCCCGCCGTCCAGCACGATCTTGCTCGCGGAGAGCGCGAACCCGGTCACCATCTCCGCGCTGATCTTCGGCGGGATGGAGAGCGCGTTGGGGTCGGTGACGACGTCGACCAGGGCCGGACCCTTGTGCTTGAAGGCGTCCTTGAGAGCGCCCGCGAGATGCTTGGGCTTCTCGACGCGCACCCCGTACGCCCCGGCCGCGCGGGCGATCGCCGCGAAGTCGGGGTTGCGGTTGGTCGTCCCGTACGACGGCAGCCCGGCGACCAGCATCTCCAGCTCGACCATGCCGAGGGACGAGTTGTCGAACAGCACGATCTTCACCGGCAGGTCGTACTGCACGAGGGTGAGGAAGTCCCCCATCAGCATGGCGAAACCGCCGTCGCCCGACATGGAGATCACCTGCCGGTCGCGGTCCACGAACTGCGCGCCGATCGCCTGCGGCAGCGCGTTCGCCATCGAGCCATGGCTGAACGAACCGATGATGCGCCGCTTGCCGTTGGGCGAGATGTAGCGGGCGGCCCAGACGTTGCACATCCCGGTGTCGACCGTGAACACCGCGTCGTCGGCGGCGAGTTCGTCCAGTACGGAGGCGACGTACTCGGGATGGATGGGAACGTGCTTCTCCACCTTGCGGGTGTACGCCTTGACGACGCCCTCCAGCGCGTCCGCGTGCTTCTTCAGCATCTTGTCGAGGAAGCGGCGGTCTGTCTTGGCCTTCACGCGCGGGATGAGACAGCGCAGCGTCTCGCGCGCGTCGCCCCAGACGGCGAGGTCCAGCTGGGAGCGCCGCCCCAGACGCTCCGGCCGGACGTCGATCTGCACGATCTTGACGTCGTCGGGCAGGAAGGCGTTGTACGGGAAGTCGGTGCCGATCAGGATCAGCAGATCGCACTCATGGGTGGCCTCGTAGGCGGCGCCGTAGCCGAGCAGCCCGCTCATACCGACGTCGTACGGATTGTCGTACTGGATCCATTCCTTGCCGCGCAGCGCGTGCCCCACCGGGGCCTTGATCCGCTCGGCGAACTCCATCACCTCGGCGTGCGCCCCGGCGGTGCCGCTGCCGCAGAAGAGAGTGACCCTGGCGGCCGCGTCGACGAGCCGGGCCAGCTTCTCGATCTCCGCGTCGCCGGGGCGCACCGACGGCAGGGCGGTGACCAGCGCGTGCTCGACGGCCTTGTCCGGGGCGGGCTCGGAGGCCACGTCGCCGGGCAGCGCGACCACGCTGACACCGCCCCGGCCGATCGCGTGCTGGATGGCGGTCTGGAGCAGCCGGGGCATCTGCTTCGGGCTGGAGATCAGCTCGCTGTAGTGCGAGCACTCGCGGAACAGCTGGTCGGGGTGGGTCTCCTGGAAGTAGCCGAGGCCGATCTCGGACGACGGGATGTGCGAGGCGAGGGCGAGGACCGGGGCCATCGAGCGGTGGGCGTCGTACAGCCCGTTGATGAGATGGAGGTTGCCCGGGCCGCAGGAGCCCGCGCAGGCCGCGAGGCTCCCGGTGAGCTGGGCCTCGGCCCCCGCGGCGAACGCCGCGACCTCCTCGTGGCGGACCTGGATCCACTCGACGGCGGAGTTGCGGCGGATGGCGTCGACGACGGGGTTGAGGCTGTCGCCGACGACGCCGTACATCCGCCGCACCCCGGCCCGGGCGAGGATGTCCACGAACTGCTCTGCCACGTTCTGTCTGCCCATGGCTCCATTCATGCCACGGTCGGCCGCCTCACGCCTCCCAGACCGCGACCGCCGTACGGTCGTCGGCGTAGCCCTTCACCCTCAGCTGGGTGTCGGCGAGGAAGGCGGCGAGGCCGGGCGGCTCGTCCCCGGCCCAGCGCTCGGCGAGCTCCTTGGCGAGCGCGGGCTCACCCCGCAGCGGCTCGGCCAGGCCGCCGCTGCACAGGAGCAGGGTGTCGCCCGGGCGGGCGACCGAGGCGCGGAAGCGGAACGGTTCGGCGGGCGGTGGCGGGGCATCGATGAACGGCCGGGCGGGCTCCACGGTGTGCAGGTCCATGGTGAGCCGGTCGCCCTCGACGGTCTCGGCGGGCGCGGAGCCGAACCCGACGACGGGCTCGCCGGAGACCTCCCCCGGCTCGGGCACCGCGGGCTCGATGTCCTGCCAGGCGCCGGCGCGCAGCCGGAACAGCCCGCCGTGCCCGACGCCGAAGAACACCCGGGTGCGGCAGGACGGATCGGCGGACAGCAGCAGACAGCGCAGGCTCGCGGTGTACTGCTCGGGCTCCGCGCCCAGTTCGGCGGCGCGGGCGCGCAGCCGCCCGTAACTGCGGTCGGTGAGCCGGTGCAGACCGGACTTGAGGTCGCCGCGCCGCCCCGCCCTTATGTCGTCGGCGAGCCGGGCGTGGCTGCGCCCGATGGCCCCGCCGATCCAGCGGCAGGCGTCGGCGGCGGCCAGGTGCGCGTCCTCGACGGCCCGTACGCCGCTGGCCACGGCGACGAGCACGAGGGCGTCCGGGCCGTTGCCGAACCGCGCGGTGAGCAGCGCGTCCCGCCTCGGCTCGCCCCGGTAGCGCGCGGAGTCGCCCCGCACGGACGCGGCCCGCAGCACATACGCCCCGTACCGGGCCCCGTCGAGCACGGTGTCGGCGACGAGCTCCCCGAGACTGTCGGGCCGGGCGAACGGCAGCGCGGTGGGCTCGGGGTCATAGGTGGGCGGACCATCACCCACATGGGCTACGAGAGGGCGGGGTGCGGGGGGTTCGGGGTCGGGCTGCGGTGCCGCGTCGACCACGGTCGCCGGGCCTGATTCCGGCGGGACGGGGGGCTCCGACGGGCCCGGTGCGGCGGCGGCAGGGGCGGCCGGGGGCGCCGAGGGCGGTTGCGACGGCGGCTCGGGGATCGCCCCGGGCTCGTACGCGGGCGGCGGCGGTGCCGTGGGCGGCACCGAGTCGGCGGGCTCCCACCAGGCGGCCGAGCGGCCGGCGTCGGGCGGGGCCGTGGGGGCGGGCGGCTGCCAGGGGGCCCGGGGGCCGGTCACGGCCGGGGGCGTCGCGGGCTCCTGATCCGGTGGCCGCCCCCCTTGCACCGGCGTCCGGTCCGCAGGATCGATTCGGTCATTGGCCACGGGCTGTTGGGGCACGCGCGCCGCGTGCCGGGGACCGCTGCGGCCCGACCTCGGGTCCGGCACGGCCGGACTCACCGCCTGCGCGGCCGAGTCGAAACGGTCGTCGAGGGTGTCGCCCGCCTTGGCGGGTGCGTTGTCCGGGGCGGGCTCGTCGTACAGGCGAGTCCACCAGTCGTCGTCCGAGGTGCGCCTCTCCCCCTGCTGACTCATGCCCTTATTGTCCACCGCACGGGCCGTACGAAAACGGTGCATCGGGTAAAAGTGGTCAGCACACAAATCCGCCCACCGTACGCGGACACGACCGAATCCGACCCCGGATCCGACTTCGTCGGGCGGCCCTTCCCCCCACAGGAGGGCCGCCCGACGAAGCTTTCGCGCAGCGGAGTTCCCTTCGACCCGGGTGGCGATATCGGGCGCATCGCATCTCCCCGGGTGAATCAGGAACAAAAAACCCCGCGCGCAAAACACACAAATGCCTTGTTGCCGACGGCTGTTGGTGCTGCGGTTGCGCAACCTTCGCAGAGGGACGGAAGGTGCGGGGATGATGTTGTGAGGCGGGTTTGCGCCGTGGCCGTTTTCCGCCACGCGCGGACCCCGGCGCGAGAGGGGGCGACGAGGTGCTGGGAGCGATAGGCCTCGACGAGACGCAGGAGTCGGCGTACCGGACGCTGGTGGCGGTGGGCGCGGCGGAGGTCGCGGACCTGGCGCACCGCCTGGCGCTGCCCGAGACGGAGACCGAGCGCGCGCTGCGGCGCCTGGAGCGCCAGGGCCTCGCCGCCCAGTCGTCGGCCAGGACCGGCCGCTGGGTGGCGGCCCCGCCGGGGGTCGCGCTCGGCGCCCTGCTCACCCAGCAGCGCCATGAGCTGGAGCGGGCGGAGCTGGCGGCGGCGCTGCTCGCCGAGGAGTACCGGGCCGAGGCCGCCGAGCCCGCCGTGCACGACCTGGTGGAGGTGGTGACCGGCGCGTCCGCCGTCGCCCACCGCTTCCACCAGCTCCAGCTGGGCGCGACCGAGGAGGTGTGCGCCCTGGTCACCGGCGATCCGATCGCGGTGACCGGCCTGGACAACGACTCCGAGGAGCGGGCGGCGGCCCGGGGCGTGGCCTACCGGGTGGTCATCGAGCGCGCGGTGCTGGCCGCGCCCGACGGGATCACCGAGCTGACGGCGGCGCTCGGCCGCGACGAGCAGGTACGGACGGTGGACCGGGTGCCCACCAAGCTGGTGATCGCCGACCGCACCCTCGCGATGGTCCCGCTGACCGGCCGCGGCGCGGAGCCCGCGGCCCTGGTGGTGCACGCCAGCGGCCTCCTGGAGTCCCTGGCGGGCCTGTTCGAGGCGGTCTGGCGGGACGCGCTGCCACTGCGGCTCGCGGGCGGGGGTGCGGGCATACGGGAGGAGTCGGTGGGCCCCGACGCGACGGACCTGGAGGTGTTGTCGCTGCTCCTCGCCGGGATGACGGACGCGAGCGTGGCGAAACAGCTGGAGCTCGGGCTGCGAACCGTGCAGCGCCGGGTGAAGGGCCTGATGGAGCTGACGGGCGTGACGACTCGGCTGCAGCTGGGGTGGCACGCGTATGAGCGGGGGTGGGTCGCCCGGTAGGTCTCCGGGGGCGGGATCCGGCCGTACCCGGGGTCCGCGCCTCCCGCAGAACTGCGGAAACGGTCCGTTTCCTGCACGCTGGGCAGGTGGGCGTGTGGCAGCTCCTGGAGATGGGCCTGGTGATGCTCCTCGGCCTGTTCGGCGTGCTCGTGCCCGGTGTGCCGGGGCAGGCGATCGTCTGGGCGGCCGTGGCGTGGTGGGCCCTCACCGACACGACGGGCCCGGCCTGGGCGGTGCTGGCCGGGTCCACGGCGCTGCTCCTGATCGCCCAGTCCCTCAAGCTCGTCCTGCCGCCCCGGCGCCTGAAGGAGGCGGGAGTACCCCGCCGCTCGCTCCTGACCGGCGGGATCGCCGCGATCGTCGGCTTCTTCCTGCTCCCGGTGGTGGGCGCGGTCGCGGGCTTCCTGGGCGGCCTCTACGGGGCCGAACGGGTGCGCCTGGGCAGCCACGGGGCGGGCTGGACGTCGGCCCGTACGGTGCTGCGGGCCGGTGGCTACTCGGTCCTGGTGGAGCTTCTGGCGTGCCTGCTGGTGGTGGGGGCGTGGATGGGCGTGGTCATCTGGGGCTGAGCCTGTGACGCTGGAGGCATGAGCGAATTCAGCGCGGCCGAGCGCGCGTACCTGCGGACCCAGCGCCTCGGACGGCTGGCGACCGTGGACGCCAAGGGCCAGCCGCAGGCCAACCCGGTCGGTTTCTTCCCGCAGGACGACGGCACGATCCTCATCGGCGGCCACGCCCTCGGCACGACGAAGAAGTGGCGCAACCTCCTGGCCAACCCGAGACTCGCCCTGGTCGTGGACGACGTGGTCAGCGTCCGGCCGTGGAAGGTGCGCGGAGTGGAGATCCGCGGCGAGGCCGAACTCCTCACGGGCCCGCACGAGTTGGGACCGCACTTCAGCGAGGAACTGATCCGCATCCACCCGAGGAAGATCCACAGCTGGGGCTTGGAGGAGGGCGCTTAGGGCCTGTCCGGTGGATCTGGCCGCCTTCGGTCCGGGACGCCGTTTCGGTGCTGGTGAGCGGGGGCGTGGTGCTTCCCCAAGCTCTCAACCTCGTTCGAGCAGGGGAGACCCCAATGCTGCAAGGCGGAGGAGGGCGGCGACGCGTGGGGGTGCCCCCTGGTCGAGCGGAGCCGAGAGCTTGGGGGAGTCGGCAACCGACGACAACGCGGCAGATGGGCGTGCCACACCCCCGCGTCCCAGGCAAGATCCACCGGACAGGCCCTAAGGGGCCCACCTCCCCGCGTCACCTCCGACTCGCCGGGTCGGACCCGTCGTGCGCCGCCTCGGCCAGCCGACGCAGCAACGGCCCGAGCGCGACGACGGCCCGGGCCTCCTCGTCGGCCAACGCCCCCAGCCGCCAGGCCAGCACCTCCGCCTCGGCCCGCGCGGCGTCCACCAGCGCCCGGGCGCCGTGTGACGTCAGCACGATCCGCACGGCCCGCCCGTCCGTGGGGTCGGACTGGCGCAGTACCAGCCCGGCGGCCTCAAGCCCCGCCACCGCGGCCGTCGCGGTCGGCTGGGAGCACGGCACCCGCGCCGCGAGCTCGCCGATGCGGGCGGGCCCGCTCTCGGCGAGCAGCGAGAGCACCACGATCTGGGTCGGCTGGATCCCGTCGGCGGGAGCGGCCCGGCGCAGCCCGCGCAGCAGCCGGTGCAGCGAGATCACGAGCTGCAGCGCCGCATCGTCGTCGATGATCATCGCCCGTCGCCGCCCCCGCACCGAATGGCCCGCACCCCGGGAACTCCCGGGGAAAGTCAGGCGAGTGTAATCCCGGGCGCGTACATGTCGATCCACAGCGCCAGGTCGAGCGCGTGTTCAAGCCCGGTCCGGGCCGCCTGGGTGGTCTGCGGCGCCTCGACCCGTACGGCCGCCGACAGGAGCTCGCGGTCGACGAGTGCGAAGACGGGGTGGCCGCTCCGGGAGAGCAGATCCTTGCCGTGTTCCTGGAGGGCGACGGCGTACTTGGGGTCCTGTGTCGAGGGGTACGGGCTCTTCACCCGGTCGTAGACCGACCGCGGCAGCACATCCGCCGCCGCCTCCCGCAGCAGGCTCTTCTCGCGCCCGTCGAACGACTTCAGCGACCAGGGCGCGTTGTACACGTACTCGACGAGCCGGTGGTCGCAGAACGGCACCCGCACTTCGAGGCCCACGGCCATGCTGGCGCGGTCCTTGCGGTCGAGCAGCACCCGTACGAACCGGGTCAGATGCAGGTGGCTCATCACCCGCATCCGGTACTCGAAGTCGCTCTCGCCGTCGAGGCGTTGGACCCCGGCGGCTGCCGTGTCGTAGCTGTCGCGGACGAACGACGTGAGGTCGAGCGCGGCGTTCACCTCGGGCCGCAGCAGCGAGGTCCCGTCACCGAAGTGGTCCTTGTGGCGTACGAGCCAGGGGAAGGTGCGGGCGGTGCGGGCCTCCGGGTCGAAGAACTGCCGGTAGCCGCCGAAGACCTCGTCGGCGGACTCGCCGGAGAGCGCGACCGTCGAGTGCTCGCGGACGGCCTGGAAGAGCAGGTGGAGCGAGGTGTCGAGGTCGCCGAGCCCGGTCGGCAGGTCGCGGGCGCGGATGACCCGGGCGCGCAACTCCTGGTCGGCCAGGGCGTGCGAGTCGAGGACGATGTCCTGGTGCCGGGTCCGGGCGCCGCGGGCCACGTCGTGGGCGTACGGGCTGTCGGGGGTGGGGCGCAGCTCGTCGGCGACGAAGTTCTCGGTGCGGCCCGCGAAGTCGACCGCGAAGCTGCGCACGCGCTCGCCCTTGGCGGCCAGGCGGCGGGCGGCAAGACCGGTCAGCGCCGAGGAGTCGAGCCCGCCGGAGAGCAGTACGCAGCGCGGTACGTCGGCGACGAGCTGGCGGCGCACGATGTCGTCGAGCAGGTCCCGGACATGGGTGACCGTGGCGTCCCGCCCGTCGTCGTGCGGCCGGGTAGGAAGGGACCAGTAGACGTGCCGGCGCAGGCCGTCGCGGTCGACGGTGACGACGGTGCCCGGCTCGACCTCCTTCATGCCGTCCCAGACGGCCTGGCCGGGTGTCTTGACCATGACGAACAGCTCGCGCAGCCCGTCCAGCGAGACCGTGCGGCGGGCCAGCGGGTTGGCGAGGATCGCCTTGGGCTCGGAGCCGAAGAGCACGCCGTCGGGCGTCTCGTAGTAGTAGAACGGCTTGATCCCCATCCGGTCGCGGATCATGACCAGGCGCTGCCGGGGCTCGTCCCAGACGGCGAACGCGTACATGCCGTTGAGCCGGTCGGCGACCGCCTCGCCCCATTCGAGGTAGCCGCGCAGCACGACCTCGGTGTCCGACTGGGTGGTGAACCGGTGGCCGCGCGCGGCGAGTTCGTGGCGCAGGTCGGTGAAGTTGTACGTCTCCCCCGAGTAGACGAGGACGACGCTTCCCTTCTCGGTACGGGCGGTCATCGGCTGGCGGCCGCCCGGCAGGTCGATGATCGCGAGTCGGCGGTGGCCGAGGGCCGCGGGGCCGCTGATCCAGGTGCCCCGGTCGTCGGGGCCCCGGCAGTCCATCGTCTCGGTCATCGCGTCGACGGTGTCCTGTTCGGCGCGCAGATCACGGTCGAAGGAGAGCCAGCCGGTGATGCCGCACATGCGGTGCCTCCTGCTTCCCGGCCGAGCCCGTCCCTGACCCGGCCGATTCAGATGTATCTAGCATCTATATTTCGATCGTGCGCCCACGGGCGAGGCCGCGTCAACAGGGTGGCCGCGCAGGCGAGTTGAGGAGAGGCGATAATCGGCCGCGGGTTCAGGGGCTGACCGCGAGCACCACGTATCCGGCGAAGAGGGCCAGGTGGACGCCGCCCTGCATCAGCGTGGCGCGGCCCGGGACGAAGGTCAGGATGCCCACCCCGACGGTCAGCGCGAGCAGCACCATATGGCTGGCGCCGAGCCCAAGGACCAGCGGCCCCGACAGCCAGACCGACGCCAGCGCGACGGCCGGAATGGTCAGGCCGATGCTCGCCATCGCCGAGCCGAGCGCCAGATTGAGGCTGGTCTGCACCCGGTCACGGACGGCGGCCCGGCTCGCGGCGATGGTCTCGGGCAGCAGCACGAGCAGCGCGATGACCACGCCGACGACCGAGGCGGGCAGCCCGGCGGCCGCCACCCCGCTCTCGATGGTCGGCGAGACGCCCTTGGCCAGGCCCACCACCGCGACCAGGGCCACCCCGAGCAGGCCGACGCTGATCAGCGCGGTACGGGCGGACGGCGGATCGGCGTGCTCCTCCGCCATCACCTCGCCCTGCTGGGTGACGGGCAGGAAGTAGTCACGGTGGCGCACGGTCTGGGTGGCGACGAAGAGCCCGTACAGGGCGACCGAGGCGAGGGCCGCGAAGACGAGCTGCGCGGGCGAGAACTCCGGGCCCGGCTTGCTGGTGGTGAACGTCGGCAGGACCAGACTGAGCCCGGCGAGCGTGGTGACCGTGGCGAAGGCGGCGCCGGTGCCCTCGGCGTTGAAGACGGCCAGTTTGCGGCGCAGCGCGCCGATGAGCAGACAGACGCCGACGATGCCGTTGCAGGTGATCATCACGGCGGCGAAGACGGTGTCGCGGGCGAGGGTGGCGTTCTTGTCGCCGCCGTCGGACATCAGGGTGACGATCAGCGCGACCTCGATGATCGTCACCGCGACCGCGAGCACGAGGGAGCCGAACGGCTCGCCGACCCGGTGCGCCACCACCTCGGCGTGGTGCACCGCCGCCAGCACCGCACCCGCCAGAAGACAGGCCACGAGCGCGACGATCTGGGCGGGCAGCGACCGCCCCCAGGTGAGCGCGAGCAGCACGATGGCGAGCGCCGGCACGAACGCCGACCACCGCTCCAGAGGGAGGCGGGCGAGACGGATCATGTACCGACGTTCGCAGACGGGGGCGGGGGGCGCGCGTCGGCGGGGCCGCGACGGCGGCCCGACGGGCAGTCGTGATCATGACCCGAGCCCTGTCACGCCCCTTCGCCGTGGCAGCGAGCAGGTGCGGCGGTGAGCAGGTGCCGGTGGGCGTACGAGCGCCAGGGTCGCCAGAGTTCGTCCGCGCCGCCGCCACCGCCGAAATCCACGTCCGGCTCGCCCAGCGACCGCGCCCGGACCAACGCGATCGTGGGCGCGTCGAGGCCGGGCAGCGTGCGCAGCACCCGGACGGCCTCGTCCCGGTCGGCGCCCGCGTCGAGCCGCAGGGTGGTGTCGGCGAGCGCGGTGGCGAGGGCGGCCAGGGCCGGGTCCGGGTGTGCGGCGAGCGTGGCGGGCTCGGGGAAGAGATGGGTGAGGGCGCCGCACGGCACGTCCAGGCGCTTCCCGTACGCCTCGACGAGCTCCCCCGCCGCCCGCCGGCCCACCAGCGCCCGTACCGCGTACTCGTCCGGGTCGGCGGCGCCCGGCGAGCGCAGCCCGGGGCGGGCCGCGACCAGCGGGGCCAGCCGGGGGTCGGCGGCGAGCCGCTCGTCGACGGCGTACGGATCGGCGTCCAGGTCGAACAGACGTCGCAGCCGCTGCACGGCGGTGGTGAGATCGCGCAGGTCGGTGAGGTGGATACGGGCCTCAAGCCAGCCGCCCCGGCGCGGACGCGCCTCGTCGACGGCCACGATGCCGGTGCCGTACGGCAGGCGCAGGGTGCGGCGGTAGGTGCGGGCGCCAGGGGTGCCGGTCATCTCCTCGACCCGGTCGACGGCCTCCTCGGCGAGCAGGTCGAAGACCGCGCCCGTGTCGTACGGGCCCCGGTGCGCCAGGCGCAGCGGGATCCCGGCGGCGAACGCGGCGCGCGCCCGGGTGGCCTTGGTGCCCGCCTCCTCGCGCAGCGCGCTCGGCGTACGGGCGTAGATCTGCCGGATGGTGTCGTTGAACTGCCGCACGCTGGCGAACCCGGCCGCGAAGGCGATCTCGGTGACCGGCAGCCCGGTGGTCTGGAGCAGTACGCGCGCGGTGTGGGCGCGCTGGGCCCGGGCGAGGGCGACCGGGCCCGCGCCGAGCTCGGCGGTGAGCTGGCGCTGGACCTGGCGGGTGCTGTAGCCGAGCCGCCCGGCGAGCCCGGGGACGCCCTCGCGGTCCACCACGCCGTCCCCGATGAGCCGCACGGCGCGGCCCACCACGTCGGCGCGCACGTTCCACTCCGCCGAGCCCGGCACCGCGTCCGGGCGGCAGCGGCGGCAGGCGCGGAAGCCGTGGCCCTGGGCCGCGGCGGCGGTCGGGAAGAAGCGGACGTTGCGGCGCTTGGGCGTGACGGCCGGGCAGCTCGGGCGGCAGTAGATGCCGGTGGTCGACACGGCGAAGAAGAACTCGCCGTCGAACCGGGCGTCACGACTGCTGACCGCTTCGTACCGGTTCCGGTCGGGGTCGCCGACGCCCGTGTCGTACGGGCCCTCGTCATGCGTCATAGGTCCAGTGTGCGGGGCCGGGGGCGCGTCGGCTGGCGGGAATCGGACACGGCGTTTCCCAGCGCCCTCGTGGAAGTCCGCCGCGGTCCGGCGCGCCCATCAGGGGCGCGGGGCTGTGTCGATGTGCGGCTCCGCCGCGATGGGGGTCCCCTCTGTTCGAGCGGAGCCGAGAACTTGGGGGAGCGACCACCCACGCACGGTCCGCAGCCGAACGAAGGCACTTCCAGCCCCACGCGTGGACGCCGCACCCGATTCCCGCCCCGCCCCGCACCGCGTCAGCGGCCGCGGCCCCGCTTGGCCGCCATGTTGGCGCGGCCCTCCGCCGACTTCAGGCGCCAGTCGCGGCGGATCTCGTTACGCAGCCGGGCGTCGGTCTTGGCGACGATCCGGCGGTTCTCGCGGATCAGCTTGCGGAAGCTGTCGAGGCGGCGCTCGGCCAGCGAGCCGTCCTCGATCGCCGCGAGCACCGCGCACCCCGGCTCCGCCTCGTGGGCGCAGTCGTGGAAGCGGCAGTCGCGGGCCAGCTCCTCGATCTCGGCGAAGACCTGCCCGACGCCGGTCTCGGCGTCCCACAGGCCCACCCCGCGCAGCCCGGGCGTGTCGATGAGCACGCCCCCGCCGGGCAGCGCGAGCAGGTTGCGCGTGGTGGTGGTGTGCCGGCCCTTGCCGTCGACGTCACGGATGGCCTGCACCTCCATCACGTCCGCGCCGAGCAGCGCGTTGGCCAGCGTGGACTTGCCCGCGCCGGACTGCCCGAGCAGCACGCTGGTGCCGCCCGAGACGATCGCCCGCAGCACCTCGACGCCCTCGCCGGTCTCCGAGCTGACGGCCAGCACCGAGACGCCGGGCGCGGTGGTCTCGACGTCCTGGACGAGATGGGCGAGCCCGACCGGGTCAGGCACCAGGTCGGCCTTGGTCAGGACGACGAGCGGTTGCGCGCCCGACTCCCAGGCCAGCGCCAGGAACCGCTCGATCCGGCCCAGTTCGAGCTCGGCGGCGAGCGAGACCGCGATGATGGCGTGGTCCACGTTGGCCGCGAGGATCTGTCCCTCGGACCGGTTGGACGAGGTGTTGCGGACGAAGGCGGTACGGCGCGGCAGATACGCGCGGACGAACCTCGGGTCGCCGCCGGGATCGACGGCCGCCCAGTCGCCGGTGCAGATCACCCGCATCGGGTCGTGCGGGGTGACATACGTCGTGTCGGCGCGCAGCGGCCCGCCTTCGGTGACGATGTCGCACTGGCCCCGGTCGACCCGGACGACCCGCCCGGGCAGCAGCCCGCGCTCGGCGTACGGGGCGAACTCCGCGGCCCAGGCGTCGTCCCAGCCATAAGGAGACAGCGGGTGGGCGGCCCGCGGATCGACGGGCTGTGCCACTGCGGAAAGCGGCGCTGCGGACGGGGAGTTGGAGACGTGCTGCGACTGCTGCGAAGCAGAAGAGGAAGACAAGGGGTGACCCTTCGAAGGGTGGCCCCGGCACTGCGAGAGTGTCAGCCGGCGGCCACGGGAGTGGAGGTGACGCATATCTGGATGAGGGCAGCGCCCATCGCAATGACAGCCATCAGTCACACCTCCCGTATCGATCCCAGGGTCAGTCTCTCGGCCGAGCGCGCGGGCCAACGGCCGCCGCACGGAACTCAGTCACCATAACGCCGCCCCCGAACGGCGGCCAACTGATTTTCCGCACCCGGATTCCCGCGCCCGCCGACACCCGTACGGGCCGGTCGACTCCTCAGCCGGATCAGCTCACTTGCCCAGCGCGGCCCGTCGCACTCCCACCGCGCGCGGCGCCCGGGCCGGGCGTTCCTGGGTGGCCGGGGCGGCGTCCGGCGTCGCCTCGGCGGCGGGGGCCTCGGCGGCCGAGGCCGTGCGGGCGACCAGGGACGCCTCCTCCAGGAGGCTGCGTACGCCGGGGCCGGCGGCCCGGTAGTAGATGCGGGTGCCCTCTCGACGCGAGGTCACCAGGCCCGCGGCCCGCAGCCGGGCCAGGTGCTGGGAGGTCGCGGCGACATGCGCGCCCAGGAGCTCGGCGAGGGCGCTCACCGGCAGCTCGGCGCCGCTCAGCGCCCACAGCAGCCGGTAGCGCGACGGATCGGCGACCGCCTTCAGTACCGCGACGGCACGGTCCGCGCTCTCCGTGTCCCAGCCCTCAACTTGCGCTCCCATGCAAATATCCTAACGGAGACCGCCCTCCGCGGCCCCCGGTGATTCAAGCGCGGGGCCGGGGCGCGAGGAAGACGTACCAGACCGTCGCCGTGCGCGGAGTGACCACCTTGTGGCCGGGCCAGGTGCGGGCGTACGCGGGCGGCCGCGGTCCGTACTGGACCAGGGCCAGCGGGGTGCGGCGGGCCGCCGCCAGGACGCCGGGCACGGTCGCCGTGGTGTTCCGGCGGTCGCTGGCCTGCGAGGAGCAGCCCCCGTAGAAGGCCTGCGGCTGCGACTCGTCGCCGACGATCGTGCAGGGCGGCCGGATGCCGTCGTCCGCGAGCCGGGCCACCAGCCACTGGTCGTCGGCCCGCAGGTCCTGCTGGCGTGCCGTGCGCTTGGCCATGATCGCGTACTGGCCGGAGAGCTGGAGCGCCACGCACACCGCGACCGCGACGGCCGCGACCACGCGCCACCGCCCCTGCGCCGACCGCACCGCACCGACCGCGCACTCGGCGACGACCAGCGCGAGCAGCGCGTACGCCGGGATCAGGAAGCGCGGGGCCGCGTAGCCGATGCCGAAGAGGTACGGCACCGCGAGCGCCGCCGCGCACCACACCGCGAGCAGGGCCTCACGCGCGCGCCCGACGCGGGAGGCGAGGAGCACCCCGAGTGCGGTGAGCAGGGGCAGGGCCAGCCACCACACCGCGGTGGTGTGCGGGTTGGGCCAGCCGGAGGTGCAGGGGCGGCAGAGCAGCGGGCCGTTGAGCGTCTCCAGGTTCATCCCGAGGGCGTTGTGCAGGCTGAGCCCGCCCTGCGCGTCGCCCGCGCCCTTGATCCGCTCCAGCAGACCGCCGAAGCGCGCGTACGCCTCGATCACCCAGGGCAGCACCCCGGCCGCCAGGCCCGCGAGCACGGCCACGGCCAGGCGCGGCTGCCGCCAGGCCCGTACCGCGAGGACCGCCACGAGCAGCGCGACGGCCAGATAGCCGCCGTCGTACGGCCGTACCAGGGCGGTGAACGCCACGCTCAGCGCGAGCGCGTACAGCGGGCCGCGCCGCCGGTCGGGGTCGGCCGCGCCGCGCAGGAACCACCCCGCACCCGCCGTCGCCCCGTACGCCACGTACAGATTGGGCATGACCTCGCCCGCGTAGAACTGCACCACCCACAGGCCGGCGAAGAGCACCGCCGCGGTCAGCACCACCCGGCGGCCCACCAGCGTCAGCCACGGCTGGAAGGCGATCACGAGTCCGGCGGCGGCGAGCAGCAGCATCCAGGCGCGCAGCACCGGCACCGAGCCGGTGAGCTGCGCGGCGGGCGCGGCCAGCCAGCTGACGCCGCGCGCCCTGGGCTCGCTGAAGAACGCGTCGGGCACCCGGGGGTCGACCTGGCTGACGTAGACCGTCTCGTCCCAGCCGAGCGGCAGCCGCCACGCGCCGGTGGCCAGCTGGACCGCGCCGCACACCAGCGCGAGGGCGAGGCCCACCAGGGCGAGGCGGACGGTGTCGCGGCGCAGCGGGCGGGCCGCCTCGCGGCTCGGCAGGGTCCGGGTTACTTGATCGGCGGCAGACATGCGGACACGTTACGCGGCCGGGAGCGCCGTGGCAGGACCTGTGCGCCAACGGAGTGGATCACTTTCGGCGCCCGTCCCAACACCCGCCCTAGCGGGTCCCAACCGCCGCCCTGGACGGCCCCAAAGCTTGTCAAAACTCCTGCCCCGGTCGTAACCGGCGAGCGTGCGCGGCGGGTTACGCGGGGCATGAGCCTGCTGCGCAAGATCCGTGACACCGGACGGGTGGCCGAGGACGCCCCGCCCCGGCCGGGCCCCGGGAACTTCCCGCTGCTCGCGGGGTCCGCGCAGGTGCGGTGCGTGGACGCCGGGTCGTGCAACGGGTGCGAGATCGAGATCGCGGCGGCCTTCGGGCCGGTGTACGACGCCGAGCGCTACGGCGTCCGGCTCGTCGCCTCCCCCCGGCACGCGGACGTGGCCCTGGTGACCGGCCCGGTGACCCGCAACATGGCCGGGCCGCTGCGCCGCACGGTCGCGGCGATGCCCGAGCCGGGTGTGGTGGTCGCGGTCGGCGACTGCGCGCTCGACTGCGGGGTGTTCGCCGGGGGTCACGGGGTCGAGGGCGCCGTCGCCGATGTCGTCGACGTGGACCTGACCGTCCCCGGCTGCCCGCCCCGGCCCGAGCGGATCATCGAGGCCCTGCGCACGGTGACGGGCCGGTGAGCGCGGCCGCGGCCACCGGAGGGACCCTGGCGACGGCGGGCGTCGGGGCGGCGGGCCTGGCGGCGGGCTGCGCCGCGCTGGGCGGCGCCGGGTGGTCGGCGTCGTACGCCTGGCTGCTGCCGCTCGGCGGGGTGCGCCTGGAAGTCGACGCGCTGTCCGGCCTGTTCATGGCGGTGGCGGGGGCGGTGGTCCTGGCGGTCGCGGCGTACGCGGCGGGGTTCGCGGACCGGCCGGGATCCGGCTCCCCGGCGCTGCTCCCCTGCTTCTGCGCGGTCCTCGTGCTGATCCCGGCGGCCGCCTCCGTCAGCACCTTCCTGCTGCTCTGGGAGCTGATGGCGGTCGGCTCGCTGGTCCTGGTCCTCGGGGAGCACCGCGAGCGGCGGGCCGTGCGGGAGGCCGGGGTCTGGTACGCCGTCATGACCCAGCTCGGCTTCGTGCTGCTGCTCGCCGGGCTCGGCCTGTACGCGGCGCGGTGCGGCGGCGAGACGTTCGCGGCGCTGCGGGCCGGGGCGGACGGGATGGGGCCGTTCGCACGCGGGACCGTCTTCGTCCTGCTCGCGGCCGCGTTCACCTCGAAGGCCGGGATCATCCCGCTGCACGCCTGGCTGCCGCGCGCCTACACCGAGGCACCCGGCCCCGTCTCGGCGCTGATGAGCGCGACGATGGTCAACCTCGGGGTGTACGGGATCGTCCGGTTCGGCCTCGACCTGCTCGGCGGCGGCTCGGCCTGGTGGTGGCTGGGGCTGCTCGCGGCGGGCGGGGTGAGCGCGGTGTACGGGGTGCTCCAGGCGGCGATGGCGGCCGACCTGAAGCGGCTCCTGGCGTACTCCTCCAGCGAGAACATGGGCCTGGTGCTCATCGGCGTCGGCGCGGGCGGGCTCTTCGCGGTCGACGGCGACCGCCGCCTGGCCGGACTGGCGCTCGCCGCGGCCCTGCTCCACCTCGTCAACCACTCCGCGTTCAAGGGCCTGTTGTTCTGCGCGGCGGGTTCCGTCGTACGGGCCACCGGCGTGCGGGACCTGGACGCGCTCGGCGGGCTGCGGGCGCGGATGCCCGTGACGGCGGCCTTCTTCGCGCTCGGGGCGCTCGGCGCGGTGGCGCTGCCGCCGGGCAACGGCTTCGCCGGGGAGTGGCTGCTGCTGCAGTCGCTGATCCACGGGCTCGCGGTGCCGGGCATCGCCACGGCGGTCGTGCTGCCGCTGGCCGTCGCGGTGATCGCCCTGTCGGCGGGGCTGTCGGCGGCGGTGTTCGTGAAGGCCCTTGGCGTCGGCTTCTTCGCCCGCCCGCGCGGCACGGCCGCCGCGGGCGCGTACGAGAGCCCGCCGCCGGTACTCGCCGGAATGGGGCTCCTCGCGGCGGCCTGCGCCGGACTCGCCCTGTTTCCCGGCATGTTGGGGCCCGCCCTCGACCGCGTCGTACGGGTCGTGGGCGCCGAGCCACCGCTCGGCGGTGGCGCGGGGCTGCGCCTGTCGGCGGTGTCGGCCGCGCTCTCGCCGCTGTGGGTCGCGGCGGCGCTGACGGCGGCGGTCGTGGGCACGGTGACGCTGGTACGGGTGGTGGCGCGGCGCCCCCGGCGCACCGGCGCCCGGCTGTGGGACTGCGGCGGCGGCGCGCCGACCCCGCGCATGGCGTACACCGCGACGTCGTTCGCCGAGCCGCTGCGACGCGTCTTCGACCAGGTGCTCGCGCCCGAACAGGACGTCAGTGTCACGCCCGTACGGGAATCGGCGTATCTCGTCGAGCGCGTACGGTTCCGGCACCGGGTGCCGGACCGGATCGAGCACCGGCTGTACCGGCCGGTGCTGGAGGCGATGTCCTGGGCGGGGCGGGCCTCGCGGCGCCTGGCGTCGGGCTCGGTCCACCTCTACCTCGGCTACGGCTTCTTCGGCCTGGTCTCGCTGCTGGTCGTGCTGGCGGTGGGCTGGTGAGCGACGCGCTGACTCCCCTGGGACTGACCGCGACCGTCCTCCAGGTGGGACTGGTCGCGGCGGGCGCGCCGCTGCTCACGGGTGTGATGCGGCAGGTGCGGGCGAGGCTGGAGGGACGGGTCGGGGCCGGAGTGGGCCAGCCGTGGCGGGATCTGCGCAAGCAGCTGCGCAAGCAGGCGATCACCCCGGTCGGCACCGGCCCGGCGTTCCGGACCGCGCCGGTCCTGCTCGTCGCCACCACCGCCGTGGTCGCGGCGCTGGTGCCGCTGGCGTCCACCAGGACGCCGGTGAGCGGGAGTTCGGACCTGATCGTGGTGGTGGCGCTGCTGGCGCTTGGCACGGTGACGCTGGCGCTGGCCGGGCTCGACTCCGGGACGGCGTTCGGCGGCATGGGGGCCTCGCGCGAGATGACGATCGCGGCCCTTGTGGAACCCACGATCCTGCTCTCGGTCTTCGCCCTGTCGCTGCCCGCCGGATCCACGAACCTGCCCGTGATCGTCACCGGCGCGGTACGCGACCCGGCCCGGCTCGCCTCGCCCGCCGGGCTGCTCGCCACGGCGGCGCTGGCGGTGGCCGTCCTCGCGGAAACGGGCCGGCTCCCGGTCGACAACCCCTCCACCCACCTCGAACTGACCATGGTCCACGAGGCGATGGTCCTGGAGTACGCGGGCCCCGACCTGGCGCTGGTGGAGCTGGGCGCCCAGATGCGGCTCGCGGTCCTGCTCGGTCTGCTCGTCTCGCTCTTCGCCCCCTGGGGCATCGCGACGACCGCCTCGGCGGGCGCGCTGCTCCTGGGCGCGGTGTGCTTCGCGGTGAAGGCGGTGCTGCTCGGCTCGGCGCTGGCGGCGGCCGAGGTGTTCTGGGCGAAGCTGCGACTGTTCCGCGTCCCCGAACTCCTCACCGGCTCCTTCCTGTTGTCCCTGCTCGCCGTGACCACCTCGTACTTCCTGAGCGGAGCGTGAGCCGCGTTGGGCGTCAGTGTCTTCACCCAGCTCCTCGACCTCGCCTGCGGGGCGTTCCTGCTGGCCGCGGTGGTAATGCTGTGGCGCCGCGAACTCGCGGCGGTGGTACGGGTGTTCGCCTGGCAGAGCGTCGCTCTCGCGGCGGTGGCGGCGCTGCTCGGGCTGCACGAGGCGCGGGCGGACCTGGTCGCGGTGGCGGTGGGAATCGGGGTGCTGCGGGCCGGAGTGCTCCCCTACCTCCTTCGCCGCGCGCCGAGCGGGGTCGCGGACGCGTCCGATTCGCCGCCGCTGGTGAACGGGGCGGGTTCGCTGCTCACGGCGGCGGCGCTCACGCTCCTCGCGTACGCGGTGGCGCGGCCGCTGGTGGCGCTGAACCCGACGCCGGTGACCCGGGCGCTCCCGGTGGGCCTGGCCGTGGTCCTGATCGGCTTCTTCGTCCTGGCGACGCGGCGGCACGCGGCGGCCCAGGTGATCGGCTTCCTGCTCCTGGACAACGGCATCACCGCCATCGCGTTCCTGGCGGCGTCCGGAGTACCGCTGATCGTCGAACTCGGCGTCTCGTTCGACCTGCTGCTCGCGGTGGTGGTGCTGCACATCCTCGCGGTGCGGATGCGGGAGGCGTTCGGGTCGGTGGCGCATATCGACGATCTGCACGAACTGCACGACTGACGGCTTCGCCGTCCCTTTCCGGATTTCTGGAGGTGCCCATGTTCCCCGAGCTACTGCTGACGGCTCCGGTGGCCGTGCCGCTCGGGGTGGCGGCGGTGTACGCGGTGGCGGCGCAGCGGGCGGACGCGCGGGTGCGGATTCCGGCCGCGCGGTCTGCCGGCGCGGGCCCCGCCGGCGTGTCGTGCGACCGCGGGCCGGTCGGGGCCAGTCCCGCGGTTCCCCGGGCCCCTGAAGAAGTGCGGGGCGCGGGGGCCGCTGGCGTGTTGTTTGACTGCGGGCCCGTGGGGGCTGGGCGCGCAGTTCCCCGCGCCCCTGAAGACGTGCGGCCACAGAGCGAGGTGCGGGGCGCCGGGGCCGCCGGGATGTCGTTTGACCGCGGGCCGGTGGGGGCTGGGCGCGCAGTTCCCCGCGCCCCTGAAGACGTGCGGCCACAGAGCGAGGTGCGGGGTGCGGGGGCCGCCGGGATGTCGTTCGGCTGCGGGCCCGTGGGGGCTGGGCGCGCAGTTCCCCGCGCCCCTGAAGGGGCGCGGGCCGCGGGCCGCGCCGGGGGGACGGGGCAGCCCGCAGGCCCCGTCGGGGGGCAGGGGCGGAGCCCCGAGCCGGGTGCAAGGAACGCAAGCCCCGCCTGGGGTCCGGGGCGGAGCCCCGAGCGGGGTGCAGGGGCCGCAGGCCCCGCCGGGGGGACGGGGGCGGAGCCCCCGGGAGAAGAACACCTTTACCCATTCCCCGGCCGCCCGCCCAGGGCCTTCGGGAAGGGGTGGGGTGGGGCAACTTACGCCGGGCTCATCGCGCCCGGCGTCATTCTCGGCTCCGCCCTCGGACTCGCGCGCGCGGCGCACCCCGCCGTCTCCGCCTACGGCGACACCCTCCGGGCCGACGCCCTCACGGTCTGGATGCTGCTGGTCGTCGGCGCCGTCGCCACCCTCGCCGTGGCGGCGGGCCCCGCCTACCTCGCCGGAGAACGCGCGGCCGGCCGCGCCGCCGACCGCACGGCGCACCGCTACCACCTCCTCGTGCACGCCTTCCTCGCCGCCATGTGCCTCGCCGTACTCACCGGCAACCTCGGCGTCCTGTGGGTCGCCGTCGAGGCCACGACCGTCGTCACCGCGTTCCTCGTCGGCCACCGCCGCACCCGCACCTCCGTGGAGGCCGCCTGGAAGTACGTCGTGATCTGCTCCGCCGGCATCGCGCTCGCCTTCCTCGGCACCGTCCTCGTCTACTACGCGGCCCGCCGCGCGGGAATCCCCGAGGCGGGCGCGCTCGACTGGCGCGTCCTGGTCGCGCACGCGGACCGCCTCGACCCCGACGTCACCCGGCTCGGCATCGCCCTGGTCGCCCTCGGCTACGGAGCGAAGGCCGGGCTCGTACCGCTGCACGCCTGGCTGCCGGACGCCCACAGCCAGGCGCCCGCGCCGGTCTCGGCACTGATGTCGGGCGTACTGCTCGCCGTCTCGTTCACGGCCGTGCTGCGCTACAAGGTGATCGCGGACGCCGCCCTCGGCCCCGGTTTCGTCCGCGTGCTCCTCGCCACCGCCGCCCTGCTCACGCTCGCCCTCGCCGCCGGACTGCTGCTCGCGCAGCGCGACTACAAGCGGATGCTGGCGTATTCGAGCATGGAGCACATGGGTCTGATCGCGCTCGGCGCGGCCGTCGGCGGCCCGCTCGCCACCGCCGCCGTACTGCTGCACATCGCGGGGCACGGCCTCGCCAAGACGGTCGCGTTCTGCGCCTCGGGGCAGCTGCTCCAGCTGCGCCGTACGTCCCGGATCGGCCGGGTGCGCGGGCTCATCGCCTGGGCGCCGGGGCTCGGCACGGCTCTGGCGCTCGCGGTGGTGGCCCTGCTGGGGCTGCCGCCCTTCGCCCTGTTCGCCTCCGAACTCGCCCTGGTGCGGGCGGGGTTCGCGGCCAAGATGGGGGTGCCGGTCGTCGCCGCGCTCGCCCTGGCCCTCACCGCGTACGCGGCCCTGGCCGTGCGCACGGCCCGCATGCTGCTCGGCCCGGCGCCGGACACCCACATGTCCGAAGGAACCGGAGCCGCGACCGCCGCACCCGTGCGCATCGGCCCGGCCGCCGGCGCGCCCCTCGCCCTCGGACTGTGCTGCTGCGCCGCGCTCGGACTGACCGTGCACCCCCTCGCTCAGCTGCTCACCGCGGCCGCGCACATCGCCGGAGGGCAGTGATGAACCGCACCACCACCCCCGTCACCGAGGGCGTCGACCTCTCGGTACGCGAACTCCCCGACCGTGTCGCCGACTTGCTGGCCCGCGGGCACCGGCTCGCGCTCGTCTCGGCGCACCACGACGAGGACGCCGTGCGCGTGGTGTACCTGTTCGTCACCGGCCCGCCCGACACCCGTATGGAACTCCACGTACGTCTTGATCCGGCGCGCCCCGCCGTGCCCACGCTCGCCCAACTCTCCTTCCCTGCCGGGCGGTTCGAGCGGGAGATGCGGGATCTGCACGGCGTGGTACCGCTCGGCCATCCGCTCCCCCACCGCCTGGTGCGCCACTTCCACTGGCCGCGCGGCTGGTACCCGATGCGGCCGGACGCGGGCGCCGCGCCGCCGTTCGGGGAGCAGGAGGGCCCGTACCCCTTCCTCGCCGTCGAGGGCGACGGGGTGTACGAGATCCCGGTCGGGCCGGTGCACGCGGGGCTCATCGAGCCGGGGCACTTCCGCTTCTCGGTGGTGGGCGAGACGATCATCCGGCTCAAGGCGCGGCTGTGGTTCGTCCACAAGGGCATCGAGAAGCTCTTCGAGGGGCGGACGGCCGAGGCCGGGCTGCCGCTGGCCGAGCGGGTCAGCGGGGACACGGCCGTCGGGCACGCGCTCGCGTACTGCCTGGCCGTCGAGGAGGCCACCGGCGCCGAGGTCCCGGCCGGCGCGCAGCACGCCCGGGCGCTGCTGCTCGAACTGGAGCGGCTGCACAACCACGTCACCGACCTCGGCGCGCTCTGCAACGACGTCGGCCACTCGGTCCTCAACTCCCATGCCCTGCGAGTCCGCGAGCGGCTGCTGCGGCTGAACGAGGCGACGACCGGGCACCGGCTGCTGCGCGGCGGGGTCGTGCCGGGCGGCGCCCGGCTGCGGACCGTCCCCGACCCGGCCGAGCTCGCCCGGGTGGGCGCGGACGTCCGGGAGATCGCGGACCTGGCGCTCGGGCACGCCACCGTGCGCGACCGCTTCACCGGCACGGCACGCCTGAGCGCCCAGGACGCCCGCGACCTGGGGTGCCTCGGCTATGTGGCACGCGCCAGCGGGCTCGGCACGGACGCACGCGTCGCGCACCCGTTCGCCCCTGGCGTGCGCCCGCCCGAGCTCGTGGTGCGCACGACGGGCGATGTGCTCGCGCGTTTTCTCGTACGGGCCGAGGAGGCGCGGGCCTCGGTGGCCCTCGCGGGCGCGCTGGCGGCGGAGGTGCGGGCGGGCGACACGGTGGTGGAGCTGCCCGGGCGCCCGGACCGCGCCTCGGGCACCGGCATCGTCGAGGGCTGGCGCGGCGCGATCACCACCCGCCTCGAACTCGCCCCGGACGGACGGCTGACCCGGGTGAAGGTGGTCGACCCGTCGTTCTTCAACTGGCCGGCGCTGCCGGTCGCGCTGGCGGAGACGATCGTCCCGGACTTCCCGCTGGCCAACAAGAGCTTCAACCTGTCGTACGCGGGCAACGACCTGTGACCCAGGGGGCGCGAGCGCTGTCCGATTCGTTCAAGACCGGCCCGCCGGGCCCGGCCTACGGTGACGGCATGAACGCACGATTCGACGCCATCGGCCTGGTCGTCTCCGACATGGCCGCCTCGCTCGCCTTCTACCGCCGCCTCGGCCTGGACATCCCGGCCGACGCCGACACACAACCGCATGTGGAGTACACGCTCCCGGGCGGCCACCGCATCCTGTGGGACACCGAGGACGTGGTGCGCTCCTTCGACCCCGAGTGGACCCGCCCGCAGGGCGGCGGCCGCACCGGGTTCGCCTTCGTCTGCGACAGCCCGGCCGAGGTGGACACGGCGTACGAGGCCCTGGTGGCGGCCGGGTACCCCGGCCATCTCAAGCCCTTCGACGCCTTCTGGGGCCAGCGTTACGCGACGCTCCACGACCCGGACGGGGTCGAGGTCTCCCTGTTCGCCGCCTCCGCGTAGGCCGTGAGGGTCGTGCCGGCCAGTGCGCGCATCTCCCGGGCGAGATGGGCCTGGTCGGCGCACCCGGCCGCGAGCGCCGCCTCGGCGTACGGCACCCCGGCCTGTACGAGAGCGACGGCCCGCTGGAGCCGCAGCACGCGCGCGAGGGTCTTGGGGCCGTAGCCGAAGGCGTCCAGCGAGCGGCGGTGCAGGGCGCGGGTGCCGAGCCCGACGGCCTCGGCGCTCGCGGCGACCGACCGGCCCGCGTCCAGCATCGCCACGACGGCCCGCATCCGCGGATCCGGTTCCTCGGCCCGCGCCAGCGCCACGGCCTCAAGGGCCGCCGCCGGGTCCGGCGCCTGCGCTATGCGCTCGGTGAGGCGGCGCACCTCGGCGCCGGGCCAGAGCGCGGCGAGCGCCACGCGCCGGTCGCGCAGCTCGTGCGCCGGGACACCGATGGCCGCGGGCCCCGCGCCCGGCGCGAACCGCACCCCGGCGTACCGGACCCCGGCGGCCGCGTACGGCACATACGCGTGCGTGTCCGGTCCCGCCACGAAGAGCTCCCCGTCGCGCCACAGCAGGTCCATACAGCCGTCCGGCAGGACGGGACGGGCGGCGCCCGCCTCCATCGTGCGCGCCCAGACGACGGCACCGGCCAGCCGTGACGGACGCTCTCGGTACATGTCTTCGAGGCTAACCCGGACAGGCCGTAACCCGGACAGCGGCGGTGCTGCTCCGCAACAATGGACGCCGGTCCGGCACGGTCTGCGAGGGGGCGTCGATGGGTGCGCTGATGGAGTTCCGCACGGACGACGGGGCGCAGGTGACCGTGGAGGTCGAACGGCACGCGCCCGGCGCCAAGTTGGTGCGGCGCGGCGACAACTCGGTGGCCCAGGCGGCCCGTACGTTCGACGACGCCCTGGACGGGATCCGCGCGGCCGCCGAGTCCGCGCTGCACGTCTTCCGGGACGGGCGGCTCAGACCGGACACGGTGGAGCTGGAGTTCGGCGTGAAGCTGACCGCCGAGGCGGGCGCGGTGATCGCGAAGACGGCGGTGGAGGGGCATCTGGTGGTGAAGCTGTCGTGGGCGCCGGGGGCGCGGCGGCAGGAGGCCGACCCCGTGCCCGCGGCGGATCCGGCGGTCCCGGACCCCGGAGCCACGGCAGCGCGGTGATGGCGTCACCCTCCTGGCCCGCGTACATCTCCTGCGGCGGCGCGGTCGGCGCCGGGTTTCTGTTCACCGACCGCCATGTGCTGACCTGCGCGCATGTGGTGTGGCAGGAGGAGCGGGCCGAGATCCGCCTGCCCGGGCTGGCGGGCCACGAGCCGGTCCTCGCGCGCGTGGTGGCGCGCGGCGGCTGGGCGGGCGACAGCCGGGACCCCGGCGACTGGGCGGTCCTGGAGCTGCCCGGGCCGGTGCCGGTGCGCCCCGCCCGCTTCGCCCGCCTCGACGCGCCGTACGCCTACCCCGCACCCAAACTCCTCGCCCACGGCTTCCCGGAGGGTTACGAGGAGGGCCTGATCAGCGAACTCCGCGCCTCCACCCACCAGTTGACCGGAAACGAATGGACCCAGCTGGAGGACTGGAAGGGGTACGGGGCGTCGGTGAGCGGCGGGTTCAGCGGGTCGGCCGTGAGCCTCGCGGACGGCGGCGAGGTGGTCGGCATGGTGTGCGCGATGGAGCCCGTACGGATGGTCTCGGCGCACGTCCTCGCCCGGTCCTGGCCACCGCTGGCCGAGCACGTCCCGACCCCGGGCCACGACCCCGGTGAGAAGCGCGCGCTGGCCGCGCTCGTCGCGCGCGTGCCCGACGGAACGGCCGACCCGGACCGGCTCTTCGGGCAGGCGGTGGGACCGCTCGGGCTCGCGCCGCCGGACGGCGGGTTCGCAAACGTGTGGGAGGCGGTGTGGCATCTGCTGGCCGAGTCGGCACCCCGGGCGGGCGCCTTCCCGCTCGCGGAGTTCGCCGTACGGCTGGCGACGGCGGTCGACGAGGGGCCGTCGCCGGACGCCGCGCTCGGGCGCGAGCTGCGCGCCTGGGCGCAGGCGTACCGGGCCCGCCGCGACGCCCCGGCCGGCGGCGCGGGCGGGCCGGGCCGGGCGCCCGACCTCGGCTGGTCGCCGGTCCTGGTCGACATCAACCGCAGCGGCGAGGGCAGGAACGCGCTCCTGGTCGAGGTGTACGCGTACCGGGACGGCACCCGCAGGCTCGTCGACGCGACCACCGTCACCGGCGAGAAGCAGCTGCGCGACTGGGTGCTCGACCGGGTCGACGACGCCTTCGGCGATCTCGACGACCGGGGCCGGGCGCTCGTCGCCTTCGCGCTGCCGCGCACCTGGCTGAACAAGCCGGTCGACCAGTGGGTGCGCCGCAAGGGCATCGAGCCTCCGCTCGGCTGTGTCTCGCCGGTCGTCGTGATGGACCGGCTGCGCCGCCGCAACCCCAGGCTCCAGTGGACCCTGCGCCAGATGTGGGACGTCCTCGACGGCCGCCGCACCTCTCCGGTGCACCGCATCGAGTGCGGCGCGGCGCCCCGGCCGGACAAGCTCTCCGTACAGCTCCAGGATGTGTACGGGCCGGTGGGGTTCGCCCGGCCGCCGGACCCGGGACGCGCGGCGACCGGCCCGCACGGGGCCGCGCTCGACGCGCCCTCGCCGATCGTGCTGTGGCCGCACACGGGCTGCGCCGGGGCGTCCTGCGACGGCGGCTGCCGGGGCAGCGGCTTCCTGGACGCGCTGGCCGAGCGGCTGACCCGGCTCGCACCCGGCGAACTGCCCGGCCATGTACTGACGTTGCGCAAGGAGGCGTTCGTGCACGACGAGGACGCGCCGCACTGGGCGGCCGGGCTGACGCTGGTCTGGGAGGACCCGCGCCGCTTCCCGCCCGTCACCCCGCCCGACCGCTCCCCGCTGAGCTGAACGACTGGAGCAGCCCGAGATGTCCCTGTGGCCCGTGTACACCGGCGGCGGCGAACCGCACGCCGGGATCGGTCAGTTGCCCCCGCCGCCGCCCTGGCGCGCCTTCAACGGCACACCGCTGCTGCCGCCGCCGTCCGAGGACCCGGACGACGCGTCCGCGTCACCGGACCGCACCCACCGGGCCGAGACCTACGTCGTCACCGACCGGAGCGTCGAACTGGTCAACGCGGCCCTGTACCTGAGACGGCCGCTACTGGTCACCGGCCCGCCCGGCAGCGGCAAGTCGAGCCTGCCGTACGCGGTCGCGCGCGAGCTGATGCTGGGGCCGGTGCTGCGCTGGAACATCACCAGCCGCAGCACACTGACCGACGGGCTGTACCAGTACGACCCGCTGTCGCGGCTGTACGCGTCACGGGAGACCGAGGCGTTCTCGGGGAGCGGCATCGAGGACCATCTGCGGCTCGGCCCGCTCGGCACGGCCCTCCTGCCGTACCGCGACCCGCGCGTCCTGCTGATCGACGAGATCGACAAGGGTGACCTGGACCTGCCGAACGACCTGCTCAACGTCCTGGAGGAGGGCCAGTTCGAGATTCCGGAGCTCGTACGGACCGCTCACCACACCCCCTACGCCGAGGTCCTGATGTCGGGCGGCGACTGGCGGACACGGGTGCACCGGGGCCGGGTGCGGTGCAACGCCTTCCCCTTCGTCGTCCTCACCAGCAACGGCGAGCGCGAGTTCCCGCCCGCGTTCCTGCGCCGATGTGTGACGCTGGAGCTCCGCCAGCCGGACGAGAGCCAGCTCAAGGCGATCGTGGAGGCGCATCTGGGCGAGCTCGACCAGGACGCCCTGGAGCTGGTCGACCGTTTCCTCCGTCGCGCGTCCGGCGGTGAACTGGCGACGGACCAGCTGCTCAACGCAGTGTATCTGACGCGCACTTCGGGGCTTACGGGAACCTCCCGCAGCCGGCTCGCCGAGCACCTGATGCCGTATCTGAGCCAGGGCTTCGAGCCCGGCGAGCCACGGCCCGACGACGCCGACGACTTCTGATGACTTCCGACGAGCCGGACGGTCCGGTTCCTTCCGGGCGGCGGTCGACGGACGCCCTGCGGCGGGTGCTCGGCGCGGCGGGCACCGGCGTGCCCACCGGCCAGGAGATCGCCGAACTGCTGTGGCTGGCCCAGCACATGCGCCCGGAGCCCGAGGTCCGCACCGACGGCGAGCGGCTGCCGCCACCGCGTTTCCCCGAGGACACCCCGCGGCCCGACGCCCCGGCCGCCGACGAGCCACCACCGGCCCCCGCCGAGCGGCCCGACGCACCGGAGCGCGTACCGCTGCGCACCCCTCCACCCGGCCGCCCCGCGCCCGCGCCGGAGCGCGGCGGCGAGCACGCGCCCTTGTTGGCGCCCGCGCCCCCGATGCTGGCGCATCCGCTCGCGCTCCAGCGTGCCGTACGCCCGTTGAAGCGGCGGGTGCCGTCGGCGCACGAGCGGGAGTTCGACGAGACGGCGACCGCGCACCGGGGCGCGCTGTTCGGCGCGCGCCCCGAGTGGTGGCTCCCGGTGCTGCGGCCCCGGCCGGAGCGCTGGCTGCATCTGCGGATCGTCTTCGACGCGGGCCCGACGATGACGATGTGGCGGCCGCTGCTGCGCGATCTGCACCGGGCATTGGCGCAGACGGGCGCGTTCCGTACGGTCGAGACGCTGCCGCTCACCACGGACGGCGGCGTTCCGGTGCGCCCGGCCGCGACGAGCCGCACGGCCGTCCTGGTCCTCAGCGACTGCATGGGCCCGCAGTGGCGAGCCGGTCCGGCCGGGCGCCGCTGGTACCGCACCCTGCGCGGCTGGGCCCGCACGCTGCCGGTCGCCGTCGTCCAGCCACTGCCCGAACGGCTCTGGCAGTACTCCGCGTTCACCCCGACCGCCGGCCTCCTGAGCGCCCCGGGCCCGGGCGCGGCGGGGGCGAACCTGACCTTCCTGCCGTACGACACGGACGCGGCCCCCGCCGTCCCCGGCGCCCTCCCGGTGCCGGTCCTGGAGCCCGCCGCGCGCTGGCTGGGGAACTGGGCGGAGCTGGTGGGAGCGCGGGGCGGGGCCCAGGTGCCGGGCGCGGCGGCCCTGTTGGGGCCGTCGCCACCACCGCCCGCCGAGGCCCGCGAGGCACCCGCGCCCGACCTGCCCGCCGACGAACTCGTCCTGCGCTTCCGTTCGGTGGCCTCCCCGGCGGCGTTCCGGCTCGCGGCGCATCTGGCGGTGGGGTGTGCGCATCTGCCGGTGATGCGGCTCGTCCACGCGGCCGTGGAACCGCACCCGCAGCCGCAGCATCTGGCCGAGGTCGTCCTGAGCGGCATGCTGACGGCGCTGCCGGGCCCGGCGGGCGCGTACGAGTTCCGGCCGGGCGTACGCGACGTGCTGCTCGGCACCCTGCCGCACACCGCCCACGTCCGCACGGCGGGCCTGCTGAGCCGCGTGAACGCCCGGATCGAGGCGCTGGCGGGCGCGGTCCCGGGCGAGTTCCGCGTCCTGGTGGCGGCGCACGGGGGGCCGGTGGGGGCGGTGCCGGGCGACCCGTTCGCGCTGGTCAGCCGGGAGAGCGTGCGGTTGCTGCGGGGGCCTCGGGAGGCGGGAGGCGGGAGGCGCGTGCTGGTGGGGCGGACTCTTCACAACGGGGACGACCTGCGCCTGGTCACCGAACTCGTGCACGCGCCGACGCTGAGCGAGGCGATGCGCGACCACCCGAACGGGTTCCCGGCCGACGTTATCGCGCGCACCGGCCGGGATCTGCTCTCCGCCCTTGAGGACATGCACCAGCTGGGCATCGCGCACGGTCAGGTACGGGCCGAGAACGTCCTGCTCTCGCCCGACCGGGGGGCGCTGCTCTGCGAGCCGGGGGCCTCGGCACCGGGCGTCACGCCCACACCGGAGGACGACCTTCTCGCGGTCGGAAACCTGCTGTACGACATGGCTCTGGGGGCACCGTTCACCGCCGAGCGGCTGGCGACGGAGCCGGTCGAGATCAACCCGGGCGCGGTACGCGCCGGACAGCTGCCCGCCGCCCTCAACGCGGCGATCGCCCAGCTTCTGGACGAGTCCCCCGCGGTACGCCGCCGCGCCGCAGCCGCACTCCTGGCCACCCCCGCCGACGCCCGCCGCGTCTACCGGCTCCTCGGCCCGCCCGAGGCGTGGGTCAACGGCGTCCCGTCCCCCGACGGCGACGGCCCCGAGCTGCGCATGCTGTGCGCGCTGGTCCTCTCGCGCGGCAACCGGGTGAGCGGCACCGAGCTGTGGGAGCCGGAGTGGACGCAGGACGTCCACGCCGTCGCCGCCCGTCTCGTCCGGCAGGGCCATCCCGTCCAGGAGGGGCCCGACTCGACGTACCACCTGCTGCTCCAGGGCATCGACGTCGACCTCTTCAGCGTCGAACAGCTCCTTTCCCAGGCCGAGACGGCCCAGGGCCAGGGCGACCACACGCTGGCCCTGGAGCGGTACGAGACCGCGCTCGGGCTGTGGGCGGGCGAGCCGCTGGAGGGGATGTCCGGCGAGTGGGCGGACCTGTGGCGCGGGGAGCTGGCCGAGCTGCTGCGGACGCTCGCCGAGCGGCGGGACGTGCTGCGCAGCGCCGTGCCGCGCCCGATGGTGGTCATCGAGGTGACGTCGAGCGCCGACGGCAACACGGTCCCCGTCCCCGTCGCGCTGATCCGCATCGTCGAGGAGGTGTTCGGCGTCGCACCCCAGGTCCAGGAGTTGTACCGCGCGACCTACCTCCTCCTGCATCCCGACGGCACGGCGTCGGCCGCGCTGGACCGGCTCGTGCGGTGGCTGCCCCTCGCGCTGCCGAGCAGCGTGCAGAGGGCCGAGCTCGAACCCCTGAGCCTGCGCGCCCTGGTGCAGCTCGATGCGGAGTTCATCCGGTCGAGGTATCTCATGGGCATCCCGCCGGAGCCCCGGGAGACGCCTTTCCCCGGCACGGTCGACGTCTGCGTGCCGGACGCGCTCCACCGCCTACTCGACGAACGCGACGCGGACCAGTACGAGCGCTTCGAGGACGGCGGATTCGTCATCTGGTTCCGGCGGGTCGAAGCCGCCGGGCCCCACACAACCGTCCTCCGGTTCCCCCTCCCCAGTGCCGTCGACAGCCTCGCGTTCACCGCCGACGCGCACGTCACCTGGCGGTCGCAGTACACGCGCGACGGCTCGCGGGCGGAGGAGGTCGAGCGCTGGCTGAGCAGCGAACTCGCCCCCTCGCTGCGCGGCTACGGGCTCGCCCGGCTCGCCGAGGCCCAGGCGTGGGTGGACGAGTACCTGGGCGGTCCGGCGACCTCGCGTCGCAGGCTCGACTTCGTCGCCCGCGTCACGCTGGGCCCCTCACTCGCCCCCCTGCGCACCCTCCTCGCCCCCGTACGCAAGGTCCTCGTCGACCACGACGGCACTCTCGCGCGGCCCCACGCGCGCGAGGCGGTCCGGGCGCTCGTCGGTTCCGGCCGTCAGGTCATCGTCGTCACCGGCGGTACGGAGGAGCCCGTACGCGATGCCCTCGGGCCCGGCCTGGCGGACGTCGCCGTCGACATCCGGGCGCACACCCGGATGGGTGAGGACGCCGTCCTGCAGTCCGTCAGGACCGTCGCCGGGTCGCTGGTGATCGGCCGGATGCCGCACGCCGCGGCCACGGCCGTCCGTCTCGGCGTGCCGTTCGTGGGGCTGGCCGACGATGCCGCCTCGGCGGCGGATCTGCGGGCCGCGGGGGCCACGCTGGTGACCACGTCACTGGGGGCGATCACGGGTGCGCTTGCTGACGCGTGAGCGCGAGCGCTGGCGCTGGCGCTGGCGCTGGCGCTGGCGCTGGCGCTGGCGCTGATAGCCGGGTCCTTTGACTAAGTGACCCGGCACCTACCCCTTGTCCCGGCCCTGCGCGTCCCGTCCCCCGTGCAGCCGGGACTTCACGTCGTCCGGGGGCAGGAAGCGCGACCACCGTTCGGGGTACTCCGACGGCATCCCGGGGTCGCCGAAGTCGAGGTCGTCGGGGTCGTCGGGGTAGGCCGCGCGGGCCTGGGCGGCGCGGGCGACGATCTCGGCGGCCTGGGCGGTCTTGACCCGTTCGTTGGCCGCACGCGCGGCCGCCGTCGCCACCGACGGCCACACGCGGTCGATCGCCGCGTTGACGGCCGCGCCCACCAGGACCGCGAAGGCCGACACGCCGATCCACAGGAGGACGGCCACGGGCGCGGCCAGCGAGCCGTAGATCGTGGGGCCCTCGACCGTGTTGGTGAGGTAGATCCGCAGCAGGAACGACCCGAGCACCCACATCGCCAGCGCCACCAGCGCCCCCGGCACGTCCTCGATCCACGGCGAGCGCACCGGCACCGAGACGTGGAAGAGAGTCGTCAGGAACGCCACCGAAAGGAGGATCATCACCGGCCAGTACAGGACGCTGATCAGGTCCGTCCCCCACGGGACGAGCTCGACCACCCGGTCCGGCCCGACCACCGCCAGCGGCAGCACCAGCGCGCCGATCAGCAGCGCCGCGATGTACAGGAGCAGCGAGAGCATCCGGGTGCGCACGATGCCCCGATGGCCGTCGAGGCCGTACATCACGGTGATCGTGTCGATGAAGACGTTGACCGCCCGCGAGCCCGACCAGAGCGCGAAGGCGAAGCCGAGGGAGACGATTTCCGGACGTTTTCCCTTGGTGACGTCCGCCAGCAGCGGCTCGGCGAAATCGTGGACGCCCCGGTCGGAGAGGACCGACTGGGCGGCGGTGAGGATGTTCGAGTTGATGCTGGCGACGGTGTCCGTGTTGGTCCAGCCGTCCACGTATCCGAGCAGCGCGATGAGGCTGAGCAGCAGCGGGGGCAGCGAGAGCAGGGTGAAGAACGCCGCTTCGGCCGCGAGCCCGAGGATGCGGTACTCGATGCACGAGTTGACGGTGTCCTTCAGGAGCAGCCAGGCCATCTTCCGCTTGGAGACGTTGCGGTAGAGGACGCGGGCCCGGTGGAGTCGGCTCGGGGCCCGGTGGAGTCGGCCCGATGGCCGCTCGGGTGTTTCATTTGCTGGCTGCACCTCCTTACCGTATCGGCATGGCAGCCACCACCCACACAGTGACCAACCAGGCTCCGCCCCTGGTGGGATATGACGTCTTCACGTCCGACCGCGCTCTCGCCGAGGGGGTGGAGCGGCATCTCGCGCCCGAGCTCGTGGACGGCGCGCGGGACGAGCTCAGCGCGCTGGGGCGCACGGCGGGCTCCGCCCAGGCCCAGGAGTGGGGGGTGCTGGCGAACGAGAACCCGCCGAAGCTGCGCACCCACGACCGGTACGGGAACCGGATCGACGAGGTCGACTTCCACCCCAGCTGGCACCGGCTGCTGGGACACGCCGTCTCGGCGGGGCTCACGGACGCCTGGGGGCGGCCGGGCGGGCATGTGCGCCGCGCGGCCGGGTTCCTGGTGTGGACGCAGGCGGAGGCGGGCCACGGGTGCCCGCTGTCGATGACGCACGCGGCCGTCCCGGCGCTGCGGGCCGACCCGGCGCTGGCCGCCGAGTGGGAGCCCCGGCTCACCTCCCATGTGTACGAGGAGGGGCTGCGGCCCGCTTCCCAGAAGGGCGGGGTGCTCTTCGGGATGGGCATGACGGAGAAGCAGGGCGGCAGCGACGTCCGGGCCAACACCACCCAGGCCAGGCCGCTCGGGGACGCGGGTGAGTATCTGCTCACCGGGCACAAGTGGTTCTGCTCGGCGCCGATGTGCGACGGGTTCCTGGTCCTGGCGCAGGCGCCCGGGGGTCTCACCTGCTTCCTGGTGCCCCGCGTCCTGGAGGACGGCACCCGCAACACGTTCCGCATCCAGCGGCTCAAGGACAAGCTCGGCAACAGGTCCAACGCGTCCAGCGAGGTCGAGTTCGACGAGACGTGGGCGCGCCGGGTCGGCGACGAGGGGCGCGGGGTGCGCACCATCATCGAGATGGTGGCGGCGACCCGGCTCGACTGCGTGGTCGGCTCGGCGGCGCTGATGCGCCAGGGCGTGGCGCAGGCGATCCACCACGCGGCGTACCGCAGCGCGTTCGGCGGGCTGCTCATCGAGAAGCCGCTGATGAAGAACGTACTGGCCGATCTGGCCCTGGAGTCGGAGGCGGCGACCACGCTGGCGCTGCGTCTCGCGGCCGCACAGGACGCCGTCCAGAGCACGGATACGGAACAGGAGCGGGCGCTGCTCCGGCTCGCGGTCCCGGCCGCCAAGTACTGGGTGACCAAGCGCTGTACGCCGGTTGTCGCCGAGGCGCTGGAGTGCCTGGGCGGCAACGGCTACGTCGAGGAGTCCGGGCTGCCCCGGCTGCTGCGCGAGTCCCCGCTCAACTCGATCTGGGAGGGCTCGGGCAACGTCCAGGCCCTTGACGTACTCCGGGCGCTCCAGCGCGAGCCGCAGGCGCTCGACGCGTTCCTCCAGGAGGTCGGCAAGGCGCGCGGCGCCGATCACCGGCTGGACGGGGCGATCAAGAACCTGCTGACCGAGCTCGCGGACCTGGACGGCATCGAGGCCCGGGCGCGCCGCCTGGTCGAGCGCATCGCACTGGTGCTCCAGGGCTCGCTCCTGGTGCGCTGGGCGCCCGCCGAGGTCGCGGACGCGTTCTGCGCCTCCCGGCTCGGCGGTGACTGGGGCAGCGCCTTCGGGACGCTGCCGCACACGCTGGACCTGGGCGCCGTGGTGGAGCGGGCGCGGGCCCGGGTCTGATCCCGGGACGACCGCGAGAGGGACCGGAACGTCCGTCGGGGGTGGTGCTGCGCCGACACGGCACCACCCCCGCACTCCCATGCGCCCTCGCGGGCCATGACGACCGGACGTCCGGTGTTCCACCACCTTCGTACACACGCACGGCTGTTCGCGAGAGTTGCAAAGGGTTGCAACCTTGTGCGGCATATCGCCGCGCGCGAACGCCGGGGCGGGCACGATGAATTCGTGACATCCGCGTTCGACTCCCCCTCGGAACGCCGGTGTCGACAGGAGGACCCAGTGCCGCACACCAACGCCCTCGACCCCGCACGGCTGGCCGCGATGGACGTACGGGAGGCCACCCGGCTGCTGAAGGCCATGCGGGCGGCCGCGCTCGCCGGACGGCCCCCGAAACCCGCGCCGCGCGCGGAGATCGACGCGTCGTGGCGCCGGGTGCTCGGCCACGGCGTCGACCCGGACGGCGGCAAGACCGCCGGGCTGCTCTCCCTGGCGGAGGTGGAGCGGCGCCGCAACGCCTCGCCCCTCAAAGAGGTGCTGCCGGTGCTGCGGGACGCGCTGGTCACGGTCGCGGACGCCGCGCAGCACATCATGGTCGTCAGCGACGCCGACGGAATGCTGCTGTGGCGCGAGGGCCACGCCTCCGTCCTCAAGAAGGCGGACGCGCTGGGCTTCGAAGTGGGCGCCGACTGGAGCGAGGGCGCCGTCGGTACGAACGGGGTGGGCACCCCGCTGATCACCCGCCGCCCGATGCAGGTGTACTCGGCCGAGCACTTCGTCTCCAGCCACCATGCCTGGACCTGCGCGGGCGCGCCCATCGTCGACCCGCGCGACGGGCGGCTCCTGGGCGTCGTGGACGTCAGCGGCCCGCTGTCGACGATGCACCCGGCGACCCTGTCGTTCGTCACCTCCGTCTCGCGCCTGGCCGAGGCCGAGCTGCGCGCCCGCCATCTGAGCGCGGTGGAGCGGCTGCGGACGGTCGCGGCCCCGGTGCTCTGCCGCGTCGGCGGCCGGGCGCTCGCGGTGGACACCAACGGCTGGACGGCGGCGGTGACCGGTATGCCGCCGGTGGACCGGCTGCCGCTGCCCAAGTCGTTCCGGGCGGGGCGGGTGTGGCTGCCGTCGTTCGGCATGTGCGCGGTCGAGCCGCTGCCGGGCGGCTGGCTGGTGCAGGTGGTGGGCGACGAGGCGCACGCGGACGCGCTGCCCACCAAGGTGGTGCTCGATCTGAGCCGCCCGCGCCGCTGGTCGGTGACGGTCGCCGGGGACGCGGGCAGCTGGGCCCAGGAGCTGAGCCCGCGCCACGCCGAGCTCCTGTACGTACTGGCCCTGCACCGCACCGGCCGCACCGCCGCCCAGCTGGCCCACGACATCTTCGAGGACCCGACGAGGACGGTGACGGTACGGGCCGAGATGTCCCGGCTGCGGCGCCACCTGGCCGAGGTGCTGGCCCACCGCCCGTACCGCTTCGCCGAGGACGTCGAGGTGGAGGTGATCCGCCCGGCCAACCCGGCGGCCCTGCTGCCGCACTCGACGGCCCCGGCGGTACGGGGCGCCCGGGACCATCCGCACTGACGCGTCGCCGCACTGACCTGCGCTTGAACGCCGGGCCGCCGCCGTGATTCGGTGACGGCATGAACATCCCCGTCACCACCTGGTCCCTGGAGCAGACGTCCCCGGCCGACCTGCGCCCCGCCGCCGGGCCCGCCTCGGACCTCCGGATCGTCCGCGCCGAGGTGCCCTCGCCGGAGTTCAGCCGCTTCCTCTATACGGCGGTGGGCGGCGACATCCGCTGGATCGACCGCCTGTCGTGGTCGTACGCGACCTGGCAGGAGTTCCTGTCCCGGCCGGGCGTGGAGACGTGGGTCGCGTACGAGAACGGCACGCCGGCGGGGTACGTCGAGCTGGAGGCGCAGGACGAGGGCGCGGTGGAGATCGTCTACTTCGGCCTGATCCCGGCGTTCCGCGGCCGCCGCATAGGCGGCCACCTCCTCTCGTACGGCATCGCCCGAGCCTGGGACCTGGCCACCCGCTGGCCGGACCGCACCCCGACGAAGCGGGTATGGCTGCACACCTGCTCCCTGGACGGCGAGCACGCGATGGACAACTACCTGCGACGCGGCTTCCGGCTCTTCGACACGAAGGTGACGGAGGAGGCGGAGGTGGCGGCGCCGGGGCCTTGGCCGGGGGCGCTCGGCTAGGTTCTCCTAGGTTCTCCGGTTGAGGTGTTCGTGGACGAACCGGCGCAGGGGGGTGCCGATGGCGGTGGCGCGGAGGGTGAGGGTGCGGGCTCGCTGGACGAGCACGGTACGGGCCGCGAAGACGGCCCCGGCGATCGCGGCCGCCGCGACGGCGCCCCACCAGTCGTACCAGGCGAGGACCGCGTAGGGGCCGATGGTCGCCAGCAGGACTCTGACGACCGGCGGAGCCGCCCAGGGGTTCCTGAGCACGTCGGCGACGATCAGCCAACTCCACCCCCCGATGCCCAGTACCAGCACGGCCCACCCCGACCAGCTCGGCCCCCACAGCGGCCCGCCGAAGCCCTCGTACGGCGCCTGGACGGCATACACCGCGCGGATGGCAGCGCAGCCGGAGACGGCCAAGGCCACGGCGAGGATGAGCCGATAGTGCCAACTGCGAGCGAAGTAGTAGTGCGGGTGCTCGACGGGGTCGTTGACCCGTTCCCACTCAATGGTGTGGGACGTGCCCTGCTGGCACAGGACGACGATGGCCTCGGCTCGCAGCCAGGGCGGAAGCAGATGGAGAACGCGCCGCTGCGCCAGGGGAAAACCGACCTGTTCCAGGAACCGCTCCCCCAGTTCGAGCGACCGCTCGGACAGGGGGCTCGCCACCAGCAGCCCAGCGATGTCGTCCGGGCCGACTGTCGCCTCCCCGCGCCCCACCTCGTCCACCAGTGTCCGGTCATCCGTCGCCCAGGACGCGTTTCGCTCTTCGTCGGGGAGCCTCGCGAGGCTCAGCGCGGCGAGGACGCGGGGGTCGATCCGTACCCCGGCGGGCGGGTCCCCTCTGCTGACCACGGACGCGATGTAACTGACCAGCTCCATGATCTCCCCGTCACCGTCGGCCGTGAAAGGCTTCCACACCCACGGGTACTCGGGCGCGTAGATGACATGTTGCCGTCGCACGGCCCGCAACGCCTCCTCGATGTCCGGGTCGCGCATCATGTCACCGAGGCGGAACGCGGCCTCCTCTCTGAGGACTTGGTCGGTCGACCGCACCATGGCGTCCCAGAGCTCCACAGCGGCCCGAGGTGTCCACACCGTCCACAGGGCGCGCATCGCCTCCGCCTCGTGCGGCGCCAAGCGCCCCAGCACGGGGACCGCCAGATCCCCCATGTCCGCGAGCGCCGCCCAAGCCCCCGGCACCGTGCGCACCAGCGCGGCCAGGCGTTCCGCCGCGCGCGTGACGTTGGTGGCGGCGAGTGCGGCACACGCCGCGTCCTGCCGTCCGGCGCGTCGGCCGTCGGCCGCGAAGACCGAGAGCATGTCGAAGACCGCCGCACCCCGTGACCGCCGGTCCCCCGCCACCGCCCCGAACGCGGCGATCACCGCCTGTCGGTCCGCGCCCGTCTCGCGGCCCAGGCGGTCCCGGAACATGTTCACGATCTCGTCGGCCAGCGCGTCGTCCACCACCTGCGCGTCCGCCAGGCACTGGAACGCCAGCACGGGGTCGAGGGCGAACACCGCCCGTACGACCTCCGTGCAGTCGCGGGCCTCCGCGCCGCACCACAGCCGTACCGTCTCCCGCCACGCCGCCGGGTCGCGGCGGTAGCGCTCCAGCAGGCCGGACGGGTCGGCGGCGAGGTGGCTCGCGGCCAGGTACTCCTGCAACGTCAGATGCGCGAACTGGTACCGCTCCCCGTTGTCCACCGCCAGCAGCAGCCCGCTCCGCTCGACGATCTCCTCCAGCACCTCCTGCGCCCGCTCGATGGGACGCCCCTGTTCCGCGAGCGTGTCCCGTACATGTGCGAGGACGTCCTTCTCCGGCAGGGCGAGGCGGTCGTGGACGTCCGACGGGATGTCCTGGGCGGCCAGCGCCAGGCGCTGCAGGACCGCCTTCTTCACCGGGTGCGAGAAGCGGGCCTGCCGCTGGCGGTCGCCGAGCAGGCTGTCCGTCACCTGCTTGTAGAAGTCGGCGCGGGTGTGCGGAAGCACCTGGTCCGTGCCCGCGTACACATTGCTGTAGAGGTACGCGATCATCGTCAGGAGCAGCGGGTTGCGGGCCAGCGGCATCAGCTGCGGGGTGTCGCGCAGCGCGCCGAGCAGCTGCTCCACCGTGTCGGCCGCCAGGTGCTGCGGCCAGGGCCAGCCGTGCAGGAAGCGGCGGATCAGCCGCTCGTCGAACTCCTGGACCCGCAGCGTGCGGTCGACGTCCTCGTTGAACTCGCCCCGGTACACCGCGATGCGGCAGGTGATCACGGTCCGGCACTTCGCATGGGTCCGCATGAACTCCCGGATCGCGTCCGCGACCCCTTTGCGCTGGGCCGTCGCGACCTCGTCCAGACCGTCGAAGTACACGGCGAGGCGGCCCTCCGCGAGGGCCCGGTCGATCCACTTCCCGGCACCCGGGAAGTCATGGTCCGCGAAGTGTTTCACTATGTGGTCACGGAGATCCCCCTTGTCCAGGTTCACCTCGTGCAGCTTCAGCAGTACGGGGACGTCGACGAGCTCCCCCAGCTCCGCCTTCGGCGGGCGGTGGCGGCCGTACCAGGTCAGGCGCGGCGGGCCGTCGGGGCGGTAGCGCTCACGGCACCAGGCGAGCACGGTGTGGCGCAGCAGCATCGTCTTGCCCGCGCCCGGCACGCCGAGCACCACGGCGCGGCGGGACTCGTGGAGCGACGCCGCCGCCTCACTCTGCTCGGCGCCCGCGCCGAACCCGGACGCGGTGCGCAGCGGCACGTACACCGAGGCCATGTCCATCGCCTGCGGGTCGTCGACGCGGAAGGAGACGGCGAAGCGCGCGTTGCGCCCGTACGTCTTGGCCGTGTAGCGGCGCAGGGCGGTGCGGGCGAGCAGCGCGCTGCCGGCGAGGCGGTTGTAGAGGAGGGCCGCCGCCTTGTCGACGAGTGTCCTGAACCAGTCCTTCAGCTTGAGTACCAGCACGCCCAGGACGAAGGCCCCCGCCGCCGGGATCCATGACCGAAACTGCTCCCCCATGAGCGTGCCCCCTCGCCCGTGCGCCTCCCCGGCAACAGGCAGGATAGGAGCGGGGCGGGTCCCGCGTCCGGCATACGGCCGAGGTGACCCACAACACACCGTCTCACCCATCGGGACATTGTTGTCCACCATATGGATAGTGGTGGACTGGCCCGAGATGGCCGTGACACGCTTCCGTCATGTCCGGAACTGGAATCGCCTTGGTGAGTCGACGACACGTCGATCTCGGCCGCATGTCCAGCGCCATCTGTCCGGCCCGCTGAGAGACCCAGCACCGCCGCCCCAGTTTTGCTCCACAGTTCCTGCGCACCGCCGCGCCCGCAGCGCGAGTGTGCAGGTCAGAGCCGCCCTCCTGCAGTCCCGAAGGACGTATCCCCATGGCCGCCACCCCTGATAAGCCCGCCCCCGCCACTGCCCGGCGCAAGCCGGGACGCCACCGTGGCGAAGGACAGTGGGCCGTCGGTCACTTCACGCCGCTGAACGGGAACGAGCAGTTCAAGAAGGATGACGACGGTCTCAATGTGCGGACACGTATTGAGACGATTTACTCCAAGCGCGGCTTTGACTCCATCGACCCCAATGACCTGCGCGGACGTATGCGCTGGTGGGGTCTGTACACCCAGCGCAAGCCCGGGATCGACGGTGGCAAGACCGCGGTCCTGGAGCCGGAGGAGCTGGACGACAAGTACTTCATGCTGCGGGTGCGGATCGACGGCGGTCGGCTGACCACCCAGCAGCTGCGCGTCATCGGCGAGATCTCCCAGGAGTTCGCGCGCGGCAGCGCGGACATCACCGACCGGCAGAACATCCAGCTGCACTGGATCCGCATCGAGGACGTCCCGGAGATCTGGGACCGCCTGGAGGCCGTCGGGCTGTCCACCACCGAGGCCTGCGGCGACTGCCCGCGTGTCGTCATCGGCTCGCCGGTCGCCGGTATCGCCGAGGACGAGATCATCGACGGCACCTGGGCCATCGACGAGATCCAGCGGCGGTACATCGGCAGCAAGGAATTCTCCAACCTGCCGCGCAAGTTCAAGTCCGCGATCTCCGGTTCACCGCTGCTCGACGTGGTGCACGAGATCAACGACATCGCGTTCGTCGGCGTCGAGCACCCCGAGCACGGGCCGGGCTTCGACCTGTGGGTCGGCGGCGGTCTGTCCACCAACCCGAAGATCGGCGTCCGGCTCGGCGCCTGGGTCCCGCTGGAGGAGGTGCCGGACGTCTGGGCGGGCGTGATCGGCATCTTCCGCGACTACGGCTACCGGCGCCTGCGCACCAGGGCCCGGCTGAAGTTCCTGGTCGCGGACTGGGGCCCGGAGAAATTCCGCCGGATCCTGGAGGACGAGTACCTCAAGCGCGCCCTGGTGGACGGCCCCGCGCCCGCCGAGCCCACGCAGCGCTGGCGCGACCACGTCGGCGTGCACCGGCAGCGGGACGGCCGTTTCTACGTCGGCTTCGCCCCGCGCGTCGGCCGCGTCGACGGCGCCATGCTGACGAAGATCGCCGAGGTCGCGGAGGCCCATGGCTCGGGCCGGGTCCGTACCACGGTCGAGCAGAAGATGATCGTCCTCGACATCGAGGAGACGCAGGTCGAGTCGCTGGTCGAGGCCCTTCAGGCGCTGGACCTGACCGCCCGGCCGTCGCCGTTCCGCCGGGGCACCATGGCCTGCACCGGGATCGAGTACTGCAAGCTGGCGATCGTCGAGACCAAGGCGCGCGGCGCCGCGCTCATCGACGAACTGGAGCGCCGCATCCCGGACTTCGACGAGCCGATCACCATCAACCTCAACGGCTGCCCGAACGCCTGCGCCCGTATCCAGGTCGCGGACATCGGCCTCAAGGGCCAGCTGGTGCTCGACGACGAGGGCAACCAGGTCGAGGGCTACCAGGTGCACCTGGGCGGCGCGCTCGGCCTGGAGGCGGGCTTCGGCCGCAAGGTCCGCGGCCTGAAGGTCACTTCGGCCGAGCTGCCGGACTACGTCGAGCGGGTCCTCAAGCGCTTCGAGGCGGAGCGCGAGACCGGCGAGCGGTTCGCCACCTGGGCCGCGCGCGCCAGCGAGGAGGCCCTGTCGTGAGCGAGCGAGCGGCGCCCTTCTACTGCCCGTACTGCGGCGACGAGGACCTCCGGCCGTCCGAGGAGGGCCACGGGGCGTGGGAATGCGCGAGCTGCAACCGCGCATTCCAGTTGAAGTTCCTCGGGCTCCTCGCCCGGGGTCTTCGACTCAACGACGGTGGAAGGGAAGAGATATGACGACCACTCAGGCAAGGGAGCTGTCGGCCGACGAGCTGAAGGCGCTCGCCGAGCAGGCCGGGCGGGACCTCGAAGAGGCGTCCGCGCCGGAGATCCTGCGCTGGGCGGCCGACACCTTCGGCAAGCGCTTCTGCGTCACCTCCTCGATGGAGGACGCGGTCGTCGCCCATCTCGCCTCGCGCGCGATGCCCGGCGTGGACGTGGTGTTCCTGGACACCGGCTACCACTTCCCGGAGACCATCGGCACCCGGGACGCGGTCGCCGCCGTCCTGGACGTCAACGTCATCACGCTGACCCCGCGTCAGACCGTGGCCGAGCAGGACGCCGAGTACGGCCCGAGGCTGCACGACCGCGATCCGGACCTGTGCTGCGCCCTGCGCAAGGTCAAGCCGCTCGAAGAGGGCCTGGCCTCGTACGCGGCGTGGGCCACGGGGCTGCGCCGCGACGAGTCCCCGTCCCGGGCGAACACCCCGGTGGTCGGCTGGGACGAGAAGCGGCAGAAGGTCAAGGTCTCGCCGATCGCCCGCTGGACGCAGCACGACGTGGACGCGTACGTCGCGGAGCACGGCGTGATCACCAACCTGCTGCTCATGGACGGCTACCCGTCCATCGGCTGCGCGCCCTGCACCCGCCGCGTCGCCGAGGGCGAGGACGTGCGGTCCGGACGCTGGGCCGGACGCGACAAGACCGAGTGCGGGCTGCACGGATGACGAACACTCAGGAGAACCACGTGAGCGGCGCCGGCACCGCGGCCACCACCACCGGAGCCACCGTGTGGCTCACCGGGCTGCCCAGCGCGGGCAAGACCACCCTCGCGTACGAGCTGGCGGGGCGGCTGCGCGCGGAGGGCCACCGGGTCGAGGTGCTCGACGGCGACGAGATCCGCGAGTTCCTCTCGGCGGGCCTCGGCTTCAGCCGCGAGGACCGGCACACCAATGTGCAGCGCATCGGCTTCGTCGCCGAGGTGCTCGCCTCGCACGGCGTCAAGGCGCTGGTGCCGGTGATCGCCCCCTACGCCGACAGCCGCGACGCGGTCCGCAAGCGCCACCGGAGCGAGGGCACGCCCTATCTGGAGGTGCATGTCGCCACCCCGGTGGAGGTCTGCTCCGTACGCGATGTGAAGGGTCTGTACGCCAAGCAGGCGGCCGGCGAGATCAGCGGTCTCACCGGGGTCGACGACCCCTATGAGGCGCCCGAGTCGCCCGACCTGCGGATCGAGTCGCACCAGCAGAGCGTCCACGAGTCCGCCGCCGCGCTCCACGCACTGCTCACCGAGAGGGGTCTCGCATGACGACGACCGCCGCCGCCCTGGCCGAGGGCACCGACAGCCCGTACGCGCTCAGCCACCTCGACGCCCTGGAGTCCGAGGCGGTGCACATCTTCCGCGAGGTGGCGGGCGAGTTCGAGCGGCCGGTGATCCTCTTCTCCGGTGGCAAGGACTCGATCGTCATGCTGCATCTGGCGCTGAAGGCGTTCGCCCCCGCGGCGATCCCCTTCAGGCTGCTGCATGTGGACACGGGACACAACTTCCCCGAGGTCCTTGAGTACCGCGACCGTGTGATCGCCGCACATGGGCTGCGCCTGCATGTGGCCTCCGTACAGGACTACATTGACCGCGGTGTGCTGCGCGAACGTCCCGACGGGACGCGCAATCCGCTGCAGACCGTGCCGCTGACCGAGGCCATCCAGCAGCACCGCTTCGACGCCGTGTTCGGCGGCGGGCGGCGCGACGAGGAGAAGGCGCGCGCCAAGGAGCGGGTGTTCTCGCTGCGGGACGAGTTCTCCCAGTGGGACCCGCGCCGCCAGCGCCCCGAGCTGTGGCAGCTCTACAACGGCCGGCACGCGCCGGGCGAGCACGTCCGGGTCTTCCCGCTCTCCAACTGGACCGAGCTGGACGTGTGGCAGTACATCGCCCGCGAGGAGATCGAGCTGCCCGAGATCTACTTCGCGCACGAGCGCGAGGTGTTCCAGCGCTCCGGCATGTGGCTGACCGCGGGCGAGTGGGGCGGGCCCAAGTCCGGCGAGCACGTGGAGAAGCGCCTGGTGCGCTACCGCACGGTCGGCGACATGTCCTGCACCGGCGCCGTCGACTCCGACGCGACGACGCTCGACGCCGTGATCGCCGAGATCGCCGCCTCCCGGCTCACCGAGCGCGGGGCGACGCGCGCCGACGACAAGATGTCCGAGGCCGCGATGGAAGACCGCAAGCGCGAGGGGTACTTCTAAATGACCAGCACCACCGAGCAGTCGGCCGAGCTGGCCGAGCTCTCGGCCACCACCCTGCTGCGCTTCGCGACCGCCGGGTCCGTCGACGACGGCAAGTCCACCCTGGTGGGCCGGCTCCTGCACGACTCCAAGTCGGTCCTCACCGACCAGCTGGAGGCCGTCGAGGCCGCCTCCGCCAGGCGCGGCCAGGACGCCCCCGACCTGGCGCTGCTCACCGACGGCCTGCGGGCCGAGCGCGAGCAGGGCATCACCATCGACGTCGCCTACCGCTACTTCGCCACGCCCCGGCGCCGGTTCATCCTGGCCGACACCCCCGGGCATGTGCAGTACACCCGGAACATGGTGACCGGCGCCTCCACCGCCGACCTCGCCCTGGTCCTGGTCGACGCCCGCAACGGCGTCGTCGAGCAGACCCGGCGGCACGCCGCGGTCGCCGCCCTGCTGCGCGTCCCGCACGTGGTGCTCGCGGTCAACAAGATGGACCTGGTCGGGTACGAGGAGAAGGTCTTCGCGGCGATCGCCGAGGAGTTCACCGCGTACGCGGGCGAGCTGGGCGTCCCGGAGATCACCGCGATCCCGATCTCGGCGCTCGCCGGCGACAACGTGGTGGAGCCGTCCGCCCACATGGACTGGTACGGCGGCCCCACCGTCCTGGAGCACCTGGAGACGGTCCCGGTCAGCCATGACCTCACCGGCTGCCACGCCCGCCTCCCCGTGCAGTACGTGATCCGCCCGCAGACCGCCGAGCACCCCGACTACCGGGGCTACGCGGGCCAGATCGCGGCCGGCACGTTCCGCGTCGGCGAGTCCGTGACCGTGCTGCCCTCGGGCCGTACGACCACGGTGTCCGGGATCGATCTGCTCGGCGAGCCCGTGGACGTCGCCTGGACGCCGCAGTCGGTGACGCTGCTCCTTGAGGACGACGTCGACATCTCGCGCGGCGATCTGATCGTGCCGAGCGGGGACGCGCCCGCGACCACCCAGGACGTGGCGGCGACCGTCTGCCATGTCGCCGACCAGCCGCTCACGGTGGGCCAGCGCGTCCTGCTCAAGCACACCACCCGGACGGTCAAGGCGATCGTCAAGGAGATCCCGTCCCGGCTCACCCTGGACGACCTCTCCCAGCACCCCGAGCCCGGCCTGCTCGTCGCCAACGACATCGGCCGGGTGCGGATCCGCACCGCCGAGCCGGTGGCGCTCGACGCGTACGCCGACTCGCGCCGCACCGGCTCCTTCCTGCTGATCGACCCGGCGGACGGCACCACGCTCACGGCCGGCATGGCCGGCGAGTCGTTCGCGACGGCCAAGGCGACGGTCGCGGCGGACGAGGACGGGTGGGACTTCTGATGGCCGACGTGTACGCCACGTTCGCCAAGGAGGGCGGCCGCGTCGGCAGCGGCGCCCTCGGCAGCGGACAGGGCGGGGTCGGGCGATGTGCGCGATGACGTACGCGCACCGCTCGCGCGCCCAGCGGCTCCACCCGCACCGCCGTTTCAGACGAAGACGAAGACCCGCCGACTTCCCGGCCAATACCCTTGCCCCCAGGGGTAGTTGACCGCCGGGCCAACGAGAGGAACCCTCCCGTGCCTGCCATCCGCTCCCAGCTCCTGCGCCGCGGCGTGGTCGCCGCCGCCGCTCTCCCCGTGCTCCTCGGCACGCTGGCCGCGTGCAGCTACGGCTCCGAGAAGAAGTCCGACGGCCAGAACGCCGGGGCCGTCGCCGACGGCAAGAAGCTCTCGGCCGACAGCGTGAAGATCGGCTACTTCCCGAACCTCACCCACTCCACCGCGCTCGTCGGCGTCCAGGAGGGCTTGTTCCAGAAGGAGCTGGGCGGCACACAGCTGAAGACCTCCACCTTCAACGCGGGCCCCTCGGAGATCGAGGCGCTCAACGCCGGTGCGATCGACATCGGCTGGATCGGCCCCTCCCCGTCGGTCAACGGGTACACCAAGTCCAAGGGCCAGAACCTGCGCATCATCGCCGGTTCCGCCTCGGGCGGGGTGAAGCTGGTGGTGAACCCGGAAAAGATCAAGTCCCTGGACGACGTCAAGGGCAAGAAGATCGCCACCCCGCAGCTCGGCAACACGCAGGACGTGGCCCTCCTCAACTGGATCGCGAGCAAGGGCTGGAAGGTCGACGCCCAGAGCGGCAAGGGCGACGTCTCCGTCGTCCGTACGGACAACAAGATCACCCCGGACGCCTACAAGTCCGGCTCCATCGACGGGGCCTGGGTGCCGGAGCCGACCGCGTCCAAGCTGGTCTCGCAGGGCGCCAAGGTGCTGCTGGACGAGGCGGACCTGTGGGCCGACAAGGAGTTCGTGATCACGAACGTCATCGTGTCGCAGAAGTTCCTCAAGGCCCACCCGGACGTCGTCGAGGCGGTGCTGCGGGGCTCGGTGAAGACCAACGAGTGGATCACGGCCAACCCGGACAAGGCCAAGGCGTCCGCCAACACCGCCCTGAAGACCCTCAGCGGCAAGGCGCTCCCGGCGAACGTCCTCGACCCGGCGTGGCAGTCCATCAAGACCACCGACGACCCGCTGGCCGCCACCCTCGGCCTTGAGGCCGACCACGCGGTCAAGGCCGGTCTGCTCAAGAAGCCCGACCTGGACGGCATCTACGACCTGGCCCCGCTCAACAAGGTCCTCAAGTCCCTGGGCCGGCCCCAGGTCGCCGACGCCGGTTTCGGCCCCAAGTAAGTCCGCAACCGCACCAGTTCCCAGGAGGTGACGACCATGGCCACAGCCCTCGCCAAGGCCGAGGACCGCGAGACGGTCCAGTACGCCGCCCGGATCGGACACGTATCGAAGTCCTTCTCCGGACCGGCCGGCCCGCAGCTCGTGCTCGACGACATCACCCTCGATGTCGCGCCGGGCGAGTTCGTCACCCTCCTGGGAGCCTCCGGGTGCGGCAAGTCGACCCTGCTCAACCTGGTCGCCGGGCTCGACAAGCCGACCTCGGGATCGATCGAGACGCCCGGCGGCAGGCCCGCCCTGATGTTCCAGGAGCACGCGCTGTTCCCGTGGCTGACGGCGGGCAAGAACATCGAGCTGGCGCTGCGCCTGCGGGGCGTGGCCAAGGCGGAGCGGCGCACCCGCGCCGAGGAGCTGCTTGAGCTGGTGCGACTGAACGGCGCGTACGGCAAGCGGGTGCACGAGCTGTCCGGCGGTATGCGCCAGCGGGTGGCGATGGCCCGCGCGATCGCCCAGGACAGCCAACTGCTGCTGATGGACGAGCCGTTCGCGGCCCTCGACGCGATCACCCGCGACGTGCTGCACGACGAGCTGACCCGCATCTGGCGCGAGACGAACCTGTCGGTCCTGTTCGTCACGCACAACGTGCGCGAAGCCGTCCGGCTCGCCCAGCGCGTGGTACTGCTCTCGTCCCGGCCCGGCCGGGTGGCCCACCAGTGGACCGTGGACATTCCGCAGCCGCGCCGCATCGAGGACTCCGCCGTCGCGGAGCTCTCCGTAGAGATCACCGAACAACTGCGTGGGGAGATCCGCCGCCATGGCCAGCACTGAGACCGACACGGTCGAGGAGTCCCCGGACCGCGAGGCCCAGGACTCCGGGACCCGCGACGACCTCGCGGGTCTGGAGGCGGGTCTCGACGCGCTGGACACCGTGCAGTGGCACCGCACGCCCGTGCGCGAGGTGCTGCTCAAGAAGGTGCTGCCGCCGCTGACCGCGATCGCGCTCGTCCTGGTGGTCTGGCAGGGCCTGGTGTGGGCGAAGGTCACCGACGACACCAAGCTGCCCTCGCCGTCCGCTGTCTGGTCGGGCCTGCGGGACCTGTGGCTCCAGGGCACCCTGCTCGACATCGTGTGGACCAGCATTTCGCGCGGTCTGCTCGGCTTCCTGCTCGCGCTGGCGATCGGCACCCCGCTGGGTCTGATCGTGGCCCGGGTGAAGTTCGTCCGCGCGGCGATCGGCCCGATCCTGTCCGGACTCCAGTCGCTGCCGTCGGTGGCCTGGGTGCCCCCGGCGGTGATCTGGCTGGGGCTCAACAACTCGATGATGTACGCGGTGATCCTGCTCGGCGCGGTGCCGTCGATCGCCAACGGTCTGGTCTCCGGCGTCGACCAGGTCCCGCCGCTCTTCCTGCGCGCGGGCCGCACCCTGGGCGCCACGGGGCTGCGCGGCACCTGGCACATCGTGATGCCCGCCGCCCTGCCCGGCTATCTGGCGGGTCTGAAGCAGGGCTGGGCGTTCTCCTGGCGTTCCCTGATGGCCGCCGAGATCATCGCCTCGTCGCCCGATCTCGGCCTGGGGCTCGGCCAGTTGCTGGAGAACGGCCGCAACAACTCCGACATGCCGGGCGTCTTCCTCGCCATCTTCCTCATCCTGGCCGTCGGCATCGCCATCGACCTGCTGATCTTCAGCCCGCTGGAGCGCTATGTGCTGCGCAGCCGCGGTCTCCTGGTGAAGGGCTGATCCCGATGTCCGCCCCGGTCCTCCTCGTCATCGCCCACGGCAGCCGTGATCCGCGGCACGCGGCGACCGTGCACGCCCTGGTGCGGCGGGTGCGGTCGCTGCGGCCGGGGGTGCGCGTGGAGACCGGCTTCCTGGACTTCAACGCACCGGCCGTACCGCAGGTGCTGGAACGTCTCGCCTTCGAAGGGGTACGGGACGTGGTGGCGCTGCCGCTGCTGCTGACCCGCGCCTTCCACGCCAAGGCCGACATCCCGGCCGTGCTCGACCAGGCCCCGGCGCGCCTCGACATCGCGCTCGCCGATGTCCTCGGCCCCTCCCCGCTGCTGCTCGCGACGCTGGAGCGGCGGCTGGACGAGGCCTTCGGGCGGGCGGGGCTCGCCCCCGCCGACAAGCGCTCGACCGGGCTCGTCCTGGCCTCGGCGGGCTCCACCGACCCGGAGGCGATCGCAGTGATCGCTGAAATCGCGCGGGAGCTGCGGCACACCGGTTGGTGCGCCGTGCGACCTGCGTTCGCCTCCGCTGCTCTGCCCCGTACGCAGGACGCCGTACGGGAACTGAAGGCGATGGGTGTACGAAAGGTCGCCGTCGCCCCGTACGTCATCGCCCCCGGCTTCCTGCCGGACCGCATCGCCCGGGGCGCCGAGGACGCGGACGTCCTGGCCGATGTCCTGGGCGCGGCCCCGGAGGTGGCCCGGCTGCTGCTCGTACGGTACGACGAGGCACGGCTGCGGGGGCGGCGCCCGCAGACACTCAGCGCCTGACCGTGCGGCTGCGGGAGCGGGCGGGCGGTCCGGCGGCGCTCGGTGGCTGCCGCCGCACGCGTGCGGCCGGACGGTGCAAGGCCGCCCACCACGGCTTCACCCCCTGACCAGTTCCTCCCCGAGCGCCGTGCGCGCGTACTCCACGCCCCGGCCGCGCCGGGCCCGGTGCAGCAGCCCCGCGTCGTAGAGCACGGACAGGTGCTGGCTCACCGCGCCCGGGGTGACATCGAGGCGGCGGGCGAGCTCGGTGGTGGTGGCCGGTTCCGTGAGCAGGGTCAGCAGGCGCGCCCGGGCCGGGCCGAGCAGCCGGACCAGGGCGCGGTCACTGACCGGCGGCGGTGTCTCGCAGAGCGTTCCCCGGCCGTGCGCCGGGTAGTTGAGCACCGGCGGAAGGGTGGCGTCGACGGTGGTCATGGCGCCGCGCGCGAACGTCGTCGGGATCAGCACCATGCCCCGGCCGGCCACCTGGATATCGGCCGCGGGCCACTTGTCCGGGACCGGGTGCCGCAGCCGCAGCACGCCGGCGCGCCAGGTCAGCCGCTTGTCGAGGTCCGAGAAGAGCCCGGCCGCCCCCTGCTCGGCCAGCACCCGTGACTGATGCGCGAGATCGGCCTCCAGGACCGCCCTGACCCTGGGCCACCAGTCGGGGGCGAGGCATTCGTGCCAGTACTGGTCGAACGCCGAGGCGATCCGCTCCAGAAGGGCGGCCGGGTCGGCGAGCCCTTCGCCGATGACCGGCGGGAGCTCCGCATCAGGGCCGAACGTACGCCGGAAGTCCGGCTCGATCACCTCAAGCGGCGTGGCCCGCAACTGCGCCAACTGCTCGGCGAACGACGGCCGTACCCGCTCCGGCCGAGGCGTGAGGAAGTCCGGGATGAAGCCGTGCGGGGCGATGAGCGCGGCGAACAGCTCGGTGTCCTGACGCTCGTACGACGGCCTCAGCCGACGCAGCCACGGCCGCTGATGCGGGAACCGGGAGACGTCCCACCAGCCCCACAGCGAGAAGACCGTCTCCTGGAAGGGCGAGTACGCGAACGACGTACTGGCCAGATCCCCCACACCGAACCTGAACTCGATCACTCCCGGCCGCCCCCCGCGCCCCGACCCTTTAGCCGGAGACTAAATGAATGCCCCTGGCCTGTACACAGCGGGTTGAGTGGCCGCATGACCGCCACCACGGGGACCCGCCCCCGCTCCACGGCCGGATCCGCCGTCCTGCCCACCGAGCCGGCGCTGCGCCGCCTCGCTCTGATGACCGGCCTCAACTCCTTCGGCAACGGCCTCTTCTTCCCGGTCAGCGTGCTCTACTTCACCCGCATCTGCGGCATCGGGGCGACCCAGGTCGGCTTCGGCCTGACCATCGCCGGGCTGTTCGGCGTCGCGGCCGGCATCCCGGCCGGGCGCGCCTCGGACCGCTGGGGCAGCCGCCGGGTGATCGCGGTGCTGTGGCTGGGCAGCGGAGTGGCGATGGCCGGGTACTCCCTGGTCCACGGGTACGCGGGCTTCCTGGTGGCGGCCGTGTGCTTCGGTGCGCTCAACCAGGCCGGCTGGGGCGTAAAGGGCGCGCTCTTCGCGGACGTCCTGCCCGCCGCGACCCGGGTCGAGGCGCGCGGCTATCTGCGGATGGTCACCAACGTGGCGATGGGCCTGGGCGGCGCGATCGGCGCGGTGGCCCTCCAGCTCGACACCCGGGGCGCCTATGTCGCCCTGATCCTCTTCGACGCGGCGACCTTCGTGCTCCCCGCCGTTCTCGTCCGTACGCTGCCGCTCAACGAGGCCGCCACGGCAGCGCGCGGCGCGGACGGCAAGGCCGACACCCCGGCCGGGAGCCGCTGGCGGGCGGTCCGCGACCTGCCGTATCTGACGGTGACCATGCTCAACGCCGTCACGATGCTCCAGTTCAGCCTCCTTGAGGTCGGCATGCCGCTGTGGATCGCCGAGAACACCGAGGCCCCGCGCTGGACGGTCGCGCTGGTGATGATCGTCAACTGCGTGCTGGTGGCGCTGCTCCAGGTGCGCGCCACCCGGGGCGTCTCGGACGTGGCGGGATCGGTACGGGCGATGGGCCGGGCGGGGCTGCTGCTGGGCGCGGCCTGTGTGGTCTTCGCCCTGTCCGCCGGGCTCTCCCCGATGTGGGCGGTGGCCGTGCTCGCGGCGGGCTCGGTGATCCAGGTGTTCGGCGAGGTGCTGTCCTCGGCGGGCGGCTGGACCCTGGGCTACGAACTCGCCGACTCCCGCGCCCACGGCGTCTACCAGGGCGTGTTCAGCTCGGGCGCGGCCGCCGCGATGATGGCTGGCCCGGCCCTGGTCACGGTCACGGCGGTGGGCCACGGCTTCGCGGGCTGGGCGTTCCTGGCCGCCCTGTTCGCGGCGGCGGGCCTCGGCATCCGCCCCGCGGTGCGCTGGGCACAGCGGGACGGGGAGTGGCGGGGGGAGAAGGCGGGGTGAGGCGCCCCGCGAGGGGCGCGGGGCCACCGAGCGTCAGTCGAAGTTCAAAGACCCCGTACGGGTGCGCTTCAGCTCGAAGAAGTCCGGGTACCCCGCGATGACCCGGAAGCTGTCGAAGAGGCGCGCCGCCTCCTCACCGCGCGGGATCGAGCTCAGCACGGGCCCGAAGTAGACCGTGCCGTCCAGGTGCATGGTCGGCGTACCGACATACCCGTCCGCCTCCGGGTCCTTGCCCGCGTCGTGGCTGGCGCGGACCGACTCGTCGTACGCCGGGTCGTACGCGGCGTCGGCGAGCTCGGCGGGCAGGCCCAGCTCCGCGAGGGATTCGGCGATGACCGCGTCGAAGTCCTTGTTCTTCTGCTGATGGATCCGCGTGCCGAACGCGGTGTAGAGATCCCGCAGCACCCCGTCCCCGTGCGCCTGCGCGGCCGCGACCGCCACCCGGACCGGCCGTATCGAGTTGTCGACCAATTCCCGGTACCAGTCCGGGAGTTCATTGCCGATGTTGTGCAGATACAGGCTCATCACCCGGAACCGAAGGTCGATGTTCCGGTGCGGCTCGACCTCCAGCATCCAACGGGAGGTGATCCAGGCGAACGGGCAGGCGGGGTCGAAGTAGAAGTCGACGGTGGTGGCGGTGTTGTCCGTGGTGTTCATGGATAGACCGTAGCCGCACAATGGCGCGGACGTACGGGCCATTTACGCATCGCCGGACTGGGCCACTTCGGGACCCGGATCCTCCGGATCGGACCGGCCGAACGGCGTCGCCTGATGGAAGTAGAGCAGCCACCCCGCATCCGTGTGCCGCCACAGGGAACTCCGGTGGGCGAGCTGTCCGTTGTACTCGGTGTCGAAGGTCAGATGCACCAGGTCGGGGGCGAGCTGCACCCCGTTCATATGGGAGGTGGTGACAGGGCGGACCCAGTTGGTGACCTCACTCGCGGGCACGGCGAGGATCGACGCCCGGTCCCACCGCCGCCCGGACGCGCCGAACTCGGTGAACTCCGGATGCAGATACGCCCCCATCAGCTCGGGCGAGGCGCGGACATCGGGGTCGAGCAGCCGCAGCTCGCCCTCGATGGCGGCGTCCACGGCCGGGGTGAACCCGTCGGCGTGGGCGGGCTCGGGCTCGGGATCCGCGGACGGCGTGGGCTCAGCCATGGGTCATCTCCACGAGCGCCTTCACGGTGTTCCAGTTGCGGGAGGTGGCGTCGATGCCCTTGAGGACGGACGGCTTGTTCAGCGCCTCCGCCAGCTTGGACCTGCCGAGCCCGTCGGGCGCGTAGAGGTAGAGGACCTGGTCGCCCAGCCGGAACTCCTCGGGCGCGAACGCCTTCGGGTCGATCCCCGCGAAGCGCTCCGGCTCGGCCGGGCCGGAGAAGAACGTGGCGTGCAGCTGCTTGCCCTCAAGCTCCTCGGCGGGAAAGGGGCAGGAGTCGGCGACGGCCTTCAGATAGCTGCCGGTGCGCACTATGCAGGCGACCTCGAAGCCGAAGCGCTTCGCGATGGCCCGCTCCAGGTCGGCGGCGAGCGCGTCCGTGTCGTCGGACTCGCTGCTGAAGACGGCGTTCCCGCTGTTCAGATAGGTGCGTACGGCGCCGTGGCCCAGCTCGCCCAGCAGCGTTCTGAGCTCCGCCATCGGGACCTTCTTGGCGCCGCCCACATTGATACCGCGCAGCAGTGCGGCGTACATCGTCGTCATGCGCACACGATAGGACGGCCCCCGTGCCTCGTGGGGGATGGCACGGGGACCGCCGGTCACGTCTGCCGGGGAACGGTTACTCGACGATCTTCAGCAGCTTGTTCGGGGTTCCCGCGCCCGGGTTGGAGATCTTGTCCGGGGTGGCGCCACCGGTGAGCGCCGCCGAGACCTGGGCCGGGGTGGCGTCCTTGTGGCCCGCGAGGTAGACGGCCGCCGCGCCGACCACGTGCGGGGTCGCCATGGACGTGCCCGAGATGGTCTTGGTGGCGTTGTCGTCGGTGTTCCAGTCGGAGGTGATGTCCGAGCCGGGGGCGTAGAGGTCCACGACGGAGCCGAAGTTGGAGAAGTCGGACTGCTTGTCGTCCTTGGTGGAGGAGGCCACGGTGATCGCCTCCGGCACCCGGGCCGGCGAGCCCTGGCCCGCGTCGGTGGACTCGTTGCCCGCCGCCACGGCGAAGGTGACACCGGAGGCGATCGCCTTCTGCACGGCCGCGTCCAGCGCCGGGTCGGCCGAGCCGCCGAGGCTCATATTGGCGACCGAGGGGCCCTTGTGGTTCTTGGTGACCCAGTCGATGCCCGCGACGACCTGGTCGGTGCTGCCGGAGCCCTGGTTGTCGAGGACGCGGACGGCGACGATCTTCGCCTTCTTGGCGACACCGTGCGCGGCTCCGGCGATGGTGCCGGCCACGTGCGTGCCGTGGCCGTTGCCGTCGTCGGCCTTGTCGTTGTTGTCCACCGCGTTGAAGCCGTACGAGGCACGGCCGCCGAAGTCCTTGTGGCTGATCCGGACGCCGGTGTCGATGACATACGCGGTGACACCGTCGCCCGCGCTGTCCGGGTAGGTGTACTTGCCGTCACCGGCGGTCTCGGCCTGGTCGATCCGGTCCAGCCCCCAGGACGGCGGGTTGGCCTGCGTGGCCTCGATGTGGAACTTCTTGTTCTGGACGACCTTGCCGACGGCCGGGTCGGCGGCCAGCCGCTTGGCATCCTTCTCCGAAAGCCCGCTGGCGGAGAAGCCGTTGACCGCCGAGTAGTCGCGCTGGAGCTTGCCGCCGTACTCGTCGGCGAGCTTCTTCTTGGCGTCCGGGGAAGCCTGCCCGTCCATGAGGACGATGTAGCTTCCGTCGATGGCGCCCTTGGCGTCGAGCCCGTAGACCGTGCCCTCGGCCGGCGCGGCGCCGGCGAGCTCGGACGTCATGACCGTCACTCCGGCCGCGGCCGCCACGGCGGTTATCGCGGCAGTGAGCTTAAGACGGCTTTTGCGCTTGTGAGTTGCCATGAAGAGGGTTCTCCTCGTCATTCTTTGTGGGGGGTTTGCTTACCGGACGGAAAGTTTCCGGGGCTGCCTCGAAACCCTTGCCGATTGATGAGCACAGATCAAGGGCTCCAGGCAGCTGTGACTTAGGCAACAAGGCTTCGTAATAAAAATTCGGCCAGGCCGGGGCAACTCGGGCCTTGTGCAGGCTTGGTGGATACTCTGTGTTGATACGGAACCGGAACGTCCTCCTCAATCGGCTTTACGTGTAAGGGGCTTCAATCCGACTTCTAGGGGATTCCCCCCCACCGCAAGGAGTAGATACCGGGCCACCGGTTCACCGAGAAGCACGACGAGACGGCCGGATAGTGCCCCTAACGTCGTAGGGGGATGGCGGCGAGAGGCTGCCACCGCTCGACAGGGGGGCTTGCTCGTCATGGTCAATGGGGTCACAAGAGTGCGCGGCGTGGCCGCGCGGGCCGGCGGCTGGAGCGCCCGGCACCGCTGGGCGGCAGTGGTGATCTGGGTGCTCTTCGTCGTCCTCGCCATGGGCATCGGCTCGGCGACCGGACGGGTCAACGTCAAGGACAACCAGCTCCCCGGCGAGGTCGGCCAGGCGCAGAAGATCATCGATGACGCGGGTCTCAAGGAACCGGCCGGCGAAACCGTCTTCATCCAGGCGACCGACAGCACGACGAAGGCGACCGACCCGGCGTTCCGCTCCGCCGTCGACGCCGTGATCAAGGCGGTCGACGGCACCGGTCAGGTGACCAAGGTGACCTCGCCGTACACCGCGAAGACCCTCTCCAAGGACGGCCGCAGCGCGCTGGTCCAGTTCGACGTGCGCGGCGACGCCGACACCGCGCCCGAGCGAATAGCTCCCGTACTCGACGCGGTGAAGAAGGTGCAGGGCGAGCACCAGGGGCTGCGGATCGAGGAGATCGGCAGCGCCAGCATGGGCAAGACGTTCAAGGACGCCTTCGGTGACGACTTCAAGAAGGCCGAGTACTCGGCGGTGCCCGTCGCCCTCGGCATCCTGCTCATCGCCTTCGGCGCCCTGGTCGCGGCGCTGCTCCCGGTCGCCCTGGCGCTCACGGCGATCATCGCCACCATGGGTCTGATGGCCATCGTCAGCCACCTCCAGGCGATGAGCGACACCGCCAACTCCGTGATGCTCCTGGTCGGTCTCGCCGTCGGCGTCGACTACTGCCTCTTCTATCTGCGCCGCGAACGCGAGGAGCGCGCCGCCGGCCGCGACGCCCAGACGGCGCTGCGCATCGCGGCCGCGACCAGTGGACGCGCGATCATCGTCTCCGGTGTGACCGTCTGTGTCGCCATGGCGGGCATGCTCTTCACCGGGCTCGCCGAGTTCGAGGCGATGGGTCTGGCCTCCCTGATGGTCGTCGCGGTGGCGATGGTCGGCTCCGTGACCGTGCTGCCCGCCCTGCTGTCACTGCTCGGCGAGCGCGTCGAGAAGGGCCGGCTGCCGTTCCTCAACCGCATCAAGCGCGGCAAGCGCGAGCGCGACCGCAATGGCGAGAGCCGGATCTGGCGCGCGGTCCTCGGCGCCGTACTGCGCCGCCCCAAGGCGGCCCTCGTGATCGCCGCCGGTGCGCTCATCGCGATCGCCGTTCCGGCGGTCGGCATGCACACCCAGAACCTCACGCTGGACCAGGAGTTCGGCAACTCGCTGCCGATCGTCGGCACCTACGACCGGGTCAACGAGACGTTCCCCGGCGGCGCCAGCCCGGCCAACGTGGTGATCAAGGCCGCCGACATCAACGCCCCGGAGGTCAAGCAGGCCATCGCCGACTTCCGTACGCAGGCGATCAGCCGGGGCGCCTCGGACGGCCCGGTGAAGGTCACCGTGCACAACGCCGAGAACGTCGCCGTCGTCGATGTCCCGCTGATCGGCGGCTCCGACCAGAAGAAGGCGGAGAAGAGCCTGAACCTGCTCCGCGACCACGTCCGCCCGGACACCCTGGGCAAGGTGCACGGCCTGGACGCGCCGATCACCGGTCAGGTCGCCGGCTCCAAGGACTTCAACGCCCGCATCGTCGGCGCGGTGACCCCGGTCTTCGCCTTCGTCGTGGTCTTCGCCTTCCTGCTGATGCTGCTCTGCTTCCGCTCGCTGACGATCGCCATCACCTCGATCGTGCTCAACCTCCTTTCGGTGGGCGCCGCGTACGGCATCCTGACCGCTGTCTTCCAGCACGGCTGGGGCGCCTCGCTGGTGGGCGCCGCAGGTGTCGGCGCGATCGTGTCCTGGCTGCCGCTCTTCCTCTTCGTGATCCTGTTCGGCCTGTCGATGGACTACCACGTGTTCGTGGTGTCGCGGATCCGGGAGGCCAAGCTCCAGGGCCGCACCACCCGCGACGCGATCCAGCACGGTGTGGTGACGACGGCGGGCGTGGTGACGAGTGCGGCGATCATCATGGTGGCGGTGTTCGCGATCTTCGGCACGCTGTCGATGCAGTCCATGAAGCAGATGGGCGTGGGCCTCGCCACCGCCGTACTGATCGACGCCACGATCATCCGGGGTGTACTGCTCCCGGCGGTCATGGCCCTGCTGGACGAGCGCAACTGGTACCTGCCGAAGTGGCTGCGCTGGCTGCCGGACATGACCCACGACGAGTCCGTCGCGGTGCCGCCGACGGTCACTCCCTACGGCGACGAGGACCGGGACCGGGTGGCCCACGTCTGACCCGTCGGGGTGTCACGAGTACTACGGGCGTTACGGGCAGGGGCTCGGGGAGCAGGATTCCCCGGGCTCCTGGCCGTTGGGGGGTGCGGGGGCGCTGCCACGTCGTCCGGGATCCCAGCTGGTCGGGGCCGTTGGGATGTTGGGGCCGTTGGGGTCCGCCGCCAGCTCGGGTCGGGTCGGGTCGGGTCGGGTCACCGCAACCCGCCCGGCCCGCGACCCCGTCACCCCCGCAACTCCGCCTCGATCAGGTCCGCCGCCCGGCGGGTGCCGCCCTCGTCCGCCATCGCCCGGCGCACCGCCTGTGCCCGCTCGGCCACCTCGGGGTCGTCGACCAGAGCCAGGACCGCGGCGCGCAGGGTCTGGGCCGTGGCTTCCTCCATCGGTACATGCCGGGCGACGCCGAGCGACTGGAGCATGTCCGCGTTGCCGAACTGGTCGACGGCCTGCGGGACCGCCACCATCGGCGTCGCGGTGGCCAGCCCCTCCTGGCTGCCGCCCGCGCCCGCGTGCGTGATGAACGCGTCGGCCTGACGCAGGACCGCCAGCTGCGGCACCCAGTGGTGCACCTCCACATTGGCCGGGACCTCGCCGATCTCGGAGACGTCGACGAACTTGCCTATCTGCAGCACCACATGCCACCCGGGCAGGTCCCCGAAGGCCTTCACGCACTCCCGGTAGAAGCCCGGCTGCTTGGTGAAGGTGGAGCCGAGGGAGACCAGGAGCACCTTCTCGACCCCGGCCGGCCGCTGCCACTCGCCCTGTTCGGCCCGGTCGCCCTGGCAGGCGCCGACGAAGGTGTAGACGGAGTCGTCGACCCGGTCGGCGTGCGGCTGGAGCACGCGAGGGATCAGGACGAGCGACCGGGCCGGGCGGCCGACGAGCCGGTCGGGGTCGGTGTGGTCCATCCCGTGCTCGTCCAACCACGCCCGGTACCGGGCGTAGTAGGCCTTGCCCCGCTCGGAGGCACGGAGCTCGGCGAACATCGGGTCCGCCACCTCCTCCTCGTATCCCTCCCATGCCACGAGGTTCGGTGAGAGCTGGAGATACGGGACACCCCAGCGGTGGGCGAGCACCGGGGCCGGGTACGAGGTGATGTCGCTGATGACGACGTCGGGCCGGTCGTCGTCGAAGGCCTCCGCCAGCTGCGGAAATGCCTGGATGGCGTCGTCGAGGAACGGCTCGATGTTGTCGATCAGTTCGGTCCCCCACGCCTCGGGGTGCTCCTCCGTCGGCAGGGTCGATCGGTAGATCACCGGCTCGGCGCCGGTCCGGGCGACCTTGTCGGCGAAGGACGCGGGGATCGCGTAACTCACGCGGTGCCCACGGGAGACGAGTTCCCGGATGACCTCAAGGCTCGGGTTCACATGCCCGTGGGCGGCGATGGAGAACATGGCGATGTGGGCACGCTTCGATTCGCTCATGCAGTGACCGTAAACAAGACGAGACGTCTCGTGCAAGCTTTTTTGGATCACCCGTTCGGGTGCGAGACTTGAGCGGTACGGAACGATCACCGGGAGACAACAGTGGACGAGGCACGGGCGCGCGAGGTGCTGGCCGCGGCGGGGCTCGGCACGGCGACCGCGGGCAGGGCGACCGCGGGCGGGGCGACGGCCGGCCCGGCGACCGCCGGCGGCGGCCACCCGGAACTGCTGGCGCTCGGCGAGAACGCGGTCTTCGCCGTGGGCGACCTGGTGGTCAAGGTCGGCCGGGACTCCACCCACCACCCCGAGCTCCTCGCGCGCGCGGAGCGCGAAGTGGCCATCGCGGGCTGGCTAGCGGAGTGCGGCGTCCCTGCCGTGCGAGCCGCCGAGACCGCGCCCCGGCTGGTGGCCGGGCACCCGGTGACGGTCTGGCACCGCCTGCCCGCCGCGCTCCGCCCCGCCGGGCCGCGCGACCTCGCCGCACTGCTGCGGCTCGTCCACTCCCTTCCCTCGCCCCCGTTCACCCTGCCCCCGCGTGAACTGCTCGGCGGAGTCGAGCGCTGGCTGCGCCTCGCCGGGGACGCCATCGACCCCGCCGACGCGGCCTATCTGCGGGCCCGCCGGGACGGCTTCGCCGACGCGGCCGCCGCGCTCACCCCCCGTCTCCCCCTCGGCCCGATCCACGGCGACGCGCTGCCGCGCAACGTCCACATCGGCCCCGACGGCCCGGTCCTGGTCGACCTGGAGACCTTCTCCGCTGACTTCCGCGAGCACGACCTGGTGGTCATGGCGCTGTCCCGGGACCGCTATGGAATGCCGACCGAGCAGTACGACGCGTTCGTCGAGGCGTACGGCTGGGACGTGCGGGAGTGGGACGGGTGCGCGGTGCTGCGCGGCGCCCGGGAGACGGCCAGCTGCGCCTGGGTCGCCCAGCACGCCCCGGCCAACCCCAAGGCCCTCGACGAGTTCCGCCGCCGGGTCGCCTCGCTGCGGGACGGGGACACCGAGGTGCGCTGGTACCCGTTCTGAGCGCCGCGCGGCCAGTGCTCGCCGCCGGGGTTCGCCCGCGGCCCGCCGATACCCGTGTCAGCCCCTTGCCGGGGTCAACTCCCGTATCGGCCAGGCCGGGTCGACCGTCGCGTCCGGCGTGCCCTTCCTGCGCAGGAACCGCTGGAAGTCGGCGGCCCACTCCGCGTACCACTGGACCTGCCGGTCGTGCAGCTCCGCCGGAGGCAGCCCGGCCACCTGCGGGTGGCGGTCGGCTATCGCGACGGCCACCCGGACCGCCGCCAGCGCGTCCGCGCCCGCCTCGTGGGCGCCGTCGAGCACCACGCCGTACTCGACGCAGACCGCCTCCAGCGTCCGCTTGCCCTTGCGGTACCGGTCGACCGCGCGGTCGATGGTGTACGGGTCGACGACCGGGCCCGTTCCCGCGCCCCCGAGGCGGTCGGTGAGCGACGGCAGCCCGTGCCGCTGGAGCTCGGCGGCGAGCAGCGTGAGGTCGAAGGCCGCGTTGTACGCCACGATCGGCACGCCCTGCGCCCAGTACCCCGTGATCGTCTCGGCTATCTCGTCGGCCACCTCGCGCACCGGGCGGCCCTCCGCGGTCGCCCGCTCGTTGCTGATGCCGTGGATCGCCGAGGCCTGGGCCGGGATACGGATCCCGGGATCGGCCAGCCAGCTGCGCTGCCGGACCGCCTCGCCCTCGCGGACGCCGACGATCGCCGCCGTCACGATCCGCGCTTCCAGCGGGTCCGTACCGGTCGTCTCCAGATCGAATCCGACCAGCGGTGCATGGTGCCACCCCATGTTGGCCCTCCCTTGTGGTGCTCTCCCCCAGTTGACGACCAGCCTCGCACGCACCACTGACATCGGGGTCCCGGACCGCCCGACCACGGCTCAGGAGACGGGCCGGGAGTCGGCCCACACCGACTCGAACTCCTCGCGATATGTCTGGAAAAGCCCGTTTTCATCATCGTGATCCGGGCGCACGACACCGCGCCGCGCGCCCCCGCGCAACACCAGAACCGGCGCCTCCATCCCGCGCGCCCGCCGCAAGTACGACTGCACCACGGCGAGTCCGTCCGTGCCGTCCCCGTCGACCAGATACGCCGTGAAGCGCGGTGTCTCGTCGAAGACCTGGATCTCGAAGGCCCCGGGGTCGCACAGCCGGGCGCGCACCCGCCGCATGTGCAGGATGTTCATCTCGACCGAACGGCTCAGCTCGCCCTTCTTCAGACCCAGTTCGCGCTCGCGCCGCTTGACCGCGCTGCTCGCCGGGTTGAGGAAGAGCAGCCGGACACGGCAGCCCGACTCGGCGAGCCGGACCAGCCGGCGGCCCGAGTAGTTCTGGACCAGCAGGTTCAGCCCGATGCCTATCGCGTCGAGGCGGCGGGCGTTGCTGAACAGGTCCTCGGCCGGAAGCTGGCGCTGCAGCCGCACCCGGTCGGAGTGGACCGAGACCACGTCGGCGTACCGGTCGCCGACCAGGTCCTCGACCGCGTCGATGGGCAGCCGGTGGGCGGCGGGCGCCCCGGATCCGCCGCCCAGGACGTCGAGCAGCCGGGCCGAGGCCCGCTCGGCCTGGGCCAGGACCGCCTCGTTGAGCGCACGGTTGCGGGAGACCACGTTGCGCGCGACCTCCAGCTCGTCCAGGGCGAGTTCGACATCGCGCCGGTCGTCCACGTACGGCTCGAAGCACGGCCAGTGCTGCACCATCAGCTCGCGCAGCTGCGGCAGTGTGAGGAAGCTCAGCACGTTGTCGTCGGCCGGGTCGAGCAGATAGCCCTTGCGGCGCGAGACCTCCCGCACGGCGACGGCCCGCTGCACCCACTCCTGCCCCGCCGGGCCCGCCGCCGCGACCACCCAGTCGTCACCGTGGACCGGTTCGTAGATGGGCCGGAGCACCGCGGCCACCACCGCCCGCAGCCGCTGTTCCACCAGATTCAGCCAGATGTAGGCACGTCCGGCCCGCTGCGCGCGCGTACGCACCTCGCTCCAGGCGTCCGCGCCCCAGTCCAGTTCCGCCCCGATCTCCACCGGCCGTGCGAGGGAGACCGCCCCGGGCGGGATGTCGCCGGACTCTCCCTCGTGACTGGCGTCACCAGGGGGAAGCTCCAGCCCTCCCGAGCTCACCCGCGCACCGCCTTCCGGTCCCCCTCCAACGATCAAGGAAGAGTACTCCGGGAGCGGGAGGCGGTGCAGCCGGATGGAGAGGCTGGTTTCTCAACTGCCGTGTTGACCCGACGCGTTCCCCGGACCCGCTTCGGGGGGAGTGAGCGGATTCATAGCGGTTCCACCAGGGCCGGGACCGCCGCCGCCCCCGTCCGATGGCCGGATCGGGCCGCGAATGCCGTCCGGATCACCTCGGGTGCCACCGCCCCCGACCTGGGTCCCCGCCCGCGGATCACCCTCCGGAGCACTCCGGCGTCCTATGGGACGGCCGTCTTTTCCGGAAGGATCTGCGTCAAGTGCCCCTCAGTACCCGGATCAGAAGTGGAAGAGTCTTGCCCATGCAGGTGTGGCCGGGACAGGCGTACCCACTCGGCGCCACGTACGACGGCGCCGGGACCAACTTCGCGGTCTTCTCGGAGGCCGCCCGCCGGATCGAGTTGTGCCTGCTGCACGACGACGGCTCGGAGACGGCGGTGGAGCTGCGCGAGAGCGACGCGTTCGTACGGCACGCCTATCTGCCCGGAGTGATGCCCGGCCAGCGCTACGGCTTCCGTGTGCACGGCCCGTACGAGCCGCACAAAGGACACCGCTGCAACTCGGCGAAGCTGCTTCTCGACCCCTACGCGCGCGCGGTCAGCGGCAGCGTCGAATGGGGCGAGGCGGTGTACGGCTACTACTTCGACCGCCCCGAGGCCCGCAACGACATGGACTCGGCGCCGCACACCATGACATCCGTCGTGGTCAACCCGTACTTCGACTGGGGGGACGACCGGCCGCCGCGCACCGAGTACCACCGGACCGTGCTCTACGAGGCCCATGTGAAGGGCCTGACCATGCTCCATCCGGCGCTCCCCCAGGAGATGCGCGGCACCTACGCGGCGCTGGCGCACCCGGCCGTCATCGGACATCTGACGGAACTGGGCGTCACCGCTCTGGAGTTGATGCCGGTGCACCAGTTCGTCAACGACCACCGGCTGGCGGACGAGGGGATGTCCAACTACTGGGGTTACAACACGATCGGATTCTTCGCCCCGCACAACGCCTATGCCTCCTGGGGCGACCGGGGCCAGCAGGTCCTGGAGTTCAAGCAGGCCGTACGGGCGCTGCACCAGGCGGGCATCGAGGTCATCCTCGACGTCGTCTACAACCACACGGCGGAGGGCAACCACCTGGGCCCCACGCTCTCCTTCCGGGGCCTGGACAACGCGCAGTACTACCGCCTGGCCGAGGACCCGCGCTACTACGAGGACACCACCGGCACCGGGAACTCCCTCCTGATGCGCTCCCCGCACGTCCTCCAGCTGATCATGGACTCACTGCGGTACTGGGTCACCGAGATGCATGTGGACGGCTTCCGCTTCGACCTCGCGGCGACGCTGGCGCGGCAGTTCCACGAGGTGGACCGGCTGTCCTCGTTCTTCGACCTGGTGCAGCAGGACCCGGTGGTGAGCCAGGTCAAGCTGATCGCCGAGCCCTGGGACGTCGGCGAGGGCGGCTACCAGGTGGGCAACTTCCCGCCGCTGTGGACCGAGTGGAACGGCAAGTTCCGCGACACGGTACGGGACTTGTGGCGCGGCGAGCCGCGTACGCTCGCCGAGTTCGCCGGACGGCTCACCGGCTCCTCCGACCTCTACCAGGACGACGGCCGGCGGCCGCTGGCCTCCATCAACTTCCACACCTGCCACGACGGATTCACCCTGCACGACCTCGTCTCGTACAACGACAAGCACAACGAGGCCAACAAGGAGGGCAACCGGGACGGCGAGAGCCACAACCGCTCGTGGAACTGCGGCGCCGAGGGCGACACGGACGACGAGGCGGTCCTGGAGCTGCGCGAGCGCCAGATGCGCAACTTCATCGCCACGCTGATGCTCTCGCAGGGCGTGCCGATGCTCAGCCATGGCGACGAGTTCGCCCGCACCCAGCACGGCAACAACAACGCCTACTGCCAGGACAGCGAGCTGACCTGGGTGAAGTGGCCCGACGCGGGCGGCGACACGGAGGGAACGCTGCTGGCCTTCACCCGGACGATGGTGTGGCTGCGGCGCGACCACCCGGTCTTCCGCCGCCGCCGCTTCTTCCACGGCCGGCCGGTGCAGGGCACGCACGACGAGCTGTCCGACATCGCCTGGTTCACCCCGGAGGGTGAGGAGATGACACAGCAGGACTGGCAGGCGGCCAGTGCCAAGGCCCTCACCGTGTTCCTCAACGGCAACGCGATCTCCGAACCCGGCCCGCGCGGCGAGCGGATCGCTGACGACTCCTTTCTGCTGATGTTCAACGCGAGCGCCGACGTCATCGACTTCCTGGTCCCGGTCAACCACGGCAGGCAGTGGCAGGTGGTGGTGGACACCGGCCGCCCGGAAGGGGTACCGCCGGGCGAGGGCCCCAAGGTGACAGCCGGTGAGCGGATCACCTTGGTGGGCCGGAGCCTGGCGGTGCTGCAACGCCCGGCGTGAGCGGTTGCGGTAGCGGTTGCCTGCCCAGGAAGGAGACGACGGGGAGTGCGGGCCCGGTGAAGGCGATGACCTTGCGATAGGTGTGCAGCGCTCCGGACATCGGGCGAAGCTGACGCGGCAGACGGGTGCGGACGCATGGCCCGAAGGCACAGAAGCCGCCTGACGGGGTACGTACGTTCGCATGACACCCACCGCCACCTACCGGCTGCAGCTCCAGCCGGATTTCCCGTTCCGTGCCGCCGAGCGCGCCGTGCCCTATATCGCCTCGCTCGGGGTGTCCCATCTGCATCTGTCGCCGGTCCTGGAGGCGGTGCCGGGGTCGACGCACGGCTATGACGTCGTCGACCACGCGCGCGTACGTGCGGAGCTGGGCGGCGAGGAGGGACTGCGGCGGCTCGCCCGCACCGCGCGGGCGGCCGGGCTCGGCCTGGTGCTCGACATCGTGCCGAATCACATGGCGGCGGTGCCCCGCCACAACCGGCAGCTCTGGGAGGTGCTGCGCGACGGTCCCGACTCGCGGTACGCCAAGTGGTTCGACATCGACTGGGCGGCGGGCGACGGCAAAGTGCTGCTGCCGGTGCTGGCCGGGCACATCGGGAGCGAGCTGGACCGGCTCACGGTGGACCGCCGGAAGGGTGTGCTGGCGTACGGCGAGGCGCATGAGTTCCCGCTGCGCGCCGGTACGCAGGCGCTGGCGCTGCCTGAGCTGCTCGATGCCCAGTGGTACCGGCTCGGCTGGTGGCGGCTCGCCCGCACCGAACTCAACTACCGTCGCTTCTTCACCATTTCGGAGCTCATCGGCCTCCGGGTGGAGGACGAGGAGGTCTTCGCCGCCACCCACGCCAAGGTGCTGGAGCTGATCCGGGACGGCGTGGTGGACGGGCTGCGGGTAGACCACCCGGACGGGCTGGCCGACCCCGAAACGTATCTGCGGCGGCTGAGCGAGGCGACGGACGGCTGCTGGACCGTGGTCGAGAAGATCCTCGCGCGCGTGGAGCCGCTGCCGGCGGGATGGAGGGTCGCCGGCACCACCGGCTACGACGCGCTCGGCCGGATCGACGGCCTCTTCACCGATCCGGCCGGGCACGAGGAACTTCTGGCCCTCTACCGGGAGTTCATCGGTGCTGACGACGACCGGGGCGGACGCTGGCAGCCGACCGCGCGCCGCGCCGCCCACGAAGTCGTCACGCATGAGCTGGCCGCCGAAGTGGACCACCTCACGCGCGCGGCGGCGCGCCTGTGCGCCCGCGAGCCCGCGCTGCGCGACCACGCGCCCTGGGCCCTGCGGCTCGCCCTGCGCGAGCTCCTGGTCCGGATCCCGGTCTACCGGCCGTACGGGCTCGGCGCCGAGGACGTGCTGACCACGGACATGGCACGCCGAGCGAGGCGGGCGTTCGCCGTCCCGGAGGAGGCCACGGCGGTCGACGCCGTACGCAACCTGGCGCTCGGGCGGTACGGCGACGGCCCCGGGCACCGCGCCTTCCGGGTCCGCTTCGCGCAGACGGCCTCGGCGCTGCGGGCCAAGTCCCTGGAAGACAGGGCGTTCTACCGCTACGTACCGCTGCTCTCGGCCAATGAGGTGGGCGGCGCCCCCGACCGGCCCGCCGTCGCCCCGGAGGAGTTCCATGCCTTCTGCGCCCGGATCGCCCGCGACTGGCCGACCACCGGGACCGTGCTGTCCACGCACGACACCAAGCGCAGCGCCGACGTACGGGCGCGGATCGCGGCGCTGTCCGAGTGCCCGGGACGCTGGGCGGCCCTTCTCGACCGGCTCTCCACCGCGCGCGTACCGGATGCGCCCGCACCCGATCCGCACCTGGCGTGGACGGCCTGGCAGACGGCGGTGGGCCTGGGCGGCGCCAACGTCACGGAGGAGCGGTTCAGCGGCGTCCTGCTCAAGTCCGCGCGCGAGGCCGGGCTGCACACCAGCTGGACCGAACAGGACACGGAGTACGAGCGCGCGCTGACCCGCTTCGCGGCGGCGGGGCCTGCGGGGCCGCTCTCGGCGGAGATCGAGGAGTTCTCCCGCGGCCTGACCGCCGCCACGCGCGCGAACGTGCTGGGTGCCGCACTCGTGCACCTGACGATGCCGGGGGTGCCGGACGTCTATCAGGGCACGGAGTCCGAGTATCTGACACTGGTCGATCCCGACAATCGGCGACCGGTGGACTTCCCGGCATCCGCTCCGGGGTCCGGGCCTCAGTCCGCTCCCGACGAGAAGTGGAAGATCTCGGTCGAAGCTCTTCGGCTGCGCCGGGAACTTCCACGGGTGTTCGGGGAGTTGGGTACGTACGAGCCACTGACCGCCACGGGTCCGGCGGCCGCACACTGCTTCGCGTTCTGCCGCTCCGGCGAGGTGGTGACGGCGGCGACCCGGCTGTCGCTGCGGCTGGCCGAGTCGGGCGGCTGGGGCACGACAGCGCTGCCGCTGCCCGCAGGCGTGTGGGCGGATGTCCTGTGCGCCGGGCGGGAGTTCACGGGGGCGGTGGGACTGGGCACCCTGTTCGCCGACCGTCCCGTCGCGCTGCTCAGGCGGGTCGCCGCGAGCGGGGCCTAGCAACCGGCCGCAGCTGACTCGTCCTTGCCTCCGTACGGCGCCGACCCGCGCAGCAGACCGGTGAACGCGGCGGCGGCCCCGGTCAGCTCCACGCGCGAGAAGACCGCCAGGGCCCGGCTCCAGGGCGGGTCGACCGGCAGCACCACGCAGTCCTCCCCGATCCCGCCCCGTACGACGTGCGAGGGGGCCGCGACGATACCGACGCCCGCCGCGGCCATCCGTACCGCCGTCGAGGTGTGCTCGGTGCGCAGGGCGGTGCGGGGCGTGAAGCCCGCCCGGCCGCAGACCAGGTCGAGGAACGGCACCCCCTCGACGACCGGCTCCATCGCGCACCGCACCCAGTTGTGGTCGGCCAGCTCCTCCAGCCGCACCGAGGAACGCTCGGCGAGCGGGTCGTCGAAGGGGACGATCAGCGCGATCTCCTCCTGGCCGACCTCCACGACGGGTCCGTCCCAGCGACGCGGCCGGGGCCCCACCGCGAGGTCGGCGGTGCCGCGTTCGAGCTCCTCCTCCAGCGCCTCGGTGGACGCGTACTCGTGCAGGACGAGCCCCACCCCGGGGTGTTCGCGGCGCCACCGCGCGAAGACGTCGGGGAGTATCCCCACGGCGACCGAGTGCACCGACGCGATGTGCAGCTCACCGCCCGCCGCCCCGGCGCTCGCCCGGGCGGCTCGCTGAGCCCGCGCGGCGCTGCGCACGGCGAGCTGGGCGTGCGGCAGATAGGCGCGGCCCATGGGGGTGAGGCGCACGCCGCGCGAAAGCCGTTCGAGCAAGTCGCCCCCGACGGATTTCTCCAACGCCTTGATCTGGTGCGAGAGCGCGGGCTGGGTGACATGCAACAGCTCGGCCGCGCGCGTGAAGGAGGATTCCTCGACGACGGCCACGAAGTACTCCATCTGCCGCAGGCTCACTTCGCCCCCACCCCTCCCATAAGCGTTGTGCATCGACCCCACAAGAACATTGCCTTGGACTCATGACAAGGCCCGGCCGGAAGCTGGACCCATGACCGAGAACCCTGTGAACCCCGTGGCGGACGACAACCGAGTGGCCGATGTGATCGTGATCGGGGGCGGCACCGGTGGATACTCCACCGCCCTGCGCGCCGCCGCCCTCGGCCTGACCGTCGTCCTCGCCGAGCGCGACAAGGTCGGCGGCACCTGCCTGCACCGCGGCTGCATCCCGAGCAAGGCGATGCTGCACGCCGCCGAACTCGTCGACGGCATCGCCGAGGCCCGCGAGCGCTGGGGAGTGAAGGCCACGCTCGACTCGGTGGACTGGCCCGCCCTGGTGGCCACCCGCGACGACATCGTCTCCCGCAACCACAAGGGCGTGGCGGGCCACCTCTCGCACGCGGGGGTCCACGTGGTCCAGGGCAGCGCCCGGCTGACCGGCACACGCACCGTGCACGTCGATGGGCACGGCGAGTTCACCGCCCGGCGCGGCATCGTCCTCGCCACCGGCTCCCGACCCCGGATGCTGCCGGGCCTGGAGGCCGACGGGCGGCGCGTGGTCACCAGCGACGACGCGCTGTTCGCCCCCGGACTGCCGCAGTCCGTCCTCGTCCTCGGCGGCGGCGCCATCGGGGTCGAGTACGCCTCCTTCCACCGCTCGATGGGCGCCGACGTCACCCTGATCGAGGCCGCCGACCGGCTCGTACCGCTCGAAGACACCGATGTGAGCCGCCACTTGGCCCGTGGTCTGAAGAAGCGCGGCATCGATGTGCAGACGGGCGCCCGCTTCCTCGCCGCCGAGCTGCTGGAGAACGGCATACGGGCGACCGTGCGCACCTCACGCGGCGAGACCCGGACCGTGGAGGCGGAGCGGCTGCTGGTGGCCGTGGGCCGCGCCCCGGTGACCGGCGGCCTCGGCCTGGCGGCAGCCGGACTGACCACGGACGAGCGGGGGTTCGTGGCCCCCGCCGACTGGGCGCGCCTGGAAACCCAGGCCGCCGGGATCCATGTCGTCGGCGATCTGCTGCCTCCCCCCTCCCTGGGCCTGGCCCATGCCTCGTTCGCCGAGGGCCTGCTCGTGGCCGAAACCCTCGCCGGTCTGGCGTCACCGCCGGTCGACTACGCGGCGGTGCCCCGTGTCACGTACTCCTCTCCGCAGACCGCCTCCGTCGGGCTGAGCGAGGCGGACGCCCGCAACCGCGGGCACGACGTGGTCGTCAACGCGATGCCTCTCACGGCCGTCGCCAAGGGGATGGTGCACGGCCAGGGCGGTGTGGTGAAGGTCGTCGCCGAGCGCGACGGCCAGGTCCTCGGTGTCCATCTCGTCGGCCCGAACGTCTCCGAGATGATCGCCGAGTCCCAGTTGATCGTCGGCTGGGACGCCGAACCGTCCGATGTGGCCCGCCACATCCATGCCCACCCGACCCTGTCGGAAGCGGTCGGCGAGACGTTCCTGACCCTCGCGGGCCGCGGTCTCCACCAGCAGTGAGCGCCGGTCGAGCGGGACCGCTCGAAGGGCTTGGTCGCGGTGACGCGTCCGAGGCCCCCGTTACGCGTCCGCGTCGGCGGGCAGGGCGTAGCGGATCTTCTCGCGGCCGGTCGCGCCTATTCGGTCGTAGAACCGGCGCGCCCCCTCGCTCCAGACCGGCGTCTGCCACTGCACCTCGGTGATGCCCAGCACCCGCGCCTCGGCCTTCACCGCGTCGACAAGGAGCGCGCCGAGGCCGAGGCCCCGGTGGCCGTCGCGGAGGAAAAGGCAGTCCATGTGCAGATACTCACGCGCCTGCCAGGTGGAGAACTCGGGGGCGCAGCTCGCGTATCCGACCACCTCGCCGTCCGGGGTCTCGGCGACCAGACAGCGCACCCGGGAAGTCTCCGGGCCGAAGAGCAGGGCTTCCAGCCGCTCCGCGAGGTCGGGCGCGGGCGGCGCGGCCTTCTCGTACACCGCGTGCTCCGCGGCGAGTTCGGCCAGGCGCGGCAGATCGGCGGGGCGGGCGCGCCGCACCCGGGGCTGCTGGTCGTCGTTCATACCGCCATGATGAGGGGCGCCACTGACAACGGCCCGGGCGGGGGCGTTCTCGCAGGTCAGGTTCCCGGCTCGGGCGTTCGTGGCTCAGTTCGTGGCGAGCCGGAAGCTCATCCGCCCGAAGCTCACCTGGTCCCCGTCGTGGACGACCACCGCGCCGGTCACGCGGCGCCCGTTGACGCTGGTGCCGTTGGTGGAGCCGAGGTCCCGCAGCACCCACACGCCGGACTGGTGGGTCAGCTCCGCGTGCACCCGGGAAACCGTCTCGTGGCTGAGCCGCAGCCCGTTGTGCGGATCACGGCCGATGCGCAGCGGGTAGGGCCCCGGCACCGGGAACAGCAGCTTCGGCAGCCGCTCGGACTGCCACGCCCGGCGCATGGCGACGGTGAACCCGGAAACGCGGCTCACCGCGCCGTACAGCGCCCGGGACCAGCGGCTCTCCGACTCCAGATCGGCGGTGAGCGCGGCCAGTTCCTCGGGCCGGCGCGCGGACAGCGCCAGTTCCATCCGCCGCAGGAAGGTGTCGTGCGAGAGCTTGCCCTGGGCGGCGCCCTCTCTGAGCACGTCGAGCACACGGTCGCGCTCGGCGTCGGAGAGCCGCGAAGCGGGATACGTGTGGAACTCGAAGGACGACGTCACAGCAGAGATTGTCGGGCCGACGGCCTCGGCGTGTCCAGCAGAGCCGCGGTTTGCCGGTCGGCGCCGCCATCCCCACTGACCTGCGTAATCCCCTTGCCCGGCGCCCGGGCGCTGGTGTTGGGTTCTGCCGACCGTTACACCTCTGAGGGGAACCCCTTGACGACTTCCGCGTCGGACATCACTTTCCGTCCGCTCGCCGGGCCCGAGGAACTCGGGCTCTTCCAGCAGCTTTCCTACGTGCTCGACCACGAGGTCGAAGACGATCTGACCACCGGCCGCCGCCGTCCCGAGTGGATGTGGGTGGCACTGCGCGGGGACCGCGTGCTGGCCCGCCTCTCCTGGTGGACACCGCCGGACCACGAAGCCCCGTACACCCTCGACTTCTTCGACGTCGACGACACCCTTGCGCCCGCCGAGCGCCACGCCGTCGGACTGCGGCTCCTGGAGACCGCCACCGCCGCGGTGATCCCGGCCGGCGCGCCGCGTCCCGAGTACGGCCGCTTCGCTCCCGGCGACTGGCGCGAGGACCCGCACGCGCGCGAGGTGGTCGAGACACGGATGAACATCCTGGCCGAGACCGGCGCGCGCGTACTCGTCGAGCGGCTGCGCCTGGAGTGGCGCGCGGGAAGCGCGGTACCCGCGCCCTCCGCCCGGCTCACGTTCCGCCCGGCGACGGACCGCGAAGAGCTCCTGTCCCTGATGACGCTGGTCCTGGAGGGCACGCTCGACGAGCACAGCCGTACGGAACTGCTCACCATGACACCGCGCGAGTCGGCCGAGCTGATGTACGAGGAGGAGTTCGCCACCTTCCGGACGCCCCGGGAGTGGTGGCGGATCGCCGAACTCCCGGACGGCGGCGGCCCGGTGGGCTTCGTCATCGCGGCCCGCAACAACTACCACCCGATCATCGCGTACGTCGGCGTACTGCCCGCCCACCGCGGCCAGGGCTACATCGACGACATCCTGGGCGAGGGCACCCGCGTCCTGGCCGCCGAGGACGTCCCGCGCATCCGTGCCTCGACGGACCTCGGCAACGTGCCGATGGCGAACGCCTTCGCGCGCGCGGGTTACGTGACCTTCGAGCGTGCGATCAACATGGTCTGGACAGAGCGGTAGGTGAACCTGACATGAGTGCCGCGGCGGCGGCACTCCTGGGCTCACCGTGCGGCGCGCTGGGCGCGGATCGCGTCCCGGTACCACCGGTAGGAGTCCTTCGGGGTGCGCCGCAGCGTCTCGTAGTCGACATGGACGAGCCCGAAGCGCTGTGATGACCCCTCGATCCACTCGATGTTGTCGGTGAGCGACCAGACGAAGTACCCACGTACGTCGACGCCTTCGGCGATGGCCGTGTGCAGGGCGCGCAGATGTCCGTCGAGGTAGCGGATGCGGCCGTCGTCCTCGACGCCCTCGTAGGAGCAGCCGTTCTCGGTGATGTACACCGGCGGCAGGCGGTCCCCGTACCGCTCCTTCAGCTGTACGAGCATCTCGCGCAGGCCGTCGGGGACGACCGGCCACCCGAAGGCGGTGGTCTCGTACCCCTCGATCTCCCTGATGCCGAAGGGCAGTTCGGCGGGCATCCTAAAGCCGGCGAAGGAGTCGACGGCCTCGGGCGCGGGCGCGCCCACGCGCGTGGGGTTGTAGTAGTTCACTCCGTACCAGTCGAGGGGCGTCGAGATGACGGCGAGGTCGTCGGCGAGCGGGCCCGGCATCAGGGACGCGAAGCCGTCGTCGGGGTAGCGGCCGGTCAGGATGGGGTCGGCGAACATCCAGTTGCTGATGGTGTCGTACAGATCCGCGCCGAAACGGTCCTCCTCGCTCTCGCCGGCCGCCCAGACCGGTGTGTGCGAGACGGCGACGCCTATGTTGTCGGCGCCCGCCGAGCGCAGCGCACCGACCGCGAGGCCATGGGCCAGCAGCTGGTGGTGGGCGGCGGGCAGCGCGTCGAAGAGCAGCTTCTTTCCGGGAGCGTGCTCGCCCAGCGCGTAGCCGAGCAGAGTGACCTCGGCGGGCTCGTTGATGGTGATCCACATGGGGACGCGGTCGGCGAGTCTGTCGGCCACTACGCGCGCGTAGTCGGCGAAGCGGTACGCGGTGTCGCGGTCGAGCCAGCCGCCCCGCTCCTCCAGCTCCAGCGGTGTGTCCCAGTGGTAGAGCGTCGACGCGGGGGCGATGCCCTGGGCGCACAGTTCGTCGACGAGCCGGTCGTAGAAGTCGAGCCCGGCGGCGTTGACCGGGCCGGTGCCGCCTGGGACGACACGCGGCCAGCTGACGGAGAAGCGGAAGGCTCCGGCACCCAGGCCCGCGAGCAGGGCGACGTCCTCGCGGTAGCGGGCGTGGAAGCCGGTGGCCCGCGAGGCGTCGGAGCCGTCCTTGATCCGCCCCGGCTCGGCGGCGAAGACGTCCCAGCCGGAGGGGCCCTTGCCCTCGGCTGCGGCGGCTCCCTCGGTCTGGAAGGCTGAAGCGGAGGCTCCCCAGAGGAAGCCGTGCGGGAACGGCGGCAGGGTCATGGATCGGGACCTTAACGGCCGGTAACCACAACCTCTAGCCCTTGATCCCGCCTTCCGCCGACCAATGGATGCCCTGTTCCACGGTTGGCGGTACGCGGGCAACGGAAGGTATGGAGCATGTTGTTCGAGGTGTGGGCACCGCAGGCGGACCGGGTCGGCCTCCAGCTGGCGGGCGCGCGTCATGACATGGAGCCGCATCCGGTCCGGCCGGGGTGGTGGCTGGCCGAGGCCGAGGCCCGGGACGGCGACCGTTACGGGTACGTCGTCGACGGCGGCCCGCCGCTGCCCGATCCCCGCTCGCGCCGCCAGCCGGGCGGGCCCGACGGCCTCAGTGCCGTCGTCGACCACGACCTCTTCGGCTGGCAGAACCCCTGGCCGGGCCGCAGGCTGCCCACGGCGGTCCTCTACGAGCTGCACATCGGGACGTACACCGAGGAGGGCACCTTCGACGCGGCGGCCGCCCGGCTCACCCATTTGGCGGAACTGGGGGTCACGCATGTGGAGCTCATGCCGGTGTGCCCCTTCCCGGGGCGGCACGGCTGGGGCTACGACGGCGTGTCGCCCTGGGCCGTGCACGAGCCGTACGGCGGCCCCGACGGGCTGAAACGATTTGTCGACGCGGCGCACGGACACGGCCTCGGGGTCGTCCTCGATGTCGTGCACAACCACCTCGGCCCGTCCGGCAACCACCTCCCCGCCTTCGGCCCGTACTTCACCGAAACCCACCACACGCCCTGGGGCGCCGCCGTCAACCTGGACGCCGCCGGGTCGGACGAGGTGCGGGCGTACTTCCTGGAGAGCGCGCTCGCCTGGCTGCGCGACTACCGGCTCGACGGACTGCGTCTGGACGCCGTGCACGCGCTCGCCGACACGCGCGCGTTGCCGTTCCTCGAAGAGCTCTCCGCGGCCGTCGACGTGCTCTCCGTCCAGCTCGGCCGCCCGCTCTTCCTCATCGCCGAGTCCGACCGGTGCGACCCGCGCACCACCGCCCCGCGCGCCGAGGCGGGGCTCGGGCTGCACGCCCAGTGGAACGACGACTTCCACCACGCCCTGCACACCGCGCTCACCGGCGAGTCGCAGGGCTATTACGCCGACTTCGCGCGCGCCCCGCTCGCCGCCGTCGCCAAGACGCTCACCCGCGTCTTCTTCCATGACGGCACCTATTCGAGCTTCAGGGGCCGCACTCACGGACGCCGCGTCGACCGCGCCAGAACCCCCGCCCACCGCTTCCTCGGCTACTCCCAGACCCATGACCAGATCGGCAACAGGGCGCTCGGGGACCGGCTCTCGGCCACCCTCTCCCCCGGGCTGCTGGCCTGCGCCGCCGCGCTGGTCCTGACCGGGCCATACCCCCCGATGATCTTCATGGGCGAGGAGTGGGGCGCCCGCACGCCCTGGCAGTACTTCACCGACCACCCGGATCCGGAGCTCGCCGAGGCCGTACGCAGCGGCAGGCGGCGGGAGTTCGCGGCGCACGGGTGGGCCGAGGAGGACATCCCCGACCCACAGGACCCGGCCACCAGGGCGCGCTCCTGTCTGGACTGGAGCGAGCTCGCGAACGAGCCCCACGCGCGCGTGCTCGCCTGGTACCGCGAGCTGATCGCGCTGCGGCGCTCTCGGCCCGACCTCACCGACCCCGACATCGCCGCCGTCAAGGTCGTCCACGACGAGGAGGCGCGCTGGCTCACCTTCCGGCGCGGCGACCTCAGAACCGCGGTCAACCTCGGCAAGGAGCCCGCGGTGATCCCCCTGGGCAGGAACAACTGCCGGGTGCTCGCCGCGTGGGAGCCGGTGCAACCGCCGCGCCCGGACGGCGGGTTCCTGCTGCCGCCCGAGAGCTGCGCGGTGCTCGGCCCCGTGAACGGTTGACTATTCGACGACTGCCATCTCGCGCGCGGTGTTGTTGAAACTGCGGCCGCCGTCCGCGGTGACCGTGACGATGTCCTCGATCCGCACGCCGAAACGGCCCGGCAGATAGATGCCCGGCTCGATGGAGAAGCACATGCCCGGCACAAGCGGCTGCTCCTCGCCCTCGATCATGTAGGGCGGCTCATGGGTCGTGACACCGATGCCGTGGCCGGTGCGGTGGATGAAGTACTCGCCGTATCCGGCCTCCTCGATCACCGCGCGCGCCGCCCGGTCGACGTCCTGACAGGCCACCCCCGGCCGCACCGCCTCGAACCCCGCCCGCTGGGCCTCACGGACTACGTCGTGGACGCGCTGTTCGGCGGCGCTGGGCTCGCCGACGTGGACGGTACGGGTGGTGTCCGAGCCGTAGCCGTGCTTGAGGCCGCCGAAGTCGAGGACGACCATGTCGCCGTGCGCGATGGTCCGGTCGCCCGCCTCGTGGTGCGGATTGGCGCCGTTGGGCCCCGAGCCGACGACCGTGAAGTCCACCTGTGAGTGGCCGTACTCGATGAGCAGAGCGGCCAGATCCGCCGCGACGTCCGTCTCCTTGCGGCCCGCGAACCGGACCTTCAGGATCGCTCCGTACGCCTCGTCCGCCGCTGCCCCGGCCGCCTCCAGCCGCGCCAGCTCGTGCTCGTCCTTGACCGCCCGCAGCATCGGCAGCGCCTCGGTGAGCGCCGTGAAGGAAGTCTCCGGAAGCCGCTGCTGCAAGCCGAGCAGGTGCAACGCCCAGGCGTTGTCGCTGACCCCGAACCGGCGTGCGGAACCGGCGGTCCGGGAAGGCGCGAGGAGGGGCGCGGTCAGGGCGTACGGGTCGACGGCGTCGGTCCAGTCCCGCAGGGTGAGCGCGGCGGCCCCGGGGGCGTGCTCCGCGTCGGGCGCCTCCAGCTTCGGCACGACGAGGACCGGGTCCTGTCCGGCCGCGAGGACCAGGACGGTCAGCCGCTCGGTGATCGCGGTCGGCTGATAGCCGGTCAGATAGACCAGGTCGGGCCCGGGCGCGACGAGCAGACCGGCCAGTCCGGCAGCGGCGGCGGACTCGGTGGCACGAGCCATCCGGGCGCGGTAGTCGTCGGCGGTGAACGGCGCGGGTGCGGGTGTGATCGACATGGCCTCATCCTGCCCTCGCGCCGTGGCGAACGCGATCGGGATTTCGGGTCACAAAGCCGGGCGCGCGCATGGTTCGCGCAGATCCGCGCCGACGCCGGCTCAGGCGCCTTCTTGGCTGTCCCCCACCAGTCGCTCCAGGAGCTCCTGGAAGTCGTCTCCGACGACGATCCGCAGCCCGTCGCCGTGGTCCTCGCGGTCGCTGAGCTGCGTCAGCGTGCCGTCGCGCCACCAGTAGACGAACGGGCTGATGGAGCCGGGGGTGTCCTCGAAACCGGACGCGGCGAACGACGCCATGGCGTTGAGGGCGGGGATCATGCCGGAGTCGCGGATGACGTGGAACGCGAGCTGGTGGCGGAACGGCATGGCGACGAGGGCCCCGTCCGGCGTCAGTTCGCGGCCGGTGAGCCGCGGCACCAGGGCATCCAGCGCGAGCACCCGGCTGGCCGTGTAGAACGAGTCGCCGACGACCACCTCGAACCGCATGCCGTCCTCGCCCTTGACGGTCTCGTGCGACTCGACGGGCAGATTCCGCAGGTTGGCCAGGGCCTGGGCGCGCAGTTCGGGGATCGGGCCCAGCGGTTCCAGCGCCTCGTCGGTGAGCATCATGACGCTCTCCGGGAGGTCGAGCGCGAGGATCTCGTACAGGCCGGGGGCGATACCGCGCGCGTAGCTGAAGGTCTGTGGGTCGAGACCCGTCTGGCTGATCACGCGCGGGTAGAGCTGCGCGCGGATCTGCTCGGGCGAGAGGGTGTCGAGCGCGGAGGGCCCGTCCATGGTGCGCAGCACCATGCCGACATGGCGACGAATCAGTTCCGGCCACACACGCGGTCCGCGGCGGTCGTTGTGGCAGACCGCGGCGAGGTTTCCGAGGCCGAACTGGCGGCCGCCGCTGTCCTTGACGAAGTCGGCGTAGACGGTCACCTCCAGGCCCTGTTCGGCGAACGCCTCGCGCGCGTGGGCACGGAAGCGCGAGCCCTCGTCGGCCGAGAAATAGCCGAACTCCGCGTCGCGGGGCGTGTCGCTCCGGTCGCGCTTCGGCCCTCGTCGGAATATCCCCACGTCAGCTGCCTTCCGTCACACGGGTCACACGGTAGCCCCGTGGTAGATCCCTACGCTGTTCCCACGCCCGGTGAAGGCCGAGCCTACCCAGCACCTGCGGTGCTCACGACAAGATCCGCACGGTCCCGGCCACCGGCCACTACGCGCGCGTTGGCCTCGTCGGACTCCCTGACCCATCGCTCGGCGTACGGGCGGGCCTTCCCGAACCGGACATGCCGCTCGACGAGCCTGCGCACCCGCTCCTCCCCGTCGACGTCCAGGTACCAGACTTCGTCGAGCAGACCTCTGACCGGTGCCCACGCGCCTTGGTCGTGCAGCAGGTAGTTGCCCTCTGTCACCACCAGAGGTACCGCGGGGTCGACCGGGATACTCCCGGCGACCGGCTCTTCCAGCGAGCGGTCGAAGGCCGGCGCGTACACCACCGTGCCGGGCTCGGGGGTGCGCAGCCGGGTGAGCAGGGCGGCGTACCCGGCGGCGTCGAAGGTGTCCGGTGCGCCCTTGCGACCGGCGCGCCCGAGGCGGACCAGTTCGGCCTGGGCGAGATGGAAGCCGTCCATGGGCACGAGCACGGCCCGCCCTCCCAGCCGTTCGACCAGCCGCCCGGCCAGGGTGGACTTCCCGGCTCCGGGCGGCCCGGCGATGCCGAGCACGCGTCGGCGGCCGGGCACGGCGAGCAGCCGGGCGCGCTCGACGAGACGATCGAGGTGGACGGGCTCCATGTGCGGCATTGTTCCAGCACCGAACAGGCTACTGATTCCAGCCCCTGGGGAGCTCCGGCTCGTGGCGGCTTGGCCCGGCCGGAGTCATACGTATAACCTCATGCCATGTCCCATATCGCGCTCATCGCCCTCGTCGTCCGCGACTACGACGAAGCCATCGCGTTCTACACCGACGCGGTCGGATTCGAACTGGTCGAGGACACCGATCGCGGGGACGGCTCCCGCTGGGTGGTGGTCCGGCCGCGTGGCACCGGCACCGCGTCCCTGCTGCTGGCCCGCGCCAAGAACGAGACCGAGCGCGCGAGCATCGGCGCGCAGACCGGCGGCCGGGTCGGCTTCTTCCTCCACACCGAGGACTTCGCGGCCGACCACGCACGGATGACGGCCGCCGGTGTGCGCTTCCTGGAGGACCCCCGGCACGAGGTGTACGGGTCGGTCGCGGTCTTCGAGGACCTGTACGGCAACCGCTGGGACCTGCTCCAGCCCGCGTAGAACCCCTCCGGCAGCGGCTGCACAACGGCGTTGTCAGTGGGGGCTGTTACGTTCTGTGACATGACCGATCACGCACTGGACCTGCTGCGACAGCGACCCGACCTGGCCGAACTGGCCGCGTACCCCTTCAACTTCGACCTGGACCGGGCCGATCACGTGGAAGCGGTCCGGCTGGCCTCGGGGGGCTCTCTGGTGCCGATAGCGGGCGACGACACCGGCGGCACGTTCTTCGTGTGCGACGGCGGGCGTGTGCTGTACGCGTCGTCGGAGGGCCAGGCCGGGCTGATCGGCGACAGTGTCACCGAGGCGCTGGAGGTGATCGTCGGACTGCCCTCCTGGCACGACTGCGTCTCGCTGGCCCCGGCGGACAGTCCGGACGGCGAACAGCGGATCCGGGACGACCTGGCTGAGCTGGAGGAGGAGTTCCTTGAGTATGTTCCGGAACTCGCCACCTTCCGAGCCGACTTGCGCGCCGGGCTCGGGCTGCCCGAGCGCTCCCCCACCGAACTGGTCGCCCGGCTCTACGACGCGCTGATCCGCACCGAGCCCGAATATCTGCTGCTCAACGCCGATGAACTGCTTGCCTACGAGCCGCTGGACCGGCATCCCCGTCCGCCGCTCTGGCAGACCGTCCTCGGTCCGGGCCGCGCGGACCTGGCGCTGCTGCGGGCAGATCCGGCCGCCTGGGAGGAGGTGGCCGGGGACGGCACCCGTCGGGCCGTGGTGCTGCGGGCGGCGCAGTACGACCGCCGGGAGGAGGACCTGCCGTTCCTTCGCCAGCTGATGAAGCGCGAGGCGGACGAGGCCGGGATGAGCGACGAACTGCGCCTCGCCGTCGTCCTGGTGGGTCTGCGCGGACTGCCGGAGGATCTGCCGCTGCTGCGCGAGGTCCATGAGACGACGTACGACACGTGGTGCGGCCTCGGTGGTATGCCGCAGGACGCGGCGGCGCTGGCGAATTGGGCCAGGGACCTCGACGAGTCCGAGTACGGGACGGACCCGGCCGACGAGGGCGAGCTGGCCTGGATCGCGCTCGCCGACCGCCAGGGTCTCACCGAGCACGCCCGGGCCGCGCTGATACGGATGCTGGACGACACCGGGCCGGACGCCGAGATACTGCGCTCCTTGCGCCAGGGGCGCGAGCCCGGGCCGTACTCGGGCGCCGACCGGCCCCGGCTCCGCACGCTCAGCCACGAGTTGGAGCTGATCGGCGACCTGGCTCAGGCAGCCCGCGCCCAGCGGCTCTATGTCTCCCTCCAGGACACGGCGTGGAGCAGGGCGTCGGAGGGATGCACCCTCGCCCGGCTGGAGCGGGAGAGGGAATCCCTGGAATCGGCCGCGGCCGCACTGCGCGGCGTGGTGACCGCGCTCGGGGCGGATGATCCGCGGGCGGCGTCGCTCGGACCGGGGACAGTCTCGGAGCCGGTGCAGACGGCGCTCGACGTCCCGATAGCGGAGGCCGGGCCGGATGCTGCCGAGGACACGAGTGCTCAGGGCTGGCACAACTACGGGCTGGGGATGAGTGTCGTCGGGGAGCACTTCCGGCTGGCGATAGCAGCCGGGGAGGCGGGCGTTCCCGTCCTCGCCTCCGCCGCCTACGCCACCGGCGAGCGGTTGCTGCGACAGCTGATTCCGGCGGGCCGCGCGGGCTGCGCCGAGCTGGCCAAGGAGGCGGAGGCCGTGGCGAGGACGGCGGCGGGCGCGTCCGTGCCCGCCGCTCCCGACGCTCCCGACGCCGCCACCTGACAGAACCCCCGGTCCGCAGCTCTCTGTCACTACGGCCTCCACTCCGCAGCCGCCCGATCGCCAGAGGACGACCGAGCGGCCAGGACAAGGAGCGACAGCCTAAGCCACGTACTCACGGAGGTGACGCGCGGTCAAAGTATCCGCATCCGAGATCAGTTCGGCCGGGGTGCCGGTGAAGACGACCTGGCCGCCGTCGTGGCCGGCGCCGGGGCCGAGGTCCACGATCCAGTCGGCGTGGGCCATCACCGCCTGATGGTGCTCGATGGCGATGACGGTGTTACCGGAGTCGACCAGCCGGTCGAGCAGGGCCAGCAGTTGGTCGACATCGGCGAGATGGAGGCCGGTGGTCGGCTCGTCCAGGACGTACACCGAGCGGTCCTCCGCCATGTGGATCGCGAGCTTGAGCCGCTGACGCTCGCCGCCGGACAGGGTGTTCAGGGGCTGGCCGAGGCGCAGGTAGCCGAGGCCGACGTCCGCGAGGCGGGAGACGATGGCGTGTGCCTGGCCGGAGGGGAAGAACTCGACGGCCTCCTCCACCGGCATGCCCAGCACCTCGCTGATGTTCTTGCCGTTCAGGGTGTACGTCAGCACCTCGGGCGTGAACCGTAGCCCCTCGCACTGCTCGCACACCGAGGCGACCTGGCCCATCATCGCCACATCGGTGAAGATCAGGCCGAGGCCGTTGCAGGTGGGGCAGGCACCTTCGGAGTTGGCGCTGAACAGAGCCGCCTTGACCCCGTTGGCCTTCGCGAAGGCGTTACGGACCGGGTTGAGCAGTCCGGTGTACGTGGCCGGGTTGCTGCGCCGGGAGCCGCGGATGGGTGACTGATCGGCGACGACCACACCGTCGCGGCCGGCCAGATTGCCGTGGATCAGCGAGCTCTTGCCCGAGCCCGCCACACCGGTGACGACGGTCAGCACACCGAGCGGGATCTCCACGTCGACGTCGCGGAGGTTGTGCTGGGCCGCTCCCTTGATCGAGAGGTGACCACTCGGCTCGCGGAACGTCTCGCGCAGCCGTGCCCGGTGGTCGAGGTGCCGGCCGGTCAGCGTGCCGGAGGCGCGCAGCCCGGCGACATCGCCGCCGTAGCAGATCTCGCCGCCGTGCTGGCCCGCGCCCGGCCCGAGGTCGACGACATGGTCGGCGATCTCGATGACCTCCGGCTTGTGCTCGACCACGAGCACCGTGTTGCCCTTGTCCCGCAGCCGGATCAGCAGGTCGTTCATCCGGGCGATGTCATGCGGGTGCAGTCCGGTGGTGGGCTCGTCGAACACGTACGTCACATCGGTCAGGCTGGAGCCCAAGTGCCGCACCATCTTGACCCGTTGGGCCTCGCCGCCGGAGAGAGTGCCGGTGCTCCGGTCGAGGCTGAGGTAGCCGAGTCCGATCTCGACGAGGGAGTCCAGCAGGCCGATGAGGTTGACGAGCAACGGGGCTACGGACGGCTCGTCGAGCCCCCGTACGAACGCGGCGAGGTCGCTGATTTGCATGGCCGCGCACTCGGCGATGTTCACGCCCTTGATACGGGAGCCGAGAGCGGCCTGGCTCAGGCGGCTGCCGCCGCAGTCGGGGCAGTCCGCGAAGGACACGGCGCGGTCCGCGAAGGCGCGGATGTGCGGCTGCATGGCCTCACGGTCCTTGTTGAGATAGACCCGCTGGATCTTTACGACCAGGCCCTCGTAGTTGAAGCTCTTGGTGCCGATCTTCACCTTGGTCGCCGGCTTGTAGAGGAAGTCCTCCCATTCGGCGTCCGTGTAGTCCTTCAGCTTCTTGTCCGGGTCGAACAGGCCGGTGCTGGCGAAGGTCTCCCAGTTGTAGGTGCCGACGCCCATGTTGGGGACGGTGATCGCGTCCTCGTTGAGGGACTTCTCCCGGTCGACGAGCTGGTCGGGGTCCATGGCGGTGACCTCGCCCATGCCTTCGCAGCGCGGGCACATGCCTTCGGGGGTGTTGAAGCTGAAGGCGCTGGACGTTCCCACGTGCGGGTCACCGAGACGGCTGAAGACGATCCGGAGCATCGTGAAGGCATCGGTGGCGGTGCCCACGGTGGAGCGCGAATTGGCGCCCATCCGCTCCTGGTCGAGCACGATGGCCGTGGTCAGGTTGTGCAGGGCGTCGACGTCCGGGCGGGCGGCGCTGGTCATGAAGGACTGCACGAAGGCGGTGTACGTCTCGTTGATCAACCGCTGCGACTCGGCGGCGATGGTGCCGAAGACCAGCGAGGACTTGCCCGAGCCCGATACGCCGGTAAAGACGGTTAACCGCCGCTTCGGGATGTCTACGTCGACGCCTTTGAGATTGTTCTCCCGTGCTCCTCGCACTTGGATCTCGTGGTGACCGTCTGCCGCGCGCTGCGTCATTCTCGGGGCTCCTCGTTCGTCCGGCACGATGGGGCCCCAGGCTAGACGGACGGCAGCCGTCGATGATGCCGGAACGCAAAAAAGCCCCGCACCGCGATCCATTTCGGATCTTGGTGCGGGGCTTCCCGCAATGATTGTTCGGCGGCGTCCTACTCTCCCACAGGGTCCCCCCTGCAGTACCATCGGCGCTGAAAGGCTTAGCTTCCGGGTTCGGAATGTAACCGGGCGTTTCCCTAACGCTATGACCACCGAAACACTATGAAATTAACGAAACCGGGCAACAACACGGCCGTTCGTTATTTCAGAACTAACACAGTGGACGCGAGCAACTGAGGACAAGCCCTCGGCCTATTAGTACCAGTCAGCTCCACCCCTTACGAGGCTTCCACATCTGG